>NZ_JBEZYA010000028.1:0-113717 GCF_040638295.1 Actinoplanes sp. NPDC026619
GGCCAGGGATAAAACTTTTGGCACTGGCTTATCTAGCACCCTGTTGAGTTCTCAAAGAACAACCGCACCCGAAGCAATCTTGCCCTCGGGGCACTCGATCAACCTTACTAGGCCTTCTGGACCGTGTCAACCGGTATCTCCCGGTTGGTGTCCTTCTGCCCTACTACATCCCGCGGCTCAGGCGCGCAGCATGGCTGCGATCCAAAGTTCGTAGGATTTGGCAGGACGGCCGCTGCGAATCTCTCCGCTGCTTCGTCCGCGTCCCTGCCGGCTCGGAAAACATTACAGGCTCGTTCCCCGGGCTCCAAATCGGCCCCCAGTGTCCCGCATCTTCGCAGCTCAGCGCGGGTAAACCGACAATGTCGTACCGGCGGCTTACGGTTCGCTCATGCTCGCTCCAGGCTTCGAAGCAGTCGGCGAAGCGTTCGCCGCCGACCCGCGCGGCGGCTCCGCGCTGACCGTCCTGCACCACGGTCGCCCCGTGGTGGACCTCCACGAGGGTTGGCGCGACTCGGCCCGCACCATCCCCTGGGACGAGCACACGCTCGTCAACGTCTACTCGGTCGGCAAGCCGGTGATGGCGGCCGCGGTGATGCAGCTGGTGCAACGCGGCCAGGTGTCACTGCCGGCGCCGACGGCAGCCTACTGGCCGTCGTTCAAGACCACCGCTTCCGTACGGGATCTGTTGTCGCACCTCGCGGCCCTGCCGTCCTTCCCGGTCGCGAGGCCGGTCGAGGCCTGGTCCGACTGGGACCTTCTCTGCACCGACCTGGCCGAGGCGACCGCGGAATGGGAGCCGGGCACGGTGGCGGCCGAGCATGCCCTCACCTACGGACATCTGCTGGGCGAGCTGGTCCGCCGGGTCGACGGCCGCCCGCCGGCCCGATTCGTGGCCGAGGAGATCGCCGCTCCATTCGACCTCGACCTGGCGTTCGCACTGTCCGACGAGGACATTGCCCGCTGCGCCGAGCTCGAGTTCGACGCCCCCGACTGGCCGGCCCGCATGCTCGGCGCTCCCGATTCGGTTCACGCGCGAGCGGTCTCCAACCCACCGGGCGCCCGCGACCTCGCCGTGGTCAACTCCCCGCTGTGGCGCCGCGCGGCCGTCCCGGCGGTGAACATCCACGCCACGTCCATGGCGATAGCCCGCTTCTACGCCGCGATCCTGGACGGCCGCCTCCCCGACCTGGCCGTCCCACAGCACACCGGCACCGACCTGTTCCTGGAGTCCGAGGTGACATGGGGCCTGGGCGTGCAGATCGAACCCGACGGCACCTGGGGCCAGGGCGGCCTGGGTGGCAACGCCGGCTGGGCCGACCCAACCCGAGACCTGGCAATCGCCTACGTAACGCGCCGCCTGGGCGACTTCACCACCGTCGACCGAATCGAAGAGGCTCTCAAGAAAGCCGAACCCAAAACCGCGAACTTCTAAAGCAACCCCCGCCCCCGCCGATTCTCACCGTCGCGGAAGAGGGATCAAGGAGGCGGGAATGAGGGGGCGAACAGCGGACCTGGCTGGTGTCCGCTGACCTCATCCCGCCGACCCGGCGCCGTCCAGAAGCCGAAAGGCCAAGGACGGCGCCGGCGTCCCGCTTCCGGTCACCGCCTCTCAGCACGATAGGCAAGTGACAGCCGACCCTTGATCTTCTTCATCTCAGCGAGAGCACTTCCGCGTGCGATCTCGGTTGGGTAGTACGTCCCCACGAGTTCGGCCGGCTCATCGTCCAGCCTGAGCAGTTGGTGACGCGCCACCACCGGCGTGCCTTTTTCGATCCCGCAGGCGGCAGCGACTTGCGCTGGGGCTGGGGTCTCATGAACAGAGACGAGATCGCTGCTGCCAGATCGCCCGGTCCTGGCACGCGCCGCGATCCAGGGGTTCAGCCTCGTCACGATCGGGAGGCGGTCTTGATCGCAGTCCTCGAACCGATCGACATCCAGCCAATGTTCGACCTCGGCCGACGACACCCGCCGAGATGGCCGCAGTCGATCCCAGGGTCAATCAAGAGAAACAAAAAGCCCCAGACCATCGGTCCGGGGCTTACGCATTAACTCGTGGCCAGGGGCGGGGTCGAACCGCCGACCTTCCGATTTTCAGTCGGACGCTCGTACCAACTGAGCTACCTGGCCAGGTGTTGCTTGCGGTCCTGACGGGACTTGAACCCGCGACCTCCGCCTTGACAGGGCGGCGAGCACTCCAACTGCTCCACAGGACCTTGCTATTCAACTATCTGTCTTGCTCCGGCTGGTCGGTAGCTTGCGCCACTAACCTACCAGTACCCCCAACGGGATTCGAACCCGTGCTACCGCCTTGAAAGGGCGGCGTCCTGGGCCACTAGACGATGAGGGCAACTCCGCCAGTATTGCATGTCTGCTTTACATAGCGGCGTAGACCCCAACCGGGCCCCGCTTGAGGCTTGGAAAGCATACGTGATCCACCGCGTCCTCTCCAAACCGGTATCCGAAATGACTCTGACCAGGTAAAACGTCAGCCGGCCACGGCTCGGAGCAGATCGAGGGCCGGAACCAGGGCGTTGAAGTGGAGCACGCCTTCGGGCAGATCGGCAGCGGGCCAGCCGGGGCCGGCGGTCGCCAGCAGCAGGGGTGGGTGCGGGTTTGCCGCCACCCGAGCAAGTTGAGCGGGGTCTCCGGTTCGGGGCATCGACGACCAGAGGAGCACGGCGGCGGGGCCGGTGCGGATGATGGCGTCCTCGAGGGCCTGGGGCGGCACCCGGGCGCCCAGCAGCCGGCTGGGGATCCCCGCCTCGGCAAGCGCGGCGGACAGCGCCTCCAGCGGCAGGGTGTGCTGTTCCTCGTCGGCGGCGGCGAGCAGCACGCGTGGGGTCAACGAGGACGGCGGCCGGGGCACGGCGCTCAGCACCTCGGTGATGCAGCGCGAGATCAGGTGCTCGACCTCGATGAAACGCCGAGTGGTCTCGTACCGCTCGCCGATTCCCAGCAGCACCGGCATGGCGACGTCGTTCCAGGCGTCGATCACCCCGCTTTCCACGATGGCGGTGGCGAGGATGTCGCGCATCAGGGACGCGTCGAGCCGCATCGCGGCACGAGCGAGCCCTCGCGCGGCCGGCACGACGTGACCGAGCGGAATGGCAAGCCCACCGCCATCCGGCCCATGGCCAGGAAGAACGCCGGCGGCAGGAGCGGAAAGATCAGGAGCGGAAGGGCCAGGAGCGGAAGGGCCAGGAGCCAAATCCAAGGCCGCGGGTGTACGTCGAGCCCACGCGGCCGCCTCCGCCGGCGCCACTCCCCGTGACGTGAGGCGGAGCATCACCTCGAGCCGGTTGAGATCCTGGGCCGTGTATCGCCGGTGCTGCCCGGGCACGTGGCGGCTCGGCCCCAGCCCGTACCGCTGATGCCAGGTCCGCAGGGTGGTGACCGCCACGCCAAGCCGCCGCGCGACGGCGCCGGCGCTCAGCGCCTCATCGGCCACCCGACCGCTCCGGAGCATCGTCAGTAAACGCCACCGAGTGATCGGCAGCGGCAGGTTGGGAGGGGATGGCGGAGGCCAGTTGGGCGGTCACGCCCGGAAGCCAGGGCGCGAACGGCCCCGGGTCGGCCGAGATCTCGGCGAGTAGTTCCGGCACCGACACCCACCGCAGGTCGGCGACCTCGTCCGGGGCGGGCGCCGGCCGCACCCCGGCGGGCAGATCCCCGAGGAGCACGTGGTCGTACTCGTGCTCGACCCGCCCACTGGCCGGGTCCTCGGCCCGATAGGTGTGCACACCCACCTCGACCAGGTCCGGCGCGGGAAGCCCGAGCTCCTCGGCCAACCGGCGCTGCGCGGCGACGGCCAGGTCCTCGCCGGGGCCGGGATGCCCGCAGCAGGTGTTGGCCCACCGCAGCGGGAACCGGGTCTTGACCGCGGCCCGCTGTTGCAGCAGAACCCGCCCGTCGGCATCCCGCAGGAACACCGAGAACGCCCGATGCAGCCGGCCCGGAGCGCGATGGGCCGATTCGACGGTGTCCGACCCGACGGCCGCGCCGTCCGCGGAGACGAGCTCGACGACGTGCGCTTCGCGGGCGGTCACCGGCGCCCCTCGACGATCCGCGACGCGGCCAGCTTTCCGGAGATCAGCACCATCGGCACGCCGACGCCGGGCTGGGTGCCGGAGCCGGTGTAGACCACGTTCGGATAGACGGGGTGCAGGTTGGACGGCCGGAACGGGCCGGTCTGGCCGAACGTGTGCGCGGCCGCGAACGGCGTGCCGGCCGCCATCCCCTGATCCGCCCAGTCGGCCGGCGTGATCACCTGCTGCACTTCGATGCTGTCCCCGAATCCCACATATCCGCGCTTCTCCAACGTTTGGACGAGCGACGCCGCATATCGCTCGGCGAGGCCGCCCCGCCAGTTCATCGGGCCGGAGTCGAGGTTGGGAGTCGGCGCGAGCACGTAGTAGGTCTGTCGCCCGGCCGGCGCCACCGACGGATCCGTCAACGAGGGATTCGTCACCAACAGTGACGGGTCGCTCATCAACAATCCGTCCCTGATCACCTCGTCGAAGGTGCGCTTCCACTGCGTACCGAAATGGATGTTGTGGTGGGCGATCTTGCCGTACGTCTGCTTGGAACCGATGTGCAGCACCACGCAGGAGGGTGAGTAGCGCAGGTGGCGTTGCCGCCGTGGCGGCAGGAGATCGCGGTTGGCGATCGGCAGATCGGGGTTGAGCACGACGACGTCGGCGGGGATACGGGAGCCGTCGGCGGTGATCACGCCGGTGGCGCGGCCGTTGGTGATCTCGACGCGCGTGACGGTGGTGTCGTAACGGAAAGTCACGCCGTGCTTCTCGGCCGCGCCGGCGAGTGCCTTCGGAACGGCGTGCATGCCGCCCTTGGGGTGGTAGACGCCGGCGACCGAATCGAGGTAGGCGATGACCGCGTAGATCGCGAGGGCGTCGTGCGGGGCGAGGCCGGCGTACATCGCCTGGAACGAGAAGATCCGCTGGGTGCGCGGGTCGCGGAAGAACGATGCGATCTTGGGGTGCAGCCGGCGGAACCCGCCCATGCCGAGGAGTTTCAGCAGGTTGAGGTTGACCAGGTCGACCGGGGTGTCGAGGTTGCGGCCGATGAAGTGGTCGCGTTCCAGCTCCCACAACTGGCGGGCGAACTCGACGAAGCGCAGGTAGCCGTCGGCTTCGCGGGGCCCGCACACCCGGGAGATCTCCGCGGCCATCGCGACCGTGTCGGTGCGAACATCCAGAGTGGAGCCGTCGGGATAATAAGCCCGGTATGCCGGGTCGAGAGAGGTCAGCTCCAGCCAATCGGACAATCGCTCACCGACCGCGGCGAGCGGCTCCTCGATCAGCGACGGCATGGTCAGCACCGTCGGGCCGGTGTCGAACTCGTAGCCCGACAGCGACAGCCGCCCGGCACGACCGCCGGGAACCGACTCGCGCTCGACGACCGTGACCTGCCGCCCGGCCCCGGCCAGGTGCAGCGCACAGGCCAGCCCGGCGAGTCCGGCGCCGACGACCACCACGCGTTCGGTGGGACCAACAACGGTTCGCATGCCGGACATCATGCCGGGCGCTGCGTGGCGCGAACGGCCAGCTCGGTCAGAGTGCTGCGGGCCTCGGCATCCATCGGGGTGTCGGCCAGTAACGCCACCGCGGTCGCGACCCGCTCCTGGATCATGTCCTCGACCTGCGCCAGTGCGCCGGTCTCCCTGATCAGATCAGCCATTCCCGAAAGGCTTGGCCCGCCGGAGCCGTCGGCGGGGTTGACAGCTCCGGCGGGGTCCAGGGCCAGCTCCGCTCGCTGCGCGGGGGTAGCGAGCTGTCTGGCTAGCAACAGCAGGGTGGTGGGCTTGCCGGCGCGCAGGTCGTCACCGGCCGGTTTCCCGGTGACTTCCGGGTCGCCGAAGACACCGAGCAGGTCGTCGCGCAGTTGGAAGGCCTCGCCGACCAGCTCGCCGTACCGGCCGTAGACGTCATGTAGGTCGGAGTCGAGCGGGCCGGCCAGCGCGAGGCCGAACTGAAGCGGCCGCTGCACGGTGTAACTGGCCGTCTTGAGCCGGGCGACCAGCATCGCCCGCTCGGCGGACCACGCTTCCGGCTCGTGCTCGCCGAGAACGTCGAGGTATTGCCCGGCGACCGCCTCGACGCGCATGCGGTCGTAGCAGGAGCGGACCGCGAACACCGTCGCGGTCGGCAGCGGGGTGCGGGCCAGCAGCTGATCGGCCCAGACCAGGCACAGGTCGCCGACCAGTATCGCCGCGGTGGTGCCGAAGCGGCCGGCATCGCCGATCCGCCCGGCCCGGCTGTGCTGGCCGGCGAAGAGCCGGTGCGCGGTGGGCCGGCCGCGGCGGGTGGCCGACTCGTCCATGACGTCGTCGTGCACCAGCGCGAACGTGTGCATCAGCTCGAGGGCGGCCAGCGCCGGCAGCACCGGGCCGAGCGTTTCGCCCGGGCCGGTCGCCCCACGCCACCCCCAGTAGGCGAACGTGGGGCGCAGCCGCTTCCCACCTGCCAGCACCAGATCCCGTGTGGTGCGGGCGAGGCCGCCGAGGGCCGGGTCGACGGCGTCGAGCCCGATGATCTGGGCGGCCAGGAAGTCGGCGAGGGTGCCCTCGACGGCATCGATCAGGGTGGAATGCCGGCTGGCCTGGCGGGGTAATCCGCGGCGCCGGTTTCCCTCGAGCGTGTCGTGAACCACGAGACGTACCGTACCCTGGTTCTGGGGTTGCGTCGATTCGTGCGTCGATTTTGGGAGAGAAAAGTGGATCTCGCCGGTGCCTACGAGCGCTGCCGCGTGCTGCACAAACAACATGGCCGCACCTACTACCTGGCGACCCGGCTGCTGCCGGCCTGGAAGCGCCGCCACGTGCACGCCCTCTACGGCTTCACCCGCTACGCCGACGAGATCGTCGACCGCACCGAGGACCGAAAGGCCGAGCGGCTGACCGAATGGTCCGAGCGCTTCGTGGCCGGCCTACGCGGTGAGAAGGTCGACGACCCGCTGCTGCCGGCCGTGCTGCACACCATCGCGGTGTTCGATCTCGACGTCGACGACTTCGCCACGTTCCTGCGCTCGATGGCGATGGACCTGACGATCACGTCCTACGACACCTACCACGACCTGCTCGAATACATGGACGGCTCGGCCGCGGTGATCGGCACGATGATGCTGCCTATCCTCGGCTCCACCGATCCGGCCGCCGCGCGCGAGCCCGCTCGCCAGCTCGGCTTCGCGTTCCAGCTCACCAACTTCATCCGCGACATCGCCGAGGACCTCGAACGCGGCCGCGTCTACCTCCCCCGGGAAGATCTCGACCGCTTCGGCCTCACCCCGGATGACCTCAAACCCGGAAACCCTAAGGTCAAGCCACTGATTGCGTACGAGGTGAGCCGTGCCCGCGAGCACTATCGCCTGGCCGCCCCCGGCATCCCGCTCCTCGAACCGGCGTCGCAAGCCTGCATGCGCACCGCCTACCTGCTCTACGGCGGCATCCTCGCCGAGGTCGAAGCGAACGATCACGACGTCTTCACCCGCCGCGCGACCGTGCCCAACTCCCGCCGGGCCGCGGTTGCGGTGCGCAGCCTGCTCACCCGCCCCGGCACCCCGGTGGCCGCCTGATGCGAACCGCAGTCGTCCTGCTCACCCGCGACCTGCGGGTCCACGACAACCCGGCCCTCGCCGCGGCCTGCGCGAACGCCGACCGGGTCGTCCCGCTGTTTGTCCTCGACCCCGCGCTGTCCACGCTCTCGCCGAACCGGAACCGCTTCCTGCACCAGGCCCTCGCCGACCTGTGCGAATCATTGCGTGGCCGGGGCGGCGACCTCGTGCTGCGCAGCGGAGATCCGGTGGCCGAGACGATCAAACTCGCCGGCGAGGTCGGGGCGACCATGATCGGGATGGCCGCGGACGTCACGACGTACGCCAAAAAGCGCGAAACCCGGCTGCAAGAAGAATGTGATCGGCAGCGCATCGCGCTGCGCCTCTTTCCCGGCGTGACCGTGGTCGATCCGGGCACCTTGCGACCGGGCGGAGGCGGGCCGGCCTATCGGGTCTTCACCCCCTATTTCCGGTCCTGGCAGTCGGCGAAATGGCGCGACGAGGTGGCCACCCCACGTAAAATAGAACTGCCTTCGGGCCTGGCGGCCGGGCGTCTGCCGGCGATTCCCGGCGGGCATTCACCGGAAGCCGCCGAGGGCGGCGAAACCGCGGGCCGGCGGCGGCTTTCGTCGTGGTTGCACGCGATTGACGAGTACGGGGACAGGCACGACGACATGCCCGGCGATGCCACGAGCCGGCTCAGCCCGTACCTCCGCTTCGGTTGTCTCTCGCCCTTGGCCGTCGCCGAGGCGGCGAAGAAGCGCAGCGCCGAGCCGTTTGTCCGCCAGGTGTGCTGGCGCGATTTCTATTACCAGGTCGTCAACGCTTTCCCGCGAATCTCGACCGAGGCCTATCGCCCCGGCGCCTCCGACGAATGGCGAGACGATCCGGATGCGCTGAAGCATTGGCAGGACGGTCTGACCGGGGTGCCGGTCGTCGATGCCGGGATGCGGCAGTTGCGCGCCGAGGGCTGGATGCACAATCGGGCCCGCCTGATCACCGCCGCGTTCCTGACCAAGCACCTCGGGATCGACTGGCGGCTCGGCCTGCAGTGGTTCTTCCGCTGGCTGCTCGACGGGGACGTTCCGAACAATTCCGGCAATTGGCAGTGGGTGGCCGGCACCGGCAACGACAGCCGCCCTTACCGTCGCTTCAATCCGATCCGGCAGGCCCACCGTTTCGACCCCGAAGGCGTGTACGTTCGGCGCTACATACCCGAACTCAAGGCGATCGAGGGCCCATCGGTCCACGAGCCGTGGCGACTGCCCGACGAGGTTCGCAACGGTCTCGACTACCCGGGCCCCCTGGAGTCACACCGGGACGAGGCGGTGTGGCTGCGGCCGTGACCCCCGCCTGGTACGCCTGGGCGGGTCCAGCGGGGTCCGCCGGCCCGTTGCGTCCGTCTTAACGCCGGGGCCGGCGGACCCCGCGCCCGCTCAGAAGCCCGCGCCGGCCGGCTACTTCAGCGGCGGGGGTGGGATCACCTCGGTCCAGCGGTTTCGCTGGTCGGTGCCCAGTTGGTCGCAGGACATCAAGGTGCCGTCCGAGGTGTGGCCGACCGCGCCCTCCGGGGCGCATGGCTCGTCCGCCTCCACGTCTTCCTGATAGGACGGGGCCGGGGCGGCGGTGATCGTCCTGGTCGGGATCGGCTTCTGCGGCGGCGGTGGGAACTCGCTGTCCCGGGCGGGCTTGGACGTGGTCGGGCGCTTGGTGGTCGGCGCGGTGGTGCGCGTGCGAACCCCGGTGGCCGTCGCCGCCGGGTCGGCCGGGTCGAGCTCGATCGACGGCGGGATCTCGGCGGGCGGCACCGGGTTTCCCGCGGACGATATGTCCGCAGCGGCCGAAGCGGGTCTCGGATTGGCGCCGGCGAAGGCGTTGAAGGTCGCTGCGCCGGCAGCGCCCACGGCGAAGACGCCCAGCGCCACCATCGATGCCACCAGGACCGGGCGGCGGGAATGCGGTTCAGTCACCGATACACCATTACCGCGTTACACAACGTCGTCGATGGGCCGTTAGTCCAAACCAGCCCTTCGAACGACTAGGCAACCCGTAAGACCAAGTGAGCCCGCCCTGAGCCGCGGGACGCGTTGACGGTCCAGCAACCCGACCGGGGGAAGATCCACCCCGTGCCCCACTCGTCGCCGGGGCGGGTGTAGGAGCTCCCGCCGTGCGCCTCCGGGCCCCAGGCCGGTTTCCGGATGATGCCGTCGGGGCCGGTCGCGGTCATCGTCAGGTCGCCGGCGCCGGTCATCCGCCAGACGACTTTGATCTCCTGGCCGGCGACCGCCCGGCCGGCGAAGAAGAGCGCCCACAACGTCACACCGTCACCGACGCCCTGCCGCTCACCGTCCGCCGGCAGGTCAGCCGTGGACGGACACGACTGCGCAACGGTCGGCGTCGGGGCGGGCGGCGACGAGGTCGGGGCGGGCGACGGCGTCGCGGAGCAGCCCGCCACCAGGACGAGCAGCAACAGGGTGCTCAGCCGACGCACCCTGCTCACGCTAACCGGATTACCTGTTCGAGCAAGGTGGCGCAATTTGCCGCGGTCGCGGTGGGGCGGTAGGCCAGGTGGGCGGGCCACTCGCGGCCGTTGGCGACCCATCCCGTACGCAATCCGGCCGTTGCGCCACCGCCCACGTCGTTCTCCTCGTTGTCGCCCACCATCCAGCCGTCGGCGGAGAGGGGAAGGCCGGCCGCCGCGGCGGCCGTCTCGAAGATGCGCCGGTCCGGTTTGCGCGCCCCGGCGCCCTCGGAGATGGTCCAGCCGGCGACGAGCCGGTCGAGGCCGGTACGCCGCAGCTTGGACTCCTGTTGAGCCACGGCGCCGTTCGTGACTACAAAGGGGACATATCCCGCGGCCGACGCGGCGACCAGCGCCGATTCCACCGCCGGGTCGAGCGTCAGGTAGTCGACCATCCCGGCTCGCAAGTCATTAAGGATCTCTCGCTCGTCAACGCCAAAACGGGCAGCGATCCGGGCCGCGACCACCTCCCTCGGGGTGTAGCCGTTACCGTCCGCATCCGCCAGCCACGCCACGTGTGACCGGCCGAACCGGGCCTCCGCCCAGCTCTTGAAGGCCGCCGTGCGGTCAACGAGAGTGTTGTCCAGGTCGATGAGCAGCAACATCGATCGATGATAGGAGGAACAGTGTGCTGACGTTCACCAGCGCCGCGGAGCAGGCGGCGTGGAGCTTGGCCGAGGCGCTCAGCGAGAAGGGCTTCGCCGCCATGAAGACGGCGGAGGAGGCGGCCGAGGCGTTCCGCTCCGGGAAGATGGCGTTGCGGCGGCAGTTCAAGGCCCGCGGCCTGTCCGAGATAGACGCCGACATCCGCTGGTCGGCCACCACGCAGGCGAAGAAGGCGCTGTCCGACAACGAGTGGTACATGGCGCAGGCGTCGATGTACAACGAGGCGGCCGCCGCGCAGTACGCGAAAGCGCTCTACCTCAAGAAAAACTAGGCGGCGCGGTGCCGCAGGGTGGCGACCGTCGAGCCGGCGAGGGCGAGCAGGCAGTCGGGCAGCTGGCCGTCGGCGATCGCCGCGCCGAACAGGGCTTCGCCGGTGGAGATGTCGCCGTTCACATACGCGCTGACGAACCGGGCGACCCAGCGTTTGTCGTAACGCGCGTCGTCGATCCCCGGGAAGTCGAGGGTCCATGCCCCACCGATCGGCACCTGGCCGACCATGGTGGCGGCCAGGCACCAGGCCACGTCATACGCCCCGACCACGCCGGAGCGATCGACTACCGCGTCGAACGTGCCGACCACCGCGTCGCTGTCGCCGCTGAGCGCACTCTGCAGGACGAGCGCCGCGTCGTCGAACGCGTGCTGTGGTACCTCCGTCACGTGAAGAAAGGTACGTGGACCGGTCAAGGCGCGCTCGCTGACGGCTCAGCTGGCACGGAAATTCACGCTCCGCGCAGAAGACAGGTGATCCGCGCCGTGCACACCCGTTCCCCGGAGTCGTCGGTGATGACGATCTCGTAGGTGGCCATCGTGCGCCCGCGGTGCACCGGCGTCGCGACCCCGGTGACGACCCCGGAACGGGCGCCCTTGTGATGGGTGGCGTTGATGTCGACGCCCACCGCGAACGGACGGTCGACGGTCTGCCCGTGCAGCACCGCGCCCACCGAGCCGAGCGTCTCGGCCAGCACGCAGGAGGCGCCGCCGTGCAGCAGGCCGTACGGCTGGGTGTTGTTCTCGACCGGCATGGTGCCGACGATCCGCTCCGGCGAGGCCTCGGTGATCTCGATGCCCATCCGCTTGCCGAGCTCACCACCGCCCCCGCTGAAGAGGTCCTTGATGCTCTCGGCCGCGATATCCATGACGGGCAACGTTACCTGCCGGTGCGCGGCTTTCCTGCGACTTCGATCACAACGGCCGGCTCGCGCAGGTGGCCGGGTAGCCCTACTGTTCGCATGACCGAACAGCCCCTTGAGGAGATCACATGACCGAGCCGCAGGAGACCGTCGAGACGCGTGGCGACGACCGCGTCGACCTCATCGCCAACGACACCACCGGCGACGGCAAGCCGGACGTGTGGGTGTCCGACACCGATGGCGACGGCAAGCCCGACCTGTTCCAGTTCGACACCGACGGTGACGGCAAGGTCGACATCACGATGGTCGACCTCGACCAGGACGGCAACCCGGAAACCATCGTCGACGGCGACGGCGGCCTTCCGCCCGCGTCCTGAGCCCTTAAGCGCCGCCCAAGGCGGACAGCGCCACCCAGAGGACGGCGATCGCCACCAGCGTGGTGGCGACCGTGGAGGCCGTATGGCGCCACGATCGCGGGCCGGCGATCGCCTCCGGATGGCCCAGGCCGCGCAACACCTGGCGCTGCACCCGGATCTGCTCGCAACTCAGTGAGGCGGTCGGCACCTCGCGGCTCAGCTCGACGGCCAGCCGGGCCTGCGCGCGCTGCAGACGGCGTACGGCATGGCGGCCCGCGGCACCGGCCCGCTCCCCGGCGAGACGGCGGGCGGAAGCCCGCGCCGAACCCGAGCCCAGCACCTTCATCTCGCCGTCCGTGATCAGCTCGGGATCGCCGAGCGTAGCGAGCCGGGCGACGTAGTAATCCGCCTCGCGATCGTGCGCGAGCCGCACCAGCCACAAGATCAGAAGCAGCGGCGGCAGGCCCTTGAGCACCAGCACGGCGAGCAGCGCGACCGCGCCGTTGCCGAGGCCGTCGCTGAGCAGCGGCGAGTTCCACAGCGCGTGCGAGGCCCACGCGCCCAGCAGGGCCAGCGCCGCCACCCCGACGCGGCGGGCGAGCCCCCGGTCGCGGCGCACCACGAGATAGCCGATGCCGGCGCCGGCCAGCGCGCCGAACAGCGTGTGACTCCACACCCCGGCCAGGAAGCCACGCAGCAGGAACGTGGTGATCACCGGCTGCACCCGGTCGCCCTGGCCGGCCAGCGCGACCGAGCCGACCGCGAAGACGATGTCCTCGGCGATCTGGAAGCCGAGACCCACCATCGCGCCGTAGACCACGCCGTCCAGCACGCTGTTGATCTGCTGCCGGGCGATCAGCACGATCGCGACCACGCCCAGGGTCTTGGCCGCCTCCTCGACCGCCGGCGCGGCCAGCGCGGCGCCCCAGCCCGCGGCCAGTTGTGGCGAGCCGAGCTTGGCGACGAGGTTCTCCAGGGCGGTGCTGCCGGGGATGGAGACGCTGGTGGCGACCAGACCACCCCACGCGAAGGCCAGCACCAGCAGCTCGGTCGGTTCCCGCTCGAGGAAGTCGAGCTCCTGGACGACCAGCCAGAACGGCACGGCTAGCGCGGCGAAAAGCAGCACGGCAACAAGCGTCGCGATGGGGTACGCCGTGACGAAGCGGCCGGTGATCTGCACCATCCGCACCGCCCCGGCGATCAGCAACGCGGCCACCACCCAGAAAGCCGGAACCCCGGCGAGCGCCGCCGCCCGGCCCGGGCGAACCTCGTCCGCGATCACTTGGCCGTCCCGTCGATCCGCAGGGTGCGGGTGCTCGCCTCGATCTGCGGCAGGGTGCGGCCCAGGTCGAGGTCGTTGCCGCTGATCAGGATCTCGATGGTGCGGCGGTCGCCGACGAAGACCGCGTACCGTCCGCCGCGGCCGGGTGCGGTGTAACCACCCTGCAGGCCGGCCAGCCCATCCGCGGTGTCGACCGCCAGTTGGGCGCTGGCGACCTGGTAGCCGCGGTTGCCGGTGATCCGCTGACGGAGCTGGGCCGCGGCGGTCTCGAGGTCGCCCTCGAACGGGCGCACCGCGATCCGATATTGAACCGCCCCGATCCGGAAGAACACGGATCCCATCGAGTCGCCCGGGCGGGTGCCGGTGACGTCGAGGGTGGCGCCGGGCGGGGGCACGACGGTCACGCCGGCGCCGACATCGACGGCGACGCCGGCCTGCAGCGGGCGTTCGGCGGAGAGCGCGCGGTCGACGGCCGGCAGTCCGAATGCCAGTCCGGCGAGGGCGGCGACGACACCGAACGTACCGAGGAGGTTCATCAGCTCACGCCGGGTGATCCTCGCCATGCCACCACGCTAATCGGGCGGGCGGCTCGCCGGGCCGTTCGGCCACTTAGGATGGTAGATCAACCAGGAAGATTACGGATTTGTCGGTTTTAGCGAGAGGTACCCGGCCGGCACCTCGGAGGTCAGCCACACGCCGTTGTCACTGCGGTGGAACACATGCCCGGACTCAGCCATCGCCGCCGCGGCCACTTCGAAGACGGCCACCTCGGCCGACCGGCGCCGGCCGACGACCAGCGCGGTCGGCACATCCTTCGAGAGGTGTACGTGATGGCGGCTGCGCGACCGCAGACCCTCGCGGCGGATCGAGCCGACGTTGGACACCGGCGTGCCGTGGAACAGCACGGCGGGCGGATCGGCCGGAGGCAGGCCGAGATCGACCGCGACCCGGCTGGAATGCCCCTGGCTGGCCCGGATCCAGTCGGCGTCGTCGGCGCGGCGGTCGATCGCGAACCGGGACTTGTCGTTGTTCTCGACGATCACGTCGAGTTCGGCGCGGGTCAGGCCCAGCGCCCGGAGCAGGTCGGCGACCGGCACCCAGCCGTTAGCGTCGAGTCTCAGGCCGGCCGACTCCGGCCGGTGCCGCAGGACCATCGAGATCCGGCGGCTGGCCCGAACCTGTTCGCGGGTGAGTGCGGTCACGGCATCAACTCCAGAACCGCAAGGTAGTAAGGACGGTCCCGGTCATCGATCGAGACAACCTGCCAGCGGCTGCCCTTGACCAGCTCCTCCAGCTCGGCCGGCGAACAGTTCAGGTAGTCGAACCACTCGGTCGCCAGCAGCCGGTAACGCAGGCGTAGCCGCAGTTGGCCGCCGATCCGGCCGCTGTCCCGGTTACGCCGGTGATAGGCGACGTGCACCGGGTCGGTGGTGCCGTAGGGGTCGGTGCCCTGCGCCACGATCCGGGCGCCCGGGTTGGCCAGGCGAGCCAGTGCGTCGAGCAGCACCGGAGCGCGTTCCCGGCTCTCGAACAGCCCGAGGTTGTTGCCGAGCAGCAGGAACGTGTCGTATCGGGTGGTCGCGCCGGCGGCGTACGCATCAATGGTCGTGACCACCGTGTCGCGCAAGCCGCGCCGCCGGGCGATCTCGATCGCGCCGGGCGAGGTGTCCAGGCCGGTCACCGCGATCCCGCGCCGCTGAAGCTCGATCGCGACCCGGCCCGCGCCGGTGCCGATGTCGAGCACCTGGCCACGGCAGAGCTTGATCGCGCGATGGTCGTGCGGCTGCCATTCCTTCGGACCGCCCAGGTAGTGGTCGGCGGGCGCGCCGTTGATCAGGCCGTCGTCCCGCTCGATCACCTCGATGACCGGTCGCGGCACCCGGCCTCCGGCCAGCGGTCGCGGTCCGACCCCGGTGCGCACGGCATGCGCATCCCGGATCATCTCACCGAAGACGTCTCCTATCGGCGGCTGCTCCATGGTCACTACTCTTGGCTCATGCCGTCGCTGGAGCAACTCGGTTCCGAGAAGTACGTCCTGCTCACCACGTTCCGCCGAGACGGCCGGGCGGTGTCGACCCCGATCTGGGTGATGCCCGACGGCGCCGGCCTGGGGTTCTGGACCGTCCGTGACAGCGGGAAGGTGAAGCGCATCCGCAACAGCGGACGGGTCACGGTGGCCGCCTGCGACATGCGCGGCAACAACGTCGGCGAGGCGGTCGAGGCGACCGCCCGGCTGGGCGACGCTTCCGACACGCCCCGGGTCACCAAGGCGCTGACCCGCAAATATGGCCTGATGGGCCGGATGACCCTGATCGGCAGCCGGCTACGCCGTGGCGCCGACGGGACAGTAATCATTTTGGTCTCGTAACTGCTCGCCTCGAAAGACGAAGAAGGGGCGATCGCCTTCCCCAGCGCTCGCCCCTTGCATCGATCTCGTCCTTGTCGACCGAGGTCCGTTCAGTCGCCTTGACGCTGCGTGGGAATCTGCCCCTGCAGCAGGGCACGAACCTCCGACTCCCGGTAACGGCGGTGGCCGCCCAGCGTGCGGATTGCACTGAGCTTGCCGGCCTTCGCCCACCGGGTGACGGTCTTCGGGTCGACGCGGAACATCGACGCCACCTCGGCCGGGGTTAGTAGCGGCTCAGGATCGTGCGTACGCGATGCCATCGGTCACTCCTCCACAGGTACCTATAGACATCGGCCGGGGTCCCGCCGGCCGGTGCGTCTCTCATGGTCCGGCTAGTCCCCGATGTCCGACATGGGCCGAACGGACGAAGGTCCCCAGATAGACGGATGAAGCATGCCCGATTTTTACGTGTTTTCTACGCCAGATAGTGCCTCGTTTAGTCCGATTATCACGCTTCGCCTAGCATTGATTACGAAGAGTGTTCACTTCGGGAGCGTTCCCACGAGGCTTGCCCGGGCAGTGAATCATGCCCTTCTGTCCGTATTTACGCAGCTCAGTTGCAGCGTTCGAGAAGTTGCACCGCGCGCCACCGCTCGACGAGCTTCTCGTACGCCGTCGACGCTGCGTCCGCGTCGCCGCGCGACAACGCGGACAGACCGGCGGCCACCAATCCGGGTGAATCGTCCTCGGACAGGACGTCATCCGGGAGGAGGTTGACGAGGCCGCCGTAGTCGAGTTCGACCACCGACCGCGGGTGGAACTCCTCCAGCCAGCGAGTGCCTTCCTCGACCGCCTCGGTGATCGGCGCGTCCCCCAGCGACTTGCGCAGCACCGAAACGGCACGGTGCGCCCGGCGCCGGGCCTTGGAGATCTCGGTGCGGTAGCGCAGGGTGCGCCGGCCCGGCTCGAGCGCGATCTCCCGCTCCTCCAGGTCGACGAAGACGAACCAGCGCAGTGGCACGCCCCAGGTGGCGATCTGCTCGTGCACCCGGGGAACGCCGTGCTCGAGGACCTTGGCGCCACTGCGCCAGTCCTCCACGATCGCGCGAGCCTGGCCGGCCAGCACCGGCGGCACGAATGCGTCGGCCAGCACGGTGGGCACGCCATCGCGGGCATTGAGCGCCGCCTCGGCCACCCGCAGGCGCAGGTTCCACGGGCAGACCAGCAGGGTGTCGCCGGTCTCCAGCACGTAAGCCTCGTCGGGGAGGTCGGGCAGCCGCGTCCAGCCGGCCCCGAGCGCCTCGAGCACGGCGGTGCGCTGCTTGACCGGGCCGTCGACCGGGCCCAAAGCGCGGCCCTCTCGGGCGTACCGACGCCAGAAGATCTGTCGGTCGCGGTCGAACGCGGTCAGCGGTTCGTAAACCCGTAGGTACGACGCGAACAGTGACGGCACGGCGCGATCCTTTCACGAATTCGGCCCCATGGAACTTCCCGCGCGGACGTAATCCCCTTGCGGTAACCCCTACTAGGCTCGCTATGTCCGGCTTACCCCGTCGGGCACCCCGGCCTCACAAAGGCCTCGACCCAGGATCAGGAGAACAGCGATGGGCGTGTTCGACACCGACGGCACCGACGCCAGCGGGCACGAACAGGTCGTGTTCTGCCAAGACCGGCAGACCGGCCTGAAGGCGATCATCGGCATCTATTCCACCGCGCTGGGCCCGGCACTCGGCGGCACCCGCTTCTATCCGTACGAGAGCGAGGCCGCCGCCCTCGCCGATGTGCTGAAGCTGTCCCGCGGCATGGCCTACAAGAACGCCCTCGCCGGTCTCGACCTGGGTGGCGGCAAGGCAGTGATCTGGGGCGACCCGGCCCGGGCCAAGTCCGAGGGCCTGCTCCGGGCCTACGGCCGCTTCGTCCAGTCGCTGGCCGGGCGCTATTACACCGCCTGCGACGTCGGCACCTACGTGCCGGACATGGACGTCATCGCCCGCGAGACTCGCTACGTCACCGGCCGCAGCCTCGAGCACGGCGGCGCCGGCGACTCCTCCATTCTGACCGCCTGGGGCGTCTTCCAGGGCATGCGGGCCGCGGCCGAGCACACCTGGGGCTCACCGACGCTGTCCGGCCGCACGGTCGGCATCGCGGGCCTCGGCAAGGTCGGCAAATATCTGGCCGGCCACCTGCTCTCCGACGGCGCCACGGTGGTGGCCACCGACGTGAACGAGGCCGCCCTGGCCTGGGCCCGTGCGACCCACCCGCAGATCCGGCTGGTCGCCGACACCCACGAGCTGATCACCTCCGACATCGACGTGTACGCGCCCTGCGCGCTCGGCGGCGCCCTGGACGACGACACCGTCCCGGTGCTGCGGGCCAAGGTGGTGGCCGGTGGCGCCAACAACCAGCTGGCCCACCTCGGCATCGAGAAGTCCCTGGAAGAGCGGGGCATCCTCTACACGCCCGATTACGTGCTCAACGCCGGCGGTGTGATCCAGGTCGCGGACGAGATCGAGGGCTTCAACTTCGAGCGGGCCAAGCTGCGCGCCACCGGCATCTTCGAGACCACCCAGCGCATCCTCCGGCTCGCCGATGAGGAGGGCGTTTCGCCCGCCGTGGCCGCTGACCGACTCGCCGAACAGCGCATGGCGGAGGTCGGTCGACTGCGCGCCATCTACCTCGGCTGAGCGCGGTTTGTGACGTGCCGCGCGTTCCGGAGAGGAAAACCGCGACGCGCGGCAGTGTCACACGCAACCCGAGGTGCCGAAGGCGGCATCGTCCATGTACCGTAAGACCCACGAGAGATGCCTGACGTCATCGGGGCCCGCCTTCGGGCTGCCCCGAATTCTGTGCGAGGGGGTCGAGCCATGGGGCGCGGCCGTGCTAAGGCCAAGCAGACGAAGGTGGCCCGGGAGCTGAAGTACCACTCCCCGAACACCGACCTCACCGCCTTGCAGCGCGAACTGGCGGGTGCCAGTAAGTCCGACCATCACTTCGACGACGACAACGAAGAGTTCGTCGACGACGACGAGGACGACGCGGAGGACGACCAGGATTCCTGGTCGCCGACAAGGCGCTGACCTGCATCGCACAGAGCACGCGGTTGACCGCGTGCTCGCGTGTGTGTCGCGGTCACATTTCCCACGGTTCAACGAACACGGAAGCCCACGCGGGTTGGGGCCCGCGTGGGCTTCGAACTGGCACCGGCCGTCAGCGTGGGCGGTTGTTCCAGTTGTAGAACGTGGGGATGTTCTCGAAGTGGTTCCAGGCGCACACCGCCGAGCCATCTTCCTCCGGCGTGCCTTCAGCGCGCCGTGCGCGGGCCGCCTCTGCCTCCCCGATGAGCGAGGCCAGCCCGGCCCGGGTGTCGTGCACCCTTGCCGTCACCGGATCGACGTCCTCAGACGGCCGTGGGTTGGTGATCTCGGGCATGATCCAACACTCCCTCCAGTAGGCGAATCTTGCTGTTACGGCAGTGCTCGGTCTCGGTCACGTCGAATCTGCCCCGCTCGAAGTAACGGTTCGCCGCGTGGGCGCCTCCGCAGAAGCCGAAGTAGGGGCAGCGTGCACGGCAATCCTCGACGCCACGTAGGAATTCGGCGATCCATGGCGTCTCCGCCGCCCGGGCCAGGATCTCGCGCAACGGGGTGGTGAGCACGTTGCCGCTGGTGAAATCGCCGTACCGGAGGTCGTGGAAACCGGCCAGCTCGGGCGAGAGCAGCACCACCGAGCCGTCATGGGCAATCGTCGGGATCGGGTCGAGCCGGCGCGGCAGCAGCTCGTCCGCGGTGCCGTCGAGCACCGCGCCCGCGTAGCGCAGCGACCACTCCACCTCGCGCAGGTGGATGCGCGGATCGCGGCGCCAGGCGGTGACCAGCTCGGCCCAGAAGGCGGTCACGTCGGCCGGGTCGTGCCGGTTGCCCCGGAGGTTGACGCCTTCCTGCTCCTCGACGTTGATCCCGAGCACCTCGCAACCCAGGGTCAGGAAGTATTCGTACAGCTCGGCGGCGACGCCCGCACGCGGGTCGCCCACGACGCAGAGCGCCGAGAACGGGATCTCATGCCGGTGGAGCGCTTCGACGCCGCGCAGGATCCGGTCGTAGGCGGGCTTGCCGCCGCGGGTGACCCGCTCCCCGTTACGCGCCCGGGGCCCGTCCACGCTCACGCTGACCCGCATCCCGTGCTCGGCGAAGAACGCGCACCAGGCGTCGTCGATCAGTGTGGCGTTCGTCTGCACGTGGTGCTCGACACCCTCGCCGAACGGGGCCAGCAGCGCGGCCAGGTGCTCCCGGCCGGCGGCCAGCGGCTCACCGCCGTGCCAGACGACGGAGAAGCGCCCGGCCGAGGCGAAGCCGGCCACCTCGGCGGCGACGGCCTCGGCCACCTCGACCGGCATCCGCTTGTCGGCGGCGCGGAACGGGAGATAGCAGTAGGAGCAGTCGAGGTTGCACAGCGTGGTGGGCTGCATCACGACATAGGTAGGGACGCTCGAGATGCCGCGCATCCCGCTCCAGGCAGTTGTCATCTTGTGCACCCCCGTCCGCCCACGGAGTCAGGCTAGGCCGAGTGGTCCACCCCCGGGAAGCGAAGATCCGCATGCCCCGATAAATCGACGCATGCGGATAGACGCACTTCTCGTGTCAGCCCCGGGTGTACTGGCCCATCATCTGCACCTCGCCGGTGCCCTCGATAACCTCGCCCACCTGCCACGCCTCGACGCCGCGGCCGGTCAGATAGGCCATCGCCCGGTCGGCGTCGTCGGCGGAGACGACCGCGAACATGCCCACGCCCATGTTGAACGTGGCTTCCATCTCGTTGTCCTCGATCCGTCCCTTGGCCTGGATCAGGTCGAAGATCGGCTGCGGGCGCCAGGTCGAGCGGTCGACCACGGCGTCCACGTGCTCGGGGAGGACGCGGACCAGGTTGCCGGGGATGCCTCCGCCGGTCACGTGCGAGAAGGCCCGGACGTCGGTCTCCTCGATCAGGCCGAGGCAGTCCTTGGCGTAGATCTTGGTGGGGGTGAGCAGCTCCTCGCCGAGGGTGCGCTGCGAGCCGAAGTCGTCGACCACCGAGTCCAGCCGCATCCGGCCCGCGCCCAGCAGCACGTGCCGCACCAGCGAGTAACCGTTGGAGTGCAGGCCGGAGGAGCGCATGGCGATCACCGCGTCGCCCACCTCGACCCGCTCGCGGCCCAGGATCTCGCTCTCCTCGACCACACCGACGCCGGTGGCCGAGACGTCGTACTCGTCCGGGCGCAGCACGCCGGGGTGCTCAGCCGTCTCGCCACCGAGCAGCGCGCAGCCGGCGTAACGGCAGCCGTCCGCGATGCCGGCGCCGATCTCGGCAACCTTGTCCGGCACGACCTCGCCGCAGGCGATGTAGTCGAGCAGGAACAGCGGCTCGGCGCCGCAGGCCACCAGGTCGTCGACGACCATCGCGACCAGGTCGATGCCGATCGTGTCGTGGATGTCGAGCTGCTGAGCGATCACCAGCTTGGTGCCGACGCCGTCAGTCGACGAGGCCAGGATCGGGCTCTTGTACTTTGCCGTGTTCAGCCGGAACAGACCGGAGAAACCGCCCAGATCGCCCATCACCTCGGGGCGAGTGGTCTTTTTCACCTTTGACTTCAGCAGCTCCACCGCGCGGTCGCCAGCCTCGATCGAGACACCGGCCTCCGCGTACGTCACCGCACGCTTGCGAGCGCCACCCCGGCCGGCGCCGGCCGTCCACGGCCGGCGGTCGCCGCCTTCGGCGCCGTTGGATCCGGCACTGTTGCGCTCGGACACGTGCGTCACGGTTCTCCCCTTATTTTCGCAAGATCACGGGTGCTGCAGAGCGTTGCCGCCGCCGGGGCTGGCAACCAGCCGGGTGGCGGCTCGATCGTCATACTCCGACTCGAACTCGGCAACCGCTGCGGTCGCGGTCTCGTCGGAGCTGGCGGGCATCGACGCTCGCTTGCCGACGCCCTCGAGGACATGCTTCCCGATCAGATTGTCCGCCGGAAGCGGGATCGGGTAGTGGCCGTCGAAGCAGGCCATGCACAGCCGAGACTTGGGCTGCTCAGTCGCCTGGACCAGACTTTCCATAGAAACATAGCCGAGGCTGTCGGCGCCGATCGAGCGCCGGATCCCGTCGATCTCCAGGCCGTTGGCGAGGAGCTCGGCCCGGGTGGCGAAGTCGATGCCGTAGAAGCACGGCCACTTCACCGGCGGCGCGGAGATGCGCACGTGCACCTCGAGCGCACCGGCCTCACGAAGCATCCGGACCAGTGCCCGCTGGGTGTTGCCGCGGACGATGGTGTCGTCGACGACCACCAGGCGCTTGCCCCGGACCACCTCGCGCAGCGGGTTGAGCTTGAGCCGGATGCCCAGCTGCCGGATCGTCTGCGACGGCTGGATGAAGGTGCGGCCGACATACGCGTTCTTGGTCAGGCCGGCGCTGTACGGAATGCCGGACGCCTCGGCATAACCGATCGCGGCCGGCGTGCCCGACTCCGGCACCGGGATGACCAGGTCGGCTTCGACCGGATGCTCCTTGGCGAGCCGGCGGCCGATGTCGACGCGAGCCGAGTAGACGTTGCGCCCGGCGATCGTGGTGTCCGGGCGGGCGAGGTAGACGTACTCGAAGAGACAGCCCTTGGGATCGGGCGCGGCGAACCGGGTGGACCGCAGGCCGTGCTCGTCGACCGCGATCATCTCGCCCGGCTCGACCTCACGCACGAAGCTGGCGCCGACGATGTCGAGCGCCGCGGTCTCACTGGCGATCACCCAGCCGCGCTCCATCCGGCCGAGGACCAACGGACGCACACCCTGGGCGTCGCGCGCCGCGTAGAGCGTGTTCTCGTCCATGAAGACGAAACTGAACGCGCCGCGCAGGCGGGGCAGCACCTCGAGCGCCGCGGCCTCGACCGACAGGTCGGGGCGGCTGGCCAGAAGAGTGGTCACCAGGGCGGTGTCGGAGGTCGCACTGTCGACCTCGAGGCCGCGCTCGGCGACCTCACGGGCCAGCTCGGCCGTGTTGACCAAGTTGCCGTTGTGGGCCAGCGCGATCGTCGTGCCCGCCGTGGTGGCGCGGATCGTGGGCTGCGCGTTCTCCCAGTTGGATCCGCCGGTGGTGGAGTAACGCGTGTGGCCGATCGCGAGGTGGCCGCGCAGGCTCGCCAGGGTCGGCTCGTCGAAGACCTGAGAGACCAGGCCGAGGTCCTTGTAGACCACCACGCCCGAGCCGTCGCTCACCGCGATGCCGGCTGCTTCCTGGCCGCGGTGCTGTAGAGCGAAGAGCCCGAAATACGTGAGTTTTGCGACCTCTTCCTCGGGGGCCCAGACGCCGAAGACGCCGCAGGCATCCTGGGGGCCACGCTCCTGGGGATCGAGATCGTCGGTCAACCGTCCGTCGCCTCGGGGCACCTGGTTGCTCCCTGTTGATCTGCTCGAAGTTGCCGGTCTGCTCCGGTCGCCAAGTGTACGCGAGCCGACCGGGGACGGCTCGGGCTCGCGTACCGCCTACTCCTCGCCGTCCGGCGGGTTCAACGGAAGGTAATCGGTCAGATCGGTCCTGTTGCCGCTCGCTCGAAGGCGGCCGTCACGGAGCGCATCCGCCCAGCTCACACGCTCCGTGGCGACGAGCACCCAGGTGACCGGATCCGTTTCGACCACATTGGGCGGTGTGCCGCGGGTGTGCCTGGGACCAGCGACACACTGAATCGCACCGAAAGGCGGAATCCGCACCTCCACCGAACGGCCAGGTGCTCGTCGGGACAACTCGGTCAGCAGCGCTCGCACAGCGTCACGCAGCACCGGACGGTCGGGTTCGACACCGCGGTCCAGCGCGTCCAACGCCTGTTTCACGGACTCGGATCTATTGTGCGCAGGGGACACGCCGGGACAATACGACCCGCTACACCAAGATTGGTACTCGCCCCTGGGTCGCGCAATGGACGTGCGACAAGGCATAGTGGCCGACGGTGTTTTAGTCGCGGGAAGTAACCGGCACTCTAGAGAGTCCGGAATCAGACCGTGCAACCGGAAGGGCGGTGGACGTGACAACGCACCTACGAGCCCGAGTGGCCCAAGCCGGTGCGTTACTGGCGGTGGTCCTCGGCGTAATCGTCGTCGCACCCGCGGTGGCGCTGGCCGACGCTCCAGAGGTCCAGATCACGAGCCTGCCAACCGACGTGCTCTCCGGCGGCAGTGTGCAGCTGGGATTCAAGGTCACCGACAAGAACGACAACGGTGGCGGCGGTGGCGGGCAGAGCACCGCCACCATCCGGATCTCCGGCATGGCCTGTGCCGACGTGTGCAACCAGATCGCCCAGGTCAGCGGGGACGGCGGCACCGACTTCTCGGTCAAGCTGACCGCCCCCAACGTCGACGCCGGCGGCAGCAAGAACGTCACCATCTCGGTCTCCGCGACCATCAACGGCCAGACCAACAGCACTCAGCAGAGCGTCAACGTCAAGGGACCGGACAAGCCGCAGACCGTCACGTCCATCTCCGGCAAGGTGAAAGACCAGAACGGCAAGGCCATCTCCGGCGCGGCGGTCGCCATGAAGGACAGTGCCGGGCACGCGTACCAGACCACCACGAACGGCAACGGTGGCTACTCGTTCAACTCGTCCGACTCGCAGCCGATCACCCCGGGCAACATCTCGGTCGGGGCGCTGAAGGACGGCTACAACGCGGCCACCGTGCAGATCCAGGCGGCGGCCGGCAAGAGCGTCAACCAGCCGCTGACCCTTAAGTCCGTCGAGGCGACCGCATCGGCGACGCCGTCCGCGTCCGCCACGGTGGCGGCCAGCTCGGAGGCGCTCGACCCGGTGCCGCAGGACCCGACCACCGAGGACTCGGCTGCGGCCGGCGCGGACACGAAGAACACCGCGTCCGACTCGGGCAGTGGCTCCGGCTCGATGCTGTTCATCATCCTCGGCGGCCTGCTCGTCGCGGCCGGCATCGGCGCGATCGTGCTGGTCCTGATGCGCCGTAAGAACAACGGCGAGGACGGCGGGCCGGAGGACGACCCGACCGCCATGCCCACCGGTCCCGGCGGCGGCATGGTGCCGGCGAGCCAGGGCCGATTCAACGACGCGACCCGGGTTGCCTCGCCGATGGCGGCCGGCCGGGACGCGACGATGGTGGCCCCGCGATCGGCCTCGCCGATGTCCGACGCACCCACGATGCTGCAGCGTCCAGTGGTGGAGGACGAGTTCCCCGACCCGTACGGCGTGCCGGCTCCGCAACCGGGTCAGTACAGCGGTGGCGGCTGGGACAACCAAGCCGGCGGCCAGCAGCCGTACGGCGCGGCCGGTGGTCAGCAGCAGTACGGCGGCGGTTACGGTGCGGCCCCAGCCGGTGGCCAGCCGTATGGCGCTGAGCCGTATGGCGCTGAGCCGTACGGCACCGGCACCTACGGCGCGGCGGCTGCTCCGGCGCCCGCTCCGCAGCAGCGCTACGACGAGCCGACCGGCATGTACCAGCCGGCCACCGACGGCTACGACGAGTACGATCAGCACGGCGGCCAGCAGTACGGCGCGGCCGGCGGACAGTACGGCGGCGCCCAGCAGTACGGCGGCGGCGCGGCCGCGGGCGGCGCCCAGCAGTACGGCAGCGGCTACGGCGAGCAGGCCGCCCAGGGTGGCTGGGACGACGGCAACAACGGCTACGGTCCGCAGGGCGGTGCCGGCCAGTACGGCGGCGGCCAGCAGCCGCAGCAGTACGGCGGCACCGGTTACGACGACCAGGCCGGCTATGGCGAACAGGCCGGCCAGGGCGGCCAGCCGTACGGCGGCGGCGCGCAGTACGGCGCGGCCGGCGGCCAATACGGTGGCGGCCAGCAGTACCCCGACCCGCAGTACGGCGCCGGTCAGCCCGGTCAGCCCGCCGGCGGTCAGGGCGGCCAGCCGTACGGCGGCGGCTACGGCGAGCAGCCCGGTTACGACCAGCACGGCGGCTACAACGAGCAGAATCGCCACGGCGCTCCTCGCTCGCAGGAACCGTCGCAGCCCGGTCAGCGCCGGTCGCTCGACTGGATGGACAACTAGCTCACCACTGAGCGAGAAGATGGGGCCCGCTTGCGCGGGCCCCATCTTCGTCTATGGGCAGAACGATGAAAGCCGGCCAGCGTGGACGCTGACCGGCTTTATCGGTGTTCGTGGATCAGTCGGTGGCCGGCTCGATCGGCCCACCCGGCAGCGCGTCGCCAGTCGGCTCGGCGATCTCCAGCGTCACCGACCGCACCGGCTCGTCCCCATCAGGCGTGTCCGAACCGGCAGCCTCCGCGCTGGCAGCCTCCGCGCTGGCAGCCTCCGCGCTGGAGGGCGCCGCGCTGGCGGGCGCCGCGCTGGCGGGCGCCGCGCTGGCGGGCGCCGAGCCGACCGGCGCCGAGGCGCCTTCCGGATCGCCGTGCCGCCGGGCCAGCTCCGCCACCCCGCCGAACAGCTTCGGCAGCGTCGACGACCAGGCCTCGCGCACCTCGGCCAGCGGGATCTCGAACTGCTCGCGCACCTCGAGCACCGGCTCAGCGATCGTGACGCCGATCGGCGTGCAGGGCACGCCGTATTCGGCGGCGAGCGACGTGAACGCCTTGTCGTGCCCGCGCGGCACGGCCACGATCGCCCGGCTCGCCGACTCGCTGAACAGCTGGACGAACGCGGTGTTGCCGTCGTCGGCGGGCAGCGTCACCCGGGCGCCGACGTCACGACGCAGGCAGCTTTCCACCAGCGCCTGCGCGAGACCACCGTCGGAGAGATCGTGCGCGGCGGCGACGTGGCCGGCCTTCGAGGCCCGCGACATCAGCGCACCGAGCCGCTGCTCGTTCATCAGGTCGATCTTGGGCGGGCGGCCGCCGAGGTGGCCGTGGGTGACCCACGCCCACTCCGAGCCGGACAGCTCGCAGGTCGTCTCGCCGAGAAGGAACAGCAGGTCGCCATCGCCGGTCGGCGGGAAGAAACCCATCGGGACGCGACGGGTCACGTCGTCGAAGATGCCGAGCACGCCGACCACCGGGGTCGGGTGGATCGCCGCGGCGCCGGTCTGGTTGTAGAAGCTGACGTTGCCGCCGGTCACCGGGGTGCCCAGCTGCTGACAGCCGTCGGCGAGACCGCGCACGGCCTCGGCGAACTGCCACATCACCGCCGGGTCCTCGGGCGAGCCGAAGTTGAGGCAGTCGGTGACCGCGACCGGCTCGGCACCGGTGATCGCGACGTTGCGGAACGCCTCGGCCAGCGCGAGCTTGGCGCCCTCGTAGGGATCCAAGCGGGCGAACCGGCCGTTGCCGTCGACCGACAGGGCCACCCCGAGGTTGGTGCGCTCGTCGATGCGCAGCACACCGGAGTCTTCCGGCTGGGCCAGAACCGTGTTGCCCAGGACGTATCGGTCGTACTGCTCGGTCACCCAGGTCTTGTCGCACAGGTTCGGCGACGCGGCCATCCGCAGCACGGTCTCGCGCAGCTCGTCGCCGGTGGCCGGCCGCGGCAGCGTCTCGGCCCGGTCGGCCTGCAGCAGGATCAGGTCGCCGGGCTCACGGATCGGCCGGGCGTAGACCGGGCCGTCGTCGGCGAGCGAGCCGGGCGGCACGTCGACCACCACGTGGTCGTTCCAGGTGATCACCAGCCGGCCCGGGGTGCCGTCCGCCTCGGCCGAGGTGACCTCGCCGATCGCGGTGGCCCAGACGCCCCACTTCTCGGCGACGCCCAGCACGGCGGCCAGGTTTTCCGGCGTGACGATCAGGAGCATCCGCTCCTGCGACTCGCTGGCCAGGATCTCGGTGGGCGACATGGACGCCTCACGCAGCGGCACCCGCTCAAGCCACACCCGCATGCCGGTGCCGGCCGCGGCCGCGGTCTCGGTGAGCGCGCAGGTCAGGCCGGCGCCGCCGAGGTCCTGGATGCCGGCGACCAGGCCGGCGTCGTAGAGCTCGAGGCAGCTCTCGATGAGCAGCTTCTCCATGAACGGGTCGCCGACCTGCACCGACGGGCGGCGCTGCTCGGCCCCGTCGTCGAAGGTGGCCGACGCGAGCACGGAGACGCCGCCGATGCCGTCCCGGCCGGTGCGCGCACCGAGCAGCACGACGACATTGCCGACGCCGGCCGCTTCCTTGTGCTGCAGCCGCGAGACCGGCAGCACGCCGATGCTCAGCGCGTTGACCAGCGGGTTGCCCTGGTAGGTCGGGTCGAAGACGATCTCGCCGCCGATGTTGGGCAGGCCCAGGCAGTTGCCGTAACCGCCGATGCCGGCGACCACGCCGGGCAGCACCCGGGCGGTGTCGGGGTGGTCGGCCGCGCCGAAACGCAGCGGGTCCATCACCGCGATCGGCCGGGCGCCCATGGCGAGGATGTCGCGCACGATGCCGCCGACGCCGGTGGCCGCGCCCTGGTAGGGCTCGACGAAGCTCGGGTGGTTGTGCGACTCGACCTTGAAGGTGACCGCGAGCTCGTCCGAGATCTGCACGACGCCGGCGTTCTCCCCGATGCCCGCCAGCATCCGGGTGTTCGGCGGAGTCTTCTCGCCGAACTGGCGCAGGTGCACCTTGCTCGACTTGTAGGAGCAATGCTCGCTCCACATGATCGAGTACATCGCGAGTTCGGAAGCGGTGGGCCGGCGACCGAGAATCTGCCGGATCCGGTCGTACTCATCGTCCTTGAGGCCCAGATCCGTGTGCGGCTGCAGCTCGTTTGCCGTTTGGAAGGCACGCTCCACGGTGTCCGGAGCGCCGGCGAACTCGTTGATCAGCACATCGGTTGCGGCGAAGCCGGTCGACTTCTTCTCGCTCGGCGCCGCCGCGCCGCTGGTCGCCGTGTCCGGCTGCGAGGTCATTACTGGTGTCCCCCTGATTGCTGCCCGCCCGCGGTCGCCCCGGCCAGGGCGCGCAGGACGGAGGTGAAGAAGCCGAGGCCATCGAGCGACGGGCCGGTCAGCGCCTCCACGGCGTGTTCCGGGTGCGGCATGATGCCGACGACGTTGCCGGCCTCGTTGGTGATCGCGGCGATGTCACGCTGCGAACCGTTCGGGTTGCCCTTGATGTAACGCGCGACGATGCGGCCCTCGGCCTCGAGCTCGTCCAGCGTGCGCTGGTCGGCGACGTAGCAGCCCTCGCCGTTCTTCACCGGGATCAGGACCTCCTGGCCCCCGGTGAATCCGTTGGTCCACGCGGTGTCGGTCGACTCGACGCGCAGCCACTGGTCGCGGTTACGGAAGTGCAGGTGCTGATTGCGGGTGAGCGCACCAGGCAAGAGGTGCGCCTCGCAGAGGACCTGGAAGCCGTTGCAGATGCCGAGCACCGGCAGGCCGCCGCGGGCCGCGTCGATGACCGACTCCATCACCGGGGCGAAGCGGGCGATCGCGCCACAGCGAAGGTAGTCGCCATAGGAGAAGCCGCCGGGCAGCACCACGGCGTCCACGCCGTGTAGATCGGAGTCGCCATGCCAGAGACGCACGGCCTCGGCGCCGGCGAGGCGCGCGGCGCGGGCCGCGTCCCCGTCGTCGAGTGATCCGGGGAAGGTGACCACACCGATACGCATGGTCAGGCGACCTCCGCCACATTCACCGTGAAGTCTTCGATCACGGGGTTGGCGAGGAGTTTGTCGGCGATCTCGTTGACCCGATCGAGGTCGGCCTCACCGGCGAACTCGATCTCGATCCGTCGGCCGATGCGGACGGAGGAGACATCGTTGACGCCGAGCCTGGGCAGCGCGTTCGCAACCGCCTGGCCCTGCGGATCGAGGATCTCCGGCTTGAGCATGACGTCGACCACGACGCGAGCCACGGGCACTCCTGACTGATAGATGTGAGCACCGGCAGCCTACCTTGTGAAGCCCGGCACCGACCCATCGGCCGGTGTCGGCAGAGCGACGTTTGCCCTTCTGACCAGGGCACTTCGCCGGTGATCTAGAGCGTGGTCAAGATCAACCCGAGAGGGCCATCACACGGTGTTATGTGCGATCTGAGGTGTAGGCGGCGCGGCCGTTTCTACCTACTCTTCAGTACATCGATCTCCGTACGGCCGGGTGGGGGCGCCCCCGCCACCACCCGGCAGGAGCTCTCGAGCAGATTCCGCCGAGGTGCGACGTGAGGGTCGAGCTCCGTTGCGCCTCGGCGGCACGACTTACAGGATCGGGCCGGGCGCGTAGTGCGCCGCCGCGGGGTGCGCCGCCACGATCGCGGCCACCCGGTCGGCCACCCCGGCCACCTGCGAGGACGCCGCGCCCACGAAAGCCGCCCGGTCAGCCACCAGGGTGTCGATCTCGCCGCGCGAGAGCCGCAGTCGCTCGTCGCCGGCCAGCCGGTCGAAGAGGTCGTTGACCGCCGCGCCCTTCTCTCGCATCGCCAGCGCTACCCCGACCGAGTGCTCCTTGATCACCTCGTGTGCGGTCTCCCGGCCGACGCCCTTGCGCACCGCCGCCACCAGGATCTTCGTGCTGGCCAGGAACGGCAGGAAGCGGTCGAGCTCGCGGGCGATCACCGCGGGGTAGGCGCCGAACTCGTCGAGCACGGTCAGGAACGTCTGGAACAGGCCGTCGGTGGCGAAGAACGCGTCCGGCAGCGCCACCCGGCGCACCACCGAACAGGAGACGTCGCCCTCGTTCCACTGGTCGCCGGCCAGCTCGCCGACCATCGACAGGTAACCGCGGACGATCACCGCCAGGCCGTTGACCCGCTCCGACGAGCGCGTGTTCATCTTGTGCGGCATCGCCGACGAGCCCACCTGGCCCGCCTTGAAGCCCTCGGTGACCAGCTCCTGGCCGACCATCAGCCGAACCGTGGTGGCCAGCGACGACGGACCGGCGGTGACCTGAGCCAGGGCCGACACCACATCGAAGTCGAGCGAGCGCGGATAGACCTGCCCGACGCTGCTGAGCACCCGGTTGAAGCCCAGGTGGCCGGCGACCCGCTGCTCCAGCTGGGCCAGCGCGTCGAAGTCGCCGTCGAGCAGGTCGAGCTGGTCGGCCGAGGTGCCTACCGGGCCCTTGATGCCACGCAACGGATAGCGGCCGATCAGGTCGTCGAGCCGCTCGTACGCGATGAGCAGCTCCTGCGCCGCCGAAGCGAATCGTTTGCCCAGCGTGGTGGCCTGCGCCGCAACGTTGTGCGAGCGGCCGGTCAGGACCAGGTCGGAGTATTCGACCGCGCGCTCGACGAGCCGGGCCAGGGTGGTGACCACCCGCTCGCGGATCAGCTCGAGCGAGGCGCGGATCTGCAGCTGCTCGACATTTTCGGTCAGGTCGCGGGAGGTCATCCCCTTGTGGATCTGCTCGAAGCCGGCGAGGGCGCTGAACTCCTCGATGCGCGCCTTCACGTCGTGCCGGGTGACCCGCTCGCGCGCCGCGATCGAGGCCAGGTCTACGTGGTCGAGCACCGATTCATACGCCTCGACGGCGCCCTCGGGCACCCCCACGCCGAGATCGCGCTGGGCGCGCAGCACGGCGAGCCAGAGCCGGCGCTCCATCCTGATCTTTTCCTCCGGCGACCACAGGTCGGTGAGCTCGGCGGAGGCGTAGCGGGCGGCCAGCACGTTCGGGATCGTCACGCGACCGATTCTTTCACGAGCTCGTTTTCCGGCTCGGGCAGCTTGTGCGGCAGCGTGCGCACATCCCGGCTGCTCAGCTGGCCCACGAAGGCGACCGTCATCAACACCCCGGCCCCGATCAGGGCGGCCTCGGCGCCGACCGCGTGCGAGATCGGCCCGATCGCCATCTCGCCGATCGGGATCGCCACGAACGAGCCGACCATGTCGTAGGAGTAGACCCGGGCCAGCTTGTCCGCCGGGATGTGCTCCTGCATCGTGGTCTCCCAGGCCACGCCGAACTGCTCCAGCCCGGCGCCGGCGATCAGCGAGCTGACGGCCAGCACCCAGAAGTTCGGGTAGATGCCGAGCAGGAAGACCGGCACGGCCAGCAAGGCGCACGCTGCGACGCCGAAGTAGAGCAGCCGCCGCAGCCGCAACCGCAGCGCGATCAAGCCACCGATGATCATACCGGCGGTCTGCGCGGCGAGCACGAAACCCCAGGCCCGGCGGCCGAAGGTGTCGTCCGCGACGACCGGTCCGAGCACGAAGAGCGCGCCCGCCCAGGCCATGTTGGCCAGGCAGAAGCCTGCGACGACCACCCACAGCCAGGTCCGGGACCGGAATTCGGACCACCCACTACGAAGATCAAAAACAATTCCAGGGCGCTTTTCCGGTACGGCGTCGGCCGCCCCCGCCAGGCCGAAATCCTCGCTCGGCACCCCTGAGGCCACCTCCTCGGCGACCCGCTCCCCCGGGACGGCCGTCAGCGCCACCTCCGCCTTGCTCCGGGACATCGCCAGCCCGAGGCCCGCGAAGCAGACCGCCGAGAGCAGGAAGGTGATCGCGTCCACCGCGATGCCCCAGCCCGGACCGACCGCGGCGACCACGATGCCGGCCGCCGGCGCACCCAGGATGGCCGCGCCGTTCAGGAAGATCCGGCCGATCGCGTTCGCCTGCTGACGGATGTCGGCCGGCACGGTCTGCGGCAGGATCGACGCGCTCGCCGGCAGGGCCAGCGCACCCACCATGCCGTTGATCGCCGCCAGCCCGATGAGCAGCGGAATCGTGGCGCTGTGCGTGAGCACCAGAACCGCCACGACGCCCTGGGTGAGCCCGGCGGCCACACTCGAGCCGACCATCAGCAGGTTTTTCGGCAGCCGGTCGGCGAGAACGCCGCCGAAGAGCAGGAACGCGACATTGACCACCGTGCGGGCGCCGACCACGAAGCCCAGGTCGGTGGCGGAGCCGGTGAGGTCGAGGACCGCGAAGGCGAGCGCGATCGGGGCGAACGAGTTGCCGATCGCGTTGATCGTGCGCCCGGCGAGCAGGAACCGGAACGGGCGATGCCGGAGAGGGGCGGTGCTGCTGGCTTTCATTCGGACTCCATCTCGAACATGGCAGCGGTGGTGCTCGTGCGGATGGTGCCGGGGGTGCGCGGCGCCTGGGCCACGTGGTGCAGCTCGGTCAGCGCCTCGGAGACCCGGGTGCGGATCTCGTCCCACTTCTGCGGGTCGACCCAGAGCTCGGCATCGGCGAGGACCTTGCTGCTGGGCAGGAAGTGCGCGTCCCTCGTACGGCGGATCAGCTCGTGGGCGAAGGCCGCGAAGTCGGCCCGGAGTTGCTCGTCGCTGAGCGGTCCCCGGCCGAGTCGTTGCTGATGCTCGTAGGCGACGTCGTAGCGGTAGCGCTTGGCGATGCCGCCGCGAATCTTCTCCTCGCTCTCCACGAAGATCAGGCCGCCGGAGAGCAGGTTGCGTAGGTGGTAACTGGCGTTGGCGTGGGTGAGGCCGAGCTCGCGGGCAACCTCGGCCGCGGTCATCGGGGCGGCCGTGAGCAGCGACATGATCCGCAGCCGTACCGGATGAGCCATGGCGCGCAGCGCTGCTTTGTTTTCCTCTCCCAAAGACATGTTGGGGAGTCTAGACACACCGCCGCCCGACTGTCCAACAGTTGTTTGGGAGTGGCACACTGCACGAAGACGCGGCATTCTCGCTAGGGTTACTGGCGAGTAGCTAAGGCGCAGATACCGAAAGGTCCACCGATGACTGCATTCAACGTCGAGTCGCTCTCCGAGATCGGTCCCAAGGAGTTCGCTCAGCTCGTCAAGTCGACGCCGGATTCGCAGATCGCCGAGGTCATGGCCGGCGATTCGCGCACCAAGATCCTCGACGAGGTCTTCAACCGGATGCCCCAGCTGTTCCGCGCCGAGAAGGCCGGCAGCACTTCGGCCGTCATCCACTGGATCATCACGGGCGGCGCCGCCGGCGCGAGCGACACCTACGAGACGGTGATCGAGAACGGCGCCTGCACGGTGACCAACAAGGCCGAGCGTGAGCCGAAGCTCGCCATGACCATGGACCCGGTCACGTTCCTCAAGGTCGTCTCGGGCGATGGCAACCCGATGATGATGTTCATGACCGGCAAGATCAAGGCGAAGGGCGACCTGGCCCTGGCGGCCAACGTAGCCAAGCTCTTCGACATCCCGAAGGCCTGACGCGAAAAGGGGCCGGCCGTGGCCGGCCCCTTTTCTCAGATCTTGATCCGGCCCTCGAGGGCGTTCAGCGCGATGTCGGTGCGGTATTGCGCACCGTCCAGGCGGATGCCGTCGATCAGGGCGTAAGCCGATGCGCGCGCGGCGGCCAGGTCGGACCCGACGGTCGTCACGCTGAGGACCCGGCCGCCCGCGGAGACCAGGGCGCCGTCGTCGCGACGGGCGGTGCCGGCGTGGATCACGCCGGCCGCTCCGGCACCCTCGATCACGTCGCCGATGCGCGGCGTACCGGGATAGTTCGCGCTGGCCACCACGACCGTGACGGCCGCTCCGTCGTGCCAGAGCAGCGGCGGGTGCCCGGCCAGCCGGCCGGTCGCGGCCGCGTGCAGCAGACCGGCGATCGGCGTGTCCAGCAGCGCGAGCACCACCTGGGTCTCCGGGTCGCCGAAGCGCGCGTTGAACTCGATGACCTTGGGACCGTCCGGGGTGAGCGCCAGTCCGACATAGAGCAGACCGGCGAACGGGGTGCCCCGCTTGCGCATCTCGGCCAGGGTCGGCTCGACCACCTCGCGCATCACCTGCGGCACCAGATCGTCCGGCGCCCAGTCCAGTGGCGCGTACGCCCCCATGCCGCCGGTGTTCGGGCCGGCGTCGCCGTCGGCCAGCCGCTTGAAGTCCTGGGCCGGCATCAGCGGCACCGTCGCGGTGCCGTCGGTGACCACGAAGAGGGAGACCTCGGGACCGGGGAGGAACTCCTCGATCACCACCGTGCCACACTCCGCCGCATGGGAGCGGGCCTCCTCGATGCTGGACGTGACGACGACGCCCTTGCCGGCGGCCAGGCCGTCGTTCTTGACCACGTAGGGCGCACCGAGCTCGGCGAGAGCTCGATCCACCGAGTCCGGCGAACTGCACGCGTAGGACCGGGCGGTCGGCACCCCGGCCGCGGCCATCACATCGTTGGCGAACGCTTTCGAGCCCTCGAGCTGGGCAGCCGCGGCGCTCGGCCCGAAGCAGGCGATGCCCTTGGCCCGCACCGCGTCGGCCACGCCGGCCACCAGCGGCGCCTCCGGCCCGATCACCACCAGGTCGGCGGCCACTTCGACGGCCAGTGCGGCCACCGCCGCGGGGTCCGTCGCCACGACGTCATAGAGAACCGCGGCCTGCGCAATGCCGGGGTTGCCCGGGGCAGCGGCCAGGAAGTCGACGGCGGGGTCGGCAGCGAGTTCGACGGCGAGGGCGTGTTCACGCCCGCCGGAACCGATCAGAAGTACGCGCACGACCGCCGATCCTACCGGCGGGCTCCTTCCGCACATCGCACCGCAGGTCGGTCGCGTAAACTTCGGCAGTACCCGGACTTTCCCGAGTACGACTGTTCTACGGAAGGCGTCACGGAAGTGCCGGTGATCGTGTTGGTCGGCGCCCAATGGGGCGACGAGGGCAAGGGCAAGGCCACTGACCTGCTGGGCGACCGTCTCGACTATGTCGTCAAGTTCAACGGTGGCAACAACGCCGGTCACACCGTGGTGATCAAGGGCGAGAAATACGCGCTGCACCTGCTGCCCAGCGGCATCCTGACGCCGGGCGTGACCCCGGTGATCGGCAACGGTGTGGTGGTCGACCTGGCGGTTCTGTTCCAGGAGATCGACGGTCTCGAGGCGCGTGGCATCGACACGTCCCGCCTGCGGATCAGCGCGAACGCGCACGTCATCGCGTCCTACAACCGCACGCTCGACAAGGTGAGCGAGCGTTACCTGGGCGCCCGGCGGATCGGCACCACCGGCCGGGGCATCGGCCCGGCGTACGCCGACAAGATGAACCGGGTCGGCATCCGCATCCAGGACCTCTTCGACGAGTCGATCCTGCGGCAGAAGGTCGAGGCGGCCCTCTCCTTCAAGAACCAGGTGCTGTCGAAGATCTACAACCGCCAGGCGGTCAAGGTCGACGAGGTGGTCAAGGAACTGCTGTCCTACGTCGACCGTCTCCGGCCCTACGTCGGTGACACCGCGCTCGAGCTGTCCCAGGCGCTGGACGAGGGCAAGGTCGTGCTGTGCGAGGCCGGCCAGGCCACGCTGCTCGACGTCGACCACGGCACCTACCCGTTCGTGACCAGCTCGAACGCCACGGCCGGCGGCGCCTGCACCGGCTCCGGCATCCCGCCGACCCGGATCGACCGGGTGGTCGCCGTGCTCAAGGCGTTCACCAGTCGCGTCGGCGAGGGCCCGTTCCCCACCGAGCTGCACGACAAGTTCGGCGACTACCTGCGCGAGGTCGGCCACGAGTACGGCACGACCACCGGCCGCCCGCGCCGCATCGGCTGGCTCGACCTGGTCATCGGCCGGTACGCCCAGCGGATCAACGGAGTCACCGACTTCGCACTGACCAAGCTCGACAACTACGACGATCTCGACGAGATCCCGGTGTGTGTCGCCTACGAGGTCAACGGCGTCCGGCACGACGAGATGCCGATCAACCAGACCGACTTCCACCACGCGCTGCCGGTCTTCGAGACGCTGCCCGGCTGGAAGTCGGACATCTCCGGCTGCCGTACGTTCGAGGATCTGCCGAAGGACGCGCAGCGTTTCGTCGAGTTCGTCGAGCAGCGGATCGGCGCCCGCATCTCCATCGTCGGCGTCGGCCCGGGCCGCGAGGCCGTCATCGAGCGCCACTCGGTCCTGGGCGGCTGACTCGATGTTCGACGTCGTGATCCTGAGCCTGGCCGAGGGCGCGGGTCCGTCGGTGGACGCGTGCGGAGCCGGGGGCTGCGGTGGTTGCGGCTCCGTGGAAAAGGAGTCGTGCGCCGCCCCGCGCGTCCCGGTGCTGCAGTGTGCCGACGCTCTGGAAAAGGCCGGCGCACGCGTCGAGATGATCACCGCGGGCTCCGACAGCGAGATCGACGCGGTCCTGAAACGGCTCGACGGCCCACCCCGGCCGGACGGCCTGACCTGGCCCGATGTCGAGAGCAAGACCAGGCTCGTGGTGGCGAGCGCGGTCGACGGCCAGTTGCGCGCCGTCTTGCGACGGCTGGTCCGGCGGTACGCTCCGCCCCCCAGCAAACGCCCCGACGACCTCGCCACCGGCCGGACGGTTCCGGACCTGCCGCCGGTGGCCCTGCTCCCGCTCGACGCCACCAGCACCACCGACCTGGCCGCCCAGCTCGGCCTGCCGCGCACGCCGGCCGAGGTCGCCACCGCGGTCCTCCACGGCCCGGTCCGCCGGCTCGACCTGCTGCGCAACGACGGCGGCTCGGTCACCGTGGACGGCGCCCTGGTCGGCGGCGCCGACGACGACGGTCGCGCGGTGGCCTGGCGCGGCCGGATCGAGGTGGACGACAAGGTTCTCTCCGACGGCACCGACCAGATCCTGGCCTGCGCGATCGGCAACGGCGGCGGCTACGCCGAGTTCGACGGCCTGCGGCTGCTGACCGACGGCGATCCGACCGACGGCCGGGTCGAGGTGGCCGTCGCGGTGCCGAAGGTCGTCAAGCAGCGGTTCCGGCGCGGCACGAGGATGCAGATCGAGGTGCGCCGGGCCTCCGGTCGCGCGGTGTCCGTGCTGCCCCGCGACGGCGAGTTGCAGTTCCTCGACGACGGCGTGGGTGGATCGATGAACCGCAAGCGTTCCTGGTGGACGGAGGCCGGCGCGTGGGCGGTGTACGCGGGCTGACCTACTGTGCAACTCTGAGGTAGTACGGAAGTACGAACGGGAGGACGCTTCAAGTGACGGACGAGCACCCCGACCGCGTCTACGTCCCGGGGGCCGGCAACACACCCCCCGATCGGGATGTGGAACCGTTCTGGGCACCGGAGGAGCTGGAAGCCCCGGTGCACGGCGGCCGGCCCGTTCCGCACGAGACGCCTCCGGCCGTGCCGATCCCCGGTCCGGGCACCGGTGTCTACCGTCCCGATCGGCCGATGCCGGCGCCGCCTCCGGCCGTGCCGGTCCCGCCGCCCACCGTGCCACCGATGGGTCCGGTGATCTACGGCCAGGGCATCCCGGCGCAGCGTCCGCCCACCCAGGCCTGGCCCAACCTGGAGCCGGCCGCGGGCGAGCCGGCCCCGAACGAGCCACCGACGATGGCCCAGCAGGCCGAGCCGACGTCGGACCCAGGTGTTCACGGCAGCCCGGATTCGCCCTGGTCACAGCCCCCGCAGCAGCGGCCGGCGCCGCCGGAGCAGCCGCCTGCGCCACCCTCGCGTGCGACCGCCACGGTCCCGGTGCCCAACGTGCCCCGCCCCGAGACGCCCCCGCCGCCACCGCAGCAGCAACCGGCTCCTGCTCCGGCTCCGGAGAACGGCCAGATCTACCGCCCGCAGCCGCCGCAACAGCCCGGCCCAGGCCCGCAACAACAGCAGCAGCCTGGCCCGGCCCCGCAATACGGCCCGGTGCCCCCGCCGCAGCAGCAGCGCCCGCCGGCGCCACCACCCGGCCCGTACCCGCCGACCATGCAGCCACCCCAGCAGCCGCAACCCGGCCCGGCGCCGGCCCCCGGTCCCGGCCCGGCCGATCCGTTCCAGGATCTCGGCTGGATCTCCGACGGCACCCCGACGGCCGAGGAGTTCGCCCGCCGCCGCCTGGCCAAGCCGGCCGAGCCGGTCGCCACCATGGGCCCCCGGGCGATCCTCCGCAAGGGCACCGCCGGCCTGGTCAAGCTCGCGCCGAGCAAGCGCGAGCAGGAGATCAAGCAGGACGTCGAAATGGTCCGCCGCAACTTCGGCGGCCTGCGCCAGGTCACGATCGTCAACCCGAAGGGCGGCGCCGGCAAGACCGTCGCCGTGCTGCTGCTGGCGATGACGTTCGGGCAGAAGCGCGGCGGTTACGTGCTGGCCTGGGACAACAACGAGACCCAGGGCACCCTCGGCATGCGCGCCCAGCAAGACTTCCACGCCCGCACGGTCCGCGACATGATGCGCGACCTGCACCTGTTCCGCGGCTCGCAGGGCCGGGTCGGCGACCTGTCGCAGTACGTCCGCGCCCAGGGCGAGGGCATGTTCGACGTGATGGCCTCGGACGAGTCGGCAACGGCCGGCGAGATGCTGACGGCGGGCGCGTTCGCCGAGATCCGCGAGATCGTCAGCCGCTTCTACAAGCTGATCTTCGTGGACACCGGCAACAACGTGCGCGCGCAAAATTGGCAGGCGGCGATCGACGCCACCGACCAGCTGGTGATCACCATGTCGGCCCGTAACGACTCGGCCGAGACCGCCGCCCGGATGCTCGACCACCTCGAGCAGAGCGGCCGGCAGCGGCTGGTCCGGCAGGCGGTCAGCGTGGTGACGATGCCGCCGACCAGGAAAGACATCGACCTGCCGGCGATCCGGAACCACTTCGCCGCCCGCACCCGGTCGGTGCTGATGGCGCCGTACGAAAAGTTGATCGACTCCGGCGAGCCGCTGCGTTACGGCCAGTTGTCCAGCAACACGCGAGATGCCTGGCTGAAGATCGCAGCGGCGGTCGCCGAAGGTCTTTAGGCCGAACGTCTCAGGACAGGGCGTCGGCCGCGGCCGGGTCGCTGTCGCGCAGGAACTGGGCGCAGCGGGCTGCCTCGTCCGCCTCACCGATGTCGGCGGCGGCCTTCGACAGGCTGTGCAGGCAGCGCAGGAAGCCCTGGTTGGGCCCGTGCGCCCAGGGCACCGGCCCGTGGCCCTTCCAGCCGTTGCGGCGCAGCGCGTCGAGGCCGCGGTGGTAACCGGTGCGGGCGTAGGCGTACGCGGTGACCGGCTCGCCGGCCTCCAGCGATTCGGCGGCCAGCGCCGCCCAGCCGCCGCTGAACGCCGGGTGATCGGCGGCAACCGTCTTGTAGGCGTCGGTGGTGCCGGTCTCGTAGGCGGCGGCGAGGGCCTTCTCGGCTGCCTCGTCGATGGGCAGGAGCGTGGTCGCTGGCTCGGGAAGCAGATTTTGCATAACCCCATTCAACCGGCCGCACCAGGATGAATTCCCGCCGGGTCAGTCCCAGGCCTCGGCGAGGCGGGCCAGCCGGTCGGTGTACTCGATCTGCCGCCGCCACGGCGCGGGCCACGCGTCGATGCCGAGCGCCGCGCCGGCGAAGGCGCCCGCGAGGCAGGCGATCGAGTCGGAGTCGCCGGAGGAGGCCGCGCCGCGTCCGAGCACCGCCACCGGCTCGTCCGGCGAGATCAGATAGCAGTAGAGCGCGGTGGCCAGCGCTTCCTCGGCGATCCACCCGGCCCCGGTGGCCAAGCACGGATCGCCGGCGAACGCACCCCGGGCGAGCGCCGCGGCCACCCGGTCCAGCGCGGCCAGGCACTCGTCCCAGCCGACCGCGATGAACTCCTCCGGCGACGAAACGCCGGGCTGCCGCCACAGCTCACCGAGCCACTCACCCCGGTAGACGCCCCGCTGCCGACGGCAGCGATCACGCAGGGCTTCGAGCAATTCTTTCGGCGCGAGACCCCCGACAAGCCAATTGCAGGCGTACGCCGTGAGCTCGCTCGCCGCCAGCCCGGTCGGATGGCCGTGCGTGAGTGCCGCCTGCAACTGAGCCGCCCCGGCCCGCTGGTCGTCGCTCAGCCCCGGCATCAGCCCGACCGGCGTGACCCGCATGTTGGCGCCACAACCCTTCGACTCGACCTGGGTGGCCTGCTGCCAGGGCCGCCCGTCGGACAGCGCACCGCAGGCTCGCAGGCAGGTCATGCCGGGCGCCCGGTTGTTGTCGGGGCTGATCGCCCAGTCGAGGAATGCCTGCCGCAGCAGCGGCTCCAGCGCCGCGGGCGTGATCTCCGGCGCGGCCAGCAGCGATTCGCCGACCGCCAGCGCCATCTGGGTGTCGTCGGTGACCAGCGCGGGCGTGCCGGTCAGGACGACCGGGCCGCCGGGTCCGTAACGGGCCACGATCGCCTCGTAGTCCATGAACTCGGTCGGTTTCCCGAACGCGTCCCCGTACGCCAGACCGTAGAGCGATCCCGCCGCGTTTTGCACGCTGGCTACCCTACGTTGCATGCCAGGCGATCCGCTGCACCCCGTCCTGGGCGGGGAGATCCCGTTCGACGACACCGAGCTCGAGGTCGAGTCCCGCGCCGAGTTCGAGTCTCATCTGGCGCGACGCTCGCTTGCCGGCCTGGTGATCCTGGGTCTGCGGCTCGACCTCGACCCGCCCGATTTCACCGGCGTCGACGTGACCGGCACGCTCTTCGTGGGCTGCCGGCTGGCGGACGACGTGGAGATCGACCTGATCCGGCGCGGGGCGCATCTGGTGCCGCCGTTCGACGCCCGGCCCTACCCGACCCATCCGGCCACTCTCTACACTCCCGAGGACCTGTCCTTCGGGTTCGCCGAGGGCGGCTTCGCCGGGATGTACGACACGACCATCTACCAGCACTTTCTCCACCACGGCGGGGCCTCGCCGGACATTCGCGAGGCGATCGCCCAGCGGCTGCACGACGCCGGCATCGACAACGCGCTCGGCAAGGCCCTGGCCGCCTGGGTGGCCAACCACGAGGCCAAGGCGGCGGTCGGGATCATGGGCGGCCACGCGGCGCCACGCGGCTCGGCGCCGTACGAGATGGCCGCGACGCTCGCCTGGCGGCTCGCCTCGGTGGGCCGGCTCGTGGTGACCGGCGGCGGCCCGGGAGTGATGGAGGCGGCCAACCTGGGCGCTTATTTCGCCAACCGGCCGGCCACCCAGCTCAAGTCCGCGATCGAGATCCTCGCGGACGCGCCCCACTTCGCCGATCACGATCCGTACACGGCGGCGGCCCTCGCGGTCCGGGCCGCCTTTCCGGCGCCGCCGACCGCGGCCAACGACGTGGTGGGCAAGCTGCGGCACGGCGGTCTGGCCTTACCCACCTGGTTGTACGGGCATGAGCCGGCCAACCTGTTTGCGGGTCAGATCGGCAAGTACTTCTCCAACGCCGTCCGGGAGGACTCGATCCTGCGGCTGGCCCGAGGTGGCATCGTCTTCGCGCCCGGCTGGGCCGGCACCGTCCAGGAGATCTTCCAGGCCGCTACGAAGACCTTCTACCAGACCGACGGGCCGTCCGGCGCGTTCGTCTTCCTGGGCGTCGACCACTGGCGCGATCTCCCGGTCGAGGCCCTGCTGAAGCCGCTGCTGGCCCGGTCACCGCACGGCGACCAGTCCAGCCTGATCGTGGTGACCGACTCGCTGGACGTGGCGATGGCCGCCTTGTCGAGATAAGTCAGGCGATGTGCACCCGGCGCCAGTTCGTCGCCGGCAGCTCGGTCTCCGGGACGTCGGTTATCCCGTTCTCGTCCATCGCGTTGAAGACCGCGAGGCGGGCGCTCTCGAACAGGAACTCCACCGCGTGCAGGATGCGCGGCCGCCACTCGGCCACCGTGACCAGCTCGATCACGTTCACCGCCCGGAGGATCTGGCCGCGCGCCAGGCGCAGCGCCGACACCGGATCGGGCCGCCAGTCGAAGTGCTCGTACCAGTCGATCGGCACGTTCAGATCGATCTGATTCCAAGTGATCGCACATTCATCGAATTTACGGTGAGTAATCTCGACGTGCGTCTGTCCGAAGTCGAGGATCACCGGGCCGTCGGCGAACCAGCCGCGCTCGGCGACATCCCACATCAGCCAGCTTGATCGCAATTTTCGGCCGATGAGCCGCACAAACCTGGTCCGGTGGACGGCCGCGAGGGCTTCCGCGTCGTGGTGCCACGCGGGCTCATAGCCCTCGATGCCCAGCACGATCATCAACCTCCAGTGAACCGGAGGACGATCGTACCCATACCTGTGAGTAACCCTGCAACACGAAGACGGACGGTCCCACGAAGGGAACCGTCCGTCACCGAACGACTTACTTCGAGAGAGTGGTGCCGGTCGAACGGAGGTTCTCGCAGGCCTCGACGACCCGCTTGGCCAGACCGTTCTCGGCGAGCTTGCCCCAGGCACGCGGGTCGTACGCCTTCTTGTTGCCGACCTCGCCGTCGATCTTCAGCACGCCGTCGTAGTTCTTGAAGATGTGGTCGACCACGGGGCGGGTGAACGCGTACTGCGTGTCGGTGTCGATGTTCATCTTGACCACGCCGAAGTCCAGAGCGCCGTGGATCTCCGAGAGCAGCGAGCCGGAGCCGCCGTGGAAGACCAGGTCGAACGGCTTCTCCTTGCCGTACTTCGCGCCGACCGCGTCCTGGATCTCCTTGAGGACCTCGGGACGCAGCTTGACGTTGCCCGGCTTGTAGACGCCGTGCACGTTGCCGAAGGTCAGCGCGGTCATGTAGCGGCCCTTCTCGCCCAGGCCGAGCGCGGCCGCGGTGGCCAGGCCGTCCTCGACGGTCGAGTAGAGCTTGTCGTCGATCGCGGCGGAGACGCCGTCCTCCTCGCCACCCACGACACCGACCTCGATCTCGAGGATGATGTGCGCGGCCGCGGCCAGGGCCAGCAGGTCCTCGGCGATCTGCAGGTTCTCGTCGACCGGCACGGCCGAGCCGTCCCACATGTGTGACTGGAACAGCGGCGCCCGGCCGTTCGCGACCCGCTCCTTGGAGATGGCGAGCAGCGGACGAACGTACTTGTCCAGCTTGTCCTTCGGGCAGTGGTCGGTGTGCAGCGCGATGTTGATCGGGTAGGCCTTGGCGACCTCGGTCGCGTACTCGGCCAGCGCCACGGCGCCGGTGACCATGTTCTTGATGGTCGGGCCGGACGCATATTCCGCGCCGCCGGTGGAGATCTGGACGATGCCGTCGCTGCCCGCCTCGGCGAAGCCCTGCAGGGCAGCGTTGAGAGTCTGCGACGACGTCACGTTGATCGCGGGGTAGGCGAACGCGCCGGCCTTGGCGCGGTCGAGCATCTCGGCGTAGACCTCGGGAGAAGCGATAGGCATCGGTGCGCTCCTTGCTCTTTTCACACGTATGGAAGACAGAGGGCAGGACCGCGCTGTCCTCCAGCAGGCAGTATTCCGCAGCCGGAAGAGCGATGAGAAACCGCCCCGAAACTTGCTCCCGTAATCCGGTGCGGCGGTCGGTTTGCGCTCATGCTGAGGGGGCAACCGGGCCAGGACACGGCGAGAGGGGAACGCGGGATGACGTACCCGGACAACATCGACCTGGAGGTTCCGGAGGCGGACGCCGCCGAACAGCGCGCCAGCGCCCAGTTCGACGAGTACACCGACCACGCCGAACCGTCCCGCGACGTGGAGGCGCCCGAGTGGGATGCCAGCGAGCAGAGCCGAGTGGTCGACCTGGAGGACGAGTACCGCTGACAATTCGGTCGCGGTCCCGGGCCACACCGCCGGATCATGGGTGGCGTGCTGCTCACCGTGACGACCACCCGCCCGCCGGCCACCGACCTCGGCTACCTCCTGGTCAAGCATCCCGGCAAGGTCCACACCTTCGACGTGCCCACCGGTACGGCGTACGTGATGTACCCCGAGGCGACCGAGGATCGGTGCACGGCGGCGCTCCTGCTCGACGTTGACCCGGCCCGGCTGCGCGCCCAGCAGGAGTCCTTCGAGCTCGGTGCCTATGTCAACGACCGTCCGTACGCGGCCTCCAGCCTGCTCGCCGGCGCCCTCGCCAAGGTGTTCCGCAGCGCCCTGCGCGGCGCCTCGAAGGACCGTCCCGAGCTGGCCGCCGAGGCCATCCCGCTGGAGATCCGGGTGCCGGTGCTGCGGGGCACCACCGAGCTGGCCACCCGCCTGTTCGCCCCGCTGGGCTGGCAGGTGACCGCCGAGCCGATCCCGTTCGAGCCGGAGATCGGCGGCGACAGCCGTTACGTCGACCTGCGGCTGGCCGGGACGGTCCGGCTCGCGGACGCGCTCAACCACCTGTACGTGCTGCTCCCGGTGCTCGACGACGGCAAGCACTACTGGGTGGCGCCGGACGAGATCGAGAAGCTGCTCCGCTCCGGCGAGGGCTGGCTGGCCGGCCACCCGGAGAAGGTGCTGATCGCCCGCCGCTACCTAGCGCATCGCAAGCACCTGGCCGAGTCGGCGCTGTCCCGCCTCGAGGTCACCGAGCCGACCTCGGACGAGGAGGCCGAGCTGCCGGTCGCCCGCAAGGTCCCGCTGGCCGAGCAGCGACGCGACGCGATCCTGGCCGTCCTCACCGAGGTCGACGCGGCTCGTGTCCTCGACCTCGGCTGCGGTGCCGGCGCGCTGCTCGCCGCCCTGGTCAAGGACCGTCGCTTCACCGAGATCGTCGGCACCGACGTGTCCTCCCGGGCGCTCGACCAGGCCGCCCGCCGGCTGCATCTGGACCGGCTGCCGGAGCGGCAGCGTGACCGCATCAAGATCTGGCAGTCCGCGCTCACCTACCGCGACGACCGGCTCCGGGGCTACGACGCCGCCGTGCTCATGGAGGTGATCGAGCACGTCGATCCGCCGCGGCTGCCGGCGCTTGCGGCGAGCGTGTTCGGCCACGCCCGGCCGCGCACGGTCGTGGTGACCACGCCGAACGCCGAATACAACGTCCACTACGAGGGCCTGACCGGAATGCGCCACTCGGACCACCGCTTCGAGTGGACCCGGGCCGAGTTCCAGGAGTGGGCCTCGGCGACGGCCGGGCGATACGGCTATTCCGTCGCGTTCCGCCCGGTCGGCGACGAGCACGAGACCACCGGCGCACCGACCCAGCTGGCGATCTTCACCGTTACGGAGGTGACCTCATGATCGACGTACCCGAGCTGGCGCTTGTCGCTCTTGTCGGAATCTCCGGATCCGGCAAGTCGACGTTCGCCCGCACCCACTTCAAGCCGACCCAGGTGCTCTCCTCCGACTACTTCCGCGGCCTGGTCGCCGACGACGAGAACGACCAGTCCGCCTCGGGTGACGCCTTCGACGTGCTGCACTACGTGGCCGGCAAGCGCCTCGCGGCCGGCCGGCTCACCGTCGTGGACGCCACCAACCTGCAGCCGCACGCCCGGGCCGGGCTGGTCAAGGTGGCCAAGGAGCACGACGTGCTCCCGGTCGCGATCGTCCTCGACGTGCCCGAGTCGCTGGCCTGGGAGCGCACGCAGGGCCGCCCGGACCGCACCTTCGGCCGCCAGGTTCTCACCCGCATGCACCGCGACCTGCGGCGCTCGCTCGGTTCGCTGGCCCGTGAGGGCTTCCGCAAGGTGCACGTGCTGCGCGGGGCCGACGAGATCGCGGCCACCGAGATCCGCTACGAGAAGCTGTTCAACGACAAGCGCGAGCTGACCGGCCCGTTCGACATCATCGGCGACGTGCACGGCTGCCACGCCGAGCTGGTCACCCTGCTCGGCAAGCTCGGCTACACCGTTTCCGGGGCCGCTGCCACGCACCCCGAGGGCCGCACCGCGGTCTTCGTCGGCGACCTGGTCGACCGCGGCCCCGACTCGCCGGGCGTGCTGCGCCTGGTGATGGGCATGGTCGCGGCCGGCACCGCTATCTGCGTGCCGGGAAACCACGAGCAGAAGCTGGCCCGCAAGCTCAACGGCCGGCAGGTGCAGCTCACCCACGGCCTGCCGGAGACCCTTGCGCAGCTGGAAGCCGAGCCGGCCGAATTCGTCACCGAGGTCAAGAGGTTCATCGAGGGGCTGGTCAGCCACTACGTGCTCGACGGCGGCAGGCTGGTCGTCGCGCACGCCGGCCTCAAGGAGGCCTACCAGGGGCGCGCCTCCGGCCGGGTGCGCAGCTTCGCGCTCTACGGCGAGACGACCGGCGAGACCGACGAGTACGGCCTGCCGGTCCGCTATCCGTGGGCGCGCGACTACCGCGGCTCGGCGGCGGTCGTCTACGGCCACGTGCCCACCCCGGCCCCCGAGTGGATCAACAACACGATCTGCCTGGACACCGGCTGCGTCTTCGGCGGCTCGCTGACCGCGCTGCGCTGGCCGACCCGCGAGCTGGTGTCGGTGCCGGCCGCCCGGGAGTACTACGCCCCGGTCCGCCCGCTCACCGCTCCCACGGCGGAGCGACCGGACGAGGGCCTGGACCTCGCGGACGTGACCGGCCGCCGGCACCTCGATTACGGGTACGGACGGACCACCGTCGACGCCGAGAACGCGGCCGCGGCCCTGGAGGTGATGAGCCGGTTCGCCCTCGACCCGGCCACGCTCGTCTGGCTCCCGCCGACCATGGCGCCCTGCTCCACCTCGACCCTGGACGGCTACCTCGAGCACCCGGCCACCGCGTTCGCCGACCTGCGTGCGGCCGGCGTCGACCGGGTCGTGTGTGAGGAGAAGCACATGGGCTCGCGGGCCGTGGTGCGGGTGTCGCGCACCGGCGCGGGCGACGCGATCTGGACCCGCACCGGCCGGCCGTTCTTCGGCCCGGCCCTGGACCAGCCGCTGCTGGCCCGGGTCCGGTCGGCCGCGACCGGGCTCTTCGACGACCTGGACACCGACTGGCTGCTGCTCGACTGCGAGCTGCTGCCCTGGTCGGCGAAGGCCGGCGGGCTGATCCGGGAGCACTACGCCGGGGTGGGCGCGGCCGGGCGGCATGCCCTGCCCGCGGCGCTGGCCGTGCTCGACCAGGTGGCGGCCCGCGGGCTCGACGTCGGGGCGCTGCGCGACCGGATCGAACTGCGCTCGTCGGAGATCGACGGCTACTCGGCGGCCTACCGCTCCTACGTCCGGCCCACCGACGGCCTGACCGGCGTCACGCTCGCCCCGTTCGCGATTCTGGCCGGTGTCGGCACGTCGTACGCCAGCAAGGATCATGGTTGGCACCTGGCGCAGGCGGACCGCCTGGTCGCGGCAGACCCGGAGATTTTCACGCCGACCCGGCGGATGATCGTGGATCTCGGCGACGCGGCAGCCGAGGCAGCCGCCACCGACTGGTGGCTCGCGCTGACCGCGGCTGGCGGCGAGGGCATGGTGGTCAAGCCGTACGCCGGCCTGGCCGTCACCGACGCGAAGGGCCGTCTCGCGCAGCCGGGCGTGAAGTGCCGCGGCCGGGAGTACCTGCGGATCATCTACGGTCCCGAGTACACCCGCCCGGAGCAGCTCGAACGACTGCGCAAGCGCAACCTGGGCCGCAAGCGCAACCTCGCGCTGCGCGAGCACGGGCTGGGGCTGGCGGCGCTGGACCGGCTGGCCCAGGGCGCGCCGGTGTGGCGGGTGCACGAGCTGGTCTTCGCGATCCTGGCGGCCGAGTCGGAGCCGGTCGACCCGCGCCTGTGACATCGGCAGCACCTAGCGTGTTTCGGCCGTACGGATAGGTATTACACAGCAGCTGTACAGGTACCGGTCGCCATGCGGCCGGTACCCTGGCTCTCCGTGGACATCCATGCGCTTGCCGAGCCGCTCGCCTTCAACCCGCTGGACGCGACCGAGCTGATTCACACCTTCGGTCTCATCGGTGTGATTGCGATCATGTTCGCCGAGACGGGCTTGCTGGTCGGCTTCTTCTTCCCCGGCGACTCGCTGTTGTTCCTGGCCGGCGTCGCGTCCTCCCCGGTGGCCGACTCACTCTTCGGGGACAACACCCGGATCTCGTTCGTCGGCCTGCTCATCGGCGCGCCGGTGGCCGCGATCGTGGGTGCCCAGCTGGGTCACTGGCTCGGCGCACGCTACGGCCGGCGCATGTTCGACAAGCCCGAATCCAAGATCTTCAAGAAGGAGTACGTCGAGAAGGCGGAGTACTACTTCGAGAAGTTCGGCCCGGCCAAGGCCGTGGTGCTCGCCCGCTTCATCCCGATCGTGCGCACGTTCCTCAACCCGGTGGCCGGCACCCTAGGCATGCCCGCCCGGCAGTTCTTCGTCTGGAACGTCGTGGGCGCGGTCCTGTGGACCGACGGCATCCTGATCGTCGGCCACGCGCTGGCCCAGAAGATCTACGACACCGTCGGCGACAAGATCGACCACTACATCCTGCCGGTCGTCGTGGTCATCGTGCTGATCTCGCTGCTCCCGATCGCCATCGAGATGCTGCGCGAGCGCAAGCACAAGAAGAACGGCGGCGGCACGAGCGCCGGCTCGCCGCAGCCGGCGCAGGCGATCGGCGTGGTGGCCGCGGCGAGCATCGCCGGCCTGGTCGAGGCGGTCCGCGACGAGGACGACGACGACAACGGCCCGCGCACCCCGCGCTCACACCGCCGGCACTGAGCCCAAGCGTCGAAAAGGCCGGCCCGCTTCGGGCCGGCCTTTCGCGTCTTCGGATAACGGCTTCAGACAGACACCGCGGCGGAGCCGGACAGGCGGTCCAGGAACTCCTCAGGGCAGTCGCGCAGGTTGTCCAGGCGACCAGCCGCGAGAGCGCGGTAGGTCAACTGGGCGGCCTCTTCGAGATTGCGGGCCCGCTTGTGGGCCAGCTCGACCGAGTCGCCCATCACGACGCAGCCGTGGTGGCTGAGCACAAGGCAATCGGTGCCATCGGCGGCCATGGCCGCGGTCAGCGCCGCGACCTCGGTGCTGCCCGGCAGCCGGAACGGCACCGTGGAGACCCGCCTCAGGTAGAAGGCGTGGTCGGTGGTGACGATCCGGATGTGCTCGCCGAGTGCGTCGAGCAACAAAGCGGTCTGTGGGTGCAGGTGCACGACGGCATTGACGTCCGGTCGTGCCCGGTAAAGCGCCAGATGCAGGGCCAGCTCGCTGGTCGGTTCCACGCGCGACGGCGGCGGCATGCCACCGATCGCAACGGTTTCCCCGTCGTCGATCCGCACGGCCGCGAACGTGCCGCGACTGAGTCGGTCGAGCCATGACCCGCTAGCGGTCACCCAGATGGCGTCCTCGTCGGGAATCCGCGCGGACACGTTGCCGCCCGAGCCGGCCACCAGGCCGGCCTGGACCACGTCGTAGCCCACATGCGCGAGCTGATCGCGCAGGTCACCCGGAACGTAGTTCACCCATTACTCCTCGGGTCCGGGGGGTGGACTTGAGGGAGGGGACTTCAGCCTGGCGCCACGCCCCCATGACGGTGACGCCAGGCATATACCGCTTGGCTTCGCTTACGCGAGCGGTCAGCGAGCCTTCTTCGTAGCCCGCTTACGCGGCGGGGTCAGAAGGTCGGCGATTGTCGCGATCGCCGACGGGACGAGCCGGTAGTAGGCCCACACGCCCCGCTTCTCACGCTCGAGGAGGCCGGCCTCGGTCAGGATCCGCAGGTGGTGACTCACGGTCGGCTGCGAAAGGCCCAGAGGGGCCGTCAGGTCGCAGACGCACGCCTCGCCGTCCGTTGCGGACTGGATGAGGCTCAGCAGCCGCAGCCGGGCCGGGTCGGCGAGTGCCTTCAGCACTCCCGCGAGCCGCTCGGCGTCGGCACGTTCAATTGGCTCGCCGGCAAGCGGCGAGATCTGAGGCATTGTCATTTCCGCCAACGCAGTTCCCACGATCTCCATCCTTCCACCAACTGCATCGATTCTCCTGCATGTGCGCAGGAACGAACCGGCTAACTTTCAGGCCGTAAGGCCGATATCGATCACCTTCTCGGTTGATCGCGAGACGATCGGCAATCCGTACTCGCGAGCTACCTTCACCGGCGTACCGACTTCGGTCTCTGCCTCCTGCAACGCCTCAGCCGCCGTCTGGTCGCTGCCCGTGCGCGTCGGGCTCTCGATCCCCGCCCCCAGGGTGAGGAGCCCCACATTGTCCATTCGTCGATCTGTTTCGGGTTACTGATCCGTACAACTAGAGGTCCGCACCCACCTCGCCGTCGTCATCTCGCCACGCTGCGCGATCCCTCGGCCGAGGCGGCTCGGCACGAGAACTTCACGACCCGATGAAAGCACGGCACCACGCTCCGCGACGGACAATTCAGTGATGAATTTACGCAGGTCGTGGCGTGCTTCCATGCATCGAGCGTACTTGCTTCAACGAAACTCGTACCTTTCGCCCCGGCGGGGCGGAACGGAACTATTGACGCACGGCATTGGGCCCATCTGAAAAGAAACCTAACAGTCGCCCAAGTCCCTTTCGCCCCTTCCCAGACGCATCGACGCTGCTCAAAGCTCCTATGTCCGGCGTCACATGCTCGTGACAACACAGATCACCCGGACGTGGCGCTGAGAAGGTCCTGTGAATCGCGCGAACGGACGTTTACCCATCCAGCAAAAAAGACCCTCCGACCGGTTGGCCGACAACCACCCGGACAGCCGATAGAGGGACTGCACCGAAGGACAAAGTTACCCGTTCGGGTGACCCACGGCGGTCGATACGAGACACCGGTGACCTGTGACACCGCCACCGAACCCCCGAACGAGGGCCGGCTCCCGCCACCTTCCGAACGCTTCTCATACTCCTAGGACTGGCGCGCCCCCGAGGCCGGTTCCGCAAGGACCACAGTTGGCACCCTCAGACCCCCGCAAACGGGCCAGGACGACCATGGGGCTGCCGGACCTTCATCCGGCTATCGACACTCAAGATTCAGCCCCACAAGCCAGCAGGACAGGTTTTTGGCGGCCGATCTACGCACCCAAAACCCGAAATTGACTCAATCCAGATTTGGACGAGCAACCCAGCTTTTGGCGTGGGTGATCTCCTCGCAGCAGCACCCAAGCCTCCACGAGCCCACGCGAACCCAACACAGCCCAGAACCGCGTTTTGGGCTTGGGCCCCGGCCCCGCACCAACCCCAGCCCAAGACAGAGCCGCAGCCTCATCCGGTCGATCTCTTTGTGCGTGGCCGGGGGTTTGGGGGCAGAGCCCTCAAGGTCTTGCGCCACCAGCAGGGGCTGGACCGCTCACAGAGAGGCCCGGCGCCGCGCGCCCGTCGGAGGACAGGCCGATCAGCGCAACCAGGCCCTACTCCATCGGCCGAGACCAGTATTCGTTCTCGTTCTTCGCCTCAGGCGCAGCAGCCGCTCCCCGGGAGGGCGCCCTCGGGCTGGTCGTGGCATCCGTCCCGCTGGACGAGCCCTCAGCAGGTGCCGCGGCAGCCGCACCATTGACGGACGACCCCGACTGAGCCTCAGCGGCAGGGCCACCAGACGTCGAACTCGACGGGCCTTCCCCCGCAGGAGCACCAACGGCCGGCCCAGGCTGCCCTTCACCGGCCGAACCACCAGACGGGATCGAGCCCGACTGACCGCCGGCAGCAGGCCCACCCACGACAGAACCAGCGCTACCCGAGCCCGACTGACCATCAGGCGAAGAACCAGAACCGCCGCCCCCCGGCGGAGGCGTAGCGGGCGCCGACGGCCGCCCCCAAAGAGCGGCCTGCTCGGCCCCGGGCGGCGGCGGATAGCCAGGCCCATAAGCGACGGGCTGACCGGGGTAGGGCGGAAATCCGGGCTGCCCCGGATGAGGCGCCCCTCCAGGAGCTTGCTGCCCAGGATAGGAAGGAACACCGGGCTGGCCCGGGTAGGGAGAAACGCCAGGCTGGCCCGGGTAGGGAGGGACGCCAGGCTGACCGGCGTAGGGAGGAGCGGCAGGCTGGCCCGGATAGGGCGCAGGACCGGTCGCCGGCCCCGGGTAAGGCGAGGACCCAGGAGCACCCGGCCCCGGGTACGGCGCCCCCGGCTGAGGCGACCCCTCCGACGCCGGCTGCCCCGGATAGGGCGGAAGCCCAGGCGCCGGCTGCCCCGGCTCACCCTGCGGCGCATACGGCCCGGCATACCCCGGAGGCAACGGCGGGTAAGGCCCAGCGGCAGGCGGCGCGGAAGCCGCCCCGTACCCCCAAGCACCTGTCCCATAGGCAGGCGGCCCATAGCCACCCGCCGCAGCCGGAGGCTGCGCGTAACCGCCCGCCGCGGGCGGCGCGGAGGCCAGACCGTAACCACCCGGCGCAGGCGGCGCAGAAGCCGGCCCGTAGTCACCCGGCGCGGAGCCAGGCCCGTAACCACTTGGCGCGAAGGCCGGCCCGTAACCACCAGGCGCGGGCAAGTAACCGCCCGCAGGCGGAGCGGATGCCGGCCCGTAGGCCGGCGGCGCCGAAGCCATCCCCGACCCATACCCCGAGCCCATCGGGTACCCAGCCGGGTAGGGCGACCCGTATTGCGGCACCACCCCAGCCGCAGCAGCACGCCGGAAGAAAACCCGCGGAGCGGCAAGTACGAGAGCGGCCACGATGAGATAGGCCAAAACCTGGGCCGACCCGAGCGTGATGTTCACTCCGAGCCACCCACTCGGATAAGCGTCAGTGAGCTGCTGCCCGACCGACGAGGAAACCGCCGCCCCACCGCGCTCGACGCCAAGGGTCACGAGGGTGCCCACCCCGGCGAGAGCGCCGACGCCACAGACGACGAGCGTTGCGATCCGGGCCGCGCCGCTGCCCCGCCGCAGCGCGATGCCGAGCACCACGAACAGCGCGAACAGGATGACGGCCAGAACCATGGCGACGCCCGCCCCGAGCCAGACGACGCCGACGTAGTTGTCGGGGTCGACTCCCCCGTCCCCGAGACCCGCGGTGACGTCCCGGAACCGGCTCACGGTTCCGGGCGCCACCGACACGGTCGCGATCGCGTAGATCAGCCCGATCCCCGCCATCACCCAGAGCAGGAGGGCGGCGGCGGACACCGCCGGCGGTCGCCCGGCCGGCGACAGAGGCGCCACGGCAGGCGGCGGCGGTAGAGCTGGGTACGACATCGACGACTCCCCACGGTGATCCGTTGGCCCGAACCTACCGTGTGGGGCGGTTCAGGACGGGTTGGTGGGCGGATTGGGTGGTTGCTGCGGGGGCTGTTGCTGCCCGGGGTAGGGCGGGATGCCGGGGTTCTGCTGGCCGGGGTACGGCGGCTGGCCGTACGAACCGGGCGCGGCCGGCGGCGGGTAGGCCTGACCGGGGTACGGCGGGTAGGCCACCTGCTGGTCCCACGCGCCGGCGACCGGCTGCTTGCGGAAGAACTCGTTCGACGCGGGCAGCGCCAGCAGGATGAGCACGGTGAGGAGGCTGATCAGCACGATCACCGTGACAGTGATGCTCAGCGGGGTGTACCAGGACGGGATGGCGTCCTCGATGGCTCGCTGCACCTGCGAGCTGGAGGGTCCGCCGGAGGTGGTGTCGTTCTCCAGTGAACTGGAGACGCCGCTGAAGCCGAGGCCGAGCCCGACGCAGCAGAGCGCGATGCCGCCGATCACCCAGGTGGTGATGCGGGCGGGGTTCTTGCCACGGCTGTCGAAGTAGCCGAGAAGAGCGAATCCGGCACCGAGCAGCAGGTTGACCACCGCGCCGATGGTGTAGGAGGCCTTGATGATGGTCGATCCGGAGTCGGCCAGCGAGGTGTTGGCGTAGACATCCGTGAGCGCATCGGAGACCGGGCCGATGATGGTGAACGCGATGATCGCGTTGATGACCTCGAGGACGGCCACCAGGTAGAGAAGGTAGGACGCGGCCGTCACGGTGCCTGGTCGCGGCCGGGAAACGGGTGCCGGGCTGGGTCCGGAATAGCTGGGAACGGTCACGAATCCCCCAATCTTGATCCATCACGGTATCGGGCCGGGTCCACATCCGCGACCGCCTGCGCTGACCACCCCGCTGTGGCAACATCGGGCGACGATGGCCGAAATATCCGGATATAGGTCGCTCGATCAGGGGGCGACAGGGGCCGATCGAGGCCCATACACTTCCATCCGTGGCGCCGACCTGGCAGCAGAGACCTCCGGGGACGCCACCTGCCCGCACGAGTCGCCCGCCCCGCCAACCAGGCACCGGGGCCGAGGCAGACCGCAGCCGGGCGCCAATCCCATTACGCCGGCCGCGTGACCACACCGCGGCTGCCCCAGACTTAAGGACCGGTGAGTCCCACATGCCACACGCCGACACGTTGACTGTCGTCCATCATGACGACACCCGCACCCGCTTCACCGACGTCCGGTACCAACTACACCGCGACGGCATCCGCATCTGGTCCGACGAGGGCGAACACCACGTCACCGACGTACTCATGACGCAGGCATATCGGCAGCGGGAGGCGACCAACTAGGCGCACGCACGACGAAAGGCCCCGGGGTTTCCCGGGGCCTTATCGCATTTCAGGTCTCAGCCGCGAGTGACCGACAGGCGGTCCTTGCCCTCGCCGAGGTCGACCGCGACGGTGTCGCCGTCCCGGATCTCGCCGGCCAGCAGCGCCTTGGCCAGCAGGTCACCAATCGACGACTGGACCAGCCGGCGCAGCGGCCGGGCGCCGTAGATCGGGTCGTAACCGTGCTCGCCCAGCCACTCCACCGCCGCCGGGGTGACCTCGAGCCGCAGCCGCCGCTCGGCCAGCCGCGAGCGCAGCCGCCCGAGCTGGATGTCAACGATCGACGACAGGTCTTCCTTGGTCAGCGCGTGGAACACCACGATGTCGTCGAGCCGGTTGAGGAACTCGGGCTTGAAGTGCGCCCGCACCACGGCGAGCACCTCGTCGCGCCGTTCCTCGTCACCCATGGTGAAGTCGGCGGCCTGCGATCCCAGGTTCGAGGTGAGCACCAGGATCGCGTTGCGGAAGTCGACCGTGCGGCCCTGCCCGTCGGTGAGCCGGCCGTCGTCGAGCACCTGAAGAAGCACGTCGAAGACGTCCGGGTGGGCCTTCTCCACCTCGTCGAGCAGCACCACGCTGTACGGCCGGCGGCGCACCGCCTCGGTGAGCTGGCCGCCCTCCTCGTACCCGACGTAGCCGGGTGGGGCGCCGACCAGCCGGGCCACCGAGTGCTTCTCGCCGTACTCGCTCATGTCGATGCGGACCATCGCCCGCTCGTCGTCGAAGAGGAACCCGGCGAGGGCCTTGGCCAGCTCGGTCTTGCCGACGCCGGTGGGGCCGAGGAAGAGGAAGCTGCCGGTCGGGCGATCGGGGTCGGCGATGCCGGCCCGGGCCCGGCGGACGGCGCCGGCCACCGCGGCGACGGCTTCGCGCTGACCGATGACGTTGGCGGCCAGCGATTCCTCCATGCGCAGCAGTTTGGTGGTCTCGCCCTCCATCATCCGGCCGGCCGGGATTCCGGTCCACGCGGAGATGACCTCGGCGATGTCGTCGGCGCCGACCTCCTCCTTGACCATCGGCGGCTCGGTCTTCTCCTCCTCGTCGGCGGCCGCGGCGCTGCCGAGCTCCTGCTCGAGCGCCGGGATCTCCTGGTATTGCAGGCGGGAGGCCTTTTCCCACTCGGCGTCGCGCTGTGCCCGCTCGAGCTCGGCCCGGGCCTCGTCGAGGCGCTTCTTCAGCTCACCGACGCGGTTGAGGCCGCCGCGCTCGCGCTCCCACCGGGCGTTGAGCGCGGTCAGCTCCTCCTCGCGGTCGGCGAGGGCACGCTCGAGGTTGGCGAGCCGGTCACGGGAGGCCGGGTCGGTCTCCTTCGCCAGGGCGAGCTGCTCGATCCGCATCCGGTCGACCTGCCGCTGGAGCTGGTCAAGCTCGACCGGGCGGGAGTCGATCTCCATGCGCAGCCGGGAGGCGGCCTCGTCGATCAGGTCGATCGCCTTGTCCGGCAGGAAGCGGTCGCTGATGTACCGGTCCGACAGCGAAGCCGCCGCGACCAGGGCCGCGTCGGTGATCTGCACGCGGTGGTGCGCCTCGTAACGGCCCTTGAGCCCGCGCAGGATGCCGATCGTGTCCTCGACGGTCGGCTCGCCGACCACCACCGGCTGGAAGCGCCGCTCGAGGGCCGGGTCCTTCTCGATGTGCTCGCGGTACTCGTCCAGCGTGGTGGCGCCGACCATGCGCAGCTCGCCGCGGGCCAGCATCGGCTTGAGCATGTTGCCGGCGTCCATCGAGCCCTCGCCCTTGCCGGCGCCGACGACCGTGTGCAGCTCGTCGAGGAACGTGACGACCTGCCCGTTCGAGCCGCGGATCTCCTCGAGGACGCTCTTGAGACGCTCCTCGAACTGGCCGCGATATTGAGCGCCGGCCACCATCGCGCCGAGGTCGAGCGAGACCAGCTTCTTGTCGCGCAGGGTCTCCGGCACGTCGCCGGCCACGATGCGCTGGGCCAGGCCCTCGACGATCGCGGTCTTGCCGACGCCCGGCTCACCGATCAGCACCGGGTTGTTCTTGGTGCGCCGGGAGAGCACCTGCACGACCCGGCGGATCTCGGTGTCCCGGCCGATCACCGGGTCGATCTTGCCGTCGCGCGCCAGGGCGGTCAGGTCGACGCTGTATTTCTCCAGCGCCTGGTAGGTCTGCTCGCCGTCGGGGGTGGTCACCCGGCGCTCGCCCCCGCGCACCTGCGGGAACGCGGCCACCAGCGACTCCTCGGTGGCGCCGACGCCCTTCAGCGCGCGGCTCACGGCGCCGCCGCCCCGGGCCAGGCCGGCCAGCAGGTGTTCGGTCGAGACATATTCGTCGCCGAGCGGCTGGGCGATCAGCTCGGCCTCGCCGATGGCGTTCACGAACTCGCGCGACAGCGAAGGCTCGGCGGTGCTGGACCCCCGGGCCGACGGCAGTTGCTCGATGGCACGCACTGCGGCACGGCGGACGTCGGCGGGGTTGGCCCCGACCGCGCGCAGCAGCGCGGGGGCGGTGGATCCGCCGGTGTCCAGCAGCGAAAGCAACAGATGCCACGGCTCGACCGTGGCGTGCCCCCGCCGGCCCGCGTCGGCGACCGCCCCGGTGATGACGTCTCGGCTCTTGGTGGTCAAACGTTCGGCGTTCATGTGCTCCCCTGAAGCTCAGCAGACTTGAGCCTACGACACTCAACCTTAAGCGTGGATGACCGTGTCGACAACGCCAACCGGAGATCTGTCGTGATGCCCGCCACGACGCCGCCCGAGCAGGACCTTCACCGCCGTAACGTTGCGCTACGTGCTCCGCCGGCTTCTCCCGCTCGCCCTCATCTTCATCGTGGTCGGCCTCGCGACCTCGTTCGTCGGCCCCTACCTCGCTCTCTTCCTGGCCGACGGCCTCCATGCCGGGCCACTTGCCACGACCGCGTTCCTGGTCGTCGCGCCGATCTCCGGCGTCGCCATCTCGTGGCTCATCGGGCGAGCCTCCGACCGGTGGCCGATCCGGCGGCAACTGCTCATCGGCGCGGCGCTGGCCGGCGCGGCCGGCACCGCGCTGACCGCGCTCTTTCAGAACTACTGGGCGGTGCTCGCGGTCACCGTCTCCCTCACCGCGGTTGCCGGGGCACTCTTCCCACAGAGCTTTGCGTACGCCCGCCAGGTGCTCCAACAGCGCGAGCCGGGCCGGGCCGCGTTCGGGATCAGCGCGCTCCGCACCCTCTTCTCGGCCGCCTGGGTGGGTGGGCCGCCACTGGCCGCGATCGTGCTGGCCGCGCACGGCTTCGGCTGGACCTACGGCCTGGCCGCGGCCCTGTACCTGCTGGGCGCCCTGATGATCGTGCTCTGGCTGCCCCGGGTGCCGCAGCCGGCCGTGGGCACCGCCGAGGTCGAGACGCACCGCGCCGCCGCCGTCCGCCCGATCACCCTCTTCCTGATCATCGCGAGCTTCACCGCGGTGACCACCGCGTCGACCCTCAACGTCCAGGCCATGTCGCTGTTCGTCAGCGACGACCTGGGCGGCTCGATCCGCCAGGCCGGCCTCGTCCTCGGCGTCTGCGCGGCGCTCGAGATCCCGATGATGCTGGCCCTCGGCGCGCTGACCACCCGGATCCCGGTGCGCCGGCTGATCTTCGTGGGCGTGGCCTGCGGGGTGGCCTACCACTCGATCGTGGTGGTCGCGACCAGCGTCTGGGTGCTGGTCGCCGCGCAGGCGCTGCAGGCCATGGTCATCTCGACGGTGGGCGCGCTGAGCATCTCCTACGTGCAGGATCTGATGCCGGACCACCCGGGGCGGGCCACCACGATGGTGACCAACACGTTCCCGATCAGCCAGATCCTGGCCGCTCCGCTGTTCGGGCTGGCTCAGCACTTCGGCTTCCGTCTCGCGTACGGGATGAATCTCGGGCTTTGCGTTCTTGGTCTGATCCTGCTGATCGCCAGCGGGCGCATGCGTCCGGCCGAGGCTGAGGCGGAGTCGGCTGCTGATCAATTCTCCGGTGCAGAACCGGCATATCACCCATAGTGGAAGGGTGCACGCCTCCGAGTCCGTTACCGTGGTCGGCGTGCGTGTACGGGTGGAACAGACTCCGCTGCCGGGAATCGGTGTCCGCCACGATCTGGTGACCTCCTCTGGTCGTACGGTCGGGGTGGTCTCTCATCGCAACGGCCGCCGCGACCTGGTGTTGTACGACGTGGATGACCCGGATTCGTGTCTCGCGTCGATACCGCTGACCGACGGCGAGGCCGAGGCGCTCGCTGACGTGCTCGGCGCCTCCCTGATGCTCGGCCAGCTCGCCGGTCTGCGTCAGCAGGCGGCCGGGCTGCTGACCGAGCAGATCGCGCTGCCGGCCGGCTCGCCGTTCGTGGGCCGCCGCCTGGGTGACACCCGGGCCCGCACTCGCACCAGCGCGTCCATCGTGGCCGTCCTGCGCGACCGTGAGGTGATCGCCTCACCCGGCCCGTCCTTCACCTTCGAGGCCAACGACGTGGTGGTCGCCGTCGGCACGCGCGATGGCCTGGACGGCGTCACCGCCATCCTGGCCGGCGAGCACGACGACTAGGTCTTTGTAGGAAATGCACAGTACGACGATCCTCCTCATCGAGGTCGGCGCGCTGCTCTTCGCGCTCGGCATGCTCGGCCGCATCGGCCGCACGATCGGCCTGTCGCCCATCCCGCTCTACCTGCTCGCCGGGCTGGCCTTCGGTCACGGCGGTGTCATCCCGCTCTCGGCCAGCGAGGAGTTCATCCAGGTCGGCGCGGAGATCGGGGTGATCCTGCTGCTCGTCATGCTCGGCTTGGAATACTCCGCCACCGAGCTGGTCGGCAACCTGCGCGCCGCCGCCCCGGCCGGGGTGATCGACGCGCTGCTCAACGCGCTGCCCGGGGCCGGCTTCGCGCTCCTGCTCGGCTGGGACTGGCAGGCCGCCCTGGTGCTGGCCGGCATCACCTGGGTCTCCTCCTCCGGCGTGATCGCCAAGGTGCTCGCCGACCTGGGCCGACTCGGCAACCGGGAAACCCCGGTGATCCTCTCGGTGCTGGTCATCGAGGACCTGGCGATGGCGTTCTACCTGCCGCTGGTCACCGCCGTGCTGGCCGGGGTCGGCCTGGTCGGCGGGGCCAAGGCGCTGGCCGTCGCGGTGGTCACGGTGATCGCCGTCCTGGTCGTCGCGATCCGCTACGGCAGCACGATCAGCAAGTTCATGTCGGTGAACGACCCGGAGGCGCTGCTGCTCAGCGTGCTCGGCCTGACCCTGTTCGTGGCGGGCGTGGCGGCCGAGCTCAAGGTCTCCGCCGCGGTCGGCGCGTTCCTGGTCGGCATCGCGCTCTCCGGCCCCGTCGCCCACCACGCCACCCAGATGCTGGAACCGCTGCGCGACCTGTTCGCCGCGGTGTTCTTCGTGTTCTTCGGCCTGTCCACCGACCCGGCCGACATGCCGCCGGTGCTGCTGCCGGCGCTGGGCCTGGCCGTGCTGACCATGTCGACGAAGATCCTTACCGGTTACCTGGCCGCCCGCCGGGTCGGCATCGCGCTGCCTGGTCAGCTGCGCGCCGGGCTCGGCCTGATGCCGCGCGGCGAGTTCTCGGTGGTCATCGCCGGCTTGGCGGTGGCGTCCGGGGTGGAGCCCAAACTCGCGCCGCTGGCGACCGCCTACGTATTGATCACCGTTGTCACCGGGCCGATGCTCGCGCGGCTGCCCGATTACCAGTGGTTCAAGAACATCGTCAGGCGCCGGATGGCCCTCCGTCAGCGCCGAACGGCCCCTGTTCCCGCAGGTGAGTGACCTTAATTACGGTCAAGACTGCGCAAAGCTACTGACCAGTATCCGATTGTGATGCCGCAACACTTCCGTATGAACTTTCGGCGCGCTACCGTTCCGCCTCGACAACTACGTGTTAATCGGACTTTCTGGTGGGCGGCGACGTGACGGTGCGTGAGTCGACTTTCTACGGGTTCGCAAACCCGGTAGATCCCCGACCCGAGGAGATGCAGGCCTGGGCTTACCACCCCGAGGCCGTGCCGATCGATGCCATGCCGGGCGACTGGGACCTGCTGATCTCCGGCGACGTGCTCGCGCCCACTCTCTTCGAACTCGCGATGGACAGGCAGTGCCCGGCGCGCCGGTTCGCGCTGCACTGCATGTATATCTACGCCGCCGACGGAGTCCGGCAGAACGCAACCGGCCTGCGCAAACGTCGCCTCAAGAAGTTCGTCGAGCGGGCCGAGGAGGTCGGCGACGAGCCGATGGCGATCTGGGCCCACAACTGCCGCGTCCTGATGAGCCGGCCCGAGACGTTCGACTACTCCGACTGGATCGAGGGTGGCCTGGTCCGCCACCCCCGCCGGCTCGGGATGTTCGGCCGCTGACCGCCGGCTCTCAGCCGGCTGCGAAGGACATGAACATGTCGGCCAGGCGGCGAGCGCCGTTCGGCCGGAACAGGTCGACCAGGTTCGACGCGGACTCCTCGGCCGCGGTGCGGGCGCGCGGGAACATCGCAGCCTCGTAAGCGCCGAGCGCGGCCTCGGCGTCTTTCGGGTGCGCGACGATCGCCTGCGCCAGCTCGGCGCCGTCCTGCATGGCCAGGTTGGCGCCCTCGCCGGCGAACGGCGACATCAGGTGCGCGGCGTCGCCGACCAGCGTCACCCCGGGCACCCGCGACCAGCGGTGCCCGACCGGCAGGGCGTAAATCGGCCGGGTGATCAGCTCGCCCTCGCTCTCCGCGATGATGCCGCGCAGGTCGGGGTGCCAGTCGGCGAAGAGGCCGACCAACTCGTCGCGAGTCACCGCGCCGTCGGCCCAGCCGGACGGCTGCTTCACCGCGACGTACGCGCAGATCTCGTCGTTCGGCTCGCGGTGGGCGAGGATGCCACGCTCGTCGTCGAGCGCGAAGAGCATGCCTTCGCCGCAGGCCGCGGCGAGTCGCGGGTGGCCGGCCGCCACATCCGGGATCCGGATCTCGACGAACGACAACCCGGAGTAGACCGGCTGGTCGGTGGAGACCAGCGGCCGGATCCTCGACCACGCGCCGTCCGCGCCGACCAGCAGCTCGGTGACTTCGGTACGCCCGTCGGCGAAGGTCAGCTCGTGCCCGCTGTCGACCGGCCGCACCCCGGTGACTCGGAAGCCCCAGCGGACGGCGCCCTCCGGCAGTGCGTAGAGCAGCAGGTCACGCAGCGCGCCCCGGTCGATCTCCGGCCGCTTGTCGTTGCCCTCCTCCTCGAGCAGCACGGCCGCGTGCTTGTCCAGCACCCGGGTGGCGTCGCCGCCGGTCAGGACGTGCCGGCGGAACTCGTCGAACAACCCGGCCGATCGCAGCGCCATCTGCCCCGACTCCTCGTGCATGTCGAGCATGCCGCCCTGGTGCCGAGCGGTCGGCGAGGAGTCCAGGTCGTAGACGACGGACTCGATCCCGTGCACGTCCAGCACCCGGGCCAGGGTCAGCCCGCCCAGCCCAGCTCCGACAATCGTGATCATCTCGGTCTCCTCTCGACCGGGCATTCAGCCCATCACCGTTTCGCCGCTCACCTGCTGGCTTCCGAGATTACACGAACATGTTCGTAGCGAACATGTTCGTGACGCCACAAAAATAGCGGCCCCTCCGCGAAGGAAGGGCCGCCGACTGACTACTTGTCGGAAGACCGGCGCGGCCGCCAGATCACCAGTGCGGTGGACGGCGCTTCCTGCCGGACCAGGTCGCGGCTGGAGTAGGGACTCTCCATCCGGGCGATCCGGGTGTACGCGTCGTCGAGCTGCTGCTCCAACTCGGCCACCCGGTGCTGCAGGTCGGCCACCAGCTGCTCCAGGCCGATGATGCGCTTGATGCCGGCCAGGTTGACGCCTTCGTCCTGGCTCAGTTTCTGCACCTCGCGCAGCAGGGCCACGTCGCGCTCGCTGTACCGGCGGCCGCCACCGCCGGCCCGGCCGGGCTGAACCAGCCCGAGCCGGTCGTACTGGCGCAACGTCTGCGGATGCATCCCGGCCAGCCGTGCGGCCACCGAAATGATCAGGACCTTCGCGTCGGAGGCCTGTTCCACGGAGATGTGGATCTCTTCATACATATGCCACCTCCCGATAGGGCTCTAACCGCCTCGGCGCACGCGCGCCTCGAGCCGGTCCCGCCCAGCCGGCGGGGTCAGTTTCGCGAAACGCTCCAGCGCATCGCGCGCTTCCCCCGTGACAGCATCCGGCACCTGAACCTCGACCGTGACGATCAGGTCGCCGGGTGGTCCGTCCTTGCGGGCCACGCCCTTGCCCCGGGCCCGCAGCTTGCGTCCGCTCGGGGTGCCGGGTGGCACCCGCATGGTGACCGGACCGTCCAGCGTCGGCACCCGCAGGTCGGCGCCGAGCACCGCCTCGGCGATGCTGATCGGCAACGTCAGGGTGAGATCGTCGCCACTGCGCCCGAACAGGTCGTCCGGACGCACCATGACCTGCACGTAGAGGTCACCGGCCGGACCACCGCGGTCGCCCGGCTCACCGCGGCCGGAGAGCCGGATGCGCTGGCCGTCGGCCACCCCGGCCGGGAACCGGACGTTGATCGTGCGGGCCTTGGTGACCCCGCCCGTGCCCCGGCACTCGGTGCACTTCTCGTCGACGATCGTCCCGGCGCCCTGGCACTCCTTGCACGGCTCGCTGAAGCTGAACGAGCCCTGGTTGCGGGAGATCAGGCCGCTGCCGTGGCACTGCGGGCAGGTCCGCGGGGAGGTGCCCGGCTTCGCCCCGTTGCCGTGGCAGGTGTCGCACGCGCCGGCCGACCGCAACGTCAGCGGCAACGTGGTGCCCCGCACGGCCTGGGTGAAGTCGAGCGTCACCTCGGTCTCCACGTCGCGGCCGCGACGAGGGCCGCGACGGGCCGCGGCACTGCCGCCACCCGGGCCGCCACCGGAAAATATCGAGCTGAATATGTCGGAGAAGCCGGCCCCGCCGAAGCGCCGGTCGCCCGGGCTGCCGGCCCCGGCGCCCGCACCGGAGAACCCGCCGAACAGGTCGGACGGGTCGAACTGCTGGCTGCCGCCGGAGCGAGCGCCCCGGCGGAACGCGCCCGAGCCGAACAGGGAGCGCATCTCGTCGTACTCTTTGCGCTTCTTGTCGTCGGACAGCACGTCATAGGCCTCCGAAGCGGCCTTGAACTTCTCCTCCGCCTCCCGGTTGTCCGGGTTGCGGTCGGGATGCAGATCGCGCGCCAGCTTCCGGTACGCCTTCTTGATCTCGTCGGATGAGGCGGACCTGTTCACGCCCAGAACGGCGTAGAAGTCCTTTTCGAGCCAGTCCTTCGAGCTCATCGCGTCCACCTCCTCCTAGCGGTAGTCCCGCCCACCGCGGCGCGGTGAGCGGGACGAGCCTGTGAGATCACTCGGGGTCGGCCACCGCGACCAGGGCCGCCCGCAGCAGCCGCTCGCCCAGCGTGTAACCCCGGCGCATGACCTCGACGCAGGTCGGTTCGGTGACGTCGGCCGACGTCAGGTGCGCGACCGCCTCGTGCCGGTTCGGGTCGAACGAGTCGCCCTTCTCGCCGAACGCGGTGAGACCGAGCTTGCCGGTCACCGCGGTCAGCTGTTCCGCCACCGAGGCGAACGGGCCGACCAGATCGCCGTGCTCCCGGGCCCGGTCGATGTCGTCGAGCACCGGCAGCAGCGCGGTGAGCACCGCACCCGTCGTGAGCTCGGCGGCCGCCGACCGGTCGCGGTCGACCCGCTTGCGGTAGTTGGCGTATTCGGCCGAGACCCGCTGCAGGTCGTGGGTCCGTTCGTCGAGCTCGCCGCGTAGGGCCTCGAGCTCGGCCCCGAGCGCCGGGGACGCCGCCGGTGCGACGGCTTCCACGGGCTCGGCACCCTCTTCCGGCTCGGCGGCCCGGTGAGCACCGCCAGTCGCCTTGTCCGCGGCCTCGGCGGCGACTTTCGCCTTCGCCTCGGCCTTGGCGTCGATCTTGCGGCGGTCCCGGATGACGACCCGCTCGGTCGCCTGACCGTCGTTCTCGTCGTCCGCGGCAGTCACTTCTTGTCGTCCTCCACGATCTCGGCGTCGACGACGTCGTCGGCACCTCCGGCGGCGGAAGCGGACGGGCCGGCACCGGCCGGGTCGCCCGGCGCCTGGGTGCCGTCGGCACCCGGGGCACCGCCGGCGGCGGCCTGCGTTCCGTCACCCTGCGAGTAGAGCAGAGAGCCGGCTTCCTGGGAGACCTGCGAAAGGTGCTCGTGGGCCGACTTGATCTTCTCGATGTCGGAGCCACCGAGCGCGCCACGCAGCTCGCCGAGCGCCTCGCCGATCTTGGACTTGCTGTCCTCGGGCAGCTTGTCGCCGCTCTCGGCCAGGAACTTCTCGGTCTGCCACTGCAGCTGCTCGGCCAGGTTGCGGGTCTCCGCGTCCTCGCGGCGCTTCTTGTCCTCGTCCGCGTGGTCCTGGGCGTCGCGCATCATGCGCTCGATGTCGTCCTTCGGCAGCGCGGAGCCGCCGGTGATCGTCATCTTCTGCTCCTTGCCCGTGCCCAAGTCCTTGGCGGACACGTGCACGATGCCGTTCGCGTCGATGTCGAAGGAGACCTCGATCTGCGGGACGCCGCGCGGGGCCGGCGCGATGCCGCTGAGCTCGAAGGTGCCGAGCTTCTTGTTGTAGGCCGCCATCTCGCGCTCGCCCTGGAAGACCTGGATCAGCACGGACGGCTGGTTGTCGTCAGCCGTGGTGTAGACCTCGGAGCGGTGCGCCGGGATGGTCGTGTTGCGCTCGACCAGCTTGTGCATGATGCCGCCCTTGGTCTCGATGCCCAGGGACAGCGGGGTGACGTCGAGGAGCAGGACGTCCTTGACCTCACCCTTGAGCACGCCGGCCTGCAGAGCGGCACCGACCGCGACGACCTCGTCCGGGTTGACGCCCTTGTTGGGATCCTTGCCGGTGATGCCCTTGACCAGCTCGGCAACGGCCGGCATGCGGGTCGAGCCACCGACCAGGATGACGTGGTCGATGTCGGCGAGCTTGACGTCGGCGTCCTTGATCGCGGACTCGAACGGGCCCTTGCAGCGGTCGAGGAGGTCCTGCGTCATGCGCTGGAACTCGGCCCGGGACAGCGACATGTCCAGGTGCAGCGGGCCGTCCGGGCCGGCCGTGATGTAAGGCAGGTTGATGCTGGTGGTGCTGGCCGCGGACAGCTCGATCTTGGCCTTCTCGGCGGCCTCGCGCAGACGCTGCAGCGCCATCTTGTCGGCGCCCAGGTCGATGCCGTGCTCACCGCGGAACGTCTTGACCAGGTGGTCGATGACCCGCTGGTCCCAGTCGTCGCCGCCCAGGTGGTTGTCGCCGGAGGTCGACTTGACCTCGATGACGCCGTCGCCCAGCTCGAGCAGCGAGACGTCGAAGGTGCCGCCGCCCAGGTCGAAGACCAGAACGGTCTGCTCCTTGGAGCCCTTGTCCAAGCCGTACGCCAGGGCGGCGGCGGTGGGCTCGTTGACGATCCGCAGGACGTTGAGGCCGGCGATCTCGCCCGCCTCCTTGGTGGCCTGGCGCTGAGCGTCGTTGAAGTACGCCGGGACGGTGATTACCGCGTCCGTGATCGTCTCGCCGAGGTACGCCTCGGAGTCGCGCTTCAGCTTCATCAGGACCCGCGCCGAGATCTCCTGCGGGGTGTACTTCTTGCCGTCGATGTCGATCGACCAGTTGGTGCCGACCTCGCGCTTGACCGAACGAATCGTCCGGTCCGGGTTCGTCACCGCCTGACGCTTGGCGACCTCGCCGACGAGCACCTCACCGTTACGGGCGAAGGCAACGATCGACGGAGTCGTCCGGGAGCCCTCCGCGTTGGCGATGACGGTGGGCTCGCCTCCTTCCAGAACGCTGACGCAGGAGTTCGTGGTGCCGAGGTCGATGCCGACCGCACGTGCCATGGTGGTCCTCGCTTCTTACAGAGCTCGGTTCGATAACAAGGTTGAGTGGAACCGACTCAATGATGCCACGGGCATGCTCATCGTCAACTCGAACTTGAGCGAAGCCGACGCAACTGCGCGACGCATCGATCCCTGCAGTTCGGTAGATACCTGTCCGGTCACGGCATACCGGTACCTGTTGTCCTGCATGCATAGATCGGGCACTCTTTAGCCGTGACGACGCACGGTGACGCGGTCGGTCCATCGGCCATTTCCGCCGTGGACTCCGCCGCGCAAGAGCCCGAGGGATCGGACGAGAAGGGCCTGACGAGCACGGTTTCGGCCGATGCCGGTGACAACTCTGATCCTACGGAAGCCGTCGTGTCACGTCAGTCACATCGTGATCCGGAGGACGAGGCGCCCACTGAGGCTGCCGAGCCGGTCGCCGAAAGTGACCCGGAAACCAAGATCGAGTTACCGGACGATGTCGCCGAGGAGCCCGCGGCCTCGGAAAACCCGGCGGTAACCGAAAGTTCATCCGACTCCGAGGCCGTTCCGGAAGAGACAAAACGGACGCCCGAGGAGGCCAAGCCGGACCCTGAACCGGAGCCGACCGCGGAAATCGAGGCGGACCCGGAACCCGAGGCCGTCGAGTCCGTCGTCGAGCCCGAGGCCGCCGTCGAGCCCGAGGCCGCCGTCGAGCCCGAGGCCGCCGTCGAGCCCGAGGCCGTCGCTGAGCCGGAGCCCGCGCCCGCGCCGGTGCCTGTCGAACCGCCGCCTGCGGTCGGTCGGCTCGCCACCGCGCTGAGCAACCTGCGCGCGGCGATCGGCGGCGCGAACTACCCGCTGATCATGCCGTCCGCCGAAGAGGCCCGGCGGATCGGCGCCTCGCTGGTCGCCCAGCTCGACGACTACCTGCTGCCCCGCCTCGCCCGGCTCGACGCGCCGCTGCTCGTGGTCGTCGGCGGCTCCACCGGGGCCGGCAAGTCCACCCTGGTCAACAGCCTGGTCCGGGCGCCGGTCAGCACGGCCGGCGTGCTCCGCCCGACGACCCGCTCGCCGGTGCTGGTCAGCAACGCGTCCGACCTGCAATGGTTCCGCCAGGGTCAGCTGCTCCCCGGGCTCGTCCGCACCCCGGAGTCGAGCGCGGACCCCCGTACCCTGCAAATTGTCTCTGCGCCGGTGCTCGGCGCCGGGCTTGCGTTCCTCGATGCTCCCGACATCGACTCGGTGGTCGAGGGCAACCGCAAGCTGGCCGCTCAGCTGCTCGCCGCCGCCGACCTGTGGTTGTTCGTGACCACCGCGGCGCGGTACGCGGACAACGTCCCGTGGGAGCTGCTCACCACGGCCCGGCTGCGCGGCACGGTGATCGCCCTGGTGCTGGACCGCGTCCCGCCGGAGGCGGCCGCCGAGATCACCAACCACCTGCGCGAGATGCTGGCCGCCCGCAACCTGGGCGCCGCGCCGTTGTTCGTGCTGCCCGAGACGACGCTCGACGGGCAGGGACTGATCGCGGAGGATGTGATCGGGCCGCTGCACGACTGGTTCAAGCAGCTCGCGGCCGACTCGAGCGCACGCTCGGCGGTGGTGCGCCAGACGCTGGACGGTGCGCTCGGCGCGCTGGTCCCGGCGGTGGCCGGGCTCGCCGACGCGGCCGACGACCAGGCTGTGGCCGCGCGGGCGCTCGACGAGCGGATCACCATCGCCTACCGCAACGCCCGGCAGACCGTGGTCGAGGGGCTGCGCGACGGCCGGCTGCTGCGCGGCGAGGTGCTGGCCCGCTGGCAGGAGTTCGTCGGCACCGGCGAGTTCATGAAAACGCTGGAAAACCGGATCGGGCAGCTGCGCGACAAGGTGATCTCGGCGGTCACCGGGCGCCCGCTGCCCGGTCGCAACCTGCAGACCGCGCTGGAGTCGCAGCTGGTCACACTGCTGCGCGGGGTGGCGACCGACGCGGCCGAACAGGCGTACGCGGCCTGGCAGGCCCACCCGGCCGGCGCCGCCCTGCTGGAGCCGTCGTTGCAGCGCCCGTCGGAAGGGTTGCCGCAGAGCGCCGACCGGCTGGTCCGCGACTGGCAGCAGTGGGTGCTGGGCCTGGTCCGTGAGCAGAGCTCGGAGAAACGGGTGATCGCGCGCGGCGCCGCCTACGCGGTGAACGGCGCCGGCCTCGCCGTGATGATCGCCGTCTTCACCTCGACCGCCTTCATCCCGACCGGGCTCGAGGTCGCGGTCGGCGCCGGCACCACGGTGGCGGCGCAGAAGGTGCTCGAGGCGATCTTCGGTGATCAGGCGATCCGCGGGCTGGCCAACCGGGCCCGGGAAGATCTGCTCTTCCGGGTCGGCGAGTTGCTCGACGCCGAGGCGGCGCGGTACACCGAACGTACGGCGGCCACCGGCCTGGACACGGCTCCGGCCATGGATCTGCGCCGGGCCGCCGCCGAGGTCGAGGACGCCCGGGCGGAACTCGCGTTGACGGGGAGCGCGACATGAGTTTGGTTGAGAAGGTGCGCGGGGTTCTGACGAGTACGGACGGGCGGATCGACGCCCAGGAACTGGTGCAGCGGCTGGAGTCGCTGTCCAAGTTCCTGCGCCTGGTCGATCCCTATCTGCCCGATGCCGACCTGGTGGCGGCACACACCCTGGTCGAGCGGGCCGGCACCCGGCTCGCGCTGTCGCGTGACCACACCGTGGTCGCGCTCGCCGGCAGCACCGGTAGCGGCAAGTCGAGCTTGTTCAACGCGCTGGCCCGGCTGAAGCTGTCGCCGGTCGGCGTGCGCCGGCCGACCACCGGCGCCGCGCACGCCTGCGTGTGGGGACCGCTCGAACCGGCCAACCAGCTGCTGGACTGGGTGGGTGTGCTGCCGCGGCAGCGCTTCATCCGGGAGAGCGCGCTGGACGGCGACGACGAGGTCGCCCTGCGCGGGCTGGTGCTGCTCGACCTGCCCGACTTCGACTCGATCGAGCGCAGTCACCGGCTCGAGGTCGACCGGCTGCTCGGCCTGGTCGACGAGGTGATCTGGGTGGTCGACCCGCAGAAGTACGGCGACCGGATCCTGCACCAGGCCTATCTTTCCCAGTTCAGCACGCATGCCGGCGTCACCATCGTGGTGCTCAACCAGGCCGACCGGCTGTCCACCCACGACACCGAGGTGGTGCTCGGCGACCTGCGCCGGCTGCTGGAGGAAGACGGTTTGTCCGGCGCCCCGGTGCTGGCCACCTCGGCCAAGCAGCCCGGCATGCTGGCCGAGCTGCGCGAGACCTTGGAGAAGACGGTCGCCGACCGGCAGGCCGCGCTGCGCCGCCTGGCCGGTGACCTCGAGTCGGTCAGCGAGCCACTCACCACGATGATCGGGCCGCCGGCCGCCGAGGACGAGGTCGACCGGGCCACGGTCCGGCAACTCACCGAGGCGCTGGCCGCCTCGGCCGGGGTCGGCGCGGTCGCCGACGCCGCCGCCGGCTCCTATCGGCACCGGGCCGCTGCCGCCACCGGCTGGCCGGTGCTGCGCGGCCTGGGCCGGCTGCGGCCCGACCCGCTGCGCCGCCTGCACCTGGGCGCCAAGCCGAAGACCGACTCGGTCTCCACCGACATCGTGCCGCGCACCTCGCTGCCCGAGGCCGACGCGGCCCAGAAGTCGGCCATCGGGCTGTCGGTGCGGGCGGTCGCCGGCCGGGCCGCGGCGCCGTTGCCGCCGGTGTGGGCGTCGGCGCTGACCAACGCGTCCCGCTCGCGTCTCGGCGATCTCCCCGACGCGCTCGACCGGGCGATCGCCAAGACCGACGTGGGCGCCGACCGCACACCGCTGTGGTGGCGCGGCGTCGGCCTGCTGCAATGGCTGTTCGTCGCGGCCGCCGTGGCCGGCCTGGGCTGGCTCATCATCGGTTACGGGATTCGCATGCTGGCCCTGCCCGAACTGCACTATCCGAAGCTCGGCCAGGCGCCGCTGCCCACGCTGTTGCTGCTCGGTGGCCTGGTCGCCGGGGTGCTGCTCTGGTTGCTGCTCAAGCCGCTCGTCGAGTGGGGCGCCCGGCGCGCCCGGCACCGGGCCGAGCAGCAATTGCGGGCGGGCGTCACCGATGTCGCGCGGGAATACGTGGTGGCGCCGGTTCGCGAGGTGCTGAACGCGTACGCGCAGGCAAGGGAAGCGTTGACCACCGTTCGTTCGGAGTAGTCACCGGGCGGCGCTGTCCCGGTACGCTCGCGATATGCCGGCAACCCAGAGTCCGTACGAGGCGGTGCTGCACGCGGCCCGCGACGTGGCGAAGCTCGACTGCGCGCTGGACGCCGAGATGCTGGGCACCGCGCTGCTCGGCAGCGTCTATTCGGTGGCGCAGACCGATCGAGCCGCGGCCGTCCGTGACTTCGTCAGCGAGTTCCTCTCGGCCACCACCCGACGCCGGACAGCCGCGGCCACCACGATTCGCGAGGTGTTCGCCGCCCTGGTGCCCGACGCGACCGGGGCCGCCCAGGTGCGGCGGGGCGCGCAAGCACCGTCGTGGGCGGCGCAGCTGGGCCGGGTCCGGCCCACCGGCTGCTATGCCTACGGGGATGTGTACGGCGATCAGACGTCCTATCTGGTCACGTTCGCCTACGAGGACACCGACGACGGTGGCCCCGAGCACGCGGTCGTCGCCCTGGTCGACCACAACATCGGCATCACCAAGGACGTCTTCGTTGGCTCGCATGCCGCACGCATCCTCGAGCAGGTGCGCGAGATGTGCGCCGGCGACGAGCTGACCTGGTTCCGCGAGGAAGATCCGGGCCGGCTGCGCGACGAGGTCGACCGCTACCTGGCGGTCACCGACGGCCTGGGTGACCTGCCGGCGGACGGCTCGCTGGCCACCGACCGCGCCCTGGCCGCGGCCCGGCTGGCCCTGCTGCCGACCGCCAGCACCCCGCCGCTGTCCGAGCCGCTGATGCCGAACAACTCGGAGCTGGTCCGCGACTTCCTGGGCAGCGCCGAGGCGGCCCGCTTCGGCCTGGACAAGCTGGACGCCGACGACGAGGTGGCATCCCTGCACTTCTGTCTGAGCCTGCTGCTCGACCACGCCGCGAGCCTCCCTGGCGGCGCGCCGCTGCGCTGGAGCCCCGCGGTGGCCGGCCTGTTCCTGCTCGACTGGGTGCACCGGCGGGCCGTCCTCGACATGGACGACGCCGCGATGCTTCCCCGGGTGACCCGCGCCTGGTCGGCTTACACGACCCGGCGCCGGGCGCTGCCCGAGTCCGCCGCCGCCCAGACCAGCGACATGGTCGAGGAGATGATCCCAGAGTTCGCCCGGCTCTACGCGACCGGCGAGCGCCGCAGCCCGGCCACTGCGGCCGTGGCCCAGCTGATCTCCGAGGGCGTCGACCCCGACGACACCGAGGCGATCGAGGCCTGGATCGAAGCGAACCGATACCGCCTCGACGAGCCCTGACCGGCCCTACCAGTGGCCGCTGAGGTCCTCGGAGGTCTCGGCGTGGTGCCGGCCCACGCGGGAGCTGCGGCGCTGGGCCGGAGTCTCGTCGGCGTGGTGCTGGCTGCCCGCCCAGTGGGCGCCGCGGTACGAGTGACCGGCGATCTGGTTGTCCTCGCTGCGCGCCTCGGGGATGTGCCGGCGGTTGTGCGTGGCCGGCCCGGCCGGGTTGGCGTGGCCGCGCTCGAGGATGCTGGCGGGGCGGACGTTGCGCGGGCGTTCGGTCACGGTTGACCTCCGGCTGTGTTCGGACCGGTCGGGCGACCGGTGACTGGCGGTGGAGCGCTCTTCGCAGGGGCGGTGCCGCGACCGGTGGGGCCGGTGGTGGTGGGTCGTGGGAGCGCCGCATTTGCCGCGCTCGTGGCAGTAGGGGCGGGTCGCCCAGGCCGGCGGTTCCTCCCGCGGCTCGGGCACGGAGTCATCGTCCGAATCGGACGGTTCGGACGTTTCGGACGGCTCAGACGGAAGCACTCCCGGCTTGCCTGCCTTCCGGCCACCTAACGACGGCAAACCCGGCAAAGGCTTCATACCCGGCAATGCTGGAAACGCGATCATCGACGGATCGTCCGGCCGCGATCCCTTGTCAGAACCGGACGGCGCATCCCGGGGAACCTTGCGCGATCGAGACCCGGACCCGGCCGTGGACGGCCGCGACTTGCGCTTACCGGCCTCGCCCATCAGCCGCCCGGTCCGCACGGCGGCTTCAGCCCCGTCCGATCCGCCCTGCGCCGACGGCGGAAGCCCCGACGACGGCCGATCACCATCGAGGGGCGACGACCCGATGACCGGTCCCGGCGAGGCCGGCGGCAGCACCGGAATGTCCATCGTGTCGGTCTTTCCGTCGGCCAGTTCGTTCGACCCGGCGGTGATCGCCGCCAGCGTCGGCACCGATGCCAGCCCGACCAGCATGGCCACGATGAGGACATAACGCCGGGTTGGCCCGGAAAAGCCGGAATCGGCCCGGTACACGCCGTTCAGCCGTTTCCGCATGACCTTGATCGGCGGCACAAGGTCGTCGTCCGGGTGCTGCGGCACAGCCGTCCCCTCCCCTGGCACAAGTGATCAACATGGATCCGTCTCGGTCACAGGGATGAACGAAGCGGGCTGATATCCGCAGCGGCGAAACTGGCCCATTCGTACGGTAGTGACCGTACGAAAACCCCTTAATAGGACAAATATGGGCAGCGATGTAACGGGGAAATTTCCCGACTGTGATCGAGCCGACCTGTAACCGGGCTCACGTTCTCTGTCAGGATGAAGGCGACGGCACCGCCGCCGTCGCCTTCCGCCGATCTAGCGGGGCGAGGTGGGCGCCGTCACTCCCCGGCGGGGTCTCGGCCCGCGCCGAAACGCCGCGCGGCAACCTCACCCAGGTCAGGCGCGGCGACCCAGCGGTTCGCCGCGCGGACGGGCAACCCCCGCCGCGGGCGCAGAGATGAACAGGGAGACACGGATGGCGAACGGCGATCGCGAAGCCGGAGCTGACGCTCCGGTCGGCGGCTTCGTCCAACTGCTCACCCCCGACGGGGAACGCGTCGACAGCGTCACCACGGCGGACGGCATGACCTACTCGGTGGATTTCACCGACGCGGAATATAAGGAGCTCTACCAAGACCTGGTGACGGTCCGGCGTCTGGACGCCGAGGCCACCGCCCTGCAGCGCCAGGGCGAGCTGGGCATCTGGGCGAGCCTGCTGGGCCAGGAGGCGGCCCAGGTCGGTTCGGGGCGGGCGCTGCGCAAGCAGGACATGGCTTTCCCGACCTACCGCGAGCACGGTGTCCTCTACACCCGCGGAATCGACCCGATCATGCCGTTCGGCCTGTTCCGGGGCGTCGACCAGGGTGGCTGGGATCCCAACGAGTTCAAGTTCAACACCTACACGATCGTGATCGGCTCGCAGACGCTGCACGCCACCGGTTACGCCATGGGCATCACGATGGACGGCAAGATCGGCGCGCCCGACGGTGAGGCCGTGATCGCCTACTTCGGTGACGGCGCGACCAGCCAGGGCGACGTCAACGAGGCCTTCGTCTGGTCCGGCGTCTTTCACGCCCCGATCGTCTTCTTCTGCCAGAACAACCAATATGCGATCAGCGAGCCGCTGGAGCGCCAGACCCGCATCCCGCTCTACCGCCGGGCGGACGGCTACGGCTTCCCCGGTGTGCGGATCGACGGCAACGACGTGCTGGCCAGCTTCGCGGTCACCCGAGCCGCGCTCGACCAGGCGCGCAACGGCCAGGGCCCGACCCTCATCGAGGCGTACACGTACCGGATGGGCGCGCACACCAGCTCCGACGACCCGACCCGCTACCGCATCGCCAGCGAGGTCGAGTCGTGGAAGGCGAAGGATCCGATCGCCCGGGTCAAGGCGTTCCTCAGCAAGCAGCAGATCGCCGACGACACGTTCTTCGCCGAGATCGACGAGAGCGCCAAGAAGCTGGCGCTCGATCTTCGCGAGCGGGTGCTCGCGATGCCCGACCCTGAACCCGTAACCCTGTTCGACAACGTCTATCCGAATGGATCGCCCGAGGTCGACGCCCAGCGGGCGGAGTTCGAGCGGTACCACGCGTCGTTCGAGGGGAGCGCCAACTGATGAGCGAGACGATCACCCTTGGCAAGGCCCTCAACCACGGCCTGCGCCGCACGCTCGAGAACGACCCGAAGGTCGTCATCATGGGCGAGGACGTCGGCAAGCTCGGCGGCGTCTTCCGGATCACCGACGGCCTGCAGAAGGACTTCGGCGAAAATCGGGTCATCGACACCCCGCTGGCCGAGTCCGGCATCATCGGCACCGCGATCGGTCTCGCCATCCGCGGTTACCGCCCGGTCTGCGAGATCCAGTTCGACGGCTTCGTCTTCCCGGCCTACAACCAGATCGTCGCCCAGGTCGCCAAGATGTTCTACCGCTCGCTCGGCAACGTGCGGCTGCCGATCGTCATCCGCATCCCGTTCGGCGGCGGCATCGGCGCGGTCGAGCACCACTCCGAGTCGCCCGAGGCGCTGTTCGCGCACGTTCCCGGCCTCAAGGTCGTGACCTGCTCGAACCCCGCGGATGCGTACACGATGATCCGCCAGTCGGTCGCCTCGGACGACCCGATCGTCTTCTTCGAGCCGAAGCGGCGCTACTGGGAGAAGGGCGAGGTCGACCTTGACGCCGACCTCGGCCAGGCGTTCCCCCTGCACCAGGCGCGCGTGGCAAAGACCGGCACGGACGCGACGATCCTCGCGTACGGGCCGATGGTCCGCACTTCTCTCGACGCCGCCATCGCGTCGGCCGAGGACGGCCGCAACCTCGAGGTCATCGACCTGCGCTCGCTCTCGCCGCTCGACATGGCAACGGTCTACGCCTCGGTGAAGCGCACCGGCCGGGCCATCGTGGTGCACGAGGCCCCGGGCAACCTCGGCCTCGGCAGCGAGCTGGCCGCCCGGATCACCGAGGAGTGCTTCTACTCCCTGGAGGCGCCGGTGCTGCGAGTGACCGGCTACGACGTTCCCTACCCGGCCGCCCGGGTCGAGGAGGAATACCTCCCCGATCTCGACCGGGTGCTCGACGCCGTCGACCGTTCGTTCGGCTGGTGACCCGGATGTCACGGATCAAGGAATTCCCCCTGCCCGACCTCGGTGAGGGCCTGACCGAGGGCGAGATCCTCGCCTGGCTGGTCAAGGTGGGCGACACGATCGAACTCAACCAGCCGATCGTCGAGGTGGAGACGGCGAAGGCAGCCGTCGAGATCCCGGCGAAGTGGGCCGGCGTCGTCACCCGGATCTTCCACGAGGCCGGCACGACGGTCGAGGTCGGCGCGGCCATCGTCGCGATCGACACCGATCCCTCAGCCGGTCCACTGCCGGCCGACGACCTGCCGGTCCCCTCCGCCGAGTCACTCGCGGCGGTCGAGATCGCGCCGGCCGAAGGCGCCGTCGAGCCCGGCCTCATCGGTGGTCCGGCTCCGGGCGGCCGCACGGCCGTCCTGGTGGGTTACGGCCCGAAAAACACCACGGCAAAGCGACGACCCCGATTGGGTACGCCGTCGTCGCCCCCGGCCAGCGTGGGCACTCCCCCGCCTCCGGCGGCTGCCGCAAGCCCGGTGGCCGCGCCCGTGGTGCGCCCGACGGTGCCCGAGCCAGCACCGCCGGCACCCACGACCGCACCGCCGAACGGCCGCGCCGCCGGTCCGGTGCTGGCCAAGCCGCCGGTCCGCAAGCTGGCCCGCGATCTGGGCGTCGACCTGACGACCATCTCCGGCACCGGGCCGATGGGGTCGGTGACTCGGGATGACGTACATCAAGCATCGGCCGCACCGCAGGCCGCAGGCCAGGTCGTCGCCTCCACCGCGCCGGTCTTCGACGCCTCGCGTGAGCAGCGCATCCCGATCAAGGGAGTCCGCAAGCTGACCGCCGAGAACATGTCGGCGTCGGCGTTCACCGCGCCGCACGTCACCGAGTTCCTGACGGTCGACGTGACCCGTTCGATGAAGGCCGTGGCCAAGCTGAAGGGCCGGCGCGAGTTCGCCGACCTGCGAGTTTCGCCGCTCCTGTTGGTGGCCAAGGCGGTGCTGCTCGCCGTCAAGCGTCACCCGATGGTCAACTCGACCTGGTCCGCCGGGACGAACGAGATCGTCGTCAAGGACTACGTCAACCTCGGCATCGCGGCGGCCACCGAGCGGGGTCTCATCGTTCCCAACATCAAGGACGCCGGGCGTCTCACGTTGCGGGAGCTCGCCGAGGCGCTGAACACACTCGTGCAGGTTGCGAAGTCCGGCAAGACGCCTCCGGCGGACATGTCGGCCGGCACCCTCTCGATCACCAACGTCGGCGTGTTCGGCGTGGACACCGGCACTCCGATCCTGCCCCCGGGCGAGGCGGCGATCCTGGCGTTCGGTGCGGTCCGGCCGACGCCATGGGTGCACAACGGCAAGATCAAGATTCGCCAGGTGACAACACTCGGGCTCTCCTTCGACCACCGGATCATCGATGGCGAGCTGGGCTCGAAGTTCCTGAGGGACATCGGCGAGTTCCTCAACGACCCCGAGGGCGCATTCTTGTCCTGGACGTGACACACCGTCGAAATTAAGGCAACTGGTTTTTTCGACCTTTGATCGTTAGGCAGGTGTGCGCGATCACCCCCTAAATCGTTGGCATCTCGTCTCGCTGTGAGCGATAGTTGGCATTGCAGCGAGACGAGCACCAAAACGAGGCCCGATTCGGGCCGAAGGGGATGAAACCGCATTATGAACATCGCCGACCGGATGCGCCGCCGTCGGATGATCAACCGGGAGAACCGCGCGATCGACCGCGCCTGGCAGTCCGCTCCCACCCAGGCCATGCGCGACGAAATCGCCATGATGGCCCAGCGCAGGCCCTTCTGACCTGAGCCCGCCCCCCACCCCACCCGGCCGCCCCCGAGCGGCCCGGAGGCGAAATTTTCACGGCCCGCCCGGAACCTTCCGGGCGGGCCGTCGCATGTTTGAAGACAGTCTTAAAGATCCGTTCGTCGTCCCCTTCCGGACGTACACCGGGATTCCTCCTACCGCTCCGGCCCGGTACGGTTGGGCACGGTTCCCTGTCGGCTCGGCCGGTCGGGGTGGGAACCGGGGCCTCCAAACGGCGTAGATTGCGACGCCGGGTCCCGCACGGCCTGGCCTTCGAGCTGGGCACGGCAGATCCGGTGCGATGGCCGGTGAGTCGCGTCCGTGCAAAGCTGGCACGGCCGCATTTACGAGGAGGCGCTCATGACGTCCGAGGGGCAGTACGCCGGTACTCAACCGGCCGAGGCCACGTCGGGCGGGCCCCAGTCGGACGGCTTCCCGCCGGACTCCGACGGTCGGCGGATCGCCGGCCGGGCCTCGGCTCCGCCGCCCACCGACGGTTTCCCCAGCTCGTACGCTCCGCCGCCGCAGGCCACGCCGAACGGCGGCTCGCCGTTCGTGGTGCCCGCCGTGCGCACCTTCGGGTCCGGCTCCGAGTCGGCGGCCGCAAGCCCCGCCCGGCCGACCGGCACGCCATACGGTTCGGCCCGCGTGCCGCAGTCCGACGAGGAGCCCCAGCGGCCCGCCTCGCCGTACGGTTCGGTCTCGCCCAGTGCCGCCGGCTCCTACGGCTCGGCCTCCCCGCAGGCCGCCTCGTCACCGTTCGCCCCACCGGCGCCCGGTTCGCCCACCGAGAACGGTTCCGGCCCGGCCGCCCCGTTCGGCGCCCCGGCCGCCGGCTCCTCGCCGTTCGGCTCTCCGGCTCCGGCTCCGGCTGCCGCTCCGTCCCCGTTCGACAGCGCGCCGCCCGCCGCCGGCTCTTCCCAGTTCGGCAGTTCGGCTCCCGCCGCCGGCTCCTCGCCGTTCGGCAGTTCGGCCCCTGCCACCGGCTCCTCGCCGCTGGGCACGGCCCCGTCGTCCGGTCCGAGCGCGAGCTTCGTGCCCGCTACCGGCAACGCCCCCGAGCCGCCGCGCTCGGCGTGGGCGCCGCAGCAAGCCGCGACCGGCGACGGCCAGTTCCCGCTTCCGCAGCGCACCCCCGCGTCCGTCGACCCGGGCACGATCGGCGAGTTCGACGGCTTCGCGGCCGCCGCCGCGCGCAACGCGTCACCCGAGCAGTCGCCGGCCTCCGGGGCCGACCCGTCCACCGCCCGCCCGCCCGGCGTCTCCGCGTTCGGCGGTCAGCGCTCCCGCGTGCCCGGCGCTTCTCTGTCCGGCCTGGCCGACGCCCCGGCGCCCGACCCGACCGCGCGCCCCGGCGACAGCAACGGATTCCCCGCTGCCCGCCCCGGCGACGGCGGTTTCCCCAGCGCGCTTCCGGGCGACAGCGGGTTCCCGGCGGGGCGCCCCGGCGACCACGGTTTCCCGGCCGCGCGCCCCGGCGACGGCGGTTTCCCGGCCGCGCGACCGGGCGATGGCGGCTTCCCGTCGGCCCGGCCCGGCGACAGCAGCGGCTTCCCGTCATCCCGGCCCGGTGACGACGGGTCGGCCGAGGGCAGCGCATTCCCGCTGCGATCCGGTGGCGCGACCTTCCCGACCCGCCGTGGCGAGAGTGGCGGTTTCCCGCTGCGCGGCGCGATCGCTTCGGCCGCCGAGTCGGAGCCGGAGTCCGGGGCTCAGCCGCCCGCACCGCACACCGACCTGCCGATCCGCAGCCAGCAGGCGCCGTTCGGCCCGCCGTCGGGCACGGAGCAGGCGGCCGGTTCGTTCAGCGCGTTCGGCAGCTCCCCGGCCGACGAGGCCGCACACCCATACGGCCGCCCCGCCGAGTCCGACCACCCGTACGGCCGCCCCGCGGAGGCCCAGGCCGACCAGTTCGGCCGCCCCGCCGAGGCCCAGGCCGACCTGTACGGCCGCCGGCCCACCGTGAACGGCCAGGACGACCCCTTCGGCCGCCCCGCAGATGCCCAGGCCGACCAGTACGGCCGCCGGCCCGGCGCCGACGATCAGGCCGACCCGTTCGGCCGCCCTGGGGAGGCGCAGGCCGACCTCTACGGCCGCCGGCCCGCGGCCGACGACCAGGCCGACCCCTTCGGCCGCCCGGCCGAGGCGCAGGCCGACCCTTACGGCCGCCGGCCCGCCGCCGACGACCAGGCCGACCCCTTCGGCCGTCCCGCCGAGGCGCAGGCCGACCTGTACGGCCGCCGGCCCGGCGCGGAGCAGGCGCCGGCCGAGCCCGAGTCGGCCCGCGGTGGGCTGCCCGACCCGTTCGGCCGCACCAACTCCGCCGGCGCCGCGTTCGGCAGCGCCCCGGAGACGGCAGGCTCGCCGTTCGGCAGCGCGAAGCCCGAGGCGTCGACCTACGGCTCGGCCCGCCCGGCCTCCCCGTTCGGGCCCGCCGACGGCGGCTCTCAGTACGGCTCGGCGAAGCCCGCCTCCGCGGCGCCGTCGTCCGACGACAACTCGCCGGAAGCGCCGACCTATGGCACCGCACGGCCGGCATCCGGGGCACCCGCCTTCGACGGCAGCTCGCCGGAAGCGCCGACCTACGGCACCCCACGGCCGGCATCCGGAGCACCCGCATTCGGTGGCAGCTCGCCGGAGGCGCCGACCTACGGCACCGCACGGCCCGCCTCCGCGGCGCCCGCATTCGGTGGCAGCTCGCCGGAGGCGCCGACCTACGGCACCGCACGGCCCGCCTCCGGGGCACCGGCATTCGACGGCAACTCGCCGGACGGCGCGCCCTTCGGCGCACGGCCGGCGGGTCAGTTCGGGCCGGGCAACGACGGCGACCAGAGCGAGTTCGGCTCGAACCCGCCGGGCAGCACGTTCGGCTCCGCCCGGCCGGCCGACGAGGCCTCGCCGTTCGGTTCCGGCCGGCCCGCGACGCCGTTCGGCGACGACCAGCCCCCGTTCAACCCGGCCGCGCCCGCCTCGTTCGGCGGTAGCGAGGCAGCGCCCTTCCGGCCGGCCTCCCCGTTCGACGGCGAGTCCGCCAACGGGGCCCGCCCGGTCTACGGCTCCGCCCGTCCGGCCTCCCCGGCCGGACCGGACGAGGGGTCCGACAGCCACGCCATGTACCGACGTCCCGACGGCTCCGAGCCCAGCGGCTACGCCCAGCGGGTTCCGGGCGCCTCGTTCGGTGCGCCGGGCAACCCGGACAACCGTTCGGTGCCGACCCCCCGCGACCCGTCCGAGCAGTCCGCCCCCGCGGTCGGCTCGGCCCGTCCGGTGACGGCCAGCGCGTCGGTTCCGACGACCAATCGCAGCGCCCCGGTCGACCCGGCCGAACTGCCGCCGCCGACCGCCGCTCCGCAGGCCCGCGTCTACGGCCGGCCGGCCCCGGCCGAGTCGGAGAACGACGAGCCCGCCGACGAGCCGGGCTTCCCGGCCCCGGTCGAGCTGCCGTTCGACGACATCCGGCCCGCGGCCGACGACAACCGCTCGGCGTTCGACGACATCCGTCCGGCCTCCGACGGCTACGGCGCGCCCGCTGCCGGTACGCCCGGCCAGTTCGGATCGCCCAGCACGCCCGGCCAGTTCGGCACGCCCGGCCAGTTCGGCACGCCCGGCCAGTTCGGCTCGCCGGCCCCGTTCGGCTCGCCGGCCGGCGCTCCGGATGCCTTCGACGAGCCGACCAGCTTCGGTGCGGCCGCCGCTGGTGCGCCGGCCGGGTTCGACTCACCGGCGTACCCGCAGCGTCCGGGTGACCACAGCGGACCCGGCAGCGAGCCGGGGGTTTCCGGCCCGGCGCCGCAGTCGCCGGCCCGCGCTTCCGCACGTGCCTCGGCCAGCGCCCGGGTAGCCCCGCCCACCCCCGCGAGCCCAGCCGGCCCGCCCGCCCAGTCACCCCCGGACCACGCAGGATTCGGTCAGCTGGGCCAGCCGGGCTTGGGTCAGCAGGGTCTGGGCCAGCAGGGTGGACAGCAGGGTCTGGGACAGCAGGGCTTTGGCCAGCCTGGTCCGGAGCAGCCGCGCAACCTGCCCCCGTTCGCCGAGTTCACCAGCCCGGCGCCCGCTTCCGGTGGTGGCTACCCGTCGTACCCGCCGCCGGCCGGACCGGGCAACGAGCACTACGGCGAGATGACCACCGACATCGCCGGCCGTGGCAACGACCTGTACGGTCCGCCGTCCGGCTTCCCGATGGCGTCCTCGCCGGAGACCTCCGGCGCGGCGAGCCGGGCCACGGTCACCCCGCCGAGCCCGGACGACACGACCAGCTGGCCTGGCCCCGACAAGGCGGCCAAGCCGGAGACGCCGCACGTGCGGATGCTTCCGATCCTGGTCGCGGTCATAGTCGGCGCGGTGCTGCTGCTCGGCGTCGTGTTCGGCATCGTCTACCTGGTGGCCGGCAACAAGAGCGAGACGTTCAGCGTCAGCACCGGCGAGTGCGTGAAGCGTGACAAGACCGCCGCGGTGAAAGCCGACTGCAGCGACGCGTCCTCGTTCCAGGTGGTGTCCATCGTGGACGACAAGTCGAAGTGCACCGACCCGGGCCAGCCCTACGTGGTCAACCCGACCAGCGACGGCAAGAACCAGGTCCTCTGCCTGAAGCCGCACAGCTGACCTTGATGTCATTCTGACCACCTTCGTGCCGTGCCAGGGAGACCGGTGCGGCACGATGGTGCGATGACTGCGCGTGTGCGGGCTCCCGAGTTGCGGGGCCGAGGCTGGCTGAACACCGGCGGCCGGGATCTGACGCTTGCCGACCTGCGCGGCAAGATCGTGGTCCTCGATTTCTGGACCTTCTGCTGCATCAACTGCCTGCACGTCCTCGACGAGCTGCGCCCGCTGGAGGAGCGGTTCGGCGACGCCGTCGTGGTGATCGGCGTGCACTCGCCGAAGTTCGAGCACGAGCGCGATCCGCAGGCGCTGGCCGCCGCGGTCGAGCGTTATGGCGTGCATCACCCGGTGGTCGACGACGGCGACATGCACCTCTGGCAGCAGTACGCAGCGAAGGCGTGGCCCACGCTCGCGGTGATCGACCCGACCGGCTACCTGGTGGCGTCGATGGCCGGCGAGGGGCACGCCGAGGGCCTGTCCCGCCTGATCGACGAGCTGATCGTCAAGCACGAGGCGGACGGCACCCTGCACCGCGGCGACGGGCCGTACGTTCCGCCCGCGGCCGCCGACACGCTGCTGCGCTTCCCCGGCAAGGCGATCGAGCTGCCGAGCGGAAACCTACTGGTCTCGGACTCGGCCCGGCACTCGGTGGCCGAGGTGACCGCGGACGGCGAATCGCTGGTGCGCCGGTTCGGCAGCGGCGAGCGCGGCGAGCCGTTCAACGAGCCGCAGGGCCTGCTGCTTCTGCCGGCCGAGGTCGCCGAGCGGGTCGGCTACGACGTGCTGGTCGCCGACACGGTCAACCACCAGCTCCGCGGCCTGCGGCTGACGACCGGCGAGATCTCCCTGGTGGCGGGCTCCGGCAAGCCGTGGCGCTCGGCCGTCGACGGCCCGCAGGAGGCGCTCGCCGCCGACCTGTCCTCGCCGTGGGACCTGGCCTGGTTCGACGACAAGGTCATCGTCGCGATGGCCGGCATCCACCAGCTGTGGTGGTTCGACCCGCAGGAGAAGACCGTCGGCGTCTACGCCGGCACAACCGTCGAGTCGCTGCGCGACGGCGCGATCCCGGACGTGTGGATGGCCCAGCCGTCCGGTTTGTCGGCCTACCAAAGCCGCCTCTGGATCGCCGACAGCGAGACGTCGGCGCTGCGCTACATCGAGGCCGGTGTCATGCACACCGCGGTCGGTCAGGGCCTGTTCGACTTCGGTCACGTCGACGGACCGGCCAAGGAGGCGCTCCTGCAGCACCCGCTCGGGGTGGCCGCGCTGCCGGACGGTTCGGTGCTGATCGCGGACACCTACAACGGGGCGATCCGCCGCTACGACCCGATCGCGGACACGGTGTCGACGGTCGATTCCGGTCTGAACGAGCCGAGCGGCATCGTGGTGTCCGGAGTCGGCGACGTCATCGTGGTCGAGTCGTCGGCGCACCGGCTGACCCGGTTGGCGCCCGGCGTGGTGAAGACGGTGGCCGGCGAGCGGCACAAGACCGAGCGCCCGCCGTCCGCGGTGGCGCCCGGCCCGCTGACCCTCGACGTGATCTTCACGCCGGCGCCCGGCCAGAAGCTGGATGCCCAGTTCGGCCCGTCCACCCGGCTCGAGGTGTCGGCCTCCCCGCCGGAGCTGCTGCTCGAGGGCGCCGGCACGACCACCCAGCTGACCCGCGCCCTGGTGATCAACCCGAACGTCCCGAAGGGCGTGCTGCAGGTGGTCGCCCAGGCCGCCACCTGCGACGTCGACGTGGAGTTCGCCGCCTGCCACCTGACCCGCCAGGACTGGGGCGTCCCGGTCGTGGTGACCCCGGACGGCCCAGCCCGGCTGCCGCTGGTCCTGCGCGGCATGGACGAAAGCTAGCCCGCGGGCCAGGTCACGAACGGCGCGACCTGGCGGCCGGCCTCGGTGAGGCCGGCCCGGACCCGCGCGGCCAGCTCCACCGCACCGGGTGTGTCACCGTGCAGGCAAATGGACGTGACGGCGCACGGCACCAACTCGCCGTCGGACGTCTCGACCTGGTGCGAGACGGCCATCCGCACGGCCCGGGCCACGACGAGTTCCGGGTCGTGGACGATCGCGCCGGCCGCCGACCGGGGCACGAGCGTCCCGTCACCCTGGTAGCCACGATCGGCGAAGCCTTCGCCGACGACGGTGAGCCCGGCCACGGCGGCGAGCCGGGCCAGCGACGATCCGGGCTGGCAGAGCACCGGGAGCGCCGGGTCGTAGGCCCGCACCGCCGCGACCACGGCCGACGCCTGCCCCTCGTCGACCGCCGCGGTGTTGTAAAGCGCCCCGTGCGGCTTGATGTAGTCGACCTGCCCGCCCGCGACCCGGCAGAAGGCCTCGAGCGCGCCGATCTGATAGAGGATGTCGTCGCAGAGTTCGCCGAGGTCGTAGTCGATCCGCCGGCGGCCGAAGCCGGCCAGGTCGCGGTAACCGACCTGCGCCCCGATCGCCACACCGCGCTGGACGGCCGCGACACATATTCGGTGCATAGTGGACGAATCACCGGCGTGGAAGCCGCACGCCACGTTCGCCGAGGTCACGATGTCGAGCAGAGCCTCGTCGTCGCCGAGAGTCCAGCGACCGAAGCCTTCGCCAAGATCTGCGTTCAGGTCAATCGATTGCACGGAATCGCACCGTAGTCCCCGGCCGCGCCTGCGCGAGCGGCGACACGTCGTCGACCACTCCGATCACCGGATAACCCCCGGTCGTGGGATGGTCGGCCAGGAAAATCAGCGGCTGCCCATCGGCCGGCACCTGCACGGCGCCCAGCACCACCCCCTCGGACGGCAATTCGCCGGGCTCGGTGCGGGTCAGGGCGCTGCCGGCCAGCCGGCATCCGACGCGGTTGCTGACCGGCGAGACGGTGTACGCCGCGGCAAAGAGCTCGCCGGCCACGAACCAGTCGTCGCGCGGCCCCAGCCGTACACCCAGAAGCAGCTCATCGGCCGCCCCGGCCGGACCCACCGCAGAAAGCCCGGGTGACACCCCGGCCGCGGCCCCGAGGGGCAGCGTCATGCCGTCGCTCAGCTTCGGCGGTCCCAGGCCGGAGAGCGTGTCAGTGGAGCGGCTGCCGAGCACCGGCTCGACGTCGATGCCGCCCTCGACCGCGAGATAGGAGCGCACCCCGGCGGTGGCCCGCCCGATGTCGAGCACCGCCCCGGCCGGCACGTCGATCACCGCACCGGCCACGTCGATCTTGTCGAGTCGCAGCCGGGCGACCGCACCGGTAACCGCGACCCGGGCCGCCACCTCGAAGCGGAGTGCGCACCCCAGCAGGGTCGTCTCCAGCCCGGCCGCTTCCGGCGGGTTGCCGGCGAGCGCGTTCGCCCGCCGCAGCGCCGCCTGATCCAGCACACCCGACCGGGGCACGCCGAGGTGTGCGTATCCCGGTCGGCCGAGATCCTGCACGGTGGTGAGCGGCCCCGGCCGCACCACGGTGATCACGCGGGCACCAGGCGGACGCGAGTGCCGGGCGTGAGCAGGGCCGGCGGCTCCGCGCGTACGTCGAACAGCTCTTGATCGGTCTGCCCGACCAGTCGCCAGCCGCCCGGCGAGGCCGTGGGATAGATGCCGGCGTAGGGACCGGCGAGGCCGACCGCACCGGCCGGCACGCGAGGCCGCGGAGCGGCGAGCCGGGGCACCGACCACTCGGCCGGCATCCCGCGCAGATAGGCGAAGCCAGGCGCGAAGCCGCAGAACGCCACGACGAGCTCCGTCTCGACCAGCCGGTCGATCGCGGCGGGCACGGTGACGCCCCAGAGATCGGCGATATCGGGCAGATCTTCGCCGTCGAATGTGGTCGAGATCTCCACGAGCCGTTGTGCCTCTTTTCCCGCGATCTCTGGTTCCGGCCATTCGGCGATCAACTCCGCCGTTCCCGGCGCAATGCCGTCAAGGAGGATGGTTCGGGCGCCGGGCACGATGTCGACCACACTGAGCTGGCCGGACTCCCGGCGACGCCAGAAATCCGCGCGCCAGGCCTCGACCTGATCCCCGTCGCGACACTCGATCAGCAGCGCCGAGGCGCCCGCCGGCCGTAATCTCATGTCGCTCATCCTGCCGTGAGTAGCTTCACTACCAGTGAGTAACTTACGGTGCCGTAACCTAGGAGCCGTGACGACTAGCGCCCCGTTCCGGATGCAGCCGACGGACCTCGGGAAACCACGTCTGCGCGGCCGCCTTCATCAATACGCCTTCTTCGTCGCCGTCGTCGGCGGCATCGTGCTCAGCTCGGTCGCGCTCACCCGGCCGGGCATCGCACCGTTCCTGAGCTGCCTGATCTACAGCGTCACGGTGTGCGGCCTGTTCGGCATCAGCGCGCTCTACCACCGGCGGGCCTGGAGCGAACGCGGCTTCCAGATCATGAAGCGGATGGATCACTCGATGATCTTCGTCTTCATCGCCGGCACCTACACGCCCTTCTGTGTCGAGCTGCTGCACCCGGGCAAGGCGACACTGATGCTCAGCCTGATCTGGGTCGGGGCGCTCGGCGGCGTGGCACTGAAGGTGATCTGGCCGGACCTCCCGCGCTGGGTGGGGGCTCCGCTCTACGTCGCGCTGGGCTGGGGCGCGGTCGCCATCCTGCCCGACGTGCTGCACCGCGGCGGCGTGGCCTGCCTGGTGCTGCTGGCCACCGGCGGCGTGATCTACACGGTCGGCGCCGTGTTCTATGCCCTACGCCGCCCGAACCCGTGGCCGAGCGTGTTCGGCCACCACGAGTTCTTCCACGCCTGCACGCTCGTGGCGGCGATGTGCCACCACATCGCGGTCTACTTCGCGCTGTACGCGTCGTAGTTCTCCCGGGCCGCCTGCACGTCGTCGATGTGGGCCTCGGCCCACTTCTCCAGCCCCTCGACCAGCGCGTAAAGGCTCTGCCCGAGTGACGTGAGGGCGTAGTCGACCCGCGGCGGCACCACCGCGTGCACGGTCCGGGTGATCAGGCCGTCGCGTTCGAGACCGCGCAGGGTCTGGGTGAGCATCTTCGGGCTGACGCCCTCGATGCGTTTGGCGAGCTCGGTGTAGCGATGCGGGCCGTCGGCGAGCATCACCACGATCAGAACGCTCCAGGTATCGCCGATCCGGTCCAGGATCTGCCGGCTCGGGCAATCCTTGGCGTACGCGCTGGTCTCCACGCCTTCCACTATCCCTCGGGTAAGTACTGCACTTCAAGGTGCCCACTATCTATTGGGAAGTGACTCTCCAGCTGCGGCGTTGTGGTTTTTCGAACCCGTCGAGAAGGAGCTCACCATGACCATCGTCGTCACCGGCGCCACCGGCCACCTCGGCCGCCTCGCCATCCAGTCGCTGCTCGCCAAGGGCGTACCGGCCGCGGACATCGTCGGCCTCGGCCGTCAGCTCGACAAGATCGCTGACCTGGGCGTGACCACCAAGCACGTGGACTACGAGGACGTCGACGCGCTGACCGAGGCGTTCACCGGCGCCGACAAGGTGCTGTTCATCTCCGGCAGCGAGCCCGGCAAGCGCGTGCCGCAGCACACCAACATCATCAACGCGGCCAAGAGCGCCGGCGTCGGCCTCATCGCCTACACCAGCATCCCGCGGGCCGACACCACCGACATGAAGCTGGCCGAGGAGCACCTGGTCACCGAGCAGCTGCTGGCCGCGTCGGGCGTGCCGCACGTGCTCCTGCGCAACGGCTGGTACATCGAGAACTACTCGATCGAGCAGGCGCTGGCGCACGGTCTGGTCGGAGCGGCCGGCGACGGGCAGATCTCCGCCGCGACGCGCGCCGACTTCGCCGAGGCCGCGGCGTCGGCCATCGTCGGCGAGGGGCACGAGGGCAAGGTGTACGAGCTGGGCGGCGAGCCGTTCACGCTGACCGAGCTGGCCGCCGAGATCTCCCGCCAGTCCGGCCAGACCGTCACCTACACCGACCTGTCCCCGGAGAAGTACGTCGAGGTACTGGTCGGCGTGGGCGTGCCGCAGCCGTTCGCGGAGATCCTGGCCGACTCGGACCGGGCCGCCGCCGGTGGCGCGCTGTTCGTGCCGCGCACCGACCTGGAGGCGCTGCTCGGCCGCCCGGTGACCCCGCTGGCGACCGCGATTCAGACCGCCCTGGCGTGAAAAATGCGCAACGCCGGCCGTGCCGCCTAGGGGGAGGGGCGGTCGGCCGGCGTCGCGAGTCTGTCGTGGATCAGTAGCCCGGAGGCGGCGGCACGTCGTCGCGCCGGGTCTCCCGGTATTCCGCGGCGTAGCCCGGTCCGGCTACCGGCTGGGTCGTCTGCCGGGTCACCACGGTCCGGCGACGGCTGTTCCAGAAGTAGAGCGTGATGATGAGGCCGATCAATCCGGCAACCATCAGGATCCATCCAATGATGTTAATGTCCAGCCCGCTGATGTCAGCGTTGACGGCGAACGCCAAGATCGCCCCCACCGCCAGCAGGAAGATACTTCCGCCGATGCCCATCGCCGCTTCTCCTTGATCCTCACTGAGGTCAATGCGTAGAACGGTGTGTTACCCCGGCGATGCAATTCTCAATCAGGCAAGCTGTCCACATGAGCGCACGGACCCTCGTCATCCTCCGGCACGCCAAGGCGGAGACTCCCGGCGAGCAGCCCGATTTCGACCGCCGGCTGACCACTCGAGGGGAGACCGACGCGGACGCGGCCGGCGCCTGGCTCGCCGACGAACGCATCCACCCCGATCTGGTGTTCTGCTCGTCGGCCGCGCGCACCCGGCAGACCTGGCAGGGCGTCTCGATCGCGCTGGCCCAGGCGCAGTCCGGTCAGGTTTCGCCCGAGGTGCGCTACGAGAAGGACCTCTACGCCGGTGGCCGGACCGAGGTGTTCGACCTGCTCCGGACGGTCCCCGACACGGTCCGCACGGTTTTGCTGGTCGGGCACAACCCGACTATGTCCGAGGTGTCCGTCCTGCTCGTTCCGGACGAGCAGTGGGACGGCCGGCAGGTCGAGCTGCGCACCTCCGGCCTGGCCGTGCACCGCGCCGAGGGTCTGTGGTCCGCCACCGAGCCCGGCTCGATGGCCCTGGTCGAGCGGCACACGGCCCGCGGCTGACGACGAAGGCCGGCCCGGACATCCTTGTCCGAGCCGGCCTCAGCCGTTTTCAGGAGAGTGGGAAAAGCTCTACCGGTTTCCTTCTGGGGTTTTCCGCCGCGGGTCAGCTCAGCTCAGAACACGTCCTCGGACAGGTCCATCAGGTCCAGAACGGTGTTCTCAATGATGCGGCGGTCGGAGCCGACGCGCGGCAGCACTTCGCGGACGAAGAACCGCGCGGCCGCCACCTTGCCCTCGTAAAAGTTCTTGTCGGCGGCCGAGACCTCGGTGCCGAGCGCCTTCAGGGCCACCTCGGCCTGGCGCAGCAGCAGCCACGCGAGGACGACGTCACCGAGGGCGAGCAGGATCCGGCGGGAGCTCAGGCCCACCTTGTACAGCTCGCGGGTGTCGCCACCCTGCACCGCGGCCAGCCAGCCCATGGCCGCGCCGAGGATCTGCTGCATCTCGCCGAGCGCCTTGCCGAGGCCGAGGCGCTCCTCCTTGAGCTGACCGTTGCCGGCCTCGCTCGTGACGAACTCCTGCATCTCCGCGGCGATGACCGCCAGCGCCTGACCCTGGTCCTTCACGATCTTGCGGAAGATCAGGTCGAGGCTCTGGATCGCGGTCGTGCCCTCGTACAGGGTGTCGATCTTCGCGTCCCGCACGTACTGCTCGAGCGGGTAGTCCTGCAGGAAGCCGGAGCCGCCGTAGGTCTGCAGCGACTCGTGCCCGAGCAACTCGTACGCCCGCTCGGATCCGACGCCCTTGACCAGCGGAAGCAGGAAGTCGTTGACCTTGCTGGCGGCCTTGGCCGCCTCGACATCGCCGGCCGCCTGCGCGATGGCCACCTTGTCCTGCCAGGTGCCGGTGTAGACGACCAGCGCGCGCAGAGCCTCGGAGTACGACTTCTGCAGCATCAGCGAGCGGCGTACGTCCGGGTGGTGGGTGATCGTGACCCGCGGCGCGGCCTTGTTGTCGTTCTGCACCAGGTCGGCGCCCTGAACGCGGTTCTTCGCGTACTCCAGGGCGTTCAGGTAACCCGTCGACAGGGTCGCGATCGCCTTCGTGCCGACCATCATCCGGGCGTACTCAATGATCATGAACATCTGCCGGATGCCCGAGTGCACCTCGCCCAGCAGCCACCCCTTGGCCGGGGTGCCGTGCTCGCCGAAGGTCATCTCGCAGGTGTTCGAGGCCTTGATGCCCATCTTGTGCTCGACGTTGGTGGCGTAGACGCCGTTGCGCTCGCCGAGCTCGCCGGTCTCCGCGTCGAAGTGGAACTTCGGCACGATGAACAGCGACAGGCCCTTGGTGCCCGGACCGCCGACACCCTCGACGCCGACCGGGCGGGCCAGCACGTAGTGGATGATGTTGTCGGTCAGGTCATGCTCACCCGAGGTGATGAAGCGCTTGACGCCCTCGATGTGCCACGAGCCGTCCGGCTGCGCGATCGCCCGGGCACGGCCGGCGCCCACGTCCGAGCCCGCGTCGGGCTCGGTGAGCACCATGGTCGAGCCCCACTGCTTCTCGACGAAGAGCTTGGCCCACTTCTTCTGCTCCTCGGTGCCCTCCTGCTCCACGACGTGCGCGAAGGAGGGGCCGGACGAATACATCCAGACCGGGGCGTTGGCGCCGAGCACCATCTCGGCCAGCGACCACCACATCGCCCGCGGGGCGAGCGTGCCGCCCAGCGAGGAGGGGAGGTCGAGGCGCCAGAACTCGGCGGCCATCCACTGCTCGAACGACTTCTTGAACGACTCCGGCAGCGGAGCCGTGTGGGTCACCGGGTCGAAGACCGGCGGATTGCGGTCGGCATCGACATAGCTCGCCGCAAGATCCTCGGTCGCGAGGCGGTTTACCTCGGCCAGGACATCACGCGCGGTGTCGGCGTCGATCTCATCGAACGGCGCCTGGCCGAACGCACGATCAGCCCCGAAGACCTCGAACAGGTTGAACTGGAGGTCCCGAAGGTTGCTCTTGTAGTGAGTCATAGTGCTGGCCCCGCTCTCCGAACGACGCGAGTGAAAACGCGAGTTACCCGTCAGTAACTCCCACTGTATTACCCATCGGTAGGAGGGGACAAGCCGCGAGGCGTTCTGTGACCAAAGGCCTTATCGCACATCCAGCCCGGCCGATCAGATGGGCGGGCATACAGCCGTTCGGCCAGAAAGAGTTGGTCGACGTATCGAGGTGTCTCGTGGGTCGTTGCATCAGATAGAGAGACGTCGCCGCACGGACCCAAGAGGGGGCCCCATGTTCGCCGCGATCAAGAACCTGATTCCCGAGCCTCGCCAGGCGGACCAGCCACGCCACTACGTCGGACGGCACCGCAAGGCGGAGGCCGTCCCGGTCGGACCGGGCCCGGTCGACAAACCGGTCGAAGCGGCCGAAACCGCCGCTGCCTAACTGCCGGCGGCGCCGACCTCCCAGCTAGGCATGGGGATGGTCGCGCCGTCGTCAGGGCCGGTGTATTCCAGCAGCACCAGAGCGATGTCGTCCTCGAGGCGGCCATGCACCCAGTCGATCAGCGCGGTCTCCAGGGACGCCAGCCCATCGCCGACCGTGCCGTGTCCGAGCAGACGCCACGCCCGGTCCGCGGTCGGGAAGAACTCGCCATCCCGGCGCGCCTCGCCCAGCCCGTCGGTGAACAGCAACAGCCGATCGCCCGGCTCAAGCCGCTCGACCCGCACCTTCACGTCCGGCATGAAGCCCAGCGGAGGAGCCGGCGCCGGCGGTTCCAGCGGAATGACCTGGCCACGGCGCAGAAGCAACGGCGCCGGATGTCCACAGTTGACGATGGTGAGCGTGCCGCCCCGCTCCTCGACCAGGGCCGCCGTCACGAAATCCTCGTCGCCGACGCTGCGGGCCACCGCCCGGTCCAGGTCGGCCACCATCGTCTTCAGATCGGCCCGTTCGTAGGCCACGTGGCGGTAGGAACCGAGCACGATGCTGGCCAGCCGGACCGCGTCCAGCCCCTTGCCACGCACGTCGCCGATGATGATGCGCACGCCGTACGGCGTATCCAGCGCCTCGTAAAGGTCGCCACCGATGTCCGCGGCCGCGGTCGCGGAGATGTACCGGCCCGCCACCGACAGGGCCCCCACCTGCGGACCGACCGGTCGCAGCACCGCCTGCTGGGCCACCGCCGCGAGCCGCTGCAGCTCGGCGATCCGGTTGTCCTGCCGCTGCCGGACCGTCGCCACCGCCGCCGCGATGCCGGTGGCCAGCATGATGCCGACGATCGTGACGAGCCCGGCCATCCCCTGGGAGCCGTCCGACGTGCCCACGAAGACCATCCCGACGACCGTGGCGAGCACCCCGACGACCAGCACGGTCTGCCAGAACGCGAACACCGCGGCGAGGAAGGGGACGGCCGCGAGCAGGCCGACGAAGTGCGCCTCGGGCCCGTCAGCGACCTCCACCGCGGACACGACGGCGAGCAGCACAAGGGCCGCGCCGAAGCCGGCGCGGGAACCTGGGCTCAGCGGGCGTCGGCCCGGCGAAAGAGTAGGCATGGTTACGCGGAACAGCATGCCCGATCAGAGCCCGTCACTGCATCAACTTGACCCGTAGTCTGACTCGGTTCTGACCACCTGTTACTCCCGTGTCGTCCTTTGTCGCCCGGTAGGACCGAATAACGGTGACAGGATGTCCGCATGGCAGTCGATCTAGGTGATCGCCTCCGGTCCGCGTTCCGCTGGACCGATCCTGGCGACGGCTCCGGATATCTGGTCAGCAACCGCTCCGGCTGGTGGCGGGATCCGGTGATCCTTTCCGGCCTCGGGGACGCGCTCGGCGACCTCTTCCGGTCCGCTTCGCCGACCGTGGTCGTCTCGCCGGAGGTCACCGGTTTCCTCCTGGGTCCGTTGGTCGGGCGAGCGCTCGGGGCAGGCTTCGTGGAGGCCTACCGGGCCGGCGTCCGCCGGCACATCGCCGAGCCGATGCAGTGGGTCAAGGTGCCCAGCGATCATCGCGGCGACGAGCAACTTCTGGGTGTACGGGAGGGGTTGATCCGGGCAACTGACCGGGTGCTCGTGGTCGACGACTGGGCGGCCACCGGCGCACAGATCCGGGCCCTGCGCGATCTGCTCGGCAGTGCCTACGTCGGGGCCGCCGTGATCGTCGACGAGTGCCCGCCGGCGGTCGCCGCTGAGCTGACCATTCGCGGACTACTCAGCGGCGACGACCTCTAGGCCCCCGCTAGGCCAGTTTGCCGAGACTCGGCCGGAACCCGGTGGCGGTGTATTCCGCGAGGCCCCGCTGGATGTACGGATCGCCGGCCATCAGCTCCAGCGCCTCCGCCTCGGTGGTCGCGTCGATCATCACCAACCCGCCGACCGGCGGGTCCTGGCGCCCGGCGACGACCAGTTTGCCCTGCTGGACGAGACCGTCCAAAAAGGCCAGATGCTCCTCGCGGGCCTTGTCGACCTCGTCGAGCGGCACCAGATACCTCGAGATCATCACGTACACGGTGACGCTCCTCTCCCGCCTTACCTACGGCCCCAATCGTACGATCCAGGAATGAACGAGTTCGGGCGCTACGGCATCTGGGTGTCCAGCCGGCATTGGCCGGCGTCGCATCCGAGTCCCTCGGCCAGCAGTACGTGAAGGCCCTGTCCCGGCTGCGCAACTCCCTCACCGAGAGCTGCCCGACGTGCCGCCGGACGAGCGCATGATCGCCGCCCTCGGCCCGAGACCCCGGCCCGCGGCACGCGAGCTGACCGCCGGCGCCGACCACCTGGCCGTCCAGGTCCTCCCGGCCGACCCCGCCGACCACCTCCCCCGCTCCGAGTGGCGCCGGCTGGCCGAGATCCTGGGCATCTGAGGTTCCGGCCCGGCAGACTTCACTCGCCGAGCGGCCGATATCTGGGCAAGGGTTGGAAAAGTTACATTTCGGTTGTGCTTTTGCAGATCACAGTACGGCCGGATGCCCGGCTCATCGCGTCGGCGGTTCGGCGTGGCCTTCGACCCGTCGTGCTGACGGCTCGGGGGCTCGGCTGGGCCGCGATCGCCCTGGCGCTCATGCTCGAGGTCGTTCGCGGCGGCAGTTACCTCACGCTGGTGCTGGTCGGCGCGCTCATCGCGGTCGGCGTCCCGATGCTGCTGATCAACGCGGGCACGCGCAGCGCCCTCGAGGACAGCGACCTCACCACCTACGAGATCACCGACGGCGGCGTCGCCAGTTCCAGCCTGGCGAGCCGGCATGCGTACGCCTGGAATGCCTTCCGTGACGTCGAGGAAGCGCCCGGCCAGCTGATCTTCCGGCACAGCCGCACCCGCTTCCTGCCCGTCCCGACCGGCACCCTCAGCCGACCGCAGATCGAGCAGATCCTGGGCACCGCCGCTGGTCACGGTCTGCGGGTCCGGCGCGCTTAGCGCGCCGGCTTCACCCCGATGGCGTACGGCTGGGGCAGTGCTTTGCTCGTCAGGCCGTTGGCCAGATACGGAAGTTCTGCGCCGAGCGGGACGGTGTCGGGCCGCGTTGTCCCTGGTAGCGGGAGCCGTAGACGGCCGAGCCGTAGGGGTGCTCGGCCGGGCTGGACAGCCGGAAGATGCAGAGCTGCCCGATCTTCATGCCCGGCCACAGCTTGATCGGCAGGTTGGCCACGTTGGACAGCTCCAGCGTCACGTGCCCGGAGAAGCCCGGGTCGATGAAGCCGGCCGTCGAGTGGGTCAGCAGACCGAGGCGGCCGAGCGAGCTCTTGCCCTCGAGCCGCCCCGCGAGCTGCTCGCCCAGCGTGATGACCTCGAGCGTGGAGGCGAGCACGAACTCCCCCGGGTGCAGCACGAACGCCTCACCGTCAGGCACCTCGAGCTCCGCGGTGAGATCGTCCTGCTGCTCGGCGGGGTCGATGTGGGTGTACAGATGGTTGTTGAACACCCGGAAGAACCGGTCCAGCCGGACGTCGATGCTGGACGGTTGCAAGAGCGCCGGATCGAACGGCTCCAGGGCGAGATCGCCCGACTTGATCTCGGAGACGAGGTCACGGTCGGAGAGCAGCATCGCAACACCATACCGACCTGCTGGTTGGCCAGATTTGTCCGGGCGTGTTTGTTCGGGCGTGTCGAACATATGTTCGATATGATGTTCACATGGCTTCCTGGTCCGAATTCGCGTCCGCCGACCCCACGTTGGCGGCAGCCATCCGCGCCCTCTTCGAGCAGTACGGTCCCGGCCTCGCCTACCTGGCCACGGTCCGTCCCGACGGCGCGCCACGGCTGCACCCGGTCTCCCCGGTGTTCACCGACGAGGGCCTCTATTGCTTCGTCGTCGCGTCACCCAAACGAGGCGACCTGGCCCGAGACGGCCGCTACGCCCTGCACTCGTTCCCGCCCGAGGAGTGCGACGACGAGGCCTACCTGACGGGCCGTGCAGCCCGAGTCCAAGACCCGCTGGTGATCGCCACCCTGTCCGAGGCCCTGCGAGCGTCACCGGCAGTCGACTGGCACCTGTACGAGCTCCACCTCGAAACCGCAACACTGCGCCGCCACGGCCCAGCCGGCGCCATCCCCTTGGCCGCAGCCCCCGCCACCGCACCGCTGTCCCACACGTGGAAGGCCGAGTTATCGCCACAGTTGGCCTACGCCGGCTGAGGCGAGCCGCTCACTCCACAGCCCTAACCCATCAGGTACAGTGATCCCCGCTACGCGGGTGTAGTTCAATGGCAGAACATCAGCTTCCCAAGCTGACAGTGCGGGTTCGATTCCCGTCACCCGCTCGTCTCCGAGGAGCCCCTGTCCGCAAAGTGCGCGGACCAGGGGCTCCTCGCATATCTACCTGGGGGCCGAGCCCCCAGACCCCCACGGTGCGGTGGTCGCCCGAAGCGCATCGAACCGGCCGCATGCCATTAACGTGCCATTAGCTCGCCTCGGCAGCCGTTCCACGGCCGGTGGCCGGCCGCTCGGTCGGGCGGTTGCCCGGCTTGCGCCGGGCCGACTTGACCGCCTTGTCGATCGCGCTGGCGATTCCCTGATCGGCCTCCCTGCTGGCCCTCGTCACAGCCGGTGGCGTGAATCTGTGAGTCACCGGCAGGAGTGATATTGGGTGTCGCTCACGCTAGGCAGCGCTGGATCATTGTCCGTCATGAGCGAGGAACAGGCCGCCGAGCAGAAAGAGCTGCCCATCGTGCTGCTTGAGGGACCCCGGGCACGTGCGCTCGCGGACCTGGGCGCAGTTACCCAAGATCTCAAGTTCGTTACTGCTCGGCCTGAGATCTTGGAGACCCGCCAGGGTGGACGCGTAACTGACCGGCGCTGGGGCTCTCAGGAGCCCATCCGAGCCGGCCAGATTCGTCCGCGTGAGACTCACTCAGTGGCATCCAGGCCGCGCCGCCGGAGTCCGGGCGGTTGGCGTAACTGACCGCCCGGATAAGGCGCTCACGCTCCGGGAAGCGGAGCGGATGCCGTGATCGACAGCGTGGAAATGCTCGCCGAGGCGTTGATCCGCGATGCCGGTGCCCGAGCCGGTCCGCGAAGGGGCTCATGAATTGGTGGAGGTGGGTGGGGCGGTGGGCTGCCAGATCACCTCTGGGTAGGCGGGTGAGGGGGCGCTCATCAGCGGGGCCGGGCGGTGGCGCAGGGTTCGGTCCAGGAAGGCGGCGGCGTAGGCCCTGGTGATCTCGGCGCAGCGGGTACCTGACAGGGGCTGGACCGGGAGGCCGGCCTGGTCGGCCAGGACCGCGTAGTCGGTGAAGGAGCCGTGCTCGGTGCCGGTGACGGTCACCCAACGCCGCCAGCCGGTCAGGTGCTGCCAGGTCGTCAGCCAGGTGTCGTCCTCGCTCGTCACGCTGTGCTGTTCGGTGCCCAGCATCAGGAACGGCCTGTTCAACGGCGTGGTCACCGGCGGGAAGAAGGTGCCGTCCATGTTGATGCCGGCGTCGAAGCGACGATCGCTCAGCATGACCTCGGCGGCGCTGCTGCCACCGATCGAATGGCCGGCCACCGCCACTCTCGCCGAGTCGACGTGGACACCGGCGGGCAGCCGATGGGTGGTCAGTTCGGTCAGGGTGAACGACAGGTCGGCGGCCCGGTTTCGGGTCACATCCACGGTGACACCCTCGTCGAGCAGCGTGCACGCCAGGCATTCGGTGACCCGGCCGTCGGGGAAGGTGATCGCGGCCGCCTCGTAGTTGTGGTCGACGCCGGCCACCACGTAGCCGCGGCTGGCCAGGTCCTCGGCCAGGGCGGTGAGCGAACTTCGGGGGAACGAGAAGCCGGGTGAGAGCAGTACCAACGGCCACCCGTGCCGGTTGGCGCGGGCAGAGACACCCACTCGGGCGTACGTCCGGACCGCGGTCAGCGCGTCGGACGGGACGCCCTCGACCTCCAGTTGGTCGAGGATCAGGGCCGATTCCACCGGCGTCGCATACAGATCGGGAGTGCCGCCCCCGCCAGCCGCCGGGTACCACAGCGAGACCATTAGCTCCCGGCGCTCGGTGGGCACCCAGGCGTCGGCCCGGTGCTTGTCCACCAGGTGCAGGTCGGCCACCCCGACCGGAAACGGTCCGGTGGGCGCGGGCAGAGCCAGATCGGGCAGCTCCGGAGTCGCATGGGCCGGAGTCGGCAGGACCAGGACTGCCGCAGTCATCAGCCCGAGTGCTGTAGACCAGCGCCGAAGCCCCTGGGTTCGCATCATGCATTCCTCCCCGTCGATTTTCGGCCGAGTCTGGCCCGCGGGCCGACCGAGGCACATCAGGGAGGCCCCCCATGTCCTCCCGGAGAAGACGACGCCGGTGGTACAAGGACGGACCACTTAGCGGGGTCGCGGGGCTAGCGTCGGATGCATGAGCTCACGACGGGGCGCCGACCCGGTGGTTGGCGAGCGGATTCGCGCTCGTCGGCTGCTTCGCGGGTGGAGCGTTCGGTATGCCGCCAGCCGGGCCGGCGTTTCGCACGCCACTTGGAGTCGGATCGAACGGGGGCTGCAGGCGGCGGATAACCGGTTCATGCTGGCGGATATCGCCGGGGCGCTCGAGTGTGCGCCCGCCGACCTGGCCGGCACCGGGGTGCCGGCTTCCGACCGAGCCGTTGCGGCTGCTCAGGCCGGGGTGCTCGGGCTGCGCCGGGCCCTCATCGACATCGACCTGAGTGAGCCGCCGGGTGGGCCCGCGCCGTCGGTCGACGAGTTGGGTCGCAGCGTCGCGCTGGCCGATGATCTGCACAATGCCTGCGATTACGCCGGCGCCGCCCGTCTGCTTCCCGAGTTGCTGCGTGATCTGCACACCGAGACGGCGGGGCCGAACCACGCCGAGGCGCTGCGGCTGCTCTGCGATGCCACCCATATTGCCTGCTCGGTGCTGCGCAGCCTCGGGCATCCCGCCGACGCCTGGCTGGCCGCGGAGCGGTGCCGTGACGCGGCCGAGGCGGCCGGCGACCCGGTGCTGCGGGGGCACGCGGCGTACGCGCTGGCTCGGTCGGCCATCGCCTGCGGGTCCTACCAGCGCGGACAGACGCTGGCCGAGCGGGCCGTGGACGACCTGGGCCGGCATCTCAGCCGGCCCGGCGGACCGGAGGTGGTCGGCTCGTTGCACCTGGTCGCCGCGCTGGCCAGCCGGTGCCGGCATCGACTCGACGACAGCCGGGACTGGTTGGCCGAGGCCACCGCGCTGGCCCGTCGCACCGGTGAGATCAACACGATGGGCATGTTCTTCGGCCCCACCAATGTGGACATCTGGCGGATGAGCATCGAGGTCGACGACGGCGACCCGGACCAGGTCGTGGAGATCGCCCGGCGCACCCACCCGGCGGCCATCCCGGCCGGCGTCCGGCAAGTTTTCTACTATGCCGACACCGCTCGGGCCCTGGCCCGCATCGGCGGCCGCGATCGCGAGGCGATCCGCTTCCTGCTCACCGCGGAACGGATCGCGCCGCAGCACGTGCGCACGTCGGCCGAGCTGGCGGAAACCATCCGGGTCCTGCTCAACCGGTCGCGCCGGCAGGCCGGCGGCACCGAGCTGCGCGGCCTGTCCGAACGCATCCAGGCCAACTGAGGGTCAGTCCAGGCTGAGAGTCAGTCCGGGCGCCGGCCGCCCAGCTCGGTGATGCGGTCCCGGTCCGGCGTCAGCGGTGTGCCGGTGCGGGCCGCCGACGCCACCGCGCTTATCGCGTAGGCGACCAGGTCGGGTGCGTCGGTCGGAAGTTGGTGGCCGGAGTTCTCGGCGACGATCACCGGCGCATGCCATTGCTCGGCCAGCAGGTGCTGGCTCACATGCCACAGGTCGTCCAGCGCCGGGTGTGGGATGGCCTCGAAGTTGGGGATCCACCAATGCCGCCGGCGGGTCAGGACCACCGCCGGAACGTCGAGCGGCTCGGCCCGCAGGATCTCCACGTGACCGGCGACCACGTCGATCTCGGTCGCGCCCGCGCTGTCGCCGTCGACGAAGAACCTGGTTTGCGGCCACGTCAGGCTCTGCGGGAGGGACGCGTCGAGGAACACCAGGCCGGCGACGCGATGTGGGTAGCGGTGTGCGAACACTCGCGCGATCGAGCCGCCGATCGAGTGGCCCACCAGCACGAACGGCTCGGTCACGCGGTGCCGGTCGAGCAGGTCGGCCAGTTCGTCGGCGAAGGCGGTGAACGGCAGCGCCGGGTTCGGGGCCGGGCGGGGTGGTGCGTCTCCGCAGCCGGGACGGTCGTAGGTGAACACGGCCGCGCCGGGGAGCCGGTCGACGATGGGTTTCCACGAGTCGCCGCCGTAGCCGAGGGCGGCCACGAACACGATCAGGGGCGGATCGCCGGCCCGCATACTGATCGTCACCTATGCGATGCTAAACGTAACCGCGGAGATCGGCTAGCAGCGGGAGCAGGGAGAGTGCACCCTGTAAGGCGTGACTGCCAGATCCGAGGCCCGGCTGAAGGATCTCGTCCTGCTGCGCCGGGTGCGAGACCGCATCGACCGGGAGTACGCGCAACCACTCGACGTGGAGGCGCTGGCCCGCGGCGTACACATGTCGGCCGGTCATCTCAGTCGGGAATTCCGGGCCGCGTACGGCGAATCCCCGTACAGCTATCTCATGACCCGCCGGATCGAGCGGGCGATGGCGCTTTTGCGCCGCGGAGATCTTTCTGTCACCGACGTCTGCTTCGCGGTCGGCTGTTCGTCGCTCGGCACGTTCAGCACGCGCTTTTCCGAGCTCGTCGGCATGTCACCCAGCGTCTACCGCCGGCGGGCCACCGAGGACGCCGCCGGCATCCCGGCCTGTGTCGCCAAGCAGATCACCCGGCCGATCAGGAATCGAGAAGCAGCCCGCGCCCGCACCACCTAACGTGACCGGCATGAGCATCATCATTCGTCACACGTTCCTGCCGGCCGACGACCCGGAGAAGTCGCTTGCCTTCTACCGGGACGCGCTGGGGTTCGAGGTCCGCAACGACGTCGGGTACGGCGACATGCGCTGGATCACGATCGGTCCGGAGAGCCAGCCGCAGACGTCGATCGTGCTGCACCCGCCGGCCGCCGACCCGGGCGTCACCGACGACGAGCGCCGCACGATCGCCGAGATGATGGCCAAGGGCAGCTACGCCAGCATCGTGCTGGCCACCGAGGACCTGACCGGCACGTTCGACCGGGTGCAGGAGACCGGCGCCGAGGTGGTCCAGGAGCCGATGGACCAGCCGTACGGGGTGCGCGACTGCGCCTTCCGCGACCCGGCCGGCAACATGGTCCGGATCAGCCAGATCTGACACTGCCGATTTCCACGAAGACGTTGTCGATCTGGCCGGCGAACTGGTCGTTGCCCTGGGCCGGCCCCTTGCCGCCGATGCGCAGCGGTTCGGCGTTGGCGATCGCCAGCGGGGGCGGGACCCGCACCCACGCCCGGTCCTCGCCGTCGACCGACAGGGTCAGGCGGCCGGCCGCGCGCGTGCAGGCCAGCGTGTGCCAGCGGCCGTCGGCCACGTCCAGCCAGGGCTCGGCTCGGTAGATGCCGCCGAGGCGGCCGACGATCACGCAGCTCGGGTGGCCCCGGCGGTGGTCGACCTGCAGTTTGAACTGGCTCACCCCGCCGACCGAATACCCCTTCTGCAGCACGTTCGCCCCGTCGGCCAGGTCACCGCGCGTCATCAGGACCGATGCGCCGTACCGCAGCGGCCGCGTGCCCGGATTGAGGCTGTCGTCCCGCAGTCCCTCGAGGATTGCCCGTGGGCAATCCGCTTCCCTGGTCAGGGTGCATCGGTCCGGGTAAGCGACGGCCAAACCCAACCCTTGCGGTACGAGTCGGAGCGCTCCCCCGTTCTGGCCGAGCGGGCGTAGCTGGTGTCCGCCGTTCACATCGGTGATCGGCTTGTGAACCCCGCCGTCGAAGGTGTATCGAAGAGTGACCGGCCCGGTGGCGACCCCGACGCGGCGCGGGGCAGCCTGGACCGGGGAAACCGGCGGTGTGACCGCAAAGGTGGCCGGCGCGTGAGCGAGCCCGGCGACAAGAAGCAGGAGCGCCCCCGCGAAGGGTACGAGCCCGCGCCTGATGCAAGACATGCGGCTATTGTCCGCATTGTCGAAGCAATGCTGGTGAACGACCAGTTGAAACGGAAGAAAACCCCCATAAGGGGTAATCGCCGTCGGTCGCCTTGGAAACAAGATCGTCGCCAAAGTTGTCGACAATCTGACTCTGCGCCGTGGGACATCTGGAACGGCTCAAGAATGCTGTCACCGCGATTGTTGACAATCTGCCCCCGCGTCATAGGCTGAAGGCCGCGTACGAAGCCAAGGGGAGGCCCGCATGAGGACCGTCGTTGTCACCGATCCACCTCGGGCGGACATCGAGTCGGCACAGACCCTCGGTGAGTACGGCGTGGCCACCGTGCACGAGGCCCTCGGCCGGGTCGGTTATCTCGGCCCCGAGTTCCGCCCCGCCTGGCCCGGCGCCAAGATGGGCGGCACCGCGGTCACCGTGGTCTGCTGGCCCGGCGACAACCTGATGATCCACGTGGCGGTCGAGCAGTGCCGGCCCGGCGACGTGCTGGTGGTGGCGACCAACTCGCCGTCCACCGACGGCCTCTTCGGCGAGCTGTTCGCCGGGGCGTTACGGCACCGCGGGGTGCGCGGGGCGGTGCTCGCCAGTGGCGTACGCGATGTGGCTGATCTTCGGGAAATGGGTTTTCCGGTGTGGTCCCGCGCGATCAGCGCGCAGGGTTCGGTGAAGGCGACCGCCGGCGCCGTGAACGTGCCGATCGTGATCGGCGGCCAGACCATTCACCCGGGCGACGTGGTGCTCGGCGACGACGACGGCGTGACTCTCGTGCCCCGCGCCGATGTGCCGCGTGCGCTGACCGCCGCCAAGGCCCGCCTCGACAAGGAGGCCGCGACCCGGGCCGCGTTCGCCGAGGGCGAGCTCGGTCTCGACCGTTACGGCCTGCGCAACCGCCTGCCCGAGCTCGGCATCGAGTACGTCTCCTATGAGGAGTACGTCAAAGGTGACTGATTACGACAGCACCGGCGTGCGATGCATGATGCTTCGCGGCGGCACCTCGCGCGGCCTGTATTTCGAGGCCGCCGACCTTCCGGGCAACGTCGAAGAACGCGACGACCTGCTGCTTCGCCTGATGGGCACACCCGATCCGCGGCAGATCGACGGCCTGGGCGGTTCCACCTCGCTGACCAGCAAGGTCGCGGTGATCTCCCGTTCGGCCACCGGAGACGCCGACATCGACTACCTGTTCCTGCAGCTCGGCGTGGACGAGCCGACCGTCACCGACAAGCAGAACTGCGGCAACATCCTGGCCGGGGTCGGGCCGTTCGCGGTGGAGCGCGGCCTGATCGCCGCAAAAGCCGACGAAACGAGCGTCCGCATCCGAATGGTCAATTCGGACAGTGTCGCCGTCGCTACCTTTGCCACCCCCGAAGGCCGCGTGGAATACCGCGGCGACGTCGCGATCTCCGGCGTCCCTAGCACCGCATCCCCGGTCCTGCTGACATTTCCCGAAAAGTCGGACAGACTGCTGCCTACCGGCCGCGTCCGCGACGAAATCGACGGCGTCGAGGTGACCTGCGTCGACAACGGCATGCCGGTGGTTCTCGCGACGGCCGAGTCGTTCGGCCTGACCGGTTACGAGTCGCACGAGCAACTGGCCGCGGACCAGCCGCTGCTGGAGCGGATCGACGCGTTCCGCCAAACCGCCGGGCGGCTGATGGGAGTCACCGGCACCTCGGTGCCCAAGACCGTCCTGCTGGCGGCGCCTCGCGACGGCGGCCAGCTGTCCACCCGGTCGTTCATCCCGGTCCAGCCGCACACCTCGATCGGCGTGCTGGGCGCGATCAGCGTGGTCACCGGCATGCTGCTGCCCGGCGCGGTCGGCCACGAGCTCACCGCCGACTGGCCCACGTCCCGGATCGACGTCGAGCATCCGACCGGCCACCTGCTGGTCGATGTCGTGGTGAGCGACGGCGCGGTGGTCCGCTCCGGCGTCGTCCGCACCGCTCGCAAGCTCTTCGACGGCATCGCGTTCCCCCGCGCCTAGGCCCTGGAGAAACCATGAGGCATCAGATCGCGCACCTCGCACACATCGAGATCCGCACCCCGGTCCTGGACGAGAGCGTCGCGTTCTTCACCAACTACCTCGGCCTGACCCCGAACGGCGAGGCCGGCGACTCGGTCTTCCTGCGCGCGTGGGACGACTACGAGAACATCACGATCAAGCTGACCGCCCACTCGACCTCGGGGGTGGGCCGCACCTATCTGCGCGCGGCGTCACCCGGCGCCCTCGCGGCGCAAATTGAACAAATCGAGTCAACCGGCCGCGGCATCGGCTGGCAGGACGGCGATCCCGGTTACGGACCGACCTACGTCTTCACCGACCCGGACGGCCACGAGTTCGGCGTCTACTACGAGAGCGAGTGGTTCCGCCCGACCGGCGACCTGAAGCCGGCGCTGAAGAACCAGGCCCAGGCCTATCCGGCGCGCGGCGTCAGCGTGCGCCGCCTCGACCACATCAATTATCTGGGTGTCGACGTCGAGGCCAACCGCGACTACCTGCGCGACACCCTGGGCGCGCTGGTCACCGAGCAGATCGTGCTCGACGACGGCAGCATCGCCGGCAGTTGGACCACGTTCACCAACAAGGGCTACGACGCCGTCTACACCCGCGACCGCACCGGCACCACCGGCCGGCTGCACCACATCGCGTTCGCGACGGACACCCGCGAGGACATCCTCAAGGCCGCCGACATCGCCCTTGAGCAGGGCGTCTTCATTGAGACCGGCCCGCACAAACATGCCATTCAACAAACCTTCTTCCTGTACGTCTATGAGCCCGGCGGCAACCGCATCGAGCTCTGCAACGCCGGCGCCCGCCTGGTGATCGCCCCCGACTGGCAGCCGGTGAACTGGACCGAGGCCGAGCGCCGCAAGGGCCAGGCCTGGGGCCTCAAAACGATCGACTCGTTCCACACCCATGGCACTCCACCCGTCGAAGGGGCGCACCTGTGATCATCGACTGCCACGGGCACTACACGACCGTGCCGCAGGCGCACACCGACTGGCGTAAGGCGCAGCTGGCCGGCGAAACCGCTCCCGCTTACCCGGTGATTTCCGACGACGAGATCCGCGAGTCGATCGAGGGCAGCCAGTTGCGGTTGATGCGCGAGCGCGGCGTCGACCTGACGATCTTCTCGCCGCGCGCCTCGGCGATGGCCCACCACGAGGGCACCGAGGAGACCAGCCGGCAGTGGGCGGCGGCCTGCAACGACCTGATCTACCGGGTCACCCAGCTGTTCCCGAGCAGCTTCGCCGGGGTCTGCCAGCTGCCGCAGTCGCCCGGCGTGCCGATCGCCAACTCGATCGGTGAGTTGCGCCGCTGCGTCGAGGAGCTCGGTTTCGTCGGGTGCAACCTCAACCCCGACCCGAGCGGCGGCCACTGGAACTCGGCGCCGCTGACCGACCGCAGTTGGTACCCGTTCTACGAGGCGATGGTCGAGCTGGACGTGCCGGCCATGGTGCACGTGTCGGCGGTGACCAACCCGAACTTCCACGCCACCGGCTCGGCCTACCTCAACGCCGACACCACCGCGTTCATGCAGTTCCTGCAGTCCGACCTGTTCAAGGATTTTCCCGACCTGCGGATGATCATTCCGCACGGCGGCGGCGCGGTGCCGTACCACTGGGGTCGTTTTCGGGGTTTGGCCGACATGCTCGACCGGCCGCCGCTGGCGGAGAGCGTCATGCGCAACGTCTTCTTCGACACCTGCGTCTACCACCAGCCCGGCATCAACCTGTTGTTCGAGGTCATCGACCTGGACAACCTGATGTTCGGGTCGGAGATGGTCGGCGCGGTGCGGGGTATCGACCCGACCACCGGGCATTACTTCGACGACACCCGCCGCTACGTCGAGGCGTTGGGCCTGTCGGAGGACGACCGCGCCCGGGTCTTCGAGGGGAACGCCCGCCGGGTCTACCCGCGCCTGGGACTTTAGGGGGAGCATGTCTGCCGACGCCGCGCTCGACAAGGCCCGGGACGGGTTGCGCACCGCGATCCTGAGCGGTGAGTACCTTCCGGGCGAGCGCCTGGTGGAGGCCCAGCTCTGCGAGCGGCTCGGGGTGAGCCGCTTCAACGTGCGGGCGGCCATCCAGGAACTCGCCGCGGACGGCCTGGTGAAGGTCGAGCGCAACAAGGGCGCGCACGTCCGGAAGGTGTCGATCGACGAGGCTGTCGAGATCACCGAGGTGCGCATGGTGCTCGAGGGCCTGGTGGCTGCGCGAGCCGCCGCCAAGGTGACGGACGCGCAGGCCAGCGAGCTCGACGAGATCGGGCTGCTGATGCGGCGGGCGGTCAGCGCGGGCGAGTTCCGCCGCTACAGCGATCTGAACTCGCGGCTGCACAGTCTGGTCCGCGGCATCGCCGGGCACAGCACGGCGGACGGGATCATCGAGACGCTCCGCGGCCAGTTGGTCCGGCATCAGTTCATGCTCTCGCTGCACCCCGGCCGGCCGGCGATCTCGCTGCCGCAGCACGAACGGATCATCGAGGCGATCCGGGAACGGAATCCGAAGGCGGCGGAGGACGCGATGCGCGCGCACATCGCCAGCGTCATCGAGGCCCTCCGCGACATGGACGCAGGGGAGGCACGATGAGGATCGCGGTGCTCGGCCTCGGTGAGGCCGGCGGCCTGATCTCGGCCGACCTGGCGGCGGCAGGCGCGGACGTACGCGGATACGACCCTCGGGTGGAGGCGCCGCCGGGGGTGCTCAATCTGAAGAGCGCCGCCGAGGCGTGCACCGGCGCCGGCCTCGTGCTCAGCCTCAACAGCGCGGCCGACGCACCGGATGCGCTGGCCGAAGGGCTGCCGGGCTGTGCGCCGGGCACGATCTGGGCCGATCTCAACACCGCTTCGCCGGCCGAGAAACTCGCGCTCGTGGATCAGGCGGCCGGCCTCCGGCTGGTGGACGTGGCGATGATGTCCCCGGTGCCGGGCCATGGCCTTCTGGTCCCGATGACCGCGAGCGGGCCGGACGCGGCCGCATTTGCCGAGGCGATCACCCCATTCGGCGCCGCGGTCGATGTGCTGGACGGCCCGGTCGGCTCGGCGGCCACCCACAAGCTGTTGCGCAGCGTTTTCTACAAGGGACTGGCGGCGGCCGTGCTGGAGGCGACCGCCGCGGCCCACGCCGCCGGTCTGTCCGACTGGCTGCGCGACAACATCACCGCAGAGCTGATCAAAGCGGACGCGGCGACGCTGGAACGCCTGCTCACCGGCTCGAAGACGCATGCTGTGCGGCGGATCCACGAGATGGAGGCGGCCGAGCGCCTGCTCGACGACCTCGGGGTGCCTGCTCGGGTCACTCGGGCCAGCCGGGACTGGCTGACCGACCTCACATAGCCATTCCGAAGCAGTGTTGTCACGATTGTTAACAATCTCTGCGCGGGTCGCCGACCTGTGCCATCTGCCGCTTAGCATCAGCTCCGCTAACGCTGGGCAAAATCGTTGACAATCCTGTAACCGAGGCTCTAGCGTTCCTGCAAGTGGCTCGGGACACACTGCGCCCCTCGGGCGGGACATTGGTCTACGTAACTGTAGATCCTTTGTCCTTGCGCTCAGTACCAGTCAATTCCGCCCACCGGAAACATCCGGTCCGGTTTCGATGACGTAGAGGTTGCTGAGAAAACATGTTGAGAACACGGCTCATCGCATTGCTTGCCGTCACTGCCCTCGCCGCGAGTGCGGCCGGCTGTGGTGGCTCCGACGATTCCTCCGACAGCGGCACCTCGGGCAGCGGTCCCGACAAGGTCAAGGTCGGGGTCATCCCCATCGTTGACGTGGCGCCGATCTACCTCGGCAAGGCCAAGGGCTTCTTCACGAAGCAGAACATCGACCTCACGCTGGAGCAGGCCCAGGGCGGCGCGGCAATCGTGCCGGCCGTCGTCAGCGGTCAATACCAGTTCGGCTTCAGCAACGTGGTGTCGCTGATGATCGGCCAGTCCAAGAACGTGCCGATCAAGGCGGTCGCCAACGGCAACAACGCCACCGCCGACGCGGCCAAGGACTTCAGCGGTCTGCTGGTCAAGGACCCGGCCATCACCCGCCCGAAGGACCTCGAGGGCAAGACGGTCGCCACCAACACGCTGAAGAACATTGTGGACACCACGGTGAAGGACCTGGTCCGCAAGGACGGCGGCGACCCCTCGAAGGTCAAGTTCGTCGAGATCGGGTTCCCCGACATGGCGGCCGCGCTCGACGCCGGCCGGGTGCAGGGCATCTTCGTGGTCGAGCCGTTCCTGACCTCGGCGACGGCCAAGGGCTGGAAGCAGATCGGCTCGTTCGCGGCGGTCAGCCCGAACCTGCAGATCTCCGCCTACTTCACCTCGTCTCAGCTGATCGGCGAGAAGGCCGACCTGGTCAAGCGCTTCACCGACGCCATGAAGGAGTCGCTGACCTACGCCGACGCCCACCCGGACGAGGTGCGCCAGATCGTCACCACTTACACGACGATCAAGGCGGAAGCGGCGGCGGCCATGACCCTGCCGAAGTACTCGGCCGACATGGACAAGACGTCGCTCGACACGATGAGCAACCTGCTGGTCCAGGAGGGCCTGCTCACGACCCCGGCCGACACGGCGAAGCTGTTCCAGTGACGACCCCGCTCAACCCCCTGCGCAGGGCCGGAGACTCTCCGGCCCTGCTCGGGCTCGTCGGGATCCTCGGCTTCGGCGCGCTGCTGGAGCTGCTGCCCCGCATCGGCGCGCTGCCGTCGGAATACTTCCCGCCCACCAGCAAGATCATGGTCGCGCTGATCGACGAGTTCGGCCGCGGCGCTTTCTGGCGAGCGGTCGTCGGCACGGTCACGACCTGGCTGATCGGTCTCGCGATCGCGGTGGTGGCCGGCATCCTCCTCGGCATCCTCATCGGATCGGTGCCGGCGCTTCGGCTCGCCACCGCGTCCACCATCGAGTTCCTCCGCCCGATCCCCTCGGTGGCGCTGCTCCCGCTGGCGATCGTGCTGTTCAGCGCCCCGGTCCGGTCGATCCTGCTGCTGGTCGTCTACGCCTCCTTCTGGCAGGTGCTGATCCAGGTGCTGCACGGCGTCACCGACGTCGACCCGGTGGCACGCGAGACCGCCGCCTCCTACCGGCTCAACCGCTGGCGCCAGGCGCGCTACCTGGTCTGGCCGACCACGCTGCCGTACGCGATGACCGGCATCCGCCTCGCCGCCTCGGTGGCGCTGGTCCTCACCATCACCGGTGAGCTGCTGATCGGCGGAACGAAAGGCATCGGCGAGGAGATCGCCGTGGCGCAGAGCAGCATCGCGGTGCCGTCGATGTACGCGCTGATCGTCGTCTCCGGTCTCATCGGCCTGATCGCCAACCTCGCCACCCGGCGCGCCGAGCGCCTGGTGCTCGCCTGGCATCCTTCGGTCCGACGGGAGCTTCCACTGTGAGCCGCGCCCTCGGCCGCGCCGGCCTGCTGCTCGGCCTGCCGGTGATCCTGCTGGTCACCTGGTGGTTCGCGAGTGCCGGCAGCAAGAGCTTCTACCAGCCGCCGCTGGAAACGATCATCAAGGTCTTCCCGGACACCTGGACCGGTGCGCGCTTCAAGAGCGACGTGCTGCCCAGCCTGATCCGGCTCTTCATCGGGTACGGCCTGGCCGTGTTCCTCGGTGTCGGCCTCGGCGTCCTCATCGGCGCCAACCGCCGGCTGCGCTCGCTGGTCGAGCCGGTCCTCGAGTTCCTCCGCGCGATCCCGCCGCCGGTGCTGGTGCCGATCCTGATTCTCGTCGCCGGCATCGGCAACCCGACCAAGGTGCTGGTCATCGTCATCGGCGGCATCTGGCCGGTGCTGCTGAACACGGTCGAAGGCGTGCGCGGCGTCGACGAGGTGCTCGCCGACACCTGCCGCACCTATCGCATCGGCGGCTGGCTCCGGCTGCGCACCTTCATCCTGCGCGGGGCGAGTCCGCAGATAGTGGTCGGCGCTCGCCAGGCGCTCTCCATCAGCATCATCATGATGGTCATCGGTGAACTGCTCGGGGCCACCAACGGCCTCGGCTACACCGTCGTCGAATTCCAGCGCGGCTTCCAGATCCCCGAGATGTGGAGCGGCGTGTTCGTCCTGGGCCTGCTCGGCGTCCTGCTGTCGCTGGCCTTCACCCTCGTCGAGCGGCGAGTCCTGAGCTGGTACCACGGCGCACGCGCTGCCGAGCGCAGCGGCAATTAAGGGGTTTCGATGCTGGAGATCAATGCACTCCGCAAGGTCTACGGCGGTCACGGCCGCGAGGTCGAGGCGATCGGCGACATCACGCTGACGGTGGCGGACGGCCAGTTCACCTGCGTCGTCGGGCCGTCCGGTTGCGGCAAGACCACGCTTCTCCGCTGCCTCGGCGGCCTGCTCACGCCGACCTCCGGCGAGGTCAAGGTCGCGGGGCAAACGGTCACCGGGCCGCCTGACGGCTTGGCGATCGTCTTCCAGGAGTACGGGCGGAGCCTGTTCCCTTGGCTGCGGGTCGCCGAGAACATCGAGCTCCCGTTGAAGTCCAAGGGAGTCGGCAAGACGGAACGCCGGCAGATCGTCGACGAGTCGCTGGACGCCGTCGGCCTCGGTGACGCCGGTAAGGCGTACCCCTGGCAGCTCTCCGGCGGCATGCAGCAGCGCGTCGCGATTGCCCGCGCGATCGCCTTCCAGCCCAAGGTCCTGCTGATGGACGAGCCGTTCGCGGCCGTCGACGCGCAGACCCGGGCCGACCTGGAAGACCTGGTCCGCACGGTGTGGCAGCGGTTCGGCATGACCCTGTTGTTCGTCACGCACGACATCGACGAGGCGGTCTACCTGGGCCAGCGAGTGGTGGTGCTGTCCGCATCACCGACCCACGTGCTGGAAAACCTGGACATCGACCTGCCCGACGAGCGCGACCAGCTCAAGACCCGGTCCGAGGCGCGCTTCGTCGAGCTGCGCACCCACGTCTACGCCCGCATCCAGGAGGCGAAGCACGCCGGCGGCGCCAAGCGGGTGCGGGCCTAAGCTTTTGCGGGTACGCCGTGGGCCGGTTCGCCGACCACGGCGTGCACGACGTCGTCCAGCGTGATCACGCCGAGCGGCCGTTGCCCGTCGCTGACCAGCACGATGTGCAGCCGGTCGCGGCGCATCGCGAGCAGCAGCTCGGCGAGCGTGCGGTCCGGCGGGACGGTTGCCAGCGGCCGGATGATCTCGGCCGGGATCGGCAGGCGGCGCTGCCCTGCGGCGTACCCAAGAATGTCCTTGACGTGCACGAAGCCCAGCACCCGCCGGGTTTCCCGCTGAACCACCGGGAAGCGGGATCGGCCGGTGCGGGTGGCCACCGCCTCGATGGTCGCCGGTGAGACGTCGTCGGCTACCGTCGTCACTCCCGACCACGGCCGCAGCGTGTCGGTCGCGGTGCGGGTGTTGAGGCCGAGCGCGGCGTGGATGCGGGCGTATTGCTCGGAACCGAGCAGGCCCTCGCTGCGCGCCTGGGTGACCATGCCGGCCAGCTCCTCGGCGGTGAAGACCGTCTTCACCGCGTCGGTCGCCTCGATCTTCCACAGTTTCAGCACCGTGCGCGACGCCCAGCGCATCGCGTTGAGCACCGGCTTGGTGCCGATGCAGAAGGCCAGCATGAACGGGCCCAGGATCAGCGCCGAGCGCTCGGGACCGGCCAGCGTGATGTTCTTCGGCACCATCTCGCCGACGACCGTGTGCAGGAACACCACCACGGCCAGGGCCAGCACGAACGCGACCGGGTGGATCGCGTCCTCGGGCAGGCCGATGGATCCGAACGGACCCTCCAGCAGGTGCGCGAGAGCCGGCTCGGCGAGGGCGCCGAGGCCGAGCGAGCAGATCGTGATGCCGAGCTGGGCGCCGGCGATCATCAACGGGATCTGGCTCATCGCCGAGAGTGCCCACTGGGCGCGCCTGGAGGTGGCCGCGAGCGGTTCCAGGGCGGTACGCCGGGAGGCGATCAGGGAGAACTCGCCGCCCACGAACAGGCCGTTGCCGAGCAGTAGCAGAACCGTGACCAGAATCTTGATCATTCGGCGGGCTCCGGCGGCGCCACGACCCGGACCTGTTCGACCCGGTGCCGGTCGACCTCCATCACGGTGAACTCCCAGCCCTCTTCCTCGAGCGACTCGCCGACCACCGGGATGTGACCGAGCCGGGAGAGCAGAAAACCGGCGAGCGTCTCGTACGGGCCCTCGGGCAGCGCGAACCCGGTCTGCTCCATCAGCTCGTCCTCCCGCAGCAGGCCGTCGACCAGGAACGTCTTGCCACCACCCGGCGCCGTCAGCCCCTGCGCGCCGGCCTCGGCCACGTCGGTGTCGTATTCGTCGGTAATCTCCCCGACCAGTTCCTCGATCAGGTCCTCCACGGTGACCACGCCGTCGGTGCCGCCGTATTCATCGACCACGATCGCGAGGTCGGCCTCGGCCGCCCGCAGGACCGCGAGCACCCGGTCGAGGCTGAGGCTCTCCGGCACCCACACCGGCTCCTTGGCGATGGTCGCGACGCGGGTCGCGGCCCGCCGCTCGAGTGGCACGCCGAGCGCGTCCGGCACCCCGACCACCCCGGTGACCACGTCGATGGTGTTCTCGTAGACCGGGAAGCGGGTGTGCCCGGTCTCGCGCGCCACCGCGATCAGGTCGGCCACGCTCGCCGTGGTCTTGAGCCCGACCACGTCGACCCGGGGAGTCATCGCCTTGGCGGCACGCTTCTCGCCGAAGCGGATCGTGCGGCGCATCAGCGTGGCCGTCTCGGTCGGCAGCGCGCCGGCCCGGGCGCTGATCGCGGCGAGCAGGCCCAGCTCCTCGGGTGAGCGGGCGCTGGCCAGCTCCTCCTGCGGCTCGATACCGATCCGGCGGACCAGCCAGTTGGCCGTGCTGTTCAGGCCGCCGATCGGCCACTTGAAGATCGTCGAGAACGTGCGCAGCGGCGCGGCGGTGGCCAGCGCGACCCGCATCGGCCGGGCCAGCGCCGCGTTCTTCGGCACCAACTCGCCGAAGAGCATCGACAGCAACGTCGCCACGATCAGCGCGAGCGCGTGCGTGATGCCGTCGGTGGCGTCCCCGGCGATCGGCTCGACCAGCGGATCGAAGAGCTTGGAAAGAGCCGGCTCGGCCAGGTAACCGGTAAGAACCGTGGCGAGGGTGATGCCGAGCTGGGTGCCGGAGAGCTGGAAGGAAAGCCCGTGCAGCACATGCTGAACCGTCCGGGCCCGCCGCTCACCCTCCCGGGCACGCTTCCCGATCTCCGCCCGGTCGACCGTGACAAGCCCGAACTCGGCTGCCACGAAGAACGCGTTGGCCGCCGTGAGCAGCGCGAACGCTGCCAATGGGAGCACCGCGGTCACGAGCACGCCGTCCATGATCGGTTTCACCTCGGTCCTCATTGTGCCGGACCCGCCATGCACATGCGTGAACACGGTCCCCGACGGCCGGATACGGTCGACTAATGAGCCTTGCCGAAGAGTTCCTACTTCTTGCGTACGACGAGAGTGGCGCGCCCCTGACCGACGGCACGCGCCTGGACAACGGACTCGGCGGGGCTCTTCTACTCGAGTTGGCGCTGGCCAAGCGGGTCGACATCGAGGACAAGCGGGTCGTCGTGCTTTCCGACGCGCCGACCGGTGACGTTCTCGCCGACCAGGCGCTGTCGGTGATCGCCTCGTCGGACAACCCCCGGAAGCCCGGCCACTGGGTGACCAAACTCTCCAAACAGGCTCGGCCCCGCGTGCTCGAAAAGCTCATCGCCGAGGGCGTGCTGACCGTCGAGAAGGACCGGGTGCTCTGGGTCTTCCCGCGCAAGCTCTATCCGCCCGCCACCGGCGAGCTGCCCGCCGTCGAGGCCGAGGCCCGGGACCGCCTGCGAGCGGCCGTCCTCGGCACCGGCCCGGTCGAGCCCCGCACGGCCGCGCTCTGCGCCCTGATGGCCGCGACCGAGCTCGACGGCAAGGTGCTCGGTGACCTCGATCGGCGGCAGGTGAAGGCCCGGCTCAAGGAGATCGGTGAGGGCTCGTGGGCGGCCGACGCGGTCCGCCGGACGATCGAGGAGATCCAGGCCGCCGTGCTGGTGGCGATCATCGCCTCCACTACTGCGGCGACCGCCGGCTCGAGCGCTTAGGCCTCTTGCTTCAGTGACCGAAGCAGGACGGTGGCCACGTCGACGACCTCGACGTTGTCCTGCTGGCCCTTGGCGGTGACGCCGTCCCCGACCATCGTGTAGCAGAACGGGCAGCCGACCGCGATCGTCTTCGCACCGGTGGCCAGGGCCTCCTCGGTCCGCTCGATGTTGATCCGCTTGCCGATCTTCTCTTCCATCCACATGCGTGCGCCGCCGGCGCCGCAGCAGAAGGACCGCTCCCGGCTGCGCGGCATCTCGACGAGGTTGCCCACGGCCTCCCCGAGCAC
>NZ_JBEZYA010000029.1:0-113295 GCF_040638295.1 Actinoplanes sp. NPDC026619
TCCAGCCGTTGCCAGTCCTCATCAGTCAAATCACCAGCCACGACGAGACAACGATCGATCATCGCAACCAGTGATGATCCGTCAGATGCGCCCTAGGCTCGAGGTGCGTCCGTCGTCGGCGCGCGAAGGGCGCTGTCATGGCCGGCTCGTTGGTGGAGACCAAGTTCTACCTGCCTCGGGTGCGGCGCGGCCTGGTCGCCCGGGAGCGGTTGGTCGAGCGGCTCGGCCGTGGGGCCGAGGCGCGGCTGACGCTGGTGTCGGCGCCGGCCGGGTTCGGCAAGACGACGTTGCTGGCCGAGGGGTTGGCCGGGGCGAAAGCGCGGGTCGCCTGGGTGTCGCTCGAGGAGAGTGACCGGCAGCCGGGTTCGTTCTGGAGCTATGTGCTCGCGGCGCTGGACCGGGTCGTGCCGGGCATCAAGCTGCTGCACGCGGCCCGGCTGCCGATCGAGGCGCTGCTCACCACCGTTATCAACGAGCTCAGCGCCGAGCCGGAAGACGTCTATCTGGTGCTCGACGACTACCACCTCGCCGACGGGCCCGAGATCCAAGCCGGCATGGCGTTCCTGCTGGCCCACCTCCCGCCGCAGGTGCATCTGGTGGTCAGCACCCGGGCCGACCCGGCTCTGCCGCTGGCCGGGCTGCGGGCGCGCGGTGAGCTGGTCGAGATCCGGGCGGCCGATCTGCGCTTCACGCTGGGCGAGGTCACGGCGTACGTCAAAGGGCTTGATCTGGCCGTGAGTGACATCGCCGTGCTGGCGGGCCGGACCGAAGGGTGGATCGCCGCGCTGCAGCTGGCCGCGCTGTCGATGCGCGGGCGCGCGGACGTGGCCGGGTTCATCGCGGGCTTCGCCGGTGACGATCGGTACATCGTCGACTATCTCGTCGGTGAGGTCCTCGATCGGCAGCCGGCCGAGGTCCGTGAGTTCCTGATCTCGACCTGTGTCCTCGATCGGCTGACCGGGCCGCTCTGCGACGCCGTCACCGGGCGGGCCGGGGGCCGGGCGATGCTGGAGGCGCTGGACCGGGGCAACCTGTTCGTGGTGTCGCTGGACGGCAACCGCCGGTGGTACCGCTACCACCACCTCTTCGCCGACATGCTGCTGGCCCGGCTCACCGACGGGCAAGACGAGCAGGACGAGCAGCCCGGCCAGGTCGCGGAGCTGCACCGGCGGGCCGCCGGCTGGTACGAGCAGAACGGCGAACCGGCTCCGGCGATCCGCCACGCCCTGGCCGCCGGCGACGTCGAGCGGGCGGCCGGCCTGATCGAGCTGGCCATCCCGGCGCTGCGCCAGGACCGGCAGGAGGCCACCATCCGGGGCTGGCTCGACGCGATTCCGGCCGAGGTCGTCCGGGTGCGGCCGGTGCTGGCGATCGGCTTCATCGGGGCGTTGATGGCCGGCAACGAGTTCGCCGACGTCGAGCGGCGGCTGGGCGAGGTGGCGGCGGTGCTGGCCGGCGACCGTGGGTCGATGGTGGTCGTCGACGAGAGCGAGTTTCCCCGCCTGCCCGCGGCGATCGAGATGTATTACGCCGCGTTCGCGCTGATGCGGGGCGACCCGGTCGCTGTCGCTACCCACGCCCGGCAGGCGATCGACCACGCGGCAGCGGGCGACCACGTCATCCGGGCGGCGGCGTCGGCCCTGCTCGGCCTCTCGCTCTGGAGCGGCGGCGACCTCGAGGCCGCACACCAGGCCTACTCGGCCAGTGTCGACGGGCTGCGGCGGGCCGGCCACCTCTCGGACGTGCTCGGCTGCTCGATCACCCTGGCCGACATCCGGATCACCCAGGGCCGGCTGGACGAGGCGCTGCGCACCTACGAGCGGGCCCTGCTCCTCGGCCCGGAGCTGCGCGGCAACGCCGACATGCACGTCGGGATGAGCCGGATCGCCCTGGAGCGCAACGACCTGACCGCCGCCGCCGAGCACCTGCGCCGGGCCGAGGAACTGGGGGAGCACACGTGGCTGCCGCAGAATCCGTACCGGTGGCGGGTCGCATCGGCGGCGCTGCGGGAGGCGCAGGGCGATCTGGACGGCGCCGTCGAACTGCTTCAAGAGGCACAGCGGGTGTACGTGGGTGACTTCTCCCCGAACGTACGCCCGGTCCCGGCCATGATCGCCCGGGTGCTGGCCGCGCAGGGCCGAATCGGCGAGGCTCTCGCCTGGGCCGGCGAGCAGGGCCTGGCCGCGGACGACGAGCTGTCCTACCTCCGCGAGTTCGAGCACATCACGCTGGCCAGGGTGCTGCTGGCCTCCCCGGCGCCGGCGGACGCCGACCGGCTCCTCACCCGGCTCCTCGCGGCGGCCGTCGCCGGCGGGCGGACCGGCAGCGCGATCGAGATCCTGGTGCTGCAGGCGGGCCGCCGCGGCGATCCGGTCGTCCTCGAGCGGGCGCTCACCCTGGCCGAGCCGCACGGCTACGTCCGGGCCTTCGCCGGCGTCGAACCGGCCCTGCTGCGCCGGCTCGCCAGACAACAACCAACCTGGGGGTACGTGCGGCGCCTGCTCGACTCCTCGGCCGGCCTCCCCGGGGCCGGCCTCCCCGGCGCCGGATCGGTGCCGCTCGTCGATCCGCTGAGCGAGCGCGAACTGGACGTGCTCCGGCTGCTCCGCTCCGACCTGGACGGGCCGGCGATCGCCCGCGAGCTCACCGTCTCGCTGAACACGCTGCGCACCCACACCAAGAACATCTACGCCAAGCTCGGCGTCAACAGCCGCCGCGGCGCCGTCCGCCGCGCCGCCGAGCTGGCACTTTTTCACTAGGCCGCTCACCACATGTGGTGATGTGCGGTCACCACCTGCGCTCCTACCTTTCGGATTGCTGGGCGCCCTGCGCGACCTCGGCCCCCTTGATCTCAGTGCATCGGAGTCAGCAATGACCGGCATCCGCAAGACCGCGCTCGTCGCGGGCCTCCTCTACCTGATCACCTTCGTCTCCTCGATCCCCGCCCTCTTCCTGCTGTCGCCGGTCCTGCACCACGCCGACTACATCATCAGCGCCGGCGCCGACACCCGGGTCGTCTGGGGCTGCCTGCTCGACGTGGTCAACGCCCTCGCCGCGATCGGCACCGCGGTCGCCCTGTTCCCGGTGGTGAAACGGCAGAACGAGGGCCTGGCGCTGGGCTTCGTGATGTCCCGCATGCTCGAGGGCGCGGTCGTCCTGATCGGCGTGGTCAGCCTCCTGGCGATCGTCACCCTGCGGCAGAACCCGGCCGGCGCCGACCCGGCCACGCTGCTGGCCACCGGCCATTCCCTGGTCGCGGTCCGCGACTGGACGTTCCTGCTCGGCCCGGGCCTGATGCCCGCCTTCAACGCCCTGCTGCTCGGCACCCTGCTCTTCCGCTCCCGCCTGGTGCCCCGCCTCATCCCGCTGATCGGCCTGATCGGCGCGCCGCTCCTGCTGGCCGCCGACCTGGCCACCCTGTTCGGCCACAACACCCAGACGTCCGCCGCGTCGTTCCTGCTGACCCTGCCGGTCGCCGCCTGGGAACTGTCCGTCGGCCTCTACCTGACCATCAAGGGCTTCCGCCCGTCGCCGATCCTGCCCGGCCCGGTCGCCACACCCACCCCGGACCGCAGCCTGGCCACCATCGCCTGACCGCCCGGACCGGAAACTTGCGAGCAGCTTTGAACCGTGCGCCGTGGTGCGCGTTGTGGTGCACGTGATGGATCGGATCTGACGTCTGTCCAGCACGGTTCTGAACACCCAGCGGGGATCGACTTTTCAGGAGAGCAATGTTGCGCATCACCCGATTGGCAGCGACGTTCGGCGCAATGACCATGGCGCTCGGCATGGCGGCCTGCGGCGGGGACGACAAGGGTTCCGACAGCGGCAGCACCAGCACCGCGAAGTCGGGCATCGTCGAGAAGGCGGCCAGCTCGAAGAAGCTGACCATCGGCGTCAAGGCCGACCAGCCCGGTCTCGGCTTGCAGACCGGTAGCACCTACACCGGCTACGACATCGAGATCGGCAAGCTCATCGCGAAGGGTCTCGGCGTCGACGAGAGCGGCATCACCTGGAAGACGACGGTGTCGGCGAACCGTGAGCCGTACATCCAGCAGGGCCAGGTCGACATCGTGGTGGCGACCTACTCGATCACCGACGACCGGAAGAAGAAGGTCAACTTCGGCGGCCCGTACTACATCGCCGGGCAGGACCTGCTCGTCCCGGCGGCGTCGACGATCACCGGGCCCGACCAGCTCGCCGGTAAGAAGGTCTGCTCGGTCAGCGGGTCCACCCCGGCCAAGAAGATCCAGACCGACTACAAGACCGCCCAGCTGCAGCAGTTCGACTCGTACTCCAAGTGCGTGACGGCGCTCGCCGGTGGTCAGGTCGACGCGGTCACCACCGACGACATCATCCTGGCCGGGTACGCCTCGCAGGATCAGTACGCGGGCAAGTTCAAGGTCGTCGGTAAGCCCTTCAGTACCGAGTTGTACGGCATCGGTATCAAGAAGGAAGACACCGCGGGCTGCAACAAGATCAACGACATCCTGAAGGCCGCCGCGGCCGACGGGTCGTACAAGAAGGCCTGGGACGACGCGCTCGGCAAGAGTGGCAAGGCCGCGCCCGAGCTGGACGCGTCGAAGCTGACCAACTGTTCCTGATCGGACCGGGTTGCTCCCGCCGCCCGGACGATGACCCACGCGTCGGCCGGGCGGCGGGCCGGAGCTCAGCTCGCCGGGATCGGCCGGCTGAGCATGGTGCAGACGCCGTGTCGGCCGGCTGGAACGTGACGGCACGGCACCGATCATCTCGAGTCACTGCTGCTCGGCCTGCGGCGTCATCCGCTGGTCACGCAGACCCGCTCGCAGATCATGCTCAACACCCTGAGGGGCCGGATCACTCTCTGAGTTCACCCGGCTCCGGCTCATCGCCAGCGAGGTTGCCTGGTCGCGGGTGGCGTCGTCGGCCGGGAAGAAGCACTCGATACGCAGTTCCTGCAGCGTTATGTCCTGCGCGGTCCCCAGCGTCGTTACGGTCGAGAAGTAATCGAACCGGCGGCCGTCGCGGGCGTACTGAATGGGTATCACCGGCATCGTGGGCAATATCGCGTCCAGCGACCGCAGCGAGGCCGGGACGCCGGGGTAGGCCAGAACTTCCCGCAGAATCGTTTGCGCGCGTTCGTCGCTGACTCCGCCGATGGCCTCGCGCCGCACCCGGCGAACCAGGGCCTCGGCAACCTCCGGCCAGTTCCGCACGTAGCGCCGGATACCGTCCGGGTGGAACATCCGGCGGAGCACGTTCGGCGGCCCCGGCGCCGCTGTGACGTGCCCCGCTTGCAGAAACGCGAAGAAGCGGGCGGCCGCGCCGTTGGCGTACCGGATGTTCCAATCCCGGTCGATGATCAGGGCGGGATACGGCTCCTGCTGGGCAAGGATCGCGTCGAGGGCCTGGCGGACCTCGGCCAGCTCCGGTCCGTCGAGTGCCGACTCCCGGTAGACCGGCGCGAAGCCGGCCGCGAGCAGGAGGGTGTTACGTTCCCGCAACGGCACGTCGAGGACCTCGGCCAACTTCAGGACCATGGCGCGCGACGGGCTCGAGCGGCCGGTCTCGATGAACGACAGATGCCGCAGCGAAACCGCAGACTCGGCGGCCAGCGCCAGCTGGCTGATCCGTCGAGCGTTGCGCCAATGTCTGATCAGCGTGCCGACCTCGGACATCACGTCAGTATCCTCGCTCGCTGTGTCCCGCCGGCGTCAGCGACTCGCGTCCCAGGCGTGCGCGCGCAGCTGATCCTCGAGCGGGAGGTCCGCGACCGTCGCCGCGTGGTTGCTCATCGTCGAGATCGCCACGCCGGTGATGACTTCGAGAACCTGGTCGCGGTCGAACCCGGCCGCCAGGAAATCCGCGGTCTGCGCCTGGTCGAGGTGGCCCCGTTGGCCGATCAACGCGCGGGTGAGCGCCGACAACGCGCCGAACCTCGGATCCTCGGGCAGCCCACGCCGACGGATCCTGTCGACCTCGGCCGCCGGTACCCCGTCCGCGAGCGCCTCCAGGGTGTGGAACGCGACCGCCCATCCGCAATTGTTGGTCACCGCGTTCGTCAACAGCAGCACCTGCCGCTCGGCCGCGCTGAAAGTGCCGTCGCCCCGGAAATGGCCGAAGGCCGAGAAGAAAGAGTTGATCAATGGCGCCGAATTCGCCATTGCCGCTGCTGCCGCCGGAATGAATCCGAAAGCCTCCTCAAGGACGGCAATGGGCTGCTTGGCGTAGTCCGGCGCCGTGTTGATGGTGTGGATCGGATAGTTCGTCATGGCGGCAACTCTGCGCTCACCCCCATCGCGAAACAATTCTCTCCGAGGTAAACCCCGAACAACCGCGGCCGGCGCTGGATGCGCTCATGCCGCTGTCGCGAGTGCCGGTGTTTTCGGGGAGACGGCCACCGTCCGGCCGGGCTGTCCGAGGTGACCCTGGTCAAGGAGTGACACCCGATGCAGGAGACGTGAGGAAAGCACTGCGGACACGTGAACCTCCTGGTGCGGTCGATCGTCGTTCAGGCATGCACATTGATGAACGAACCGTTCTGCGCACCGGGGAGTCTCTGTCGTCGTCGGTGTCCCTCGTCTCGGGTGGCGGGGCCTTCGCGCTGGAGCACCGCCCCGGCGGGGAACTTGTTCTGCGCGACCGGGCCCGTACCCGTGAAGTCTGGAAGGTCGGTCCCGTCCCGGCCGGACCGGGCCGGTTGGTGTTGATGCCCGACGGCTACCTGGTTCTGGTGGACCGGAGCGGTCGCCCGTTCTGGCGTTCCGGCGACGTCGACCGGCGGGTCGGCGCCGCGGTGCTGACCGACGACGGGCGACTGGTCCTGGTGGATCCGGACGGTTTCCCGCGCTGGAGCCGGGACCCGCTGACCGACACCGACCTGGCGAGCTGCCGGCCGGCCGCCGGTGACCGGCTGACGCGCGGGCAACGTCTCGACGGGCCCCTCGTCTCGGCGAACGGCAGGTACCTCCTGTCAGTCGATCCGGCCGGTCAGATCACGCTCGTCCGTGAGCGGGGCGGGATGGTCTGGTCGCGCGGCGCGAGCGCGCAGCTCACCCTCGGGCACGACGGGATGCTGCGGACCGGCGCCGATTCCACGCTGCTGGCCCGGTGGGCCGGGCGGCGGCTGGACCCGGCGGCGTACCCGATCTCGGCCCTGATCGTCGGCGACGACGGCGACCTCGTCCTGATCGGGGCGGACGGCTCGGAGGTCTACCGCAGCGGCACCGCCGCCGAGGAGGCGCGGCTCGACGAGCTGCAGGAGGAGTACGCGCGCCGGGAGCGGGAGAACGACGCGAAGCCGTTGCGGCCGCGGGACAGTGGCCTGCCCGCCGACTGGTTTCATCTGTTCGACCCCGGCCCTGACTTCCCGCACTACTCGATCACCCTGGTGCACCGGATTCCGGCCCGTGAGGCGTTGTTGCGGCTGGGCGTCGAGGAGGCTCAGATCGCGTCGATGACCTTCGCGGATCTCGCCGCGATCGAGCCGGTGGATGACGACATGCTGAAACGGGTGTTCGCCGTTCAGTTCGGCGACTGGGTGATGCTGATCGAACTGGACGCGCTGGACGCCGCCGACGAGATCGAGCCGTTGTCGCTCGGCACCAGGGCGGTGGTCAGCTCGCGGAGCTACGACGGCGAGGACTTCCTCGGCTGGGCGATCGACGGCACGTCGCTGGCGGTCTACTGGGACGACGGAGCACTGGAGCGGGGCGCGCCGGCGGGCGCAGGCACGCAACCGGACGCCATCGTCCCGTTCCTGCAAGCCGTCGGACTCGGGCGGTTCCGCGACACCCGCTACGACGACCATTTCCTGCCGCCGGCGCTGGAGGTCGCCTGCCTGATCGCGGACGTACGCCCGCGCCCCGAGCACTTCGCCGGCGAACACCTCGGCGCCGTCAGTCCCTGGTGAGGCTGCTACTTACGCGTGCTAGACAGAGGTGGTGGCCGGGCAACCAGCGGATTCGGCGCGGTTTCTGGCGGATCTCGCGTCAGCCCTGACCGTCGCGTCCACGGACCTCGAACGGGTGGTGCAGTGCGCCGCCCGGGCCGCCTCGGAGCTGATCGGCGACGGGGCGGTGGTGCGCCTGGCCAACGATGCGGGCGTCTTCGACCGGGCCGCCGTGCATCACCCCGATGCCGCGTCCGCGGAAATGCTGCGCCTGCTTCTGCCCCGGCAGCACCAGCGCGTCGACGACGGATTCGCCGCCGAGGTCCACGACAACGGCGGTGTCGTGGTCCGCAACAACCTCACCGAGGAGGCGATGCGGGAGATCGCCGGACCGCTGTGGCCCCACCTGAAACACCTGCGGTTCGGGTCGATCCTGATGGTGCCGTTGATCGCCGACGGCACCTACCTGGGCAATCTGTCGCTGGGTCGCAAAGGCCGGGACCGGCCCTTCACCGACCAGGACTCCCGGCTCGCCGTCGACGTCGCGGCCCGGGTCGCCCTGGCGGTGGCCACCGCCCGCTCGGTGGCCCGGCTGCGTGCCGAACGGGAGAACTACCGGCTGATCGTCGAGACCTGTTCGGAGGGGGTCTGGAAGATCGATGCCGAGGGCCGGACCACGTTCGTCAACGATCGGATGGCCGAGATTCTCGGTGTTGCCGCCGACCAGATGCATGGCCGGCCGGCCTCCAGCTGGCAACCGGACGATGAGGAAGGGCAGTGGTGGCGGCTGTCCGACGGGCGGCCGCACGAACGGAGACTGCGGCACGGGGACGGCCACTCGATCTGGGTGCAACTGTCGGTGTCGGCGCTCCCGGCGCCGGCCGACACGACACCCGAGTGGCTGATCATGGTCACCGACATCACCGACCGGATCCGCGGCCGTGAACTCGGCGAGCGCCTCGCGCAGATGCAACGGCTGGACAGTATCGGCCGGCTCGCCGGCGGTATCGCCCACGACTTCAACAATCTGCTGTCGATCATCGGCGGCGCCACCGAGCTGCTGCTCACCGAGGTGCCCGCCGCCTCGTCGGCCGCGGACCTGGCCCGGCAGGTCATCTGCGCGGTCGACCAGGGCGCGGCGCTCACCCGCCAGCTGCTGGCGTTCGGCCGCGGGCAGCCCGGCCATGCCGAGACCGTCGACGTCCTGGACGTGATCGCCGAGCTGGAGCCGATGCTGCGCCGCACCCTCGGCGAACACATCGAACTGGAATGCCCGGTACGCGGGACGCAGGGCGCCTCCGGTCTGGTCCGCATCGACCAGGGTCAGTTGCATCAGGTCATCGTCAACCTGACCACCAACGCCCGCGACGCGATGAACGCCGGCGGCCGGCTGCGCATCGACTGCGAACGCGTCCTGGTCGACCGGGCCGAGCTCGGCCCGGATGCGATGGACGACGACGGCGGCGACGGCAAGGCCTGGTTCGTGCGCCTGGCGGTGTCCGACACCGGAACCGGCATGGATGCCACGACCCTGCGCCGCGCCTTCGAGCCGTTCTACACCACCAAGGCCGCCGGGCACGGCACCGGACTCGGCCTGGCCGGCGTGTACGGCATCGTCCGCTCGGCGGGCGGCCTGGTCGTGCCCTACTCCGAACCCGGTCACGGCACCACCATCAAGATCTATCTACCGGCCACCGAGGCACCGATCGCCGGGCCGGACGCCGTCGTGCCGGAGGTCCGGGACCGCCCGGCGGCCAGGGCCGGCTCGCTGCATGTGCTCGTGGTCGAGGACAACCCCGCACTCGCCGAGGTCACGTGCCGGCTGCTGCGGCCCGGCGGCTACACCGTCACCGCCGTCCACGGCCCGCAGGCCGCACTGGCACTGCTGAACACCACGGACGTGGACCTCGTGATCACCGACGTGGTCATGCCGGACCTGACCGGTCCCGAACTCGTCGCCGAGATCCACCGGCGCCGGCCCGGACTACCGGTTGTCTACACCTCCGGCTACACCGCGGGCGTCCTCGGCGAACGCGCACACCTCAGCGCCGACGCGATCCTGCTCGAGAAGCCGTTCACCCGCGCCGGCCTCACCGACGCGGTCGCCCGTGCACTCGACGAGACCCCGCCCGGGATATCTGTTACCGGTGTGGTTGCGTAAATCGCGGCGCCGGGATTGCCGTCGTATTACGTCACCGATCTGGTGCACTTAATGGCGGGGAGGATTCGACATGGCTGGAGAGCTTTCCGGAAAGGTTGCCGTCATCACCGGCGGGACCAGCGGCATCGGCCTGGGAACGGTGGAACTGTTCGCCGAGGAGGGCGCGCAGGTCGTCGTCGGTGATGTGCAGGACGACCTCGGCACCGAGCTGCAGAAGCGGTTCCCCGGCACCGTCAGCTACCTGCATACCGACGTCACCGATGACGACCAGGTGGCGGCGCTGGTCGCGCACGCGGTGGCCACCTTCGGCCGGCTCGACGTCATGTTCAACAACGCCGGAGCCGGCGGGGACCAGTCGCCCATCCTGGAGCTCGGCTCGGCCGGGCTGGACCGCACGCTGCGGCTGCTGACCGGCGCGGTGGTGGCCGGGCACCGCTTCGCGGCACAGCAGTTCATCGCCCAGGGGACCGCCGGTTCGATCATCACCACGGCCAGTGGCGCCTCGTTCGAGGGCGGCTGGTCCAGCGCCGGCTACACCATCGCCAAGCACGCGGTGCTCGGTGTGATCCGGCAGGCCGCCGGGGAACTGGGCGGGTACGGCATCCGCGCCAACGCCATCGCCCCCGGCATCATCGTCACGCCCATCATGACGAAGCCGCTGGGCCTGTCGCCGGAGCGGACCGAGGAGTTCCGGCTGTTCCTGACCAAGCGACTGGACAGCTCGCAAGCCCTCGGCCGGGTCGGCCAGCCCCGCGACATCGCCCAGGCGGCGCTGTTCCTGGCCTCCGACCGCTCCACCTGGATCACCGGCGCCACGCTGCCGGTCGACGGGGGCCTGCTCGCCGTCACGCACAGCACCCTGTACGGCGACATCGGCTCGGCCGCACGTGATTACCTCGGTGGCGCCACCGTCTGATCCAGCGGGATCCAGACGCGCATGGCCGAGGGTCCGCGCCGCGCCCAGCGCCGATAGGGGATGAGCGGGACCGTGGCCTCCTCGCCCGTCTCCTGGTGCCGGAGAACTGCCGGGTCGGCCGAGACGAGCACGGCGTCGGCCAGCGCCCACCCGGCCGGGAGGTCGACCGATTCCAGCGCGAGCACGTCCGGCCCGCGCTGGACGGCCACGCAGCCGCGGACGGCGTCGACCCGATGGTCCGGGCGGGTCACCCGCTCTCGCAGGTCGAGGTCGACCGTGAAGGTGTCGCCCGGACTCCAGACCCGGGTGCGGCCGGGCGTGGACGGCGACCACTCCGGTTGCCGCAGCGTGATCGTGGCGGGCACGGCCGGCGCCTGCGTCACGGTGACGGTTATCGTGCCGGTCGTCGGATAGTCCGTCGTCACGTCGAGCGTGAACGGCGAACCGCCGATCGTCGCCTCGAGGGTCGACGACATGTACTGGTGGATCCGGATCCCCTCGTTGTCCGCCGTGGCGACGTAGTCGTCGAGGCCGGCCAGCGTGCGGGCCAGGTTCGGCGCGCAGCAGGACACCTCGTACCAGGGCTGGCGCTCGCCGGCGCCGCCCCGGATGCTGACCCCGTCGTCGTTGACCGGCACGTCGCCGCCCGGGTGCCGCTGGTGCAGGGTGTTGGCGTAGAAGAAGGACCGGCCGTCGTCGCCGGGCGCGGTCGCGAGGATGTTGTAGAGCGTCCGTTCGATCTGATCGGCATAGCGCGACTCGCCGGTGGCCAGCAGCAGCCGCCGGCTGAACATGATGGACGCGACGCCGGCGCAGGTCTCGCAGTAGGACCGGTCGGCCGGCAGGACGAAGTCCTCACCGAACGCCTCGTCCATGTGGTGCGAGCCCATCCCACCGGTGACGTAGGTACGCCGGTCCACCGTGTTCTGCCATTGGGTCTTCAAGGCCGCCAGCAGTTCGTCGTCGCCGGTCTCGACGGCGACATCGACCGCGCCGGCCGCGAGATAGAGCGCGCGTACGGCGTGGCCGCGCAGCACGGTGGCCTTGCGCACCGGCAGGTCGTCCTGGGCGAACGCCCGCCCGAACTCGATCAGCGGCAGGGTGCCGTGACCGCGCCGGTCGACGAACAGCGCCGCCTGGTCGAGGTAGCGGCGCTCGCGGGTCTCCCGGTAGAGGGCGACCAGCGCCAGCTCGATCTCGGCGTGCCCGCAGACCCGGTTGAGCCCGTGCGGCCCGAACATCACGCAGATGTGGTCGGCGAGCCGGACCGCCACGTCCAGCAGCGTGGTGCTGCGGTAGGCGCGGTGGTGCGCGACCGCCGCCTGCAGCAGGTGGCCGGCGCAGTAGAGCTCGTGCCCCCAGGTGAAGTCGCTGTAGCGGGGGCGCTGCCAGGGCCGGCCGAACAGGGTGTGCAGATAGCCGTCGGGCTCCTGGGCGGCGGCGACCCGGCCGGCCAGATCGTCGGCGACCGCGTCGAGCTCGCTGGGCCCGGATCGCAGGTGCTCCAACGAGATCGCCTCGATGATCTTGTAGATCTCCGAGTCGGCGAACTCCCGGCCGCGATGGTCGTAGCGCTCACCGGCCGCGGCCCGGTCGAAGTTCGCGACCCAGCCGAGCCGCGTCATCCACTGCACCGCGTGCGGAATCATCGCGGTTCGGTTGAGGCGCTGCAGGTCCGCCCACATGCCGCCGGTGATCCGGTTCATCGTCCGGCCTTTCGCAGGATGTCGAGGGTCTCGGTGAGCGGGCCGTCCGGGATGAGATGACCGAACGTGTCGTTGGCGAAGAACGACACCCCGTCGATCAGCTCCGCATGCTCGGCGACGACCTGCCGTTGATAGAGATAGGTGCGCCGGTCGTCGAGCCAGGTCCGGTACCAGTACCAGGGGTCGGCGAAGTCGAGGCCGAACAAGACCCGAGGTCCGCCCAGGGCGGCCTTGCCGCGCAGGTTAGGAATTATTTCCGTACGCTCCACGAGCACCGCGAACGCCGAGACCAGGATCGCGTCCATGGCGGCGTACGCCTGAGGTGGCATGCCCCACGCCGGCCGTTCGAGGTCCGCCCGCCAGTAGGTGTCCATCCAGTAGATCTGGCGCCGGCCGAAGGCCGCGCGCATCGCGGCGAAGAACCGGCCGATCCCGGCCGTGCGTTCCGGGGTGACCGGCGGGGCGTTGGCCGGATCCCAGAAGCCGAGCAGCCCGAACTGGTTACCGAGCAGGACTCCGTCGAGCCCGAAGTCGTCGACGTAGGCGGCCGTCTGCGCCGCGACGAAATCCCCGGCCGGAAGACCAGACGGAAACCCGCGGGGGTACGCGGCATAACCGCGCTCGTCGGCGGCCAGCGGCCGGGTCACGTCGAGGATGCCGGGCACGACGTGCCCGCCGGAGTCGGCGCCGGCCACCGCGACCTCGGGATGCCGCCGGGTCTTGAAATCGCTGCGGCAGAACTCCGGCCCGGGTTCCAGGTATTCGAGCAGGGTCAGCTCCATGCCGCGGGCCTGCGCGGCGTCGCGCACCGCGGCGTAGCAGCCGGCCAGCACGCCGTAGTCCATCCGCTGCTCGGAGAGGACCATCATCGGCCCGGCCGAGTACGGGTTGAACGAGCGCTCCCCGCCGTCGCGCACCCGGCGCAGCCAGTCCAGGTTGTGCGCCCGCGGCGGGACGCCCGCGGCGATCACGCGATCCGGGCGAGATCGTGCACGACGACCGGGTGCGCGAGGGGCCGGCCGGTGACGTACCGGTGCACCTCGTCCGCCGCCGACTCGCCCAGCCGGTGCAGCTCGTTGCCCTGTGCCCCGGCGATGTGCGGGGTGAGCACGACGTTCGGGAGTGTGTAGAGCGGTGAGTCGGGCGGCGGAACCTCCGGTTCGGTGGTGTCGATGACGGCGTCGATCCGGCCGGTGACCAGCTCCGCCACGAGCGCGTCCTGGTCGACGAGCGAGCCGCGGGCGGTGTTGATCAGGGTGGCGCCGTCCGGCATCCGGGCCAGTCCGGCCGCGTCGATCATGTGCCGGGTGCTGCGCAGCGCGGGCGCGTGCAGGCTGACGATGTCACTGCTGGCGAGCAGGTCGGGCAGGGTGGCCGAGGCGACGCCGAGCGCGGCCGCCTCGGCCGCGGTCACGTACGGGTCGAACAGGGTCACCTCCAGGTCGAACGGCCGGAGCAGCTCGATCACCCGCCGGCCGATCCGGGAGGCGCCGACGATGCCGACCCGGCGGCGGTACGCGCCCACGTGCGGGAACTCCGCGTTGCGGTCGACCGCCGCGCGCCGGGTGCGGTAGGTGTGTTCCAGCCGGCGGGCGCCCTTGGCCGCGAGCAGGATCCAGGCCAGCGCGTACTCGGCGACCGGCAGGGCGTTGGCCGCCGCCGCCGACGAGACGAGGATCCCGCGCTCCCAGCACTCCCGGCTGACGTGGCCCTTGACCGAGCCGCCGGTGTGCACGACGACGCGCAGCGCGGGCGCGGCGTCGAGCACCTCGGCGGTGATCCGGGGGCTGCCCCAGCCGGTGATCAGGACCTCGGCCCCGGCCAGGGCGGCCCGGGCCGGGGCGCTCTCGAACTCCTGCAACACCGGGCCGGGGGCTAGTTCGACGTCCTCGGCGAGCCGGCGCCGCACCGCCGGCGTGAACAGCAGGTCCGGCAGGTCGGCGGTCATCGCCAGCGCTGCGACGGGCCGGGTGCGGGCCGTCACTTGGCCTTCAGGTAGGCGTCGGCCTGCTTCTCCAGCTCCGCCTGGACCTTGGCGAGGCCGGCGCCGTCGATCGCCTTCTTCAGCTTGTCGAGGCCCTTGTCGACGTCGACGGCGCCGAAGAACAGTGGATTGGCGTACTGGGTGAAGGCCGCCGCCATCTGGGCGTCCTCCCGCTTGACCGGGGTCACGTCCGGGATGAACCCGGCGAACGTGTCGGTGGTGAAGTTGTCGTAGTTGCCGGCCCAGCTGAACCAGTCGGCCTCGGTCTCGCTGATCAGTTTGGACTTGCGCTCCAGCGACGCCCGCCAGCTCAGCGCGAAGCCGGGGAAGTTGTAGTCGGTGAGCTGCTCGAGGGTGTCGTCGCCCACCGGGTTCCAGTCGCGCCCCGGTATCCCGTACTCCAGAAGGTCGTGATTTTCCCGGATGGACAGCCAATCCTGCAGTTGCATGGCCTTGTCGTTGCTGGCGCCCTTGGTGTTGAGCACCACGAAGTTCTCGGCCTGGAAGGTCTGGCTGGGCTTGGACGCCTTCCCGCCGGCGAGCGGCATCACGTTGGCCAGGGCGGCGCCGGGCGTCGACTTCTTGAGCAGCGGGCCGTAGAAGGACGACGAGGTGCCGTCGGTGATGGCCCACGCGGTGGCCTGTTTGCCGTTGCCGAACAGGCTCTTCTGGGTGTCCGCGTCGACGTTCAGCGCGTCCTTGTTGATGATGCCGTCGAGGTAGTACTTCCGGATGGTGCGCAGGGCGTCGACCATGCCGGGGATGTCCCAGAACGGGATCGGCCGCGACGCCTTGGTGGTCGCGGCGTCGGCGGCGAACGCGAAGTACATCGAGTTGCCGCTGAACGACTGGGTGATCGTGTGCGGGTTCTCCCAGGTCCAGGGGTTGAGCAGGCCGATCGGGTTGGGGATGGCGATCAGGTTGGTCATGTTCGAGTTCAGCCCCATCGGCGTGACGCCGGGGACCTTCTGCTTGACGTCGTACCAGAACTTCTCGAGCGAGGCGTAGTCGGCGATGGTGCCGGCGCCGACCTTGTCGGCCAGGTCCTGCCGGACGACGAAGTGCTGGAGCCGGGCGGCGCTGTTGACCTGCGGAATTCCCCACAGGGTCCCGGACCACTTGTTGTTCTCGATCAGCCGGGAGTCCAGGGTCTTGCTGAGGTTGGGGTATTTCCCGCTGTCCAGCAGGCTGTTCACCGGCGCGAGCGACTTGCTGCCGACGAGCTGGATCATGTTGAGCCAGCGGGCCTGCAGCGCCGTGTCGAAGCGTTCGCCGGCGGTGAACTTGAGCAGCGCCTGGTTGCCGTAGTTGGTCCAGGCGATGAAGCGCGGGTCGATGGTGAAACCGTGGTCGGCCTTGAGCTTCGTGTTCACCTTGGTCAGCACGTCGGCGAAGCCGGTCGGGGTGTTGCCGGGCAGCAGCAGGGTGAGGGTGTCGGACTTGGCGGTCGAGCCGGAGGAGTCACCGCAGGCGGCCAGGAACGCGGCGACCGAGAGACCGCCACCGGCCGCGAGCAGGTTACGACGGGAAATAGGCATGGGGGTACTCCAAGAAGAAGGCGGGGGGTGGTGCTCAGCCCTTGGTGGCGCCGAGCGTGATGCCCTTGACGAAGTAGCGCTGAGCGAACGGGTAGGCCAGCAGGATCGGCCCGATGGTGACCACGGTGAGCGCGAGTCGCAGCTGGTAGACCGGCACCGCCTGCCCGGAGGTGGGCAGCATGGTGGAGGCGGACACGTTGGCGATGAGGTTCTGCAGCAGCAGCGGCAGCGGGAACTTGTCGATGTCGGAGATGAACAGCAGCGCGGTGAACCACTCGTTCCAGAAGGTGACCGCGTAGAACAGGCCGACGACCGCGAGGATCGGCTTGGACAGCGGCAGGCCGATCCGCCAGAAGATGCGCAGCTCGCTCGCGCCGTCGATCCGGGCCGATTCGAGGATCGACTCGGGGAGCTGGCGGAACGCGCCGACCTCGATGAAGACGAGGAACGGGGCGATCAGCAGCGGCAGGATCACCGCGAACCAGCTGTTGCCGAGGTGCAGGTATTGCGTGACGAGCAGGTAGAGCGGCACGAGCCCGCCGGTGAACAGCATCGGCAGGTAGGTCATCACCGCCAGCGGGCGGCTGATCAGCGGCAGGCGCCGGGCGATCACCCAGGCGAGGCCGGAGGTGCAGGCCAGTGCGAGAGCGGTGCCGACGATCGTGATGAAACCGCTGGCGATGTACGCGTCGACGACGGTCGGGCCGGCCAGGATCGTCCGGTAGGCCTCGAGGGAGAACGGGTGCGGGAAGAGGCTGTAGCCGGTCTCGGAGAGCTTCGACTCGGCGGTGAACGAGCCGGACAGGATGAGCCACAGCGGAGCGATCGACGCCAGCATGAAGAGGCTGACCCCGACGATGCTGACCACGGTGAAGGGCTCCAGCGGCGCCCGCCGGCGGCGAATGGCCGTACTCATAGGATCGAGTTCTCCTTGCTGTACCGGCGCTGGATCAGCACGGCGATCGTCACCAGGACGAAGCCGACGACCGACTGGAAGAGGCCGACCGCCGCGGTCGTGCCGAAGTCGCCGAGCTGGCGCAGGGACCGGAAGACGAACGTGTCGATGACGTCGGTGGTCGGGAAGAGCGTGCCGTTGTCACCGACGATCGCGTAGATCGTGCCGAAGTCGCCGTAGAAGATCCGGCCGACCCCGAGGACCAGCAGGATGGCCGCGGTCGGCCGCAGCATCGGCAGGGTGACCCGCCAGGCCAGCTGGGCCCGGGAGGCGCCGTCGATGGCGCCCGCCTCGTAGACCTCCTCCGGGATGGACGTGATCGCGGCCAGGAAGATCACACTCATGTATCCGCCGAGCTGCCACACCTTGACGATGGTGAGGATCCACGGCCACGGTCCGGGCTCGGTGTACCAGCTGACCTGCGGCAGGCCGAGGCCGAGCAGCGCGTCGTTGACCAGGCCGCCGGAGCCGCCCACCCCGGCCAGCAGCACCTGCAGGATGATGCTGATGACGATCGGCGAGACGAAGTACGGGAAGAAGACCGCCGACTGGGCGATCCGCTTGAAGAACCGGCCGCGGATCTCGTTGAGCATGATCGCGAGCGTGACGCCGGCGGCGAGCGTGGCCGCCAGGAACAGCACGTTCAGGAAGATCGTGTTGAGCAGGATGCGGCCGGCGTCGCCGGAGCTGAAGAAGTAGCGGAAGTTGTCCAGACCGGACCAGGGGCTGCCGAAGATCCCCTTGGAGATGTCGAACTCCTTGAACGCCACCACCAGCCCGGCCATCGGCAGGTAGTGGAAGACGACCAGGTAGATCACGGCCGGTAGGGCGAGGATCGCGACGCCGAGGCCGCGCCATCTGCTGGCCCGGACGGGTGTGGCGGCCGGGGGAGCGGCCTGCGGTGTGTCGCTCGTGGATCGTTCCGCCGCGGCGGTGCCGATCTGCGTCACAGGGGATCCTCCCGACTGTCGATGTCACTCAGAGTTGCCCGCTTGCTGAGGCATGCGGAAGGCCGTTACAGAAAACGTTTACTAGATTTGTTCCCGCAACATAGAACGACGCAAACGCCTGTGTCAAGGATCTCAGCGCGGCCAAGCTTCCCACCTCACGGGCGGTTCTGCGCCTATCGAGAGCGGGCGGCTCGATCGGGTCCGGGAAACGCCGGCGAAATCTTTGCCCTTGACCGGGCCGCCATCGAGGTCGAATGATGGCGAACGATGTAAGCGCGTACTCCTCTTCGGCGCTTCGGCACGACTCGGCTTCTCTAACTCTCAGTAGTCATCGTACGAAGGAGACGTCTGCCATGAATCCGATCAGCCGCCGCGGGGTCCTGCGTGGCGCCGGAGTCGCCGCCGCGGCCGCGGCCACCCCTGCAATTCCCTGGTCGGCGGCCGCGGCCGTGGCCGCCGCGGCGCCGCCCACCGCATCGCCGGTGCTCGATGCGGTGGTGTTCGGCGACGCCGCCTCGGAACGCTTGCACAACGTGACCGCCGAGCTGTCCGACGTGGTCGCCGGCGGGCTCGGGCAGAGCGCCCGGGTGCTCAACCCGCGCACCCCGGCGGACTGGTGGGGCGGCAGCGTCACCTGCACGCTGCGCGTCGATCCGGTCGCCACCAACTACGTCACGGTGAAGTTCTGGGGGAGCGACCTCTCCCCGAAAGCGGACAACGACTGGCGCCTGCAGCTCTTCCTGGACGGCGACATCCTCGGCTGGTTCGACCAGGCCGTCGTCGACAACATCGACCTGATCGACCTGGCGCCCCGGCTGCCGGGCCGCTTCTACACCCACACCCTGCCGCTGCCGCTGAGCCGTACGCGGGGCAAGCGCACCCTCGAGGTCACGATCCGGGCGATGGGCCGGATCTACGCGTACGGTCAGAACCCGGCCGGCTTCTACTACCCGATCACCACGCCGACCCGCGGCATCTACCGGGCCTACACCCACACGGCGCCGCACTTCACGCCGGCGGCCGGCGACGTCTACGGCACGACCGCAACGCCGACCACCCGGCCGAACACCGACGCCGAGCGGATCGCGGCGGTCCGCGCCCGGGTCCTCGCCGACCAGAACACGCTGCTCTACACGAAGGCGCCGTCGTCGTTCGACGGCTGGGCGTACCTGACTCTGCTGGAGGGCTACTTCTGGGCGGACTCGCCGGCCTACCGCAACCCGGACGCCCTGGAACGGGTCTGCCAGGCGATCGACGGCCGGTACCGCGCCTGGCTCGCCGACGACGCCGTGCTGACCGCCTCCGACCAGCAGTGGGAAGGTTTCGGCCGGGTCGGTCTCGTGCTCAGCAAGGCGTGGGACGAACTCCAGCCGGCCCTGGACCGGGACGTGGTGGCCGGTCAGGTCGGGCTGGCCAACCTGGGCTTCGAGGTCGGCGCGGCGACCCCGTCGAACTGGAGCGTGCCGGGCTGGGCGGCGGACGGCACCATCGCCCGCGACACCACCGTGGCGCACGGCGGCACGGCCTCGCTGAAGATGGTGTCGGCCGGCCAGACGATCCTGGCCACGCCGTCGTCGCGCAGCCTGGTCGGGCCGGGCGAGCTCACCTACTCGGTGTGGGCCAACACCGACGGCGTCGCGACGGCCCCGCACGTGCTGGTCCAGTTCTGGGACGCCGCCGGGACGTATGTGAGCGGCTCGCCCGATCACCACGTGACCACCGGCAGTGCGGGCTGGCAGGAGCTGACCAAGACCGTGGCGGTGCCGGCCGGCGCCACCCAGTACGAGTTCTGGCTGGTCAGCAACGGCGGGCAGACCGTCTGGTTCGACGACGTCACGATCACCGCGCCGCCGCCGGTGGTCGCCGGCGCCGTCCCTCGCCGCCAGGCCTACCGGGACATGATGCTGGCCAGCCGCGAGTACTGGCGGCAGCATCAGCGCCACTACTCCAACCAGGCGCAGTTCACCGCGATCGGCATCTACGAGTGCAACCGCGGCCTGGCCCTGCTGTCACCGGCCGACGCGTGGCCGGAGGCGAAGGCGAGGCGGTGGGTCCACGAGTCGCTCGGCATGGTGCCGTGGCGCGGCCCGGAGACCGCCGACGGCGAGGCCACCTGGACGCTCGGCCACGATTACCACGTCGCCACCCCGAAGGGCCTGACCCGGGAGCTCGGCTACGTCGCCGACTACGGCGAGATCTCCGGCATGCTCGTGCGGATGTACGAGGCGGTGACCCAGGGCAAGGGTGGGACGCCGGACGAGGCGCTCCGCAAGCGGATGGTCGAGATGATCAAGGTGCGCTCCTGGTTCCGGCACCCCGGCGAGGACTCCGAAGGCCACCGCGGCATGCGGATCGAGACGCAGATCGGCTGGCGAAACGAGCCGTACCCGGGCGACCTGGTCTACGTCCAGCGCACCGACTGGGACGGCCACCCGCTCGAGGCGGTGGCGGTGTTCCAGGACCCCGACCTGACCGGGTGGGCGCACCAGATGATCGCCGACGGCCAGCTCGCGCCGCAGCTCGACCTGTTGGTCAGCACCAGCCTCTACACCCGGGTCGGGCTCAACGCGTTCCGGTTCATCGCCCAGGACTGGCCCGCGTTCCAGAAGCTCACGGACAGCGGCAAGCGGCTGCCGGGCCGCTGGGGCGCCCCGGACTTCGTCTTCACCGACGAGACCGACGCCTGCGTGGCGATCAAACGCGGCGAGGAGATCTTCTACGCCTCCCTCTACTGGCGGGCCAAGCAGGGCGTCAACGACATGGCCCGGGTGCACCTGCTGACCCCGCAGTCGGAACGGTCGGCGACCGTCCGGGAGACGTCGATCTTCGCGAAGGATCCGCGGAACACCTACACGGTGCAGGACTGGGCGTGCTGGGACTTCGCGATCAACGACTCGGGTCAGGTCTCGACCATCCCGGCCGGCGGATTCGACTATCCCGGCGAGAAGGTGCACCAGGTGTTCGCCGGGGAGAAGTTCTACCTGGCGCCGATCCCGGCCGACGTCCCGGACCCGGCGCTCGGCTCCACCACCGTCGGGGTGGAGAAGGTCCTGGTCGGCAAGGCGCCGATGTACGTGCTCGCCTACGCCGGCTACACGGTGGTCATGAACACCACCACCGACCGGACCGTCACCTATCTGCCCGAGTGCGGCACCCGCGCCCGCGACCTGCGGACCGGCCGCCTGGTGACGCCGCGACACCCGGTGCGGCTGGCGCCGCAGACCACCCTGGTCCTGTACGACCCGGACGCGCGCTGAGTCGCTGAGCCGATGAGTCGCCGGCCCGGTTTCAGTGATGGAGCCGGGCCACCGACTGCCGCACCACCACGTGGGTGCCGAGCACCACGTGCTGATCTCCCTCGCGGGACCGGCCCTCCTTCAGGTCGATCGCCAGCCGGACGGCCGTGCGGCCCAGCTCCTCGTAGGGCACGTGCACGGTGGTCAGCCGGGGCCGCAGGTCCGAGGCGAGCTCGATGTCGTCGTAACCGACCAGCGAGATGTCGTCGGGCACGCGGACCCCGGAGTCCTCCAGCGCGGCGAGCGCGCCGGCCGCGACCATGTCGGTCTCCGCGAAGATCGCGGTGAACCGGCCGGCGCCCTGCTGCAGCCAGGCCTTGGTGCGCTCGTAGCCGGAGACCCGGGTGAACTCGCCGTGCTCGATCAGCGTCGGGTCGGGGGTGACCCCGAAGTCGGCCAGCGCCCGGTGATAGCCCAGCAGCCGGCCCACGCTGGTGGTGTGTTCCAGCATGCCGCCCAGGTAGAGGATGCGGCGGTGACCGTTGGCCAGCAGGTTGGTGGTGATCGCGTAGGCGCCGCCCTCGTTGTCGTACTCGACGGTGGTGGCGGGCACGTCGGCCCCCAGCGACGGCCGGCCGCAGAGGACCAGCCGGGAACCGCTGGCGTGCAGCCCCTGGGCGATCTCCGAATACCGCTCCCGGTACTGCTCGTCGTCGCGGACGCCGCCGATCAGGATCACCGCGCTGGCCTGCTGCTCCCGCATCAGCTGCAGGAAGGCCAACTCCCGCTCCTGGTCGCCCTCCGTGGTGCAGATCAGGCAGAGCCGGCCGCGCTGGTTCGCCTCCCGCTCGACGCCGTAGGCGGCCGCGCTGAACGACGGGCCACGCACGTCGTTGAGCACGAAGGCGACCGTCTCGGTGCGCACCCCGGCCAGGGCTCGGGCGTGGGTGTTGACCACGTAGTTGAGGTCGCGGACCGCGCGCATGACCCGCTGCCTGGTCTTGGCCGCCACCGGGTAGTTGCCGGCCAGCACCCGTGAGACAGTGGCCACCGAGACCTCGGCGCGCTCCGCCACGTCCCGGATCGTCAGCGCTGCGTCGTGCGCACCGCGACTGCGTCGTTCCGTTCCCACCGCACACCCCTGCCCGTTCGCGTGACGCCTAACAATGTAACCGGTTGCTGTTACATTTTCGAGGCATGATCCGGAGCACGGGGCGTTCCTGGTGATAGCGCTTTCTACAGCCAGTCGGTGAGGGTGCGGGCCAGTCGCTCCGGTTGCTCCTGATGAAGATAGTGGCCGGTGCCGGGCCAGTAGTCGACCCGGGAGCCCGGTGCCGCCGGCCGGTCGCGCGCCCACGCGGCGGCGGCCGGGTCGGCGAAGATGCTCAGCGTGCGGGCGGTGACCCGGCCGAGGTAGCGCTCGGTGGCGGCGCGCAGGCCGAACGACCGCCCGGTCAGGTACATCGCGACGAACGCGTCGGCCAGCACCCGCGTGTCCGTGGCCCGCAGGCCGGCCAGCACCTGGTCGCGGACCGCCGCCGGAGTGGCCGGCACGAACGCGCCCTCGGCGAACTCGTCGAGAGCGGCCCGGGCGTCAGGGGAGTACCACCGGTCGCGCAACACCTGCAGGTCGGCCACCGACGTCGCCCCGTACGCCGGATCGAGCACCACCAGGGCGGCGACCCGGTCGGCGTGGGTGACCGCCAGCGCCGTCACCAGCTGCCCGCCCCAGGAGTGCCCGATCGCCACCACCTGGCGCACGCCGGCGAGGTCGAGCACGGCGACGAGATCCTCGGCGATCACTTCCGGGTCGAAACCGCGCCCGTGGTCTGCGCCGGACCGGCCGTGCCCGCGCACGTCCACGGTAATCACCCGGTACTGCTCCAGGAAGGGCACGAGCGTGGCCCAGGTGCCGGAGTGGGAGCCCCAGCCATGCACCAGCAGCAGCACCGGGCGATCCGCACCCCCGGTGTCGGTGAAGTAGCCCGTCATGACCGGCCCGCCGCCCAGAGAAGGCCTCGTTCGGTGAGGGTGCGGGTCGGTGGCAGTTCGAGGTCGGCGGGGGCGTGGCCCAGTGTGGAGACGAACACCCGGCCCGCCCCGAAGCGGCGGATCCACGCGACCGGCATGACCGCGCCGGCCGTCTCCGGTGCGCCGTGGGCTCCGGTGAACGTGGTCGTGGCCAGCACGTCGAGGGTCGGATCGACGTGGCAGTAGTACTGCTCAGTGTGCACGTCGAAGCTGCTCAGGCCGGCCGTGATCGGGTGGTCGCCGGTGATGTCGACGCGGTAGTCGATCAGGCCGCCCGGATGGTTCAGGAAGCGGCCACCGACCATGTATTGGTAGTGGGAGGCCTCGTAACCGACGGCGAGCACACCGCCGTGCCAGCCGGCGAACCCGGCGCCGGCCCGGACCCGCTCGACGAGACCGTTCTCCTGCTCGGCAGTCAGGCGTCCGCGGGTCCAGCACTGGACGATCAGATCCGCGTCGGCGAGGGCGCTCTGATCGGCGTACACCTCAAGGGTCTCGGCGGTTTGCACGGCGAAGCCGTGTTTTTCCAGGAAGGCGCGGAACAGTTCGGTGCAGGCGACGGGCTGGTGGCCGTCCCAGCCGCCGCGGACGATCAGTGCTTTCATCAGGACTCCGTCCGGATCAGGTAGAGGCGGGCGTCGACGGTGCCGGGAAGCCGGAGCCACAGGCCGTCCGGGCCGGGGGTGGCCGGCCACGACGGTGCGGCGGCGGGGTAGAGCTGCTCCAGCGCGGTGACTCCGGGCAGCAACACCTCCGCGTCGTGTCCTCGGGACCACACCGCGAGCAGATTATCGAGGCGCAGGGCGAGCGCGGTGTCCGCGCGGCCCGGCAGGCCCAGCGGCCAGGACGGTGCCGCCTCGGCGATCGTGGTGCGCCATCGTCGATGCACCCGGACCCCCTCGGCGACGAGTGCCCGGCGGTTCTCGTCGAGGCGGTGCAGGAAGCCGGACAGGTAGAGCCGGCCGGCAATGCCGCCGAGCATTGCGAACGCGGTCTCGGCGAGGGGCATCTCCACGCTCGGGTAGGCCCAGTTGCCGGCCTGCTCGGGCGGGATGCTCATCGGCGCGGCGGCGGCGATCGCCGCGTACCGGAGATGGTCCTGCTGGTCGGAGGTGGACTGGATCGAGGAGACCTGCAGGAGGGCGGCGTCGGCCCGCATGCCGCCGGAGGCGCAGTTCTCGATCAGCAGGGCGGGGTGCCGGCGGCCGAGGTCCCGGAGCCAGTCCCGGTAAGCGCGGCCGTGTTCGAGCAGCCCGTCCGCGGCGCCCGGGTCGATGTTGTAGTCGAGCTTCAGATAGCCGACCCCCAACTCGGTGACCAGCCGATCGACCACCTCGTCGAGTCGTTCCCGCACCGCCGGGTGCCGGAAGTCGAGGTGGTAACGCTCGTGCTCGACGATCCGCTCCCCATGGCGGCGGAGGTATGCGTCGTCCGGCAGGCCGGCCGCCGCCGGGCTGCCCGTGCCCATCGCCTCGGGCTCCAGCCACAGTCCGGCGGTCATGCCACGCGCCCGGATGTGGCCGAGAACCGCGCGCAGGCCGCCGGTGAACCGGCCCGGCGCCTCGCGCCATGCGCCGACGGTGTGCCACCAGTCGCCGCCGTCCGCGAACCAGCCGGCGTCGACGCAGAACACCTCCGCGCCGGCTTCCGCCGCCGCGTCGATCAGGGGCACGACCTTCTCGGTGGACGGGTCACCCATCAGCGTGTTCATGAAGTCGTTGTAGACGACCGGCAGTCCGCCGAGCGTTGCCTGCCGCCGGGCTCGCCGGGCGACGGTGAGAGCGGCGACGGCGCCGTCGCGGCCCCGGTCGGACCAGGCCAGCAGGGCCGGCGCCGCGGCGAACTCGTCGCCGGGTGCCAGCGTCACGGCGAATCCGTGTTCGGTCCCGGTCGGGCCGAGCCCGGTGACGTGGACGCCGTCGAGGGCCTCGCCGCACTCCCACAGCCACGGGCTGCTGGTGGCCAGCTCCCAGCCGACGGCCTGGTCGCCGACGCTGAGCACACCGATCGGCAGGTGCTCGCCGGTCGACCAGGAACCGTGGCTGGTCACCGCCCAGCGGCCCCGGCCGTCCTGGTCGTGCAGCGGCAGCCCGACGTCCGGCAGATGGTCGCGCAGCGGCTCGGTCCGCCACCGTTGCTCGGCCAGCCAGCTGCTCTCCGCCCAGGTCACCTCGGCCGCCCCGGGCCGGATCCGGAACCCGAAGCTGGTCACGGCGGTCAGCGTCACCGGGCGGGACCCGCCGTTGCGCACCGTGTGCCGCAGCTCGATCGCCGAGTCGCCGAGCGTCTCGATGCGGCTGATCACCTCCAGCCCGGTAACCGGATCGGCCTGGCGGATCTCCGGGCCCGCTGAGGTCACCCGCAGGCGTTCGCCAACCGAGGTGCGGACGTAGCACCGGCTCGACCGGGCTCGCTGTTCGGCCGCGGTGCAGAGGTCCACCAGCGGATGATCGACCGCCGCGGCGATGGGGAGCCGGAGCCGGGCCGGTGCGCCGTCGTCGGTCCGCACGATCATGGGCACACCTCCGTGAAGTCGGCGTGGCAGCCCTCGCCCGCGAGGTCCTGCACCCAGAGGCCGGCGAACGCGCCGGTGAACCCGAACACCCGCACCTGGCCGTCGACTATCTCGTCGGCGTGCTCGTCGGACAGCACGGTCGCGTCGAGCTCGAGCCCGAGGTCGCGCCACCCGGTTCCGGTGTCACGGGCGAAACGCAGCACCGGACCGTCGAAGGTGAGCCACAGCCCGATGCGGTCGGGCACGTCCTTCTCGGTGTGGTGCACGGTCCGCCGGCCGCGAGAGCTGGCCGTCAGCACCAGCTCGCCGGCGGTGACCGCGAGGTAGTACCAGTTCCGGCTGTTGTAGTAGGCGGTGATCCCGGCGGCCTGATGGACACCGCCGGCGCGGAAATCCATCGAGACGGCAAGCGTTTCCTGCCGGTCGGTCACCCGGCGGGCGAGCAGGCTCGGCGCCCTCAGCCCGTACGGCGATTGCCCGCCCCGGATCCGGATGCGCTCGCCGGCCTCGGCCCACTCCGGAGTCACCGGGCGGCGCAGGCTGTTCCACGGTTTCGGCGCCGGCGGCCACGGATGGGCGGGCAGATCGGGGCCGGGCACCTCGACGGCGGGCACCGCGCCGGGCACCCGTGGCCAGCCGTCGGTCCACTCGATCCGCTGCAGGGCGGTCTCCCGGCCCAGCACGCACGGTCCGCGCCGGGAGTAGGGCCGCGCGACCAGGTGCGCCAGGTACCACTCGCCGGACGGCGTGCTGACCAGGCAGCCGTGGCCGGCCTTCTGCAGCGCCAGATCAGGGTCGTCGCGGGAGGTGAGCAACGGGCCTGCCGGGTCCGGCTCGTACGGGCCGAGCAGGGTGCGTGATCTCAGCACCCGCGCGCCGTGCTCGTAGCCGGTGCCGCCCTCGGCGACCAGCAGGTAGTACCAGCCGTCCACCCGGTAGAGGTGCGGTCCCTCGGTCAGCCCGCCCGCGGTCAGCGGCGCGATCAGCACCGGATCGCCGGCCACCGCGCCGTCGGCCAGCCGCTGGATCTCGATGCCACCGAACCCACCGTCCGGCCGGTCGTCGAACACCATGTTGACCAGCCATGTCGAGCCGTCCTCGTCGTGGAACAGCGACGGGTCGAAGCCACGCCCCGGCAGCGGCACCGGATCGGACCAGGGACCCTCGACCGCGGGGGCGGTGGTGAGCCGGACGCTCACGTCCTTGTAGCCGAAGGCGTAGTTGTCGACGACGCCGTAGACCAGGTGGAAGAGCCCGTTCGCATACGTCAGGTCGGGCGCCCACACGCCGCCGGAGTCGGGCACGCCGGCGAGATCGAGCAGCCGCGGCTCGTCCAGCACCCCGCCCAGCGACCGCCAGTGCACCAGGTCGCGCGAGTGATGCACCTGCACCCCGGGGAACCACTCGAAGGTCGAGGTCGCCAGGTAGAAATCGGCGCCGACCCGCAGGATCGACGGGTCCGGATGCGAGCCGGGCAGAATCGGGTTCCGGATCAACGAACCTCCTGAGGTAAGCGCTTACCAAGGTCACCTTATGGGTGCGCGTGCCCAGCATCAAGGACAGCATGGAAAACGCTTACTGGCCTTGACGGCGGTGCTGCCGGGCCGTAATCTGCCGGAAATACGTGAAACGTTTCAGGTGGAGGCGTCGTGATCCTCACCCCCAAGAAGCGCCGGAAGACCCGAATCGGCCTGGTGGCCGGTGGTCTGGGCACCTATTGGCCGCAGTTCCCGCATCTGCTGCCTCAACTCCAGGAGTCGGCGCGCTACGTCGCCGAGCGCTTCACCGAGATGGACGCCGAGGTCACCGACGCCGGCTTCATCTCCGACGCGCACGAGGGCGCGGCCGCCGCCGAGAAGCTCCGGCAGGCCGACTGCGACCTGATCGTGCTCTTCCTGACCACCTATCTGACCTCGTCGATGGTGCTGCCGATCGCGCAGCGGGCGAACACCCCGGTCCTGGTGATCGACCTGCAGCCGACCGAGCGGATGGACCACGCCACCTTCGACACCGGCGCCTGGCTGGCCTATTGCGGCCAGTGCCCGGTGCCCGAGGTGGGCAACCTGTTCCGCCGGGCCGGCATCCCGTTCCGCTCGGTCACCGGCTGGCTGCGGCAGGAGGCGGCCTGGCAGCGCATCGCCCGCTGGATCGAGGCCGCCCGCATCCGGGCCGCGCTGCGCTCCGCCCGGCACGGCCTGATGGGCCACCTCTACCCGGGCATGCTTGACGTTTCCACCGACCTCACCCTGCTGCCCACCACCTTCGGCTCGCACGTCGAGGTGCTCGAGTTCGACGACCTGCGCGAACGGGTGCTGGCGGCGACGCCCGCCGAGATCGAGGAACGCAAGGACCTGGCCCGCAAGATCTTCGTCCTGGACGGGTCGGTCAACGACGACGACTTCACCTGGGGCGCGCAGGTCTCGGTCGGCCTGGACCGGCTGGCCGACGACTTCGACCTGGACAGCCTCGCCTATTACCACCGCGGACTGGCCGGCGAGCAGCACGAGCGGCTCGGCGCCGGGATGATCCTGGGTGCTTCCCTGCTGACCGCGCGGGGGATCCCGACCACCGGCGAGTACGAACTGCGCACCACAGTGGCCCAGCTGGCGACCGAGGTGGCCGGCGCCGGCGGCTCGTTCTGCGAGATCCAGGCGCTCAACTTCACCGACAACGTGGTGGAGATGGGCCACGACGGCCCCGCGCACCTGGCGGTCAGTGCGAAACAGCCGCTCCTGCGTGGCCTCGGCGTCTACCACGGCAAGCGCGGCTGGGGCGTGAGCGTCGAGTTCGACGTGCGGCCCGGGCCGGTCACGCTCCTCGGCCTCGGCCAGGACCGGGACGGCTCGCTGACCTTCATCGCCGGCGAGGGCACCGTCGTCGACGGGCCGCTGCTGGCGATCGGCAACACCACCAGCCGGGTCGACTTCGGCCGCGATCCCGGCGAGTGGGTCGACGACTGGAGCGCCTCCGGGGTCGGGCACCACTGGTCGCTGTCCCTCGGGCACCGGGCCGCCGACTACCGGGCCGCGGCCAGCCTGCTCGGCATCGAGTTCCGGCAGGTCTGACGGCGCACCATTCTTTGCCGGTCATTTGAATGACCTGTATTTCTGCTTTGAGAACTCACCGGGAAAAGGTTTATGTCAAAACCATTCTTGGCCGCATCCTTGCTGGTGATGCGATTTCACAGGGTCTTGATGGGAGATTCATAACCACTATTATTGTCGATTCATTGCGTTTCCTTGATGAGGTTGCTGAGATTCCCCTGGCAATGGCAGCTCATCGTTGAAGGAGTAATTCGTGAAGGACGAGAAGACGACACGTCGCCCGTGGCGTGGGGTCGCGCTGGTGGCGGCGGCCGTCACCCTGCTCGGCGCGGGCATCGCCACGGCGAACGCCGCCACCGTCGGCAACAAGGGCGGCGATAACAAGACCAGGGCCGTGGTCGTCAAGGATCCGACCCGTGGCGCCAAGGGCATCAACGGTCTGGTGAACGCGGCCGACGCATTCGTCGCCACGCTCACCGACGACCAGAAGGCGGAGGTGTTGCTCGACTTCACCGAGGACAACGCCACTGCCTGGTCGAACCTGCCGTGCGGCTCGAGTTGCCGGGTCGGCATCCAGCTCAGCACTCTCACCGACGACCAGCTGACCGCGGCGAAGGCGGTTCTCGCCGCGGCAACCGGCACCGGCACCGGAACCGGCTTCGATCAGATCAGCGACGTCCTGGCCGCCGACGACAACCTCGCGGCGCAGGGGAGCAGCGGCGGTGGCGGCACCCCGCCGTCCGCGGACGCCTCCGCCCCGGCCTCCGACGCCTCCGCTCCGGCCGTCGATCCGAGTGCGTCCGCTCCGACCGGCACGCCGCCGTCGGGTGACCCGGGCGCCGGTGGCGGTGGTGGTGGCGGCTACGGCAGCGGCATCTACTTCCTGGCGTTTCTCGGCACCCCGTCGGCCACCGGCACCTGGCAACTGCACTTCGGCGGTCATCACCTGGCAGTCAACCTGACGTACAAGAAGGGCAAGGTCGCCGGGACCACGCCGTTCTTCATCGGCGTGGAGCCGACCAGTTTCATCGACGACGACGGCAACACCGTGCAGGCCCTCGCCAAGCAGAAGGACGCCATCTCGGCGCTGGTCACCAGCCTCACCACGACCCAGCTCACCAAGGCGAAGCTGACCGAGTCGTTCAGCGACGTGCTGCTGGGCCCGGACAAGGACGGCCAGTTCCCGGCGACCAAGGAGGGCATCTCGGTCAAGGCATTGTCGGCGAAGCAGAAGAAGCTGGTCCTCGACGCGATCAAGCCGTGGGTGTCGGTCGCGGACGATGCCACCACCAAGCAGTTGCTGAAGATCTACGAGTCCGAGCTGGACAAGACCTTCATCAGCTATGCCGGTACGACCGCGCTGGACACCCAGGGCGACTATGTCCGGATCGACGGTCCGGGCGTGTGGATCGAGTTCGTCTGCCAGAACGGCGTGGTCTACAACAACCAGATCCACTTCCACACCGTCTACCGCGACCACACCCGCGACTACGGCGGAGAGTTCTCCTTCTGATGCGACTCCCATCGCTGCTCGCGGTGGCCCTGCTGTCGGCGGCGCTCCTCCTGCTCGGAGCGTCGCCGGCCTCGGCCCATCCCATGCCGCACTCGGTGGTCCTGCTCGACGTGCACGAGACGTCGGTGACCGCGGAGCTCGAGCTCCCGCTCAGTGATTTCGTCCGGGCCAGCGGCATCGAGGTCACCGCCGCCACCGTCGCGGCGCAGCAGGACGCGCTGCGCAGCTACCTCATCGCCTACATCCGGCCGGCCACGACCGGCGGCGCGGCCTGGACGGTCCGCGTCGGGGACCTCTCGGTGACCGACGCCGAGCAGACGTCGACCGGGACCTACCAGGAACTTGTTGCCTCCGCGACGCTGACGCCACCGGCCGGCGGCGACCTGCGGCACTTCATTTTCCGGTACGACGTGGTGGTCCACCAGGTCGTCACGCACACCGTGCTGGTCTCGGTCCGCCAGGACTGGGCGGCCGGTCAGGTCGGCTCGGACGCCGTCCAGGTCGGCACGATCCAGATCGACAGCCGCACGATGACCGTGCCGCCGCTGACCGTGAACCTGGAGCACGGCAGCACCTGGTCCGGCTTCCTGGCCATGGCCGAGCTGGGCGGCAACCACATCCTGGCGGGCACCGACCACCTCCTCTTCCTGCTGATCCTGCTGCTACCGGCGCCCCTGCTCGCGACGGCCGGGCGATGGCGCGGCCTGATCGGCCCGCGTGCAGCGGCCGGCCGCATCGGGCGTACGACGCTGGCCTTCACCATCGGTCACTCCGCGGCATTGGCGCTGAGCGCGTTCACCCACCTGGACGTGCCGGCCTGGCCGGTGGAGTCGTTCATCGCGGTCAGCATCCTCGTCGGCGCGATCCACGCGATCCGGCCGATCTTCCCGGGCCGGGAGGCCACCGTGGCCGGCCTGTTCGGGCTCGGCCACGGGCTGGCGTTCTCCTTCACGCTCGCCGAGATGCAGCTGTCCACCGGCCGGCTGGCCCTCAGCCTGCTCGGCTTCAACCTCGGCATCGAGATCGTCCAGGTGGTCCTGGTCGCGCTGGCGCTGCCGGCGCTGATCGTGCTGACGCGGTCGCGGATCGGGCCGGCGTTCCGGCTGATCGGCGCCGCCCTGACCGGGATCGCGGCGACCGGCTGGCTGGCCGACCGGCTCGGCTTCCCGAACCCGCTCGCCCGCGCGGCCGACAGCGCCGGGGCCCACCCCGCCCCGATGCTGCTGGCGCTGACGGTGACGTCGCTGGCCGCCCTCGCCTGGACCTGCCTCGACCGCCGTCGCTCGTCCCCGGGCACCGCTGCCCTCCTGACGACTACCTGGTCGCGGTGAGGGTGCCGAAGCCCAGTTGGTCGTAGCCGCCGCTGTTCGGGCCGTAGTCGCCGCCGCCCCCCTCCGGGCGGACCTGGGCGGCGAACGCGGCGCTGTACGGCACGGACAATCCGCGCCGGCGCGCGTAGTGGTTGTATACCAGCTCCCAGATCGGGCGCACCTCGCCGCGGCCGGTCTCGGAGATCACCGACTGGACGACGCTGGTGGTGGCGCCGGGCGATCCGTAGACCCAGGTGTACGGGGTGTACGGGACGGTGCCGCCGAGGTTGTACTTGGCCACGTACTCGGCGCATTTCATGATGCGGTTGTTGCCGAGACCGTAGAGGTCGACGCCCTGATTCCAGGCCATCTCGCAGATGGTGCCGAGCAGCCCGATGCCGAGGGTGGCGTGGCCCTGGTCGCGGCCACTCTCCTGGAACTGGGCGAGACCCTGGTCGTCGTAGACGTACGGGATGGCGTGGTTGATCGAGCCGTTTCCGGCGCCGGTCTTGAAGTAGGTGATCGCCTGGTCGATCTTGGCCTGGTCGTCGCAGACGACGCCGATGGCGAGGACCGAGGCGATGTTGCAGAGGTCCCAGTTCGCCCAGTAGTGGGTGACGACGTTGCCGTTGTGGTTGCGTAGGAAATCGTCGTTCATCGGGTAGAAGACGTTGCGCAGCATCGTCTGGAAGCGCGCCAGGTCGAAGCCGCTGAAGGACCGGATCAACTCGGCGGCGTTGGCGAACTGGTAGCCGTAGAGGCCGGCGGCCAGGAACTTGTCGGACGTTCCGTCGATCTTCGTGAGCGTGCCGGACCAGGCGTTGAGGATGTCGCGGGCGCAGGTGCCGTAGGCGGTGATGCCGGTGACCCGGTAGCGCAGCGCGTTCTGGTAGGCCGCGTGGATGTCGTTGTAGAGCGTGCCGTAGTTCTCCGGGGTGCCGGTGCCGCGGTAGACGGTGGCCAGCGGGGTGGCTTTCCAGGTGTTCGCCGCATGCGCGTTAGCGGTCAGCCGGGCCCAGCCGTTCGTCCAGGGCTGTGCGCCGGCGCCGACCTCGGCGGCCATCCGGTTGATGTCGACGGAGGTGTGCAGCAGTCCGGGGTGGACGATCGTCGCGGCCGAGGCGGACGGCGCGGTCGCGATCACGGCCGCGCCGGTCGCGGCGCCGGCCAGGCCGACGCCGGCGGCTTTCAGCAGTGTCCGGCGGCTGGGCCCGGCCGGCTTGGTGTGCTCAGACATGGTTCTCCCTGTTACCAGCAGGCTCCTCGGTGGCGGAGCGGGATAGTAAGCGTTATCCGCGAGGCTAAGACCCATGGCATTGATGCACAACGATGTATTGCAAATATGTTTCCGAGACGGTGAATTCGCCACCCATTTGTGGTGTTATGAAAGCACTATGCTGCCCGTAGCGTTCTCGCCGGCAGCAGAAAACGCTTACTGTCCGATCAGCGTTTGGGTGCGGCGAAGCGGAGCATCGCCCGGTACATCCGCCGCGGGGCCGGCGGCTCGGGCAGGGGTGCGGCCGCGGTCGCCGCGCAGGCCTGCAGGAAGTACGCGACGAGCCGGGGCGACGTCTCCGGTGCGGCGTCGGCGGTGGCGGTGAGCACGCCTGCGTTGGCCATCAGGAACATGACCATGTCCTCGGCGACGAAGTCGTCGCGGAGCCGGCCGGTGGCCTTGGCGCGGTCGATGAGCGTCAGAAAGTCGGCGAAGGAGCGGTCGCGGTCGGCCTCGAACTGCTTGGCGGTCGGAAAGCTCAGGGTCAGCACGGTGGTGAAGCCGCGGTCCTCGGCCTGCATCGCGCAGACGCGTTCGACGTAGTCGCAGAAACCCCGCCACGGGTCGGGCTCGGCGAGTGCGGCGCGAGCTGCTTCGGCGTACGCCGTCATCTTCTGCTCGAATGCGGCCGTGGTCCTGGCCGCCATCGCCGCCCGCACCGAGCGGATCCGGCTCACCAGCGCCGTCACCGTGCTCAGCGTGCTCGACCCGGTCCGGGTCTATCAGGACTTCGCGACCGTCGACCTGATCAGCTCCGGCCGGGCCGAGATCATCGCCGGGCGCAGCGCCTTCGCCGAGCCGTTCGCGCTGTTCGGCGAGAGCGTGAACGACTACGACGCGCTGTTCGCCGAGAAGATCGACCTGCTGCTGCGGCTGCGCGCCGACGACCACGTCACCTGGTCCGGGAAGTTCCGGCCGCCGCTGTCCGACGCGCCCATCGCGCCCCGGGCCGCCCAGGCGGAGTTGCCGGTCTGGGCCGGGGTCGGCGGCTCACCCACCAGCGCGGTGCGGGCCGGGCTGCTCGGGCTGCCGATGGTGCTGGGTTACATCGGCGGGCCGCTGAGCCACGCCAAACGGGCCGTCGACCTCTACCGCGCGGCGGGGGAGCAGGCCGGGCACCCGGAGAAGCTGCGGGTCGGCATCTCCACCCACTTCTTCGCCGGAACCGAAGACGTCTTTCCCTACTACCACGAGTACCTGCGGCCCAAGGCCCCCGGCGGCCGCGGCTTCCTGGTGGACCGGGCCGCCTTCGAGGCCGCCACCCGCCGCGGCCAGGCCATCATGATCGGCCTCAGCGAACAGGTCGCCGAGAAGATCCTCGACGCGAAGGAAATGCTCGGCATCGACCGGTTCTTCGGCCAGTTCGACTGGGGCGGCCTGCCCCGCGCCCTGGTGGAGGACTCCCTGCACCGGTACGCCACCGAGATCGCCCCGATCGTCCGCAACCACGGCCGGCCATAGCCGCATTGACAGACGTCCATCTATATGAGGAGCATGTAACGGTCGTGTGAACGTTAACAACCCGTGAGGTGTGCCGTGGTCGCTGTCCGCCGTCTCTCGTCCGTGCTGGTCCTGCTCCTGCTGATCGCGCTGTCCGGGGCGGTGCCGGACCGGCCCGCGCTGGCCCTGGAGAACGGCGTCGGCCGCACCCCGCCGATGGGCTGGAACAGCTGGAACACCTTCGGCTGCGACATCAGCGAGACGTTGATCCGGCAGATGGCCGACTCCATCGTCAGCACCGGCCTGCGCGATCTCGGCTACCAATACGTCGTGGTGGACGACTGCTGGTTCAACCCGGTCCGAGACTCGGCCGGCAACCTGCAGGGTGATCCCACCCGGTTCCCGAGCGGAATGAAGGCGCTGGGCGACTACCTGCACGGCAAGGGCCTCAAGTTCGGCATCTACCAGGTCCCGGTCGATCAGACCTGCGCGCAGTACTTCGATTCCTATTCCGGGTCGACCGGCAGCCAGGGCCACGAGGCGCAGGACGCCCGGCAGTTCGCCGCCTGGGGCGTGGACTACCTCAAGTACGACTGGTGCTCGCCGAACGGGACCATCGACGACCAGGTCGCCGCCTTCGCCAAGATGCGTGACGCCCTGGCCGCGACCGGCCGGCCGATCCTCTACAGCATCAACCCCAACAGCATCCACGCGAAGACCGGCCCGCTGCGCAACTGGGGCGACGTCGCGAACATGTGGCGGACCACCGAGGACATCACCAACGCCTGGGACAGCGGGCAGTCCAACGGCTATCCGATGGGGATCCAGAACATCGTCACGGTCACCGTGCCGCTGGCCGCCTACGCCGGGCCCGGCCACTTCACCGACCCGGACATGCTCGAGGTCGGCCGGGGCGGCATGACCGACACCGAGATGCGCAGCCACTTCGCGCTGTGGGCGATGATTGCCTCGCCGCTGATCGCCGGCAACGACGTGCGCTCGATGACCTCGGCGACGAAGACCATCCTGGCCAACGCGAACCTGATCGCCGTCAACCAGGACACCCTCGGCCTGCAGGCGGTCCAGGTGGCCGGCGACGGCATCCGCCGCGTCCTGGTCAAGCGCCTCGCGAACGGCGATGTCGCGGTCGCGCTGTTCAACCAGAGCGCCTCGGCCGCGACGGTCTCGACGACGGCCGCCGCGATCGGCAAGTCGGGCTCCTCGTTCACCCTGCGCGATGCCTGGACCGGCGCGACCTCGACCAGCACCGGCACCATCTCGGCGTCGGTTCCGGCCCACGGCACGGTGGTTTACCGGGTCGCCGGCGGAACCACCAGCGCGGTCGCCGCCTCGCCGACGGCGAACGGGATCAAGCTCGTGAGCGCGGCCTCCGGGCGGTGCCTCGACGATCCGCAGAGCGCCACCGCCAACAACACCCAGCCGGTGATCTGGGACTGCAGCGGTGCCACCAACCAGCGCTGGAACGTGGTCAGCGGCGGCACCATCCAGATCTTCGGCAAGTGCCTCGACGCCCCGATCGGCGCCACCGCGGGCGCCGTGCCGGTGCTGTGGGACTGCAACGGCGGCACCAACCAGCGGTGGACCGTGAACGCCGACGGCACCATCAGCGGCGTCGCCTCGGGGCTCTGCCTGGATGTGAATCTTGCCGGCACGGCCAACGGGACCACCGCGATCCTGTGGTCGTGCACGGGCGCGGCCAACCAGCGCTGGACCGCGACCGCCTGATCGGCGGGGCGCGGTTCCGGTACGTCAGAGCCTTTCATCGCACCGTGAAGGAAGTCATGCTGTGGATGTCACGCTCATGACCGTCGATCCCCCGTCGACGCCGCGCCCCGTTCCCCATCGGGAGTCCCCGTGCTTCACCGACGACTCGCCGCGATCGCCGCCACCGTCCTGGCTGCGTCCGCGCTCACCGCATCTCCGGCCCAGGCCGCCGATCAGCCCTGGATGAACACGTCTCTCGCGCCCGCCGAGCGGGCCGGTCTGCTGCTCGCCGCCATGACACCGGCCGAGAAGCTGACCATGCTGCACGGCGGCTCATCCTGCGGTTACGCCGGCTGCGTAGACGGCAACACCCGGCTCGGCATCCCCGCCCTGCACCTGCAGGACGGCCCGGCCGGCGTCGGTGACGGCGCCGGCGCCGTCACCCAGCTCGCCGCCCCCGTCGCCGGGGCAGCCAGCTGGGATACCGCCCTGATGAAGCAGTACGGCACGGTGCTCGGCGCCGAGCAGTACGGCAAGGGCACCAATGTGGTGCTGGCCCCCACCATCAACATCGTCCGCGACCCGCGGTGGGGGCGGGCGTTCGAATCCTTCGGGGAGGATCCCTACCTCACCGGGCAGATCGGCGCCGCCGACATCCAGGGCATCCAGAGCCAGGGGCCGATGGCGCAGGTCAAGCACTACGCGGTCTACAACCAGGAGACGGCGCGCAACAACGCCGCGGACAACGCGATCGTCTCCGACCGGGCCGAACGGGAGATCTACCTGCCCGCCTTCGAGACGTCGGTGAAACAGGGTGGCGCCGACTCGGCGATGTGTTCGTACTCGGCCATCAACGGGCCGTTCGCCTGCGAGAACGGACCGCTGCAGAACAGCATCCTGAAGAACGAGTGGGGCTTCGACGGCTTCATCACCTCGGACTGGGGCGCCACCCACTCCACGGTCGCCTCGGCGAACAACGGGCTCGACATGGAGATGCCGGACAGCAACTACTTCGGCAGCGCGCTGACCGGGGCCGTGGCCGGCGGCCAGGTGTCGCAGGCGACCATCGACGACCACGTCCGGCGCATTCTCACGCCGATGTTCCGGCGCGGGCTCTTCGACCGGACGCAAACGGGCTCGATGGCGAACGCGGTGACGACCGCCGCTCATGTGGCGGTGTCCCGGCAGGTCGCGGCGGAGGGCAGCGTGCTGCTCAAGAACACGAACTCGGTGCTGCCGGTGCCGGCCACCACGAGGTCGATCGCGGTCCTGGGCGCCGGCGGCAACAGCGCGCCGATGTATCAGGGCGGCGGCAGCGCGAGCGTGAACTCATCCGGCTCGGTCAGCCCGTACCAGGGCATCAAGACCCGGGCCGGGACCGGTGTCACGGTCACCTACGCCGCCGGCACCCTCGGCGCCGGCATCACCGGGCTCGCCGGCAAATGCATCGACGTAGCCGCGGCCAACACCACCAACGGCACACCCATTCAGCTGTACGACTGCAACGGCACCGACGCGCAGAGCTGGACTCTCAGTTCGGACGGCAGCCTGCGGGCGCTCGGCAAGTGCATGGACGTCACGGCCGCGGGCACCGCCGACGGCACCAAGATCCAGCTGTACGACTGCAACGGCACGACCGCGCAGAAGTGGACCGCCACGAACGGCACCCTGGTCGGCACCGGCTCCGGCAAATGCCTCACCGCCGGCGGCTCCGGCAACGGCACCCAGCTGCAGATCGGCACCTGCACGGGCGCTGCCGGCCAGCTGTGGACGCTGCCCTCCGGTAACGCGCACGACCAGGCGGTGGCGGCCGCCCGTACAGCCGATCTCGCCGTGGTCTTCGTCGGCAAGTTCGAGTCCGAGGGCAGCGACCTGTCCGACATCAACCTGCCCGCCGACCAGAACCAGCTGGTCACCGACGTCGCCGCGGCCAACCCGAACACCGTCGTGGTGGTCAGCAGCGGCTCCGCCGTCACGATGCCGTGGGCCGGCTCGGTCCGCGGCATCATCGAGAGCTGGTACCCCGGCCAGGAGTACGGCAACGCGCTCGCGTCCCTGCTGTTCGGCGACGTCAACCCGTCGGGGAAGCTGCCGGTGACCTTCCCCGCGTCGCTCGCCGACGTGCCCGCGCACACCACCGCACAATGGCCCGGGCAGAACAACGCCGTGCAGTACTCCGAGGGCGTCGACGTCGGCTATCGATGGTACGACCGGCAGAACATCGCACCGGCCTTCCCGTTCGGCTTCGGCCTGTCCTACACCAGTTTCGGCTACGCCAACCTGACCGTCGGCGCGCCCGACACCGGCGGCATCGTCACGCTGTCGTTCGACGTGACCAACACCGGCACACGCACCGGCGCCGAGGTGGCCCAGGTGTACGTCGGCCAGCCGCAGTCCACCGGCGAACCGCCCAAGAACCTGCGCGGCTTCACCAAGGTCAGCCTCACCCCGGGGCAGACCCAGCGGGTCACCGTGACCCTGGACGCACGGAGCTTCCAATACTGGAACGGCGGCTGGTCCACCGCGGCCGGCAGCCACCAGATCATGGTCGGCGCGTCATCCCGCGACATCCGGCTCACCGGCACGGTCACCCTGGGCTCGTCCGGCTCGATGGCGCTGAACCGTACCGGCTGGACCGCGACGGCCTCGCCGTCCAGTGCGACCGACGTGCCGGCCCGGATGCTGGACGGCGTCACCGGCACCCGCTGGAGCTCCGGCACCCCGATGACCAGCGGCAACACCGTCACCCTCGACCTGGGCGCCGCACGCACCTTCGGCACCGTCGTGATGGACTCGGCCGGCAGCGCCGCTGACTACGCCCGTGGGTACCAGATCGCCGTGTCCGCCGACGGCGCCACCTGGCGGACCGTCGGCACGGGCGCCGGCACCACCGCCGTGGTGACCGCCGCGATCGGCAGCCAGACCGCCCGCTACCTGCGCATCACGCAAACCGGCTCCGCCGCCTCGTGGTGGTCCATCGCGGAGCTCAACCTGTATGCCTGACCGAGGCAACATTCCTCGCCGGCTGATGCTGCTCAGGGGTCAGGTGTGCGGTCAATGACGCGATCGGCGCTTGGTCCCAAAGGGAAAGGGGGGACGGCATCTCATCGTCGTGAACCGGACGTGCGCTGGAATAGGCGTCGTCGGCGCGAAGGCGGCTTCCCGTCGCTGGTGCGACGAACTTGTAGCCGACTTGGCGGACGGTGCCGATCATCGTCTCGCAGTGCGGTCCGAGCTTTGCCCGCAGGCGACGAACATGCACGTCCACCGTGCGCGTGCCGCCGAAGTAGTCGTAGCCCCAGACCTCACGCAGCAACTGATCACGGCTGAACACCCGGCCGGGTTGCTGAGCGAGGAATTTGAGAAGCTCGAACTCTTTGTAGGTCAGCGCAAGGGACTCGCCACGCAGCCGGGTCGTGTAGCTGTGGGTATCGATGGTCAGATCGCCGATGTGGATCAGTTCCTGCTCGGTCGCGGCCTGCAGGCCGCGACGCTCGACCGCCATGTTCAGGCGGGTCGCAACCTCCGCCGGGCCGGCGGTCGCCAGAATGAAGTCGTCGACACCCCAGTCGGCCGCGACGGAGGCCAGGCCGGCCTCGCGAACCAGCGCTATCAACGGTGCGTTCAGGCCGTTTGCCCGAATCAGCCGACAGGTTGCGCGGGCCTGGCTCAGCTCGCCACAGGCGTCGACCAGGACCAGGGCTACGTGCGGTCCTTTGGTTGCCTCGGCCCAACTGCCCGGCGACGCGACCTGGACGGCGTACGGCAGCAAGTCGAGCACAGGCAGCACATCAAGATGGCTGTCCGTCAGCAGGAGAAGATTCATGAAGCCCTTTCACGACAACCTTTGGGGTACACGAACGGCCTTCGACGGCGCATAGCTCGGTGGTACGGAGGACCGGACGTCGGCGCGACTCCGCAGTGCTGCGCTCGTCCGTACGCTAATCGCGGACTGTTACCGACGGATATCGCACCGATGCCACCCTCCGGGGGTCATCCGCGCGCCATGCCGGTCGTCGCTGCTCGAACTGCCGAGCGATCTTGTAGTACGCGTCGGTGTCGTGGTCGATCATCCAGGCGGCGAGCGCGGCCGCCGAGTCCGACAACGGTTGGTGTGGATGTCGGCCAGTCCCCGGGGCCCGAGCCGTCCGATCGCGTCGGTCACACCGGCGCCGGCCCGCGATTCTCCCGGGCCGCACCTTAAGGGCGCCGGAAGCCCGGATATCGAAATGATAACGGACATTCAGCGTATGCATTTTTGCTTATCTCGAGGGTTGCTGGCCCTCCATTAATCGCCGCATCAATTATTCGTCACGGCGAGGTGACTCATCGTCACCACCAAGCCTCAGCTCGGTAAACATTGCCGTAAGCCCAGCGTAAGGCGGCGAATTTCGGGCCGGTCGACCATTAAGCATTGCTTAAGCGCATTGACTTCGTTCTTTTCCGACGCCAAGACTGACACCGCTCGATAGACGAGCGAATCCCTCACTTCGCGACGGCGGATGATCGGGCACGAGCCGAGAATCCGGGCCGCGCGTAATCGCGCTAGGAGCACCGTTGAAACGCAAAGTCGCGCTGGCGACCGGCCTGGCGGCCGTCACCGTAGCGGGGTCTATCGCCCTCACCATGCCGCAGGGGAACGCGGCCACCTCCCCGGCCCCCTCGGCGCCGAAGGCCGGGGCCACCGCCGCCGACCCGTCCCGGGCGATCACCTCGGCGTCGGCGCTGGTCGCCGAGAAGCCGAAGCTGTTCTTCAAGGGCGACCGCGAGAAGCTGGTGAAGCGGCAGGTGGTCAGCCAGCACGGCCTGCAGTACGTGGCCTACGCCCGCACCTATCAGGGTCTGCCGGTCGAGGGCGGTGACGCGGTCGTCGTCACCGACGCCAACGGCTCGGTGCTGGACAACTACGTCGCCCAGCAGCAGGCGCTGTCGGTCGGCACCACCGCGAAGGTCTCGGCCGCGGCGGCGGTCAAGACCGCGCGCAAGCAACTCGCCAAGGTCACCTCCGCGGACGCCGGCACCCTCAAGGTCGTCGCCCAGGAGGCCGGCATCCTGGCGTACGAAGTGGTGGTCTCCGGCAGCAAGCGGGTCGAGGGCCGGCTGGTCCCGAGCGTGCTGCACGTCTTCGTGGACGCGACCACCGGGAAGGTCCTGGGCGACCTGACCCGCGACGACGTCGTGGACGCCACCGGGCACGGCGCCTACTACGGCGACGTCACGATCAACACGCAGAGCTCCGGCGGGCAGTTCGTGATGAGCGACGCGACCCGCCCCGGACTGTCGTGCGGCCCGCAGACCGGCCAGCCGTTCACCAGCACGACCAACGTCTGGGGCACCGGCAGCGCGACCGACCTGGTCACCGGCTGCGTCGACGCGATGTACACGGTGTCCGAGGAATGGGACATGCTGCGCGAGTGGCTCGGCCGCAACGGCATCGACGGCAACGGCAAGGCTTTCCCGGTACGGATGGGCCTGCAGGACGTCAACGCCTTCTGGAACGGCTCGCGGGTCGAGATCGGCCACTCCTCCGACAACAAGCGCCTGCTCACCACGATGGACGTGCTCGGTCACGAGTTCGGTCACGCCATCAACCAGTTCACCCCGGGCGGCTCCAGCGCGGGCAACGAGGCCGGCGGCATGAACGAGTCCACCGGTGACATCTTCGGCGCGCTGACCGAGTTCTTCGCCGACGACCCGAAGGACAAGCCCGACTACACCGTGGGCGAGCTGGCCAACCTGACCGGCAACGGGCCGATCCGCAACATGGCCGACCCGTCGAAGGTCGGCGACCCGAACTGCTTCTCCAGCGCCATCCCCAGCACCGAGGTGCACGCCGCGGCCGGTCCGCAGAACCACTGGTTCTACCTGCTGGCCGAGGGCTCACGCCCGACCGACGGGCAGCCCACCAGCCCGACCTGCAACAACAGCACGGTCACCGGGATCGGCATCGAGAAGGCCGGCCAGATCTACATGGCCACGCTGAACCGCAAGACCAGCGGCTGGACGCACGCCAAGGCGCGGGCCGCCTCGGTGGCCGCGGCGGCGCAGCTGTTCGGCAACGGCACCGAGTGCGCGACCGTCAAGGCCGCGTGGACCGCGGTGAGTGTCCCGGCGGGCAGCAACGAGGCGGCCTGCACCGGCACCGGTTCCACCACGACGCCGACGACGGCGCCGACCACCCGGCCGACCACGACGCCGACGACCGCGCCGACGACTCGGCCGACCACCGCGCCCACTACTGGGCCGACCACTGGGCCGACCACTGGGCCGACTGCCGGGCCGACCACTGAGCCCACCGGCACGCCGTCGGGTGACTGCCAGGCCGGCTTCGCCTCGCACGACAGTGGCGCCATCGCCGCCGGTGCGACCGCGGTGACCGACACGTTCACCGCTGCCGCCGGCCGGCACGCCGCCTGCCTGACCGGTCCGTCCGGGGCCGACTTCGACCTGTACCTGGACAAGAACGTCAACGGGCGATGGACGAACGTGGCCAAGGCCACCGGTGAGACGGCGCGCGAGAACCTCGCGTACACCGGCACCACCGGCTCCTTCCGCTACCGCATCGTGTCCTACGCCGGCGCCGGCAACGCCGCCCTCGGCTGGAACGCGCCCGCCGGAAGCTGATCACCGAGGCCGGCCGGGGTGGCGTTCACGCCACCCCGGCCGGCTTTGCCAAATGATGAGGAGCCCGCGGTGCGAAAGTCACACCTGTCCGTAGTCCTGGCCGCGTTGCTGCTGGGCGGTGTCGCCGGGTGCGCGGGCAACGAGCAGCCCGCGGCTCCGGCGCAGTCCGCCTCGGCCGCGGCGCCGATGTTCCCGCTCACCATCACCCGCCGGGGCGGCTTCGCCGGTGTCGACGACCGCGCTGAGATCACCGCCGACGGCGCGACGGTCGTGACGCGCCGCGGGAAGCCGCCGGTCCGCGGCTCGCTGCCGGCCGACGCGATGGCGGACCTCCGTCAACTGCTGACCGCACCAGCTTTCACCGGCCGGCCGACTCCCACGGACTCTTCGCCGGTGTGTGCGGACGGCTACGAGTACGAGGTCACCAGCCCGTCGGCGACCACGTCGGTCCACGTCTGCGGCGTCCCGGAGGACGCCGCGCCGGCCCGGATGGTGGCCATTGCCGCCACCTTGTTCAGCTGAGGCTGAACCGCTGGTTGGCCTGGCCGCTGCAGTCGTAGATCTGGACCTGCTGGCCGTTGCCGGTGCCCCACACGTCCAGGCAGCGTCCGGACTGCACGCCGGTGATGGTTCCGTTGGAGTTGACGTTCCACTGCTGGTTGGACTGGCCGTTGCAGCTGTAGATCTGCACGGCCGAGCCGTTGCCGGAGCCGGCGGCGTCCAGGCACCTCGAGCCGTACACCGTCAGTTGCTTGCTCGACGTGAGCGTCCACGTCTGCTGGGCCTGGCGGTTGCAGTCGTAGAGCTGAACCCGCGTGCCGTTGTTCTGCGACGCGGACGTCACGTCGATGCAGCGGCCCGACTGGGCACCCAGGATTCGGGTTCCGCCACCGGAGGGCGGCGGGGTGGTCGTGCTCGGCGGGGGAGAGGAGGGGTTGGTGGGACCGGCCGAGTTGAGGGCGTTGAGCACCGAGGTGTAGGCGGCCTTCTTGTTGCCGTTGCCGTCGAACAGCAGCGGGTTCTCGCTGGACCGCCAGGAGTCGCTGTCGCGGACGCCCCAGACGGTGATGCCGATGCAGCGGGGCACATTGAGGCAGGCCTGGGTCAGACCCGCGTACTGCGAGGTCGACGAGTTGGTGACGTCGACCTCGGTGAGGGCCACGTCGACGCCCAGGGCCGCGAAGCTCGACAGCGTGGTCTGGAAATTGCCCGGCAGCGAGCTACCACCGGTGAAGTGGGTCTGCAGGCCCACGCAGTCGATCGGCACGCCCCGTGACTTGAAGTCCCGGATCATGTTGTAGACGCCCTGCGTCTTGGCGTACGACCAGTTCTCGATGTTGTAGTCGTTGTAGCAGAGCCGGACCGACGGGTCGGCGTTGCGCGCGGTGCGGAACGCCACCTCGATCCAGTCGTTGCCGGTGCCCTGCAGGTTGGACGACCGCCGGCTGCCGTCCTCGTTGAACGCCTCGTTGACCACGTCCCAGGCGGCAAGTTTGCCCTTGTAGTGGGCCATCACGCCGTTGATGTGATCGATCATCGCCTGGCGCAGGCTGCTGCCGTTGAGGCTCTGCATCCAGCCCGGCTGCTGAGCGTGCCAGGCGAGGGTGTGGCCGCGGACCTTCAGGCCGCGCTGGGTCGCCCAGTTGTAGATCTGGTCGCCGGAGCTGAAGTTGAACTGGCCGCGGTTGGGCTCGGTGGCGTCCGGCTTCATCTCGTTCTCGGCCGTGACCATGTTGAACTCACGCGCGGCGATGGTGCTGTACGTCGAGTCGCCGAGCCGGCCGGCGGCGATGGCCGTGCCGAAGTATCGGCCCGATTGTGCAGCCGCGGCGCCCAGCGTGCTCTCGGCGGCGCTCGCGTTCGGCATCACCGTGAGCACGCCCGCGGCCGCGGTGACCGTGACCGCGGCACCGATCAGTAGCCGGAGCCTTGAGGACTTCATGAGGGTCTCCCTTCTCATTTCCGGATCCGGGGCCTCGAGCGAGGAGTGGGCGAAGGAATCGCTGGGGCGCGCATCCCAGGCCGGATAACGACGAGAATCAATGTGGGGCCCATGCTGACACGGTTAATGCCAGCGAAACAATACTTCTCGGAAAACTTCCGGAAGTCGCTGGGTGCGTTAACCGGTTTAGGAAGCCACTGAGCTGGTATTTCACCCGTCAAGGCGTCAATTCCTGCGAATGGCATCGAGCGCCGCGGTCACGTATTAGCGAAACTTCCGCAATGGGAAACAAAAGTCCATGGTGAAGTCGGAGTGATCTGGTAGTGCGAAAATGGGCGTACTGAAATCCGTTATCTCTCGCTCCGCCTGATCAGGATCTCCTCGGTTCGAGGCCGCCGCCTCTCAAGGCTGCGACTGCGGGGCGCGCGGTGGCCGGCTGCGGTGGCGGTCACGGAAGGTGGCCATTTTCGCGCGATTGCCGCAGTTGGCCATCGCGCACCACCGGCGTGAGGCGTTGCGTGAGCTGTCGATGAAGACCCAGCGGCAGTCGTCGCCGCGGCAGGCCTTGACGCGGGACCAGCCCGGCCGGCCCGTGGCCCGCAGCAGAGCTGCGATGGTTGCGGCTCCGATGTCACGCGCGAGATCGCCGGGCACGTCGGCGCGCAAGGACGGCGTGCCGTGCAGATCCAGGCGCAGCGGAAGCGCGTCCAGGCCGGAGGCGCCGCTCAGGTCCGGTTCGACGCCGTTGTTTCGCAGGGCCAGGCCGCGGATCAGGACCCGCAACGCGCGCAACATCGCGACGCTGTCTGTCACGTCCGGACGGCTCTCCCGGGTGGTTGCCGGCGAGCCGATTCCGAGCCACCAGGCGCGGGTGGACGGGGCGTCGGCGAGCTCGTCCTGCTCGCCGTGGGCGGTGTTGGCGACAGCCAGGAGCAGATCCTCGTCGTCGAGACCGGGCCAGGGCACGTTCGGGGCCATGTAACCACCGTACACGTTTTATCGGTTGACCCCGTTGGTAACCGGTGTAACGGTTATGCCGGTTGCATTCGATCGGGAGGTCACGATGGCAGCGCACGGCATGGTCGCGGAACGACGAGGCATCCGGCTGCGCGCCGGGGAGTCGGCGTTGCTGCTGTCGGCGGCGGTCTACGGGGTGAGCACGACGGTCTCGGTGGTCGCGCTGCGGTCGGTGCGGCCGGCCGATCTGCTCGCGGTCGAGGTCTCCGGCGCGGCCGCCGCGCTCCTGGTCACCGCCGTCGTCGGCGGGCGGCTGCGGTGGCGGGGCGCGCCGCGGCAGATGCTGGTCGGTGTGCTGGTGCCGGGCCTGGCGTTCCTGTTCGGCGACCTCGGTCTGGCCCGGACCAGTGCGTCGAGCGGCAGCCTGCTGCTGGCGGCCGAGCCGTTGCTGTCGGTGTTGCTGGCCCTTCTCGTGCTGAGGGAGCGGATGTCCGGCCGGGCCATCGTGGCATTGCTCCTCGGCCTGGCCGGCGGGGCGCTGGTCGCCCTGGACCCCGGCGGATCCGGCGGCGACAGCGCGTTCGGCAATGTGCTGGTGCTGCTGGCGGTGGTGTCCTCCGGGGTGTTCCTGATCGCGACCCGCCGTTTCAACGACGAGGGCGACGGCCTGAACGAGAGCGCCTGGCAGAGCACCGGCGGCGCGCTGAGCGTGACGCCGTTCGTGCTCACGTCCTGGTCCACCGGCGGCACGCGTCTCGACGCGGTCGGAGCCGCCGGCTGGGCGGCCTGCGTCACGGTGGTTGTCTGCGGCGCGGTCGGCGGCGTCCTGTTCAACCGGGGCATCGCCCGGGTGCCCGCGGCCCGCGCCGGGCAGTTGGGCAACCTGACCCCGGTGATCGGCACGCTGACCGCCGTGGCGTTCCTCGGCGACCGGCCTTCGCTGCTGCAATGGGCCGGCGGCGCCGGGATCCTCGCCGGTCTCGCGCTGCTGCTCCGCAATCCGTCAACCTGAGGAGATTCCATGCTTTTCGGTGATGTCACCCTGGCCGCGCGCATCGAGCAGGCCGAGGCGCAGTTCATCGCCGCCTGCAGCGAGGCCGCCGCCGGTCGGCGGGGCGACCGCGCCGGCTTCGTCGTGCCGATCGCGGGCGGTGTCGCCAGCTATGCCGAACCCGGCTCGCCGCTGAACAAGGTGGCCGGTCTCGGCTTCGCCGGCCGGCCCGAACCGGCCGATCTGGACGCGATCGAGCAGGCGTACGCCGCCCGGGGCGCGCCGGTCCAGATCGAGCTCTCCTCGCTCGCCGATCCGGCGGTGCTGGAGCTGCTGGCCGAACGCGGTTACCGGCTGGTGTCCTTCGAGAACGTGCTCGGCCGCGCCCTCGGTGACGGTGTCGAGCCGGTCGAGGCGCCGGGCGTCGAGGTCCGGCCCAGCGGTGACGACGAGTTCGGCGCCTGGCTGGAGGTCGTCGTCGAGGCGTCGCTGCACCCCGACACGCAGGGTGTCCCGTGGCTCGAGGAGTTTCCCCGCGAGGTCCTGGAGAACGCCGAGCGGGACGCCGCCGGGCTGGTCCGGCGTTACCTGGCCGAGCTGCACGGGGCGCCGGCCGGGGGCGGCAGCATGCGGATCGCCGGCGGCATCGCCCAGCTCACCGGGGCCGGCACCGCACCCGCCTACCGCCGCCGTGGCATCCAGAGTGTCCTGCTCTCGGCGCGGCTGGCCGATGCCGCCGCGGCCGGCTGCGACGTCGCGGTCATCACCGTCCAACCCGGCTCGAAATCGCAGCAGAACGCGCAGCGCCGCGGTTTCGGCCTGCTCTACACCCGGGCCGTGCTGGCCTCCGGGCCGGTCTGAGATTGCCAGGAGGCGAGCAGGCGAAGGCTCGCCTCCGACGGCGATCCGGGCTCCGCGGTGTAGGTGACCAGTGTCTGGTCGGGATCGTCCGGGGCGCGGAGCGCCTCCTGTGCCAGCACCATGACGCCGACGAGGGGATGGCTCACCTCATACCCGGCATGGGCTTTGTCGGCGACCGGGTGTTCGGGCCACACCTGCCGGAAGATCTCGCTGTGCAGGGACAGCTCGCCGACGAGCTCGGCGAGAAGCGGATCGTGCGGATGGCGGCCGGCGTCGAGGTGTAGGAACGCGATGATGTCCCGCGCCTTGCGGCGCCGATCGGGGAACAGCGCCCCGATGTGCTCGTCGAGCAGGACCAGCCGAGCGAAATTGCGCTCCCGTGGCGGTAGCGCCGGGAAGTCGGCGATCAGGGCGGCGCCGAGGGGATTCCACGCCAGCACGTCGGTGCGCCGGCCGACGACGAACGCGGGGACATCGGTCATGGCGTTCAAGAGCTGGCGTAGTTGTGGCCGGACCCGTTGCGGCGTGGCCGGACGGCGGGCGGGGCGGTGCGGACGGGCGAGGTCTCGCAGATGCGCGCGTTCGTCGTCGGCCAGGCGAAGGGCGTTGGCGACCGCATCGAGTACGGCGTCGGAGACGTGGTGGCCGCGGCCCTGCTCCAGGCGTACGTAGTAATCGACGCTGACCCCGGCCAGCTGGGCGAGCTCCTCGCGACGCAGGCCTGGCACCCGTCGCCGGGTGAGCGACGGCGGCAGCCCGACATCCTCGGGTCGCAGCCGCGCTCGCCGGGAGCGCAGGAATTCGCCCAACGTGACATGCCGGTCCATGAGGCCAGTATGGCCACCCGGCTCCCGGTGAGCGTGGTTCTGCCAGACCCAGGGTCGATCCTTGCCCTGGTTGCCTCGCCGCTGGCCGGCGGACGCTGACCGGGCAACCACCCACCGACTCGTACGGGAGTACTGATCATGTCGGACCTGAACAACGTCACGGCCCTGGTAACCGGCGCCAACCGGGGCATCGGGCGCGCGATCGTCGACGCGTTGCTCGCCCGCGGCGCCACGAAGGTGTACGCGACCGCCCGTGACGTCGACACCCTGGCCGGTCTCGCCGCCGATCCACGTCTGGTCGTACTGCGACTGGACATCACCGACGCCGATGAGGTCGCGGCGGCAGTGGCTGCGGCCGGCGACGTCACGCTGCTGGTGAACAACGGCGGCTCGCTGGCATTCGGGGACCTGCTCGCCGCCGACCTCACCGGGATCCGGTCGGACCTGAGCACCAACTACCTCGGGACGCTCGCCGTCACGCGGGCCTTCGTTCCGGTGCTGCGGAACAACGGGGGCGGCGCGATCGTCAACCTGCTGAGCCTGGTGGCGCTGGGCGCGGTACGCGGCATGGGCGGCTACAGCGTGTCCAAGGCGGCCGCGGCGTCGATGACCCAGGCGGTACGCGCTCAGGTCGCCGACCTGGGCATCACCGTGCACGGCGTGTTCCCCGGCGCGGTGGACACCGACATGATCAAGGCCTTTGAGATGCCCAAGACCGGCGCGCCGGAGGTCGCCCAGGCGATCCTCGACGGGGTTGAGGCCGGTGAGGAGGACATCTTCCCCGACGCGATGGCGCGCGCCGGCCGCAAGGTGTGGCGCGACGACCCGAAGGCGCTCGAACGGCAGATGGCCGCCATCTGACCGCCGTAGATTTTCGCTGGCAGTGAACACCGGAAGATGCTGGGGGCCTGCGCAGTTGAGCGGCACATACTCAACTTTCTCGGAGGTACCGGGTGACCAGCAAACGACTTCCCGTTCTGTTCCTTGACGATGTTGTCCTGCTGCCGGGCATGGTCGTTCCGGTCGAGCTGGACGAGGCGGCCCTGGCCGCCGTCGATGCGGCTCGCACGTCGGCCGGCTCCGAGCTGCTGATCGCGCCGCGGCTCGCGGATCGCTATGCGACCTACGGCGTGGTGGCCAAGCTCGAGCGGGTCGGCAAGGTCCGCGGCGGGTCGCCCGCCGCCGTGTTGCGTACGAGTGTGCGCGCCCGCATCGGCGCCGGCGTGACCGGTCCGGGAGTGGCTCTCTGGGTCGAGGCCGAACCGGTCACGGCCGGCCCGCTGGGCGAGCACGTCAGCGAGCTGGCCGCCGAATACAAGCAGCTGGTGGTCTCGGTGCTGCAGCGTCGCGAGGCGTGGCAGGTCATCGACTCGGTCAGCGCCATCGACGACCCGGGCGACCTGGCCGACACCGCGGGCTGGGCGCCGTACCTGTCCAACGACCGCAAGCGTGAGCTGCTGGAGACGCCGGATGTGGAGGCCCGGCTGCGGCTGCTCGTCGAGTGGACCAAGGACTTCCTGGCGGAGTCCGAGGTCAGCGACAAGATCGACACTGACGTACGCGAGTCGGTGGAGAAGCGCAACCGCGAGTACCTGTTGCGCGAGCAGCTCAAAGCTATCCGCAAGGAGCTCGGCGAGGGCGAGGCGGACGGCACCGACGACTACCGCGCCCGGGTCGAGGCGGCCGATCTGCCGGAGAAGATCCGCGAGGCGGCCCTGGCCGAGGTCGGCAAGCTGGAGCGGGCCGGCGACCAGAACCCGGAGGCCGGCTGGATCCGGACCTGGCTCGACACGGTCCTGGACCTGCCGTGGAACGTCCGCACCACGGACGCCACCGACCTCGGCGCGGCGCGGGCCGTGCTCGACGCCGACCACCACGGCCTGGACGAGGTCAAGGAGCGCATCGTCGAGTACCTCGGCGTGCGCGCCCGCCGCGAGTCCCGCGGCCTCAACGTCGTCGGCGGCCGCGGCTCCGGCGCGGTGATCCTGCTGGCCGGTCCGCCCGGAGTCGGCAAGACCTCGCTGGGCGAGTCGGTCGCGCGGACCCTCGGCCGCAAGTTCGTCCGGGTCGCCCTGGGCGGCGTGCGGGACGAGGCGGAGATCCGGGGCCACCGCCGGACGTACGTCGGGGCCCTGCCCGGGCGCATCGTGCGGGCGATCCGGGAGTCCGGCTCGATGAACCCGGTCGTGTTGCTCGACGAGGTCGACAAGGTCGGCAGCGACTACCGCGGCGACCCCGCGGCGGCGCTTCTCGAGGTGCTCGACCCGGCGCAGAACCACACCTTCCGCGACCACTACCTCGACCTGGACCTGGACCTGTCCGACGTGCTGTTCATCGCGACCGCGAACGTGCTGGACACCATCCCGCAGGCGCTGTTCGACCGGATGGAGCTGATCGCGATCGACGGCTACACCGAGAACGACAAGGTCGCCATCGCCCGTGACTTCCTGGTGCCCCGGCAGCTGGAGAGGGCCGCGCTGTCGGAGGACGAGGTGACGGTCACCGAGGACGCGCTGCGTGAGATCGCGGCGAACTACACCCGCGAGGCCGGCGTACGGTCGATGGAGCGGTTGCTCGCCAAGGCGTTCCGCAAAGCCGCCCTGGGCGATCTGCCGGCCACCGTCGACGCCGCCGACCTCAAGGACCTGATCGGCCGGCCGCGGTTCACCCCGGAGTCGTCCGAGCGGACCGCCGTCCCGGGCGTGGCCACCGGCCTGGCCGTGACCGGCATGGGCGGCGACGTGCTCTACATCGAGGCGTCGTTGCTGCCCGGCGACAAGGGCGGCCTGTCGGTTACCGGCCAGCTCGGCGACGTGATGAAGGAATCGGCGCAGATCGCGCTCTCCTACGTCCGGGCCCACGCCGAGGAGCTGGGCATCTCACCCGAGCAGCTCGACCACCCGATCCACCTGCACGTGCCCGCGGGCGCGGTGCCGAAGGACGGGCCGTCGGCCGGCGTCACGATGACGACCGCGCTGGTGTCGTTGCTGCTCGGCCGTAACGTCCGGGCCGAGGTGGGGATGACCGGCGAGGTTTCGCTGACCGGGCGGGTGCTGCCGATCGGCGGTGTCAAGCAGAAGCTGCTCGCCGCCCAGCGGGCCGGCCTCACCGAGATCTACCTGCCGAAGCGCAACGAGCCCGACCTCGACGAGGTGCCGGCCGACGTGCTGTCCGCGCTGACCGTGCACATCGTCTCGGACGTCCGCGAGATCCTGGCCACCGCCCTGGAGCCCGTCTCGGCGGGCCTGCTCGCGGCTGCCTGACACCTGTCCGGTGGGGGATGGCGCTCCGGTTCGGAACCGGAGCGCCATCCTTCATCTGCGTGTCTTGGGCAGGTCGAACTGGTCGGCGGACTTGCAGTCCTTCTGGTTGCCGATCGCGGCCGGGCCCAGCTCCTTGAGGGCCTCGCGAGCCTGTTGCCGGCCGAGGTTCCATGCGTACCAAGGATCGGGCTTCTTGAGATCTTCGGCGATCCAGCTGAGCGTGCAACGGCGTACCGGATCAGGCAATTTGGTCAGACCGGGAGTCGCGTCGGCGGAGAGGGCACGCAGGTACCAGGCGTCGATCTTGCCGGAACCCTGGTAGCGGGCCGCGTTTCGGCTGGCCACGTAGCCCTCGGGGTCGAGGGCGGCCAGGCCGAGCAGCATCAGTACGGCCAGGCCGACGGTGGTTGCCGGGATCCACCGGCCCTGCCATTTGATACCGGCGACCGCGATCAGCACGAAGATCACGCCGAGCAGCATCTCGGACGCCATCACGAAGATGCGCTCGCCGGTGAAGCTGTAAACCCGCTGGTACTCCCACATCCGGGACAGCGCGGACGCCACGATGACGACGCTCAAGGCACAGAGCAGGCCCAGGAGTACGCGTAGGAGCAGCCGTTCGGACGGCTGGTCCCGTTTCGCCCAGCGGGCCAGCGCCGCGATCAGCGCCAGCGACAGCAGCGTCACCGCGACCAATTGCCAGAAGCCGCTCCGGGCGTACTGCGAGTAGCTGAGGCCGGCCGTCTTCAGCACGTGCCGGCTGCCGCCGAACAGGACGGTGAACTGCACCGCCACGAAACCGCCGAAGAGCAGGACCAGCGCGGCGCCGGCCGGTGCCCACTCGACCAGGCCGAACCGGCCCTTGCCCTCGGTGTCCAGGCTGGACGTCGCGGGCGGCGCGGTCAGCGTGTAGAGGCCGGACACGGCCAGCAGGGCGCCGGCTACCGCCAAGAAGATCCACTTGACGATCGAGCCGATCGCGAAATCGGGGATGACGTCGTCCAGGATCTGCGAGAACGCTACGTCGGCCGAGGACAGCAGCGCGCCGAAGACGAGCAGCACGACGACGGTCAGGGCGACCGAGAAGAAGGTCCGCCGGGCGATGCCGGGGGTGCGGCTGTCCTTCAGGTGCCGGCGGACCCACGGAATGCCGGCGAAGGCCGCCCAGGGGGCGGCAATCAGGCTGAACAGGATCGACCGGACCTGCCGGCCGCCGACGATCGCCAGCGCGGTGCAGCCGATCGCGCCCAGCACGCTGAACGTCACCAGCCACCACGCGTTGCGGAACGCCGGGACGAGCATCAGGGCGAGCGCCGCGGCCGCCCAGCCGGAACGGATCAGCCGCTCCCGGCGCGTCAGATCGGGAGATTTGCGTACGCCGAACGCCACTCCCAGCGTCAGCGCCAGCCAGCCGAGGAACCAGCCGATACCCACCCGGTCCAGCGGCAGGAAGATCAGGAAGCCGAGGGCGCCGGCGAGCACCCCGGCCGGGACGGCCCAGCCCTGGGCATTCTTCGGCCCGGGCCAGTTCTTCTTGCGGAACTTCTGCCACGGGGTCGGTTCCCGCTCGTACGTGCCGTAGGGGCGCACCGGGTTCGGGAACGGCTGAGGTTGCGGACGCTGAGCAATCGGCACCGGGGGCGCCGGGGGCGCGCTCACGGCCGGCGGCGGAGCAACTGCGGCCGGCGCGGTTGCGGCCGGAGTGGTTACGGCCGGCGTGATCGCGGCCGGCTTTACCTCAGCCGGTTTGACTTCGGGCTTGGTGTCCGCTGTGGCGGACGCTTGGGCCGGGACCATCGGTACGAACAGGGCGTACCCCCGCGTGCCGGATGGGATCTGGATCGGGATCGCCCATGCCGTTTCCCCGTCGGTCCCGGGCCAGACCATCGACGGGATCGCGTCGGTAGGCGGCATGACCAGCAGTTGGGGTGCCGGCACAGGGGCGACGGGAACGGCTTTTGCCGCCTCCGCGGGTTCAGGCTGCTCTGGTGGCAGGTCCGCCACTTCACCCTCCTCGGTTGGTCAGTGCGCACACCGTAAGCCGTGCGCACGGCAATATCTACGCCGCGACGGGTCCGTATCGCCCCGACGAACGATCGGATTGGCACGGATGCGGGAGGTCCGTCAGCTCAGGTCTCGACGTCGCGACCGCCCCGGGCCGGTTTCGGCCGGCCGGTGGAGGGGATTAGGCAGATATCGGGATGGACGTATGGGAGGAGAATTTCCATGGGTGACAACGAGCACGACGTCAATCGCAGCGCCCGGAGCGGGCAGTTCGTCAAGGACAGCACGGTGGAGCGTGAGCCGAGCAAGACGACCACCGAGCACGTCGGGGGCGACACCGACGAGGGTCGTGCGGTCAATCGCAGCGCGAGCAGCGGCAAGTTCGTCAAGGAGGCCACTGTCGAGCGGCACCCCGACACGACCGAGACTCAGCAGATCTGACGCGCGCCTCGGATCATGTCCGGGCCTCCGTTTCCGCCGGCTTGTCGGTGGCGGGGCTGGGCGCTTACCTCGGCGGCCACCTTTCGTACGCGCAGGGATGGTCCAGGTGTGCCAGCCCTGAGGCTGTTCGGGTTTTTGCCGAAATGGGACACGCATGAACGTTCACATCGGGACGTCAGGCTGGAGTTACGGCCATTGGGACGGCGTCCTCTACCCGCCGGCCCTACCTGCGCGGGCTCGCCTCGAGCACTATGTGCGGCGGTTCGCCACGGTCGAACTCAACGCGAGCTTCTACCGCTGGCCCGCGCCGGCGACGTTCGCCGGCTGGCGGCAACGGCTGCCCGACGGGTTTCAGCTGTCGGTCAAGGCGCCCCGTGGTCTGACGCATGCGAAGAAGCTGTACGCGCCTGAGGAGTGGATCCAGCGCATCGGCGCCGGCCTGCACGAGCTCGGCGACCGCCGCGGGATCTTCCTCGTACAGCTGGGCCCGAATCAGCAACGAGACGACGCGCGCCTCGCATATTTTCTCGACCAGCTGCCGGGCTGGGTGCGCACAGCGGTCGAGTTCCGGCACCCGAGCTGGCAGGACGACGAGGTGTTCGACCTGTTGGAACGCCGCGGCACGGCCTATTGCGTGATGAGCGGCGCCCGGTTGCCGTGCGTGCTGCGGGCCACCGCGCCGTTCGTCTATCTGCGCATGCACGGGCCCGATCCGGAGCAGCTGTACGCCGGGTCGTACCCGCGCGACAGCCTCGCCTGGTGGGCGGACCGGATCCGGGAATGGAACGGCCAGGGCCGAGAGGTGTACGCCTACTTCAACAACGACGGCGAGGGCAACGCCGTGCGTGACGCGGAGACCCTGCGGTCGCTGCTCGGCTGAAGGTGCCGTGCTCCGGGCCGGTGGCCCGGTGATCGGCCGGGCCATGCACGGGCCTGTTCGCTGCGGCGGGGAGTGTCGGTGAATCCCGTACTGGAAAAAGGAGCTGGAGCGGCGCGGGAAAGCGCCACCCCAGCGGGTTTCGGGTCGGGCTCAGAGGCGGGTGGTCTGCGGGTGGCCGACGGGGCGGCTGCCGGGTGGGTCGGTGGGGCGGCTCATGTAGGCGAGGACCAGCTCTTCCAGGCCGAGGCGCTGGATCTGGGGGCCCTGGATCTGGGGGCCCTGGTAGGGCAGGGAACCCGGGGCGTGGACGATCAGGGTGCTCTGGCGACCGGTGTGTTCGGCCTGGATGACCGTGGTGCCGGGGGGTAGGTCGTCGAAGTTGTCGTGGGCGCCGAGCAGGCGGTAGTGGGTGCTGATCAGGTCGTCGATCTCGCCGGCTATCTGGACGCGGCCGTCGGCCACGACGATCAGGTAGTCGCAGACGCGCTCCAGGTCGCTCAGGACGTGGGAGGACAGGACGACGGTGGCGCTGAGTTCGGCGACGATCTCCATCAGACCCTGCAGGAAGCGGCGGCGGGCCAGCGGGTCCAGCGCGGCCACCGGTTCGTCGAAGATGAGCAGCTCGGGACGCTTGGCGGCGGCCATCGCGAGGGCCAGTTGGGCGCCCTGGCCGCCGGACAGGCGGCGGGCCTTGTCGCGCATGTCCAGGCCCAGGCCGCGGATGCGGTCGTCGGCGAGTTTGCGGTCCCAGCGGGGGTTGAGCTTGGCGCCCAGTTTGAGGTGTTCGCCGACGGTGAGGTCGGGGACCAGCGGGGTGTCCTGGGCGACGAAGCCGACCCGGGCCAGGTGGGCGGCGCTGACCGCGGGCCGTTCGCCCAGCACCTTGATGCTGCCGGTGGTGGGCTGCATGAGGCCGCACATCAGGCCGAGCAGGGTGGACTTGCCGGCGCCGTTCGGGCCGACCAGGCCGACGGTGCGGCCCACCGGCACGGCCAGGTTGCAGTCGGTCAGGGCCACCTTCGACCCGTATCGCATGCCGAGGTCGACGGCCTCGATGGCGAGTGTCACTTCGTTACTCCCACGGTGGCTCGGAAGGTGGTCCGGAAGAGCGCCTCGATGCTTTCGGCGCTCAGCCCGGCCTGGTGCGCATGGGCGAGCCACTGCAGAAGTTCCTGGCGCAGCGGCTCATGGGCGGGCAGCGAGCTGTCAGCGAGCGTACGGGTGACGATGGTCCCGACGCCGGGCCGCAGCGACACCAGCCCTTCCTGTTCGAGTTCGCGGTAGGCCTTCAGGACGGTGTTCGGGTTGATCGCCAGTTTCGCGACGACTTCCTTGACCGTGGGGAGCTGGTCACCGACCGACAGCAGACCCAGGTGAAGGGAGTGCCGGACCTGCTGGACGAGCTGGATGTACGGCGCGATGCCGGAGCGGACGTCCAGTTGGAAGTCGATCAAGACAGCACCGCCGTTCAGCTATGAAGCACAGCTCCTGAGCCTACCAAGCGGACCGTGAACGCCCACGTCAGCGGCGTGCCGACGACTGTCGGAGCACACCGCTGGACGTGTGGTCACCGGCCCGGACGGACTAACCGCGGACCCGGCGGATCTGCCAGAAGGCGAGCCCGGACAGCAGGCCGCCGAGGATGAGGAAGGCAGCGAACTCGATCCACTGGAAGGACCAGTAGCGGCTCGGCGGCTGCAGCCGGATCGAGAAGTGCAGGTTGTGCTGCGCCACGCAGTTCTCCAACTGGTCGAGCCCGTTGGCCTGCTGCTGGGGTGCCTGCCCCTGGGTGCCGGTGCAGTCCTGCACGGTCTCGGCGCCGGCCTTCTGCCCGGAGCTGGTCAGCAGGTCCTCGTGGTCGGTCAGCATCAGCGCGCCCGGCACGGCGTAGCCGGTCACCGCCATCGGCGCGTCCCGGTTGATCGAGAGGATGCCGCCCTGTTCCCGCACCGCGGCGTCGTAGGCCACCGACTGGGTGACCGGCGGACGAAGGTACGGCCGGGCGATCGTCGGGATGAACAGCTGGATGACGCCGACCAGCAGCAGGGTCACGGCCATCGCGTTCACCGTGCGGCGCAGGAACAGGCCGACGGTGGTGCCGAGGACGAACGCGAAGATCACGTAACCGATCGGGGCGACGTTGCGGGAGGCGAACGACAGCGGGTCGAACCGGCTGCCGATGAGCTGGTCGTACCGGCTTGCCGCCCAGGTCAGCACGAGGCTCAGCGCGCCGGTGACGACCATCGCGATGAGGCCGACGATGGCGAGCTTGACCGCGAGCCAATGGGTGCGGGTCACGGTCTGGTTCCAGACCAGGCGGTGGGTGTTGGTCTCGAGCTCGCGGGTGATCAGCGGGCCACCCCAGAACACCCCGATGATCGCGGGTACGGCGATGAGCACGATCGCCGGGATCGTGACCATGCTGCGGTGGTCCTGGATGAAGAGGTCCTTGACCTTGTCGAGCTCGCAGCCGTTCGCCGGCAGGCAGCCGAGGATGTCGGTGTTGTAGGCGTTCCGGATCGTGTATCCGACATAGATCAGGTACGCCGTGAGCGCTGTCAGCAGGGCGATGGACGCCAGGAACTGGCCGCGGAACTGCCGCCAAGTGAGCCAGATCATCGCCGAGCCTCCGTGGAGAGTGAGTAGACGTTGTTGAGGTCGCCGGAGCCTTCGTTGGCCCGGACCATGTACGCGAGGATCATTTCTTCCAGATCGAGCCGCTCGGCCTGCGGGAACAGGGCAGCGACCGACCGGGCACCGGTCTGGCGCACCACGACGCTGCTGCGCGAACCGGTGCGCTCGGCCCGGATGACCTCGAACTCGGCCGGCAGGTTCTGCAGGTCGCTCACGGAGCCGAAGAGCCGGTAGTGCTCGTTGATGATGACGTCGACGTTGCCGGCGAGCTGCACCCGGGAACCGGCCAGCAGGATCAGGTAGTCGCACACACGCTCGAGATCGGCGAGGATGTGCGACGACAGCACCACGGTCACGGCCAGCTCGCTGACGAACTCCATCAGGTTCTGCAGGAACTGGTGGCGGGCCAGCGGGTCGAGCGCGGCCACCGGCTCGTCGAAGATGAGCAGCTCAGGGCGTTTCGCCGCGGCCACGGTCAGGGCGAGCTGGGCGCGCTGGCCGCCGGAGAGCCGGCCGGCCTTCTGCGACAGGTCGAGGCCGACCTGCTTGATGCGCCGCTCGGCGAGCTTGTTGTCCCAGGTCTTGTTCAGGTGAGCGCCGAGCTTGAGGTGGTCGCCGACCGACAGGTTCGCGTAGACCGGTGTGTCCTGGGCGACGAAGCCGACCTTGGCCAACTGCGACGCGTTGGCGGCCGGGCGGCTGCCCAGGACGTCGATCGTGCCGGAGGTGGGCTTGATCAGCCCGCAGGTCATGCCGAGCAAGGTGGACTTCCCGGCGCCGTTCGGACCGACGAGGCCGACGACGCGCCCCGGCGGCACATCCAGGTCGGCGTCGACCAGGCCGGGATGTTTCCCATACCGCTTGGTCAGCCTCTCCGCGTGCAGCACTGATGTCATGTCTCTCCCTCGTGGACTGCTGAGTGTGCCGGACGTGTCGCGCCGCCGAACTGCTACGACGGTAGCACTTATAGAACCACGACCGTAGCAGTTATTCAACTACGGTCGTAGCACTTGCCCCGGGCGCTGAGGGCCCAGCAGACCGCGTCCAACTGCGGCCGTCTACCCGGTTGAACGGCCGGTCGCCGCTGTTTTTCCGGCGGCCTTGTCCTGCCGGTCCGGATGGGTTGGAATCTGCCGTGTCCGCCGCGTGCCTGCACCGCGGAATAGGCACGGAGATCCGACCCGAGAAAGGTAATTCGATGAACCCGTTCGAGGATCCCGACGCCAGTTATCTGGTTCTGGTCAATGACGAGGGACAGCATTCGCTCTGGCCGGTTTTCGTGGAGGTGCCGCAAGGCTGGACCACCGTGTTCGGCGAGGCCGGCCGCCAGGACTGCCTGGACTACATCGAGAAGTCATGGACCGACATGCGGCCGAAGAGCCTCATCGCCGCGATGGAAAAGAAGTAACTCCCGCAATTCTGTCAGTTATGCGGTACGTGCCAGGAGATACACGGTCGTGCGGCCGGGTGTCTCCTGGCGCCACGTTTATGCCGGCCACCCGATGAAGCTTGACAAACAGCAGGCATCGCGCTGTTGCGAAGGAGACGTTCTGATGATTCCGTTGTCATTCGCGCAGCGCGGGTTGTGGTTCCTGGGCCAGCTCGAAGGGCCGAGCCCGACCTACAACATCCCGATCGTGCTGCGCCTGACCGGTCAGCTCGACGTGGCCGCCCTGGAGGCGGCGCTGGGCGACGTGATCGGCCGGCACGAGTCGTTGCGGACCGTGTTCCCGGCCGCGGACGGCGAGCCGTACCAGCGCATCCTCGATCCGTCCGAGGTGGACTGGCGGCTGCAGACCGGCGACGACGGAGTGGCTGCGGCCGCGGCGTACGCGTTCGACCTGGCGGCCGAGATCCCGATCCGCGCGTCGCTGTTCCCGGCCGGGCCGGACGAGCACGTGCTGGTCCTGGTCGTGCACCACATCGCCAGCGACGGCTGGTCCCGCGGGCCGCTCAGCCGCGACGTGTCCACGGCGTACGCCGCCCGGACCCGCGGTGAGGCGCCGGTCTGGGAGCCGCTTCCCGTTCAGTACGCCGACTACGCGCTGTGGCAGCGTGACCTGCTCGGCGACGCCGCCGACCCGGACAGCCTGCTGGCGAAGCAGCTCGCCTACTGGCGGCAGGCCCTTGCCGGGGCCCCCGAAGAGCTCGCGTTGCCGGTTGACCGGTCGCGCCCGGCGCAGGCCGGCCGGCGCGGGCACCGGATGCCGTTCCGGGTCGGCGCGGCCGCCTACCGCCGATTGCAGGAACTGGCCCGCAAGGAGGGCGTCACGCCGTTCATGGCGCTGCAGTCCGCCCTCGCGATGCTGCTGTCCCGGTTCGGTGCGGGCACCGACGTCCCGATCGGCACGGTGATCGCCGGACGCACCGACGAGAGCCTGGACGACCTCGTCGGCTTCTTCGTGAACACCCTGGTGATCCGCACCGACCTGGCCGGTGATCCCGGCTTCCGGGAGGTGCTGGGCCGGGTCCGGCAGGCGACGCTGGGCGCGCTGGCCCATCAGGACCTGCCGTTCGAGCGCCTGGTGGAGGAGCTCGCCCCGGTCCGGTCGACCGCTCGGCACCCGCTGTTCCAGGTGATGCTCACCCTGCAGAACACCGCCCAGCCCACGCTCGACCTGCCCGGGATCGACGCCGCGGACGGGCTGGCCACGATGGATGGTCTGCGGTCCGCGCCGGCGAAGTTCGACCTGGATGTGGTCGCGATCGAGGACGCCGACGGTGGGCTGCAGGGTTCGCTCACGGTTGCGGACGATCTGTTCGACGCGGCCACGGGGGAGCGGCTGACGGCCGCCTACGTGCGGCTGCTGGAGACGCTGCCGGCGGCGCCCGACGTGCGGCTGCGTGCCGTCGATGTCCTTGACGCGGCGGAGCGTGACCTCGTGCTGCGCGGATGGGGCGGTGAGGTGGGTGCGCCGCCGGCGGGGACGGTGGTGGAGGTTTTCGAGGAGCAGGTGCGCCGGACGCCGGATGCCACTGCCCTTGTCTTTGGTGACACGCGGCTGTCGTTCGCGGAGCTGGATGCGCGGGCGGATCGTCTGGCCCGTTATCTGGTGGGTCAGGGTGTGGGGCCGGAGTCGGTGGTGGCTCTGGTGTTGCCGCGGTCGGCGGATCTGATCGTTGCGATGTGGGCGGTGTGGAAGGCCGGGGGCGCTTACCTGCCGGTGGATCCGGATCTGCCGAAGTCGCGGATCGACTACCTGTTGGCAGACGCGGCGCCGGTGGTGTCGTTGACCTCGGTGGACGTTGAGGATTCAGGTGTTGCCGGGGGCCGGGCCGAGCCTTCTAACGCCGCGTATGTGCTGTACACCTCCGGCTCGTCCGGGGCGCCCAAGGGCGTGGTGGTCGCGCACAGCGGGTTGATGAACATGTTCGTGCACCACCGCGCTGGTTACGCGGCGCAGGGTGGGCGGTTGCGGGCGGCCCTGAGTGCGGCGCTGTCGTTCGACACTTCCCTGGAAGGCATTCTGCTGCTTGCCGGCGGCCACGAATTGCATGTGCTGGATGACGAGGTGCGCCTGGACCCCTCGCGATTCGTCGCTTATGTCCAGTCGGAGAAGATCGACTTCCTGGATGTGACTCCCTCATGGGCGGCTCAGCTGCTCCCGGCTGGTCTGCTCAGTGGAGATGATCATCGGCCGCGGGTCCTGGCTGTCGGCGGTGAGGCTCTGGAGAACACGCTGTGGCAGCAGCTCGCCGCCGTTGAGGGAACGGCTAGTTACAACCTCTATGGGCCGACGGAGTGCACGGTGGACGCTCTTGAGGCGCGGGTGAACGACTTCGCGCGTCCGGTCGTCGGTCGTCCGTTGGCCAATACCCGAGTTTTTGTGCTGGATGACGGGCTGTCTCCGGTGCCGGTTGGTGTGGTCGGTGAGTTGTATGTCGCCGGGGCTGGGGTGGCTCGCGGCTATGTGGGTCGGCCTGGGCTTACCGGGCAGCGGTTTGTGGCGTGTCCCTTCGGCGGCCGGATGTATCGCACCGGGGACCTGGTGCGCTGGGCCGCCGACGGGCAACTGGAGTTTGTCGGGCGCGCAGACGCGCAGGTGAAGATCCGTGGCTTCCGGATCGAGCCGGGTGAGGTCGAGGCCGTTCTGCTGGAGCAACCTGGGGTGCGTCACGCCGCGGTGGTGGTGCGTGAGGACAATCCGGGCGACAAGCGTCTGATGGCCTATGTGGTGCCGGCCGACGTCGACGTGGTGGCGCTGAAGGCTGTTACGGCGCAGCGGTTGCCGCAGTACATGGTGCCGGCCGGTTTCGTCGGGCTGGACCGGTTGCCGCTGACGGTGGCCGGGAAGCTCGACCACCGGGCGCTGCCCGTGCCGCAATACACCGCCGTGGTCGGCCGTGCTGCGAGCACGGTGCAGGAAGAACTGCTGTGCGCGGCGTTCGCCCATGTCCTGGGTGTCGACGCGGTCGGGGTGGACGACAATTTCTTCGACCTGGGCGGGCATTCGCTGCTCGCGGTGCGGTTGATCTCGCGGATCCGGGCCACGCTGCAGGCGGAGCTGCCACTGCGGGCGTTGTTCGACACCCCGACCGTGGCCGGGATCGCCGCCCGCCTGGACATCGGCAACACCCAGACCCCACTGCGGGCGATGACCCGCCCCGAACGGGTTCCGTTGTCGTTCGCGCAGCGCCGGCTGTGGTTCCTCGCGCAGATCGAGGGCCCCAGCGACAACTACAACCTCTCGCTGGTTCTCCGCCTCGACGACGGCATCCGCGTGGACGCGCTGGCTGCCGCGTTGCGCGATGTCATCGGCCGGCACGAGGCTCTGCGTACCGTCTTCCCCGCCGTGGATGGCGAGCCCTACCAGCTCATCCGGCGGGTTGAAGATTTCGATTGGGAACTTCAGGTCAGCGACGTCGACCCGGCCGGGCTGCCCGCCGCCCTCGCGCGGGCCACCGGCTACCGGTTCGACCTGGCCGTGGACCTGCCCCTGCAGGCGTGGCTGTTCCACAGCGGCGACGACCACCTGCTGGCCCTGACGCTGCACCACATCGCCGGCGACGGCTGGTCGGTCGGGCCGATCGCCCGGGAGATCTCCGAGGCGTACGCCGCCCGGCTCCGCGGCGAAGCGCCGGCGTGGGCGCCGCTGCCGGTGCAGTACGCCGATTACGCCCTGTGGCAACGGGAACTGCTCACCGACGAGGTGCTGACCCGGCAGGTCGACTACTGGCGCCGGGCGCTCGCCGGTGCGCCGGAGGAGCTGCCGCTGCCCTTCGACCGGCCCCGTCCGGCGGTCGCGAGCCACCGCGGGCATTCCGTGCCTCTGCGGGTTCCGGCCGCGGTGCACCAGAACCTGGTCGCGCTCGCCCGGGCCGAGGGCGCGACGCCGTACATGGTGATCCAGGCGGCCATGGCGGTGGCGCTGTCGCGGGCCGGGGCGGGCACCGACATCCCGATCGGCTCGGCGGTCGCCGGGCGCACCGACGAGGCGCTGGCCGACGCGGTGGGTTTCTTCGTCAACACCCTGATCATCCGTACGGATCTGTCCGGCGACCCGGAGTTCCGGGAGGTGCTGGCACGGGTCCGGGAATGGACGCTGGGCGCGCTGGCCAACCAGGACGTGCCGTTCGAGCGGCTCGTCGAGGAGTTGGCGCCGGTGCGGTCGCTGGCCCGGCACCCGCTCTTCCAGGTCCTGCTCACCCTGCAGAACAACACCGAGGCGGCTCTCGACCTGGCCGGCGTCACCGCCCGGCCGCTGCCCACCGTGCGGCCCGCGGCGCGGTTCGACATCGACGTGATGGTGCAGGAGGTCTTCGACGCCGCGGGCCGCCCGGACGGCCTGCGAGGCGCGGTCACCGTCGCGACCGACCTGTTCGACGCGGTGCTGGCGGAGCGGGTCGCGGGCTGGTTCGCCCGGGTGCTCGAGGCGGTCACCGCGGATCCCGGTGTGCGGGTGGGTGCGGTGGATCTGCTTACCGGCGATGAGCGGGACCGGGTGTTGCACGGTTGGAACGACACGGCGGCGCCGTTGCCGGAGTTGTCGGTGCTGGCGTCGTTCGAGCGGCAGCCGGCGGATGCGGTGGCGGTGGTCGCTGATGGTGTGGAGTTGACTTACGGCTCGTTGGATGCTGAGGCGAATCGGATCGCTTGGTGGCTGCGTGGCCAGGGGATTGGCGCGGAGTCGGTGGTTGGTCTGGCGTTGCCGCGGGGCGCGCAGATGATTACGGCGATTCTCGGGGTGTGGAAGGCCGGCGGGGCGTATCTGCCGATTGATCCGGCGTTGCCGGCGGATCGGGTGGCGTTCATGGTGGCCGACAGCGGTGCTCAGCTTGTCGTGGACGTGCAGGCGCGGTGGGACGACTCCCTTGATGCGTTGCCGGACGTGGACATCGACCCGGCGGGTCTGGCGTACGTGATCTATACGTCGGGGTCGACCGGGACGCCGAAGGGTGTGGCGGTCACGCACGGCTCGCTGGCCAACTACGTGGCCTCGGTGTCGCAGCGGCTGGGCTGGGACGGCGGCCGGTATGCGGTGTTGCAGCCGCAGGTCACCGACCTGGGCAACACGGTCGTCTTTTCCAGTTTGACGACCGGCGGTGAGTTGCACGTGCTGGACGAGGCGCTGGTGATGGACCCGGCCGGGCTGGTCGGTTACTTGAGCGAGCACCGGATCGAGCACGTCAAGGCGGTGCCGTCGCATCTGATGGCGCTGGGTGTGCCGCTGCCGGTGCGGTCGTTGGTGCTGGGTGGCGAGAAGGCTCCGGCCGAGTGGGTTCGCGGCCTGGTGGGTGCAGGTCAGCGAGTGTTCAACCATTACGGGCCGACCGAGACCACGGTCGGTGTGACCACGGTGGAGCTGACGGGGAACAGCGTGCCGATCGGTGCGCCGTTGGCCAACACCCGGGTGTTCGCCCTGGATGATGCGCTGCGGCCGGTTCCGGTCGGGGTGGCGGGCGAGCTTTACGTCGCGGGTGCCGGCGTGGCCCGCGGCTATGTGGGCCGGCCGGCGCTGACCGCTGAGCGGTTTGTCGCCTGCCCGCACGGTGGCCGGATGTACCGCACGGGTGACCGCGTGAAGTGGACCGAGGACGGCAACCTGATGTTCCTCGGCCGGGCGGATCAGCAGGTGAAGATCCGAGGGTTCCGGGTCGAGCCGGGCGAGATCGAGGCCGTGCTGTGCGCCCACCCCGCGGTGGAACAGGCCGCCGTGGTGGTCCGCGAGGAGCACCTGGTCGCCTATGTCGTCGGCGAGGATGCCGGACTGGCGGAGTACGTGGCGCAGCGGCTGCCGGAGTACATGGTGCCGTCGGCGTTCGTGGTTCTGGCCGAGCTGCCGCTGACCGGCAACGGCAAACTCGACCGCGCCGCGCTGCCCGCGCCGGGGCGGACCGAGGCGTCCCCGGGCCGGCGCGAGCCGGCCGGCGAACGCGAAGCCGCTCTCTGCGACGTGTTCGCCCAGGTTCTCGGGCGCGAGTCGGTCGGCGCCGACGACAACTTCTTCGAGCTCGGCGGTCACTCGCTGCTGGCGATCCGGCTGCTGTCGCGGATCCGCGCCCGGCTGGGCGCCGAGGTCAAGATCCGGATGCTGTTCGAGGCGCCCACGCCCGCCGGCCTCGCGGCCCGCATCGCCGGGACCGAGGCGGAACCGGGCCGTCCCGCGCTGCGTCCGGCGAACCGCCCCGACCGGCTGCCGCTGTCCTTCGCGCAGCACCGGTTGTGGTTCCTGGCCCAGCTCGGTGGTCCGAGCCCGGTCTACAACATCCCGGCGACGGTGCGGCTGACCGGTGCGGTCGACGTGGTGGCGCTGGAAGCCGCGATCCGGGATGTGATCGCCCGGCACGAGTCGCTGCGCACCGTGTTCCGGACCGCCGACGGCGAGCCGTACCAGCACATCCTGCGTCCGGAGGAGACCGGCTGGCGGCTCGCGGTCGCCGAGGTCACGGACGGCGGGCTGGCCGGCGCGGTGGACGAGGTGGCCCAGCACGCGTTCGACCTGGCGAGCGAGGTGCCGATCCGGGCGTCGCTGCTCACCACCGGTCCCGGCGAGCACGTGCTGGTGCTGGTGCTGCACCACATCGCCGGGGACGGCTGGTCCCGGACCGTGCTGGGCCGGGATCTGTCCACGGCGTATGCGGCCCGGCTGCGTGGCGGGGCCCCGGAGTGGGCGCCGCTGCCGGTGCAGTACGCCGACTACGCCCTGTGGCAGCGCGACCTGCTCACCGACCGGGTCCTGGCCGGCCAGGTCGGCTACTGGCGGCGAGCGCTCACCGGCGTGCCGGAGGAGCTGGCCCTGCCCTACGACCGGCCGCGCCCGGCCGTGCTGGGCCACCGCGGGCACAGCGTGCCGTGGCAGGTGCCGGCCGAGGTGCACGAGCGACTGGCCGAGCTGGCCCGCGCCGAGGGCGTCACCCTCTTCATGGCCCTGCAGGCCGCCCTGGCCGTGCTGCTGTCCCGGCTGGGCGCCGGCGCCGACATCCCGGTCGGCTTCCCGGTCGCGGGCCGCGGTGACGACGCGACCAACGACCTGATCGGCTTCTTCGTCAACACCCTGGTCATCCGCACCGACCTGACCGGGGATCCCGCGTTCCGGCAGGTGCTCGGCCGGGTGCGCGAAGCCGGGGTCGGCGCGCTGGCCAACCAGGACGTGCCCTTCGAGCGGCTGGTCGAGGAGCTGGCCCCGGCCCGGTCGCTCGCCCGGCATCCGCTCTTCCAGGTCACCCTCTCGGTCCGCAACCCCGAACGGGCGGCGCTCGATCTGCCCGGCGTGGACGCCCGCCCGGTGGCCGTCGACGGGCAGACCGCCACCGCCCGGTTCGACCTCGAGGTCGCGGCGGGGGAGAGCTTCGACGACGCCGGGCGCCCGGCCGGTCTGCAGGGCTCGGTGACCGTCGCCGCGGACCTGTTCGACGCGGCCACCGCCGAGCGGCTCGCCGGCTGGTTCGCCCGCGCCGTCCAGGAGCTGACCGCCGCCCCCGACGCGCGACTGCACACCGTGGACGTGCTGGACCCGGCCGAGCGCGAGCGGATGCTGACCGGCTGGAACGACACCGCCGTGCCGGTGCTGGCGGACTCGATCCTCGAACTGTTCGCGTGGCGGGTGCAGACCGGACCGGACGCCGTCGCGGTGGTGGCCGGCGACGTGCGGCTGACCTACGCCGAGCTCGACGCCCGCGCGAACCGGCTGGCCCGGCACCTGCGCGGCCACGGGGTCGGCGCGAATTCCCTGGTCGCTCTCTGCCTGCCCCGCGGCGCCGACCTGATCACCGCGATCGTCGGTGTCTGGCGGGCCGGCGCGGCGTACCTGCCGATCGATCCGAACCTGCCCGCCGAGCGGATCGCGTTCATGATGGCCGACAGCGGCGCCCGCACCGTGCTCAGCAGCCGCACCGCGGGTGAGCTGCCCGGCGGCCTGAGCGACCGGCCCGTGGTGTGGTTCGAGGACAGTTGGTCGGCCTCGGCGGACCGGCTGCCGGTCGCGGTGCACCCGGCCGAGCTCGCCTACGTCATCTACACCTCCGGGTCGACCGGCACGCCCAAGGGCGTCGCGGTCGCGCACGGCGGCCTGGCGAACCTGGTGTCGGTCTTCGGGCCGCTCGCCGGGGTGACGCCCGGGACCGGGATGCTCCAGTTCGGATCGTTCAACTTCGACGCCTCGGTGCTCGAGACGGCGCTGGCCCTGGCCTCGGGGGCGACCCTCGTCATGGCCGGCGAGGAGCAGCGGACCCAGCCCGGCCTGCTGCGCGACCTCACCGGGGTGGACGTGGCCTTCGCCCTGCCCTCACTGCTGGGCGTGCTGCAGCCCGAGGACCTGGCCGGGATCGGCACGCTGCTGGTCGGCGCCGAACCGGTCGACGAGGCCACCGCCCGGACCTGGTCGGCCGGGCGCCGGATGATGAACATCTACGGGCCCACCGAGGCCACCGTCATGGTCGCCGGCGGCGTGGTCGACGGCGACCGGCCCGGGCCGGTGCCGTTCGGCGGCCCGATCGGCAACACCCGGCTGTTCGTGCTCGACGACGGGCTGGCGCCGGTGCCGGTCGGGGTGGCCGGTGAGCTGTACGTGGCCGGCGCCGGCCTGGCCCGCGGCTACGTCGGCCGCACCGGACTGACCGCCCAGCGATTCGTGGCGAACCCGCTCGGGACCGGCGAGCGGATGTACCGGACCGGCGACCTGGTCCGCTGGACGGAGGACGGCGCCCTCGTGTTCGTCGGCCGCGCCGACGAGCAGGTCAAGATCCGTGGCTTCCGGATCGAGCCGGGCGAGGTCGAAGCGGTGCTGCACACCCACCCGGGCGTGGAGCGCGCCGCGGTCGTCGTCCGCGAGGACAGCCCCGGCGACCGGCGGCTGGTCGCCTACGTCGTCCCGGCCGGTGCCGGACCGGCCGCCGGCGAGCTGCACGCGTATGTCGCCGGGCGGGTGCCGGAATACCTCGTGCCGGCGGCGTTCGTGCTGCTGCCGGAGCTTCCGGTGACCGTGAACGGCAAGCTGGACCGCCGGGCCCTCCCGGCGCCGCAGTACACCGCCGGTGGCGGCCGTGGCCCGGCGACGCTGCGCGAGGAGCTGCTCTGCGCCGCGTTCGCCCACGTGCTCGGCCTGGAAACGGTCGGCGTCGACGACGCCTTCTTCGACCTGGGCGGCCACTCGCTGCTCGCCGCCCGGCTGATCGCCCGGATCCGCACGACGTTCGGCGTCGACCTTCCGTTGCGCGCGGTCTTCGAGGCGCCGACGGTGGCCGGCCTGGCCGCCCGGCTGGCCGGGCCGGACGCGGTGCGGTCCCGCGCACTGTTGCGCGCCGGCACCCGGCCGGAGCGTCTGCCGCTGTCCTTCGGCCAGCGCCGGCTGTGGTTCATCGCCGAGCTGGAAGGTCCCAGCCCGACCTACAACATCCCGATGGTCGTACGGCTGAACGGCGACCTGGACATCGCCGCGCTCGACTCGGCCCTCCGTGACGTGATCGCCCGGCACGAGTCGCTGCGTACCGTCTTCCCGTCCGCCGACGGCGAGCCCTACCAGCGCATCCTTGACCCGGCCGGCCTCGACTGGCGGCTGGGCCATCGGCAGATCCACCCGGCGGAGCTGGGCGACGCGGTGGCGGCCGTCAGCCGGGCCGCGTTCGACCTGGCCACCGACGTGCCGGTGCGCGCGACGGTGTTCGAGCTCGGCGGCGGCGACCACGTGCTGGTCGTGGTCGTGCACCACATCGCCGGCGACGGCTGGTCCCGCGGCCCGCTGGCCCGTGACGTGTCCACCGCGTACGCGGCCCGGCTTTGCGGCGAGGCGCCGGCCTGGGCGCCGCTGCCGGTGCAGTACGCCGACTACGCCCTGTGGCAGCGCGATCTGCTCGGCGACGAGGTTCTGTCCGGTCAGGTCGGCTATTGGCGGGAAGCGCTCGCCGGCGCCCCGGAGGAGCTGAGCCTGCCCGCCGACCGGCCGCGCGCCGCCACCGCGAGCCATCGCGGCCTGCGGGTGCCGCTGCGGGTGCCGGCCGGCGTGCACCAGCGGCTGGTGGCGATGGCCCGGGCCGAGGGCGTCACCCCGTTCATGGTGCTGCAGGCGGCGTTCGCCGTGCTGCTGAGCAGGCTGGGGGCGGGCACCGACATCCCGATCGGATCGGGCATCGCGGGCCGCACCGATGAAGCGCTGGACGATCTGGTGGGCTTCTTCGTCAACACGCTGGTCATCCGTACGGATCTGTCCGGCGATCCGGAGTTCCGGGAGGTGCTGGGCCGGGTCCGGGAGACGAGTCTGGGCGCGTTCGCGCATCAGGAGGTGCCGTTCGAGCGCCTGGTGGAGGAGCTGGCGCCGGCCCGGTCGCTGGCCCGGCACCCGCTGTTCCAGGTGATGCTGACCCTGCAGAACATCGAGCGGGCCGCGGTGGAGCTGCCCGGTCTCATCGTGGGTGGCGCGCCGCTGCCGGAGGCCGGGGAGGCGCCGGCCCGGTTCGACCTCGACGTGACGATTGCTGAGAGCTTCGACGAGCAGGGGCGCCCGGCCGGGATGGCCGGCGTGCTGACCGCGGCCGCGGACCTGTTCGACACCGCCCGAGCCGAGCGGATCGTGGAGTGGTTCGCCCGGGTGCTCGACGTGGTCACCGCGGATCCCGGTGTGCGGGTGGGTGCGGTGGACCTGCTTACTGGCGACGAGCGGGACCGGGTGTTGCACGGTTGGAACGACACGGCGGCGCCGTTGCCGTCGTTGTCGGTGCTGGCGTCGTTCGAGCGGCAGCCGGCGGATGCGGTGGCGGTGGTCGCTGATGGTGTGGAGTTGACTTACGGCTCGTTGGATGCTGAGGCGAACCGGATCGCTTGGTGGCTGCGTGGCCAGGGGATTGGCGCGGAGTCGGTGGTTGGTCTGGCGTTGCCGCGGGGCGCTCAGATGATTACGGCGATTCTCGGGGTGTGGAAGGCCGGCGGGGCGTATCTGCCGATTGATCCGGCGTTGCCGGCGGATCGGGTGGCGTTCATGGTGGCCGACAGCGGTGCTCAGCTTGTCGTGGACGCGCAGGCGCGGTGGGACGACTCCCTTGATGCGTTGCCGGACGTGGACATCGACCCGGCGGGTCTGGCGTACGTGATCTATACGTCGGGGTCGACCGGGACGCCGAAGGGTGTGGCGGTCACGCACGGCTCGCTGGCCAATTACGTGGCCTCGGTGTCGCAGCGGCTGGGCTGGGACGGCGGCCGGTATGCGGTGTTGCAGCCGCAGGTCACCGACCTGGGCAACACGGTCGTCTTTTCCAGTTTGACGACCGGCGGTGAGTTGCACGTGCTGGACGAGGCGCTGGTGATGGACCCGGCCGGGCTGGTCGGTTACTTGAGCGAGCACCGGATCGAGCACGTCAAGGCGGTGCCGTCGCATCTGATGGCGCTGGGTGTGCCGCTGCCGGTGCGGTCGTTGGTGCTGGGTGGCGAGAAGGCTCCGGCCGAGTGGGTTCGCGGCCTGGTGGGTGCAGGTCAGCGAGTGTTCAACCATTACGGGCCGACTGAGACCACGGTCGGCGTGACCACGGTGGAGCTGACCGGGTCTGGCGTGCCGATCGGTGCTCCGCTGGCTAACACCCGTTTGTACGTCCTCGACGGCGGGTTGCAGCCGGTTCCGGTCGGGGTGGCGGGCGAGCTTTACGTCGCGGGTGCCGGCGTGGCCCGCGGCTATGTCGGCCGGCCGGCACTGACCGCTGAGCGGTTTGTCGCCTGCCCGCACGGTGGCCGGATGTATCGCACCGGTGACCGGGTGGCCTGGGCCGAGGACGGCAATCTGGTGTTCCTTGGTCGCGCGGATCAGCAGGTGAAGATTCGTGGCTTCCGGGTCGAGCCCGGTGAGGTCGAGGCGGTGCTGCTGTCGCACCCCGAGGTCGAGCACGCCGCGGTGATCGTGCGTGACGAGCAGCTGGTCGCCTACGTCGTCGGCATCGAGGATGTGGATCTGCGCGAGTTCGTGGCGCGGCGGTTGCCGGAGTACATGGTGCCGTCGGCGTTCGTGACTCTGGCTGAGCTGCCGCTGACCGGTAACGGCAAGCTTGATCGCACCGCACTGCCCGCGCCCGAGCACGCCACCGGCGCCGGGCGCGGTCCCGGCACGATTCAGGAAGAACTGCTCTGCACCGCGTTCGCGGCGATGCTCGGCCGGGACACCGTCGGCGTCGACGACAATTTCTTCGACCTCGGCGGGCACTCGCTGCTCGCCGTACGGCTGATCTCTCGGATCCGGGCCGCCCTCGGGGTTGAGCTCTCGCTGCGGGCCTTGTTCGAGACGCCGACCGTGGCCGGGCTGGCGGCGGCGCTCACCGCGCCCGGCACGGCTCCGGCGCGGCCGGTCCTGCGGGCCGGGGAGCGCCCGGAACGCCCGCCGCTGTCCTTCGCCCAGCGCCGGCTGTGGTTCATCACTCAGCTCGAGGGGCCGAGCCCGACCTACAACATCCCGATGGTCGTGCGGCTCGACGACGCCGTGGACCTGCCTGCGCTGGATGCCGCGCTGCATGACGTGATCATCAGGCACGAGTCGCTGCGGACGGTGTTCCCGGCGGTCGACGGCGAGCCCTACCAGCGGATCCTTGAACCCGCCGACCTCGGGTGGCGGCTGCACCACGACCGGGTCGAGCCGACCGACCTAGACGACGCGGTGACGCGGGCCGGCCGGTACGCGTTCGATCTGGCCGCGGAGGCGCCGATCCGGGCCTGCGTGGTCGAGGCCGGCGCCGACCGGGTGCTGGTGCTGGTGGTGCACCACATCGCCAGCGACGGCTGGTCCCGCGGGCCGCTCGCCCGGGACCTGTCCATCGCGTACGCGGCCCGGCTGCGCGGTGCTGCGCCGGCCTTCGAGGCGCTGCCGGTGCAGTACGCCGACTACGCCCGCTGGCAGCGCGATCTGCTCAGCGACGACGTCCTGGCCGACCAGGTCGGGTACTGGCGGCAGACCCTGGCCGGGGCGCCGGAGGAGCTGTCCCTGCCCTACGACCGCCCGCGACCAGCGGTAGCGGGCGCGATCGGCTACCGGGTGCCGCTGCGGGTGCCGGCCGGAGTGCATCGGCGGCTGCGCGACCTGGCCCGGGCCGAGGGCGTCACCCCGTACATGGTCCTGCAAGCCGGCCTGGCGGTGCTGCTGTCCCGGCTCGGCGCGGGCACCGACGTGCCGATCGGGTCGGGCCACGCCGGCCGGACCGACGAGGCGCTCGACAACCTGGTCGGGTTCTTCATCAACACCCTCGTCATCCGCACCGACCTGGCCGGCGACCCGGAGTTCCGGGAGGTGCTCGGCCGGGTCCGCGAGGTGAGTCTCGGCGCTTACGCCCACCAGGACGTCCCGTTCGAGCGGCTGGTCGAGGAGCTGGCCCCGGCCCGGTCGCTGTCCCGGCACCCGCTCTATCAGGTGATGCTGACGCTGCACAACAACGAGCGGGCCGAGCTGGATCTGGGCGGTCCGGCCGGGAGCACCCCGCCGCCGGCCGCCGGCCCGGTGACGGTCGCGGCGCGGTTCGACCTCGACATCGCGCTGCAGGAGACAATCGGCGCCGACGGGAGCCCGGGCGGGCTGCACGGCTCGGTCACCGTCGCGGCGGATCTGTTCGAGCCGGCCGCCGCCGAGCGGTTCGCGGCCGGGCTGGCGCGCGTCCTCGACCTGGTCACCACCGCGCCCGAGGCGCGGCTGCACACCGTCGACGTGCTCGGCCCGCAGGAGCGGGACCGGGTGCTGCGGCAGTGGAACGACACGACGCGCGAGGTGCCGGCTTCGACCTTCACCGAGATGTTCGAGGCACAGGCGCGCCGCACTCCCGACGCGGTCGCGGTGGTCGCGGGCGACGAGCGGCTGACCTACTCCGAGCTCGACGCCCGGGCCGCCGAGATCAGCCGGCGACTGCGCGGCCTGGGGATCGGCCCGGAGTCCGTGGTCGGCCTCCACCTGCCCCGCACCGCGGCGATGATGACGGCGATCGTGGGCGTGTGGAAGGCCGGCGCGGCGTACGTGCCGATCGACCTGCACCTGCCGGCCGACCGCGTCTCCTTCATGCTTCAGGACAGCCGTGCCCGGCTGGTTCTCTCCGACCGCGCCGCCGACGGATTCGGTGACACACCGGTCGTCTCGCCGGAGGAACTGCCGTCGGCGGGGCCGGTCGCTCCGGTGGCCGCGGACCCGGCCTCCCTGGCCTATCTGATCTACACCTCGGGCTCGACCGGAACGCCCAAGGGCGTCGCGGTCGCGCACGGCTCGCTGGTGAACCTCGCCGCCGTCTTCGGGGCGACCGCCGGGGTCGCGCCCGGGGTGGGCGTGCTGCAGTTCGCCGCCTACAGCTTCGACGCCTCGGTGCTGGAGTACGTCCTCGCCCTGTCGTCCGGGGCCACCCTCGTGGTGGCCGGCGACGAACATCGCGAGCAGCCGGGCCGGCTGCGCGAGCTGACCGGCATCCACGTCGCCTTCGCCTCGCCGTCGATGCTCAAGGTGCTCGCCCCCGAGGACCTGGCCGGCGTGCGGACCCTGATGGCCGGCGCCGAGCCGCTCGACGCGGCCACCGCCCGGACCTGGGCGGCCGGCCGGCGGCTGATGAACGTCTACGGCCCCACCGAGACGACCGCGATCGTCACCGCGAGCGTCGTCGACCCGGACCGGACCGGCCCGGTGCCGTTCGGCGGCCCGCTCGGCAACACCCGGCTCTACGTTCTCGACGACGGCCTGGCGCCGGTGCCGGTCGGGGTGACCGGCGAGCTGTACATCGCCGGCGCCGGTCTGGCTCGCGGCTACGTGAGCCGGCCGGGGCTGACCGCGCAGCGGTTCGTGGCGTCCCCGTTCGCCCTGGGCGAGCGCATGTACCGGTCGGGCGACCTGGTCAGGTGGACCGCGGACGGACAGCTCGTCTCGGTCGGCCGGGCCGACCAGCAGGTCAAGATCCGCGGCTTCCGGGTCGAGCTCGGCGAGATCGAGGCGGCGCTGCTGGCTCACCCGGACGTCGCCCACGCGGCGGTGCTGCTGCGCGAGGACAACGCCGACGACCAGCGCCTGGTCGCCTACGTCGTGCCCGCCGGCGGCGAGCCGGACGCCGCCGGACTGCGCGCGTTCGCCGGCCAGCGGCTGCCCGAATACATGGTCCCGGCCGCGATCGTCACGCTGCCGGCACTGCCGCTGACCGCCAACGGGAAGCTGGACCGGCGGGCGCTGCCGGCGCCGGAGCACACCCCGGTCGCCGGTCGCGGCCCGGTCACCGTGCAGGAGGAGCTGCTCTGCGCGTCCTTCGCCCAGGTGCTCGGTGTCGACACGGTCGGGGTCGACGACAGCTTCTTCGATCTCGGCGGGCACTCGCTGCTCGGCGTACGGCTGCTCTCCCGGATCCGTGCGGTCCTCGGCGCCGAGGTGCCGCTGCGGGTGCTCTTCGCGGCGCCCACCGTGGCGCTGCTGGCCGCTGAACTGGCCGGATCGGACAGCGGACGGACGCGCCCGGCGCTGCGGGCGGCGGACCGGCCGGAGCGGGTGCCGCTGTCGTTCGCCCAGCGCCGGCTCTGGTTCCTGGCCCAGCTGGACGGGCCCAGCCCCACCTACAACATTCCGATGGTGATCCGGCTCGGCGACGATCGGGATGCCGGCGTGCTGGAGGCCGCACTCCGTGACGTGATCGCCCGGCACGAGCCGCTGCGCACCACTTTCCCCGCGGTGGACGGCGAGCCTTATCAACACGTCCTGGACCCGGCCGAGCTGGACTGGCGCCTCGAGGTCGCCGACATCGACGCCGCCGAGCTGCCCGCTTCGGTGGCCGGGGCGAAGGCGTACGCGTTCGACCTGTCCACCGAGGTGCCGATCCGGGCCTGGCTGTTCCGGGCCGGCCCCGGCGAGCGGGTGCTGGTCCTCGTCGTGCACCACATCGCCAGCGATGGCTGGTCCCGTGGGCCGCTGACCCGCGACGTGTCCACGGCGTACGCGGCCCGGCTGCGCGGCGCGGAACCGGTCTGGGAGCCGCTGCCGGTGCAGTACGCCGATTACGCGCTGTGGCAGCGTGACGTGCTGGGCGACGAGATGTCGGACCAGGTGGACTACTGGCGGGAGGCGCTGGCCGGGGCGCCGGAGGAGCTGTCCCTGCCCTACGACCGGCCCCGGCCGCCGACCGCGAGTCACCGCGGCCACCGGGTGCCGTTGCGGATCCCGGCCGAGACCCACCAGCGGCTCGTCGACCTGGCGCGGGCCGAGGGTGTCACGCCGTACATGGTGCTGCAGGCCGGGCTGGCGGTGCTGCTGTCCCGCCTCGGCGCCGGCATCGACATCCCGATCGGCTCCGGTGTCGCCGGGCGGACCGACGAAGCGCTGAACGACCTGGTCGGCTTCTTCGTCAACACGCTGGTGATCCGCACCGACCTCGCCGGCGACCCGGAGCTGCGCGAGGTGCTCGCCCGGGTGCGGGAGACCACGCTGAGCGCCTTCGCCCACCAGGACGTGCCGTTCGAGCGGCTGGTCGAGGAGCTGGCGCCGGCCCGGTCGCTGGCCCGGCACCCGCTGTTCCAGGTGGTGCTGACGCTGCACAACACCGACCGCTTCACGGCGGAGCCGGCCATCTCGGAGTTCGGCACCGCGTTCACCGGCGACGACGGCGACGCGGCCGTCTCCGCCCGGTGCGATGTGGACCTGATGGTCGCCGAGATGTTCGACCGGGACGGCCGGCCGGCGGGCCTGCGCGGCACGCTGACCACGGCGTCCGACGTGTTCGACCCGGTGGCGGCCGAGCGGATCGCCACCTGGTTCGGCCGCGTGCTCGATGTGCTGACCTCGACCCCGCAGGTCCGTTTGCACAGCGTCGACATGCTCGACGCCGCGGAGCGGGAGCGGATCCTCACCGACTGGAATACGACCGCGCGGCCGGTCGCGACCCGCACCGTGCTGGACATGTTCGCCGGCCGGGTCACGGTGACGCCGGATGCGCCGGCTGTGGTGGCCGATGGTGTCGAGCTCACCTATGCCGAGTTGGATGCGCGCTCGGATCGGGTGGCCGGTTACTTGCGTGGGTTCGGTGTGGGTGCCGAGTCGGTGGTTGCGGTGGCGATGGGCCGCGGGGCGGACCTGGTCACGGCGATTGTCGGCGTGTGGAAGGCGGGGGCGGCGTATCTGCCGGTGGATCCGTCTCTGCCGACGGAGCGGATCGCGTTCATGGTGGCGGACAGCCGGGCCACCTTGTTGCTGGGTACCGAGGATGTGGTGGATGAGCTGCCGGTGGGCCGGGTGCCGTCGGTGGTGCTGGACGAGGCGTTGGCGGCTGCGCCGTGTGAGCTTCCGGTCGTGGATCCGCTGGGGCTGGCGTATGTGATCTACACGTCGGGGTCGACGGGTGTGCCCAAGGGTGTGGCGGTGTCGCACGCCGGGATGGTGAATCTGGCAGTCGCGCAGATTGACCGGTTCGCGGTCGACCCGTCGGCGAACGTTCTGCAGTTTGCTTCGATCGGGTTCGACGCCGCGGTGTCCGAGGTCGTGATGGCTCTGTGTTCGGGCGCGACGTTGGTGACTGCGCCGGCTGCGGAGTTGGCGCCGGGTGCCGGATTGGTCGAGGTGATCGACCGGCATCGGGTGTCGCACGTGACGTTGCCGCCTGCGGTGCTTGCTGTGCTGGACACCGGTGACCTGGCGTCGGTGACGACGCTGGTGTCGGCCGGTGAAGCGCTCGATCGCGCTCAGGTGGACCGGTGGTCGGTCGGCCGGCGGCTGATCAACGCGTATGGTCCGACCGAGACGACGGTGTGTGCGTCGATGTCAGTGCCTCTCGCGGTGGGTGCGGCGCCGACGATCGGTGAGCCGATCGCCAACGGCCGGGTGTTCGTGCTGGACGACGCGTTGCGGCCGGTTCCGGTCGGGGTGAATGGCGAGCTGTATGTCGCCGGCGCCGGGGTGGCTCGCGGTTATGTGGGCCGTCCGGGGTTGACCGCCGAGCGGTTCGTGGCGTGTCCCTTCGGTGGCCGGATGTATCGCACGGGCGACCGGGTGAAGTGGGCTGGGGACGGCACGCTGGTGTTCGTCGGCCGGGCCGATGACCAGGTGAAGATTCGTGGGTTCCGGATCGAGCCGGGTGAGGTCGAGGCGGTGCTGGCGGGTCATCCGCAGGTGCGTCAGGCGGCGGTGGTGGTTCGTGAGGGCCGGCTGGTCGCGTATGTGGTGCACGACGGGGTCGACCTCAAAGCGTTCGCGGGTCAGCGTTTGCCGGAGTACATGGTTCCGGCGGTGTTCGTGGAGCTGGACGAGTTGCCGTTGACGGTGAACGGCAAGGTCGATCGGAAGGCCTTGCCGGCGCCGGAGTTCGTGGCGGGTGCCGGGCGGGCGCCGGCGACGGTGCAGGAGGAGGTGTTGTGCGCGGCGTTCGCTGAGGTCCTGGGCTTGGGTGAGGTGTCGGTCGACGACAGCTTCTTCGATCTGGGTGGCCACTCGCTGCTGGCGGTCCGGCTGGTGTCGCGGATCCGGGCGGTGCTCGGTGTGGAGGTGCCGGTCCGGGTGTTGTTCGAAGCGCCGACCGTTGCCGAGCTGGCGGCACAGCTCGGCGGGGCCCAGGCGCGTCCGGCGTTGCGTGCCGTGGAGCGTCCGGAGCGGGTGCCGTTGTCCTTCGCCCAGCGCCGCCTGTGGTTCCTCGCGCAGTTGGAAGGGCCGAGCGACACGTACAACGTGCCGACCGTGGTGCGCCTCGACGGCGACCTGGACGTGGACGCGTTGGACGCGGCGTTGCGGGATGTGATCGGGCGGCACGAGTCGTTGCGGACCGTGTTTGCGGTTGGTGACGGGGAGCCGTACCAGCAAATCCTTGATGTTGATGGTTGTGATTGGGGTCTGCGGGTCGTCGACGTGGACGCCGGGGAATTGGCCGGCGCGGTTGACGAGGCGATGCGTCAAACGTTTGACCTGGCTACCGAGATGCCGATCCGGGCGTGGCTGTTCGAGGCGTCCGACGGGGAGCGGGTGCTGGTGCTGGTCGTCCATCACATCGCGGGGGACGGATGGTCGATGCGGCCGCTCGCTCGCGACGTGTCGGTGGCCTACGCGGCCCGGCTGCGCGGGGAAACCCCGGAGTGGACGCCGCTGCCGGTGCAGTACGCCGATTACGCGCTGTGGCAGCGTGACGTGCTGGGCGACGAGATGACGGGCCAGGTTGACTACTGGCGGCAAGCCCTCGCCGGGGCGCCCGAAGAGCTCAGCCTTCCGGTGGATCGGCCGCGCCCGGCCACGGCGAGTCATCGCGGATATCGGGCGCCGTTGCGGGTCTCCGCCGGCATCCACGAGCGGCTGCTCGACCTCGCCCGTGCCGAGGGCGTGACCCCGTACATGGTGGTGCAGGCCGCCCTGGCCGTCCTGCTGTCCCGCGTCGGCGCCGGCAGCGACATCCCGGTCGGTTCCGCGGTGGCCGGGCGTACCGACGAAGCGCTGGACGACCTGGTCGGGTTCTTCGTCAACACCCTCATCATTCGTACGGATCTGTCGGGTGACCCGGATTTCCGGCAGGTCCTCGGCCGGGTCCGCGAGGCGAGCCTCGGTGCTTTCGCGCATCAGGACGTGCCGTTCGAGCGCCTGGTCGAAGAGCTGGCGCCGGTGCGGTCGCTGACCCGGCACCCGCTGTTCCAGGTCATGCTGACCCTGCAGAACACCGAACGGGCCACGCTCGACCTGCCCGGCGTCAGCGTGGGTGGAAGCGCCCCGCAGGCCGCCGGAGCCGAGGTGTCGGCCCGCTTCGACGTCGACACCATCGTCGGCGAAGTCTTCGACGCCGACGGCCGGCCCGCCGGGCTCCGAGGTTCGGTGACCCTGACCGCGGACCTGTTCGACGCGGACTCGGCGGCCCGGTTCGCCGAGCGGCTCGCCCGAGTGCTCGACGTGGTGACCACCGACCCGGCCGTGCGCGTGCGCGCGGTCGACGTGCTCGACCCGCAGGAGCGCGACCGGGTGGTGTCCGCCTGGAACGACACGGCGGCGCCGGTCCCGGATGCGTCGGTGGTCGAGCTGTTCGAGCGGCAGGCGGTGGCGGTGCCGGATGCGGTCGCGGTGGTGGCCGATGGCGCTTCGCTGACCTATGCCGAGGTGGATGCGGCGGCTAACCGAGTGGCGTGGTGGCTGCGCGGGCGGGGTGTGGGTGTCGAGTCGGTGGTGGCGCTGTCATTGCCGCGCGGCGCGGACCTGGTGATCGCGATCCTCGGGGTGTGGAAGGCGGGAGCGGCGTATGTACCGATCGATCCGGCACTGCCTGGCGAGCGCATCGAGTTCCTGGTGGCCGACAGCGGGGCGCAGGTGGTCGTCGACGCGGCGGTCAGTTTCGCTGGTTGCCCGGACACGGCGCTGGGGGTCCAGGTCGGCTCGGCGGTCCTGGCATATGTGATCTACACATCGGGTTCGACGGGTACGCCGAAGGGTGTGGCCGTCTCGCACGGGTCGCTCGCGAATCTGGTGTCGGTGTTCGCTCCGGTGATGGGGGCGGCGCCGGGCCGGGGTGTCTTGCAGTTCGCGTCGTTCAGTTTCGACGCGTCGGTGCTGGATCTGGCCGTGACTCTTGCCTCGGGTGCTTCGCTGGTGATCGCCGATGACGAACAGCGGGAGCAGCCGGAGCTGTTGGCGGGCCTGCCGGTGTCGGCGGCGAGCGTGGTCCCGTCACTTCTGGCAGTCGTCGACCCGTCGGTGCTGGCCGATGTAGAGGTTCTCCTGGTCGGCGCGGAGGCGATCAGCACTCCGTCGGCGCGGACCTGGGCCACGGGTCGCCGGTTGGTGAACACCTATGGACCGACCGAGGCGACGGTGATGGTCGCTGCCGCGTCAGTGGATCCGGATCGTGCGGGAGTCGTCCCATTCGGCCGCCCGATCGCGAACACCAGGCTGTTCGTGCTGGACGAGACGCTCGCCCCGGTCCCGGTCGGTGTGCCTGGGGAGTTGTATGTCGCCGGGGCGCAGCTGGCTCGTGGCTATGTGGGTCGTGCGGGTTTGACGGCTGAGCGGTTTGTGGCGTGTCCGTTCGGTGGGCGGATGTATCGCACCGGAGATCTGGTGCGCTGGGCCTCGGATGGGCAGTTGGTGTTCGTCGGGCGGGCTGACAACCAGGTGAAGGTGCGTGGGTTCCGGATCGAGCCGGGTGAGATCGAGTCGGTCCTTTTGTCCCACGTGGAGCAGGTGGCTGTGGTCCTTGTGGGGGAGCGGCTGGTCGCGTACGTCGTCGGTGGTTTGGTTGATGGGTTTCGTGAGCAGGTGGCGCAGCGGCTGCCGGAGTACATGGTGCCGGCGGCGTTCGTGGCGTTGGAGCAGTTGCCGTTGACGGTGAACGGCAAGCTCGATCGTGCGGCGTTGCCGGCGCCGGAGTTCGGTGCCGGTGGTGGGCGGGGTCCGGCGACGGTGCAGGAGGAGATCCTGTGTGCCGTGTTTGCCCAGGTGCTGGGCCTGGAATCGGTGGGGGTGGAAGACAACTTCTTCGACCTCGGTGGGCATTCGCTGCTGGCGGTGTCGTTGGTCGAGCGGCTGCGTGAGCGTGGTGTGTCGGTGTCGGTGCGGGCGTTGTTCGAGGCGCCGACGCCGGCCGGCCTGGCCGCCGCCGGTGTCACCCGGTCGGTTGAGGTTCCGCCGAACCTGATTCCCGATGGGGCACAGCAGATCACCACCGACATGCTTCCGCTGGTTGAGCTCACGGAGGCTGAGCTGGCGAACGTCGTGGCGTCGGTGCCCGGGGGTGCGGCGAACATCGCCGACATCTACCCGCTGGCTCCGCTGCAGGAGGGCCTGCTCTTCCATCACCTGCTCGCCGGCGGCGCGTACGTGATCCTGCGCGTGCTCGAGTTCGACGGCCGCGTGCACCTCGACGCGCTCGCCTCGGCGCTGCAGCAGATCGTCGACCGGCACGACATCTACCGCACCTCGATGGTGTGGGAGGGGCTGCGCGAGCCGGTGCAGGTGGTCTGGCGGCACGCCGAACTGCCGGTGGTCGAGCACGAATTCGAGGCGGTGGACCCGGCGGCGCTGATCGACGTGGTCGGCTCGGTCCTCGACCTGCGCCAGGCCCCGCTGATGGACCTGCACGTGGCGCCCAAGCCGGGCGGCGGCTGGCTCGGTCTGCTGCGCATGCACCACCTCGTGCAGGACCACGTGGGCATGGAAGCGCTCATGCAGGACCTGCGAACGATCATGGACGGCCGCCCGCAGGATCTGCGCCCGGCGTTGCCCTACCGGTCCTTCGTGGCGCAGACCCGGGCGGTGCCGCGGGCCGAGCACGAGCGCTACTTCGCCGGTCTGCTCGGCGACGTGACCGAGCCGACCGCGCCGTACGGGCTGATGGACGTGCGCGGCGAAGGCGCGGACACGGCCTCGGCGGTGCTGATGGTGGCGCCGGAGACGGTTGCCGGGCTGCGTGACGTGGCGCGCCGGTTGTCGGTGAGTCCGGCGACGGTGCTGCATGTGGCGTGGGGCCGGGTGCTGGCGGCGGTGTCGGGTCGTGAGGATGTGGTGTTCGGGACGGTGTTGTTCGGCCGGATGAATGCCGGTGCGGGTGCTGATCGGGTGCTCGGTCCGTTCATCAATACGTTGCCGGTGCGGGTGTTTGCCGGTGGGGTGGGTGTGCGTGTCGCTGTGCAGGGGATGCGGGATCAGCTTGCCGGTTTGGTGGAGCATGAGCATGCGCCGTTGGCGGTGGCTCAGCAGGCGAGTGGGATCAGTCCGTTGTTCACGAGCCTCTTCAACTACCGGCACCTCGCCGGCCTCGGGACCCCGCCGCCCGCGGACGAGGGCACGACCTGGGGTGTCCACAAGGTGCTGACCCAGGAACGGACCAACTACCCGCTCAACGGGTCCGCCAACGACCTCGGTGACGCCGGTCTGGTGCTCGGCGTCGACGTGGTCGCCCCGATCGACCCGGAGGACGTCGTCCGGCTGCTGCACAACGCGCTGGACCACCTCGTCGGGGCGCTGCGGACCGCGCTCGACGGCGGCCCGGAGCAAGGCCTGCGGACGATCGACGTGCTCGACGCGCCGCAGCGCGACCAGGTGCTGCACGCCTGGAACGACCGGTCGGCCCCGGTGCCGGACACCACGGTGCTGGACATGTTCGCCAGCCGGGTGTCGGATGCGCCGGCTGTGGTGGCCGATGGTGTCGAGCTCACCTATGCCGAGTTGGATGCCCGCTCGAATCGGGTCGCCGGTTACTTGCGTGGGTTCGGTGTGGGTGCCGAGTCGGTGGTTGCGGTGGCGATGGGCCGCGGGGCGGACCTGGTCACGGCGATCCTCGGCGTGTGGAAGGCCGGAGCAGCCTACCTGCCGGTGGATCCGTCTTTGCCGACGGAGCGGATCGCGTTCATGGTGGCGGACAGCCGGGCCACCTTGTTGCTGGGTACCGAGGATGTGGTGGATGAGCTGCCGGTGGGCCGGGTGCCGTCGGTGGTGCTGGACGGAGCGTTGGCGGCTACGCCGTGTGAGCTTCCGGTCGTGAATCCGCTGGGCCTGGCGTATGTCATCTACACCTCCGGATCGACCGGTGTGCCCAAGGGTGTGGCGGTGTCGCACGCCGGGATGGTGAACCTGGCGACGGCGCAGATCGACCGGTTCGGGGTGGACTCGACGGCGCGGGTGTTGCAGTTCGCCTCGATCGGGTTCGACGCGGCCGTGTCCGAGGTCGTGATGGCCCTGTGTTCGGGCGCCACGTTGGTGACTGCGCCGGCGGCCGAGCTCGCTCCGGGTGCTGGTCTGGTCGAAATGATCGACCGGCATCGGGTGTCGCACGTGACGTTGCCGCCTGCGGTGCTTGCTGTGCTGGACACCGGCGATCTGGAATCGGTGACGACGCTGGTGTCGGCCGGCGAAGCGCTCGATCGCGCTCAGGTGGATCGCTGGTCGACCGACCGTCACTTGATCAACGCCTATGGCCCGACCGAGACGACGGTGTGTGCGTCGATGTCGCAGCCGTTGGTGCCGGGTGACGTGGCGTCGATCGGTGAGCCGATCGCCAACGGTCGGGCCTATGTCCTGGATGGCGGGTTGCGCCCGGTCCCGGTGGGCGTGCCCGGTGAGTTGTACGTGGCCGGGGCGGGGGTGGCGCGTGGGTATGTGGGTCGCGCGGCCCTGACGGCCGAGCGGTTCGTGGCGTGTCCGCAGGGTGGCCGGATGTATCGCACGGGCGACCGGGTGAAGTGGGCTGGGGACGGCACGCTGGTGTTCGTCGGCCGGGCCGATGACCAGGTGAAGATTCGTGGGTTCCGGATCGAGCCGGGTGAGGTCGAGGCGGTGCTGGCGGGTCATCCGCAGGTGCGTCAGGCGGCGGTGGTGGTTCGTGAGGGCCGGCTGGTCGCGTATGTGGTGCACGACGGGGTCGACCTCAAAGCGTTCGCGGGTCAGCGGTTGCCGGAGTACATGGTTCCGGCGGTGTTCGTGGAGCTGGACGAGTTGCCGTTGACGGTGAACGGCAAGGTCGATCGGAAGGCCTTGCCGGCGCCGGAGTTCGTGGCGGGTGCCGGGCGGGCGCCGGCGACGGTGCAGGAGGAGGTGCTGTGCGCGGCGTTCGCTGAGGTCCTGGGCTTGGGTGAGGTGTCGGTCGACGACAGCTTCTTCGATCTGGGTGGCCACTCGCTGCTGGCGGTCCGGCTGGTGTCGCGGATCCGGGCGGTGCTCGGTGTGGAGGTGCCGGTCCGGGTGTTGTTCGAAGCGCCGACCGTTGCCGAGCTGGCGGCACAGCTCGGCGGGGCCCAGGCGCGTCCGGCGTTGCGTGCCGTGGAGCGTCCGGAGCGGGTGCCGTTGTCCTTCGCCCAGCGCCGCCTGTGGTTCCTCGCGCAGTTGGAAGGGCCGAGCGACACGTACAACGTGCCGACCGTGGTCCGCCTCGACGGCGACCTCGACGCGGCCGCCCTCGACGCTGCCCTGCGCGACGTCATCGCCCGGCACGAGCCGCTGCGGACCGTCTTCGCCACGGCGGAAGGCGAGCCCTATCAGCGGATCCTGAACCCGGCCGAGCTGGACTGGGCCCTGCAGGTGCGCTCGGTGACAACCGATGACCTGTCGGCCACGGTCGCGCAGGCCACCCGGTACGCCTTCGACCTGGCCGCCGAGGTGCCGATCCGGGCCTGGCTGTTCGAGGTGACCGACGGGAGCCGGGTGCTGGTCCTCGTCGTGCACCACATCGCCGGGGACGGCTGGTCGATGCGGCCGCTGGCCCGCGACGTGTCGCTGGCCTACGCGGCCCGGCTGCGCGGGGAAATCCCGGAGTGGGCGCCGCTGCCGGTGCAGTACGCCGACTACGCGCTCTGGCAGCGCGACGTGCTGGGCGACGAGATGACCGGCCAGGTGGACCACTGGCGGCAGGCGCTCTCCGGCGCGCCCGAGGAGCTCGTCCTGCCGTTCGATCGGCCCCGGCCGGCCACCGCGAGCCACCGCGGTCACCGCGTTCCCGTGCGCCTCCCGGCCGCCGTGCACGAACGGCTCGCCGGCCTGGCCCGCGGCGAGAACGCGACCACCTTCATGGTGGTGCAGGCCGCCCTGGCCGTGCTGCTGTCCCGGCTCGGCGCCGGGACGGACATCCCGATCGGGTCGGGCGTCGCGGGGCGTACCGATGAAGCCCTGGACGAGCTGGTGGGCTTCTTCGTCAACACCCTGATCATCCGTACGGATCTGTCGGGTGACCCGGATTTCCGGCAGGTGCTGTCCCGGGTCCGCGAGGCCAGCCTGGATGCGTTCGCGCATCAGGACGTGCCGTTCGAGCGCCTGGTCGAAGAGCTGGCGCCGGTGCGGTCGCTGACCCGGCACCCGCTGTTCCAGGTCATGCTGACCCTGCAGAACACCGAGCGGGCCGCGCTCGACCTGCCCGGCGTGGGCGTCGGCGGCACTTCCGCCGCGGAGGGCGCCGAGGCGCCGGCCCGGTTCGACATGGACGTGACGATCGGCGAGAGTTTCGACGAGTCGGGCCGTCCGGCCGGGTTGAGCGGTGTGGTCACGGTGGCGGTGGATCTGTTCGACCGGGAGACCGCGGAGCGGATCGCCGGCTGGTTCGTGCGGGTGCTGGAAGCGGTGACCGCCGACCCGGCCGTGCTCGTGCGCGAGGTCGACGTGCTCGACGAGGTGGACCGGGAGCGGGTGGTGTCCGCCTGGAACGACACGGCGGCACCGCTGCCCGACGCGACGGTCATCGAGCAGTTCGAACGGCAGGCGGTGGCGGCGCCGGATGCGGTCGCGGTGGTGGCCGACGGCGTCGAGCTGACCTATGCCGAGGTGGACGCGGCCGCGAACCGGGTGGCGTGGTCGCTGCGCCGAGAAGGGGTCGGGCCGGAGTCGGTGGTCGCGCTCGGCCTGCCCCGCGGCGCCCAGATGATCACGGCGATCCTCGGCGTGTGGAAGGCTGGTGCGGCCTATCTCCCGATCGACACCGCGCTGCCCGCCGACCGGATCGAGTTCATGCTCGCCGACAGCGGAGCGCGGTTGCTGGTGGCGGCCGCCGACCGCGCGGCCGGCGTGCCTGTCCTGGTCCTGGACGACGCGGTCCGGCCCGCGGGCAGGCCGGCTGCGCCCGCCGTCGACATCGAGCCGGCCGGGCTGGCGTACGTGATCTACACGTCCGGGTCGACCGGAGTGCCGAAGGGCGTCGCGGTCACCCACGAGTCGCTGGCCAACTACGTGAGCTCGGTGTCGCAACGGCTCGGCTGGAACGGCGGCCGCTACGCGGTCCTGCAGCCGCAGGTCACCGACCTCGGCAACACGGTGCTGTTCACCAGCCTCGCCACCGGCGGCGAGTTGCACCTGCTGGACCACGACACCGTGATGGACCCGGCCGAGCTGGTCGGCTACCTGACCGAGCACCGGATCGAGCACGTCAAGGCGGTGCCGTCGCACCTGATGGCGCTGGGTGTGCCGCTGCCGGTGGGGTCGCTGGTGCTCGGCGGTGAGGCCGCGCCCGCCGCATGGGTGCGCAGTCTGCTGGCCGAGGGCCGGCGGGTCTTCAACCACTACGGGCCGACCGAGACCACCGTCGGCGTGACCACGGTGGAACTGACCGGGGGCAGCGTGCCGATCGGCGCGCCGCTGGCGAACACCCGGGTGTACGTGCTCGACGACGGGATGCGCCCGGTCCCGGTCGGGGTGCCCGGCGAGCTGTACGTGGCCGGGGCGGGGGTGGCTCGCGGTTACGTGGGCCGCGCGGCCCTGACCGCCGAGCGGTTCGTGGCCTGCCCGCACGGTGGCCGGATGTACCGCACCGGCGACCGGGTGAAGTGGGCCGACGACGGCAACCTGATGTTCCTCGGCCGGGCCGACCAGCAGGTCAAGATCCGCGGGTTCCGGGTCGAGCCGGGTGAGGTCGAGGCGGTTCTGCGCAGTCACCCGGACGTCGAACACGCCGCGGTCGTCGTGCGCGACGAGCGGCTGGCCGCCTACGTCGTCGGCGGTGACGGCGCCGACCTGCGCGGCTTCACCGCTCAGCGCCTGCCCGATTACATGGTCCCGTCGGCGTTCCGCACCCTGTCCGCGCTGCCGCTGACCGGCAACGGCAAGCTCGACCGCAAAGCACTGCCCGCCCCCGAGTACGCCGCCGGCAGCGGCCGGGCCGCGGGCACGATCCAGGAGGAGCTGCTCGCCGCCGCCTTCGCCCAGGTGCTCGGCCGGGACACGGTCGGCGTCGACGACAACTTCTTCGACCTCGGCGGGCACTCGCTGCTCGCGGTCCGGCTCGTCTCGCGGATCCGGGCGACGCTCGGCGTCGAACTGCCCCTGCGTGCGCTGTTCGAGTCGCCCACCGTGGCCGGTCTGGCCACCCGGCTGGGCGGCCCCGGCGCGGCGCGGGCCCGGGCGGCGCTGCGCTCCGCCACCCGGCCCGAGCGGCCGCCGCTGTCCTTCGCGCAGCGCCGGCTGTGGTTCCTGGCCCAGCTCGAGGGCCCGGCGCCGACCTACCACATTCCGATCACCGTACGGCTGGGCGAGGACCTCGACGTGCCGGCGCTGGACGCCGCACTGCTCGACGTGATCACCCGGCACGAGTCGCTGCGGACCGTCTTCGCGGTCGCGGACGGCGAGCCGTACCAGCGCATCCTGGACGCCACCGAGGTGGACTGGCGGCTTCCGGTCGTCGACACCGGCGCGGCGGAGCTGCCGGACGCGATCGACCGGGCGACCCGGCAGCCGTTCGACCTGACGGCGGACCTGCCGATCCGGGCGACGCTGTTCCGGACCGGGCCCGGCGACCACACGCTGCTGCTGGTGCTGCACCACATCGCCAGCGACGGCTGGTCGCGGGGACCGCTCGCCCGCGACGTGTCCACGGCGTATGCGGCCCGGCGGCGCGGCACGGCTCCGGCCTGGCGGCCCCTGCCGGTCCAGTACGCCGACTACGCCCGCTGGCAGCGCGATCTGCTCGGCGACGAGGCCGGCCAGATCGACCACTGGCGCCAGGCCCTCGCCGGAGCGCCGGAGGAGCTGACCCTGCCCTACGACCGGCCGCGGCCGACGACCGGCAGCCATGTCGGCCACCGGGTGCCGCTGCGGGTCCCGGCCGCCGTCCACCGGCGGCTGCGCGACGTCGCCCGGGCCGAGGGCGCGACGCCGTTCATGGTGCTGCAGGCGGCGCTCGCGGTGCTGCTGTCCCGGCTCGGCGCGGGCACCGACGTCCCGATCGGGTTCCCGGTCGCCGGGCGCACCGACGAGGCGCTGGACGACCTGGTCGGGCTGTTCATCAACACCCTGGTGATCCGGACCGACCTGTCCGGCGACCCGGAGTTCCGGCAGGTGCTCGGCCGGGTGCGGGAGGCCGGGCTGGACGCCTTCGCGCACCAGGACGTGCCGTTCGAGCGGCTGGTCGAGGAGCTCGCGCCGGCCCGGTCCCTGGCCCGGCACCCGCTCTTCCAGGTCATGCTCAGCGTGCAGAACAACGAACGCGCCGAGCTGGACCTGGGCGCCCGCCGGGCTCCGGACCGGCCTCTGCCGGACCGGCCTCTGCCGGACCGCTCGACCACGGTCACGGCCCGGTTCGACCTGGACATCGCGGTCGGCGAGCTGACCGACGCGCAGGGCCGGCCGGATGGCCTGGCCGGATCGCTGACCGTGTCGGCCGACCTGTTCGACGCGGCGACCGCCGAGCGGATCGCGACCTGGTTCGTCCGGGTCCTCGACCGGCTGACCGCGGCGCCGCAGGTGCGGCTGCACGCGGTGGACGTGCTCGACGACGCGGACCGCGAGCTGATCGTGCACGGCTGGAACGACACCGACCACCCGGTCCGCGACGCCACGATCGTCGAGCTGTTCGAGGAGCAGGCCGCCCGGACCCCCGGCGCGGTGGCGGTGACCGCCGGCGACGAGCGGCTCACCTATGCCGAGTTGAACGCCCGGGCCAACCGGATCGCCCGGTACCTGCGCGCCCGCGGCGTGGGACCGGAGTCGGTGGTCGCGGTCGGCCTGCACCGCGGTGCCGACGTGCTGGTCGCGCTCTGGGGCGTGCTCAAGTCGGGCGCGGCCTATCTGCCGGTCGACCCGAACTACCCCGCCGACCGGGTGGCGTTCATGCTCGCCGACGGCGCGGCCGCCTGCCTGCTCACCTCGCGGGCGGTGGCCGGCGGGACGACCGGGCCGGCCGCCGTGGTCCTCGACGACCCCGCGGTCGCGGCGGACCTCGCCCGGCTGCCCGGCGGCGACCTGACGGCCGGCGAGCGCACCACACCGCTGCGGCCGGACCACCCGGCGTACGTGATCTACACCTCCGGGTCGACCGGCGTGCCCAAGGGCGTCGTCGTCGAGCACCGCAACGTGGTGACCTTCGTGGCCTGGACCGCGTCGCTCTTCGGGGCGCGCGGCCTGTCGCGGGTGGTCGCCTCCACCTCGCTGAGCTTCGACGTGTCGATCTTCGAGATCTTCGCGCCGCTGCTCACCGGCGGCTCGCTCGAGGTGGTCGGCGACATTCTGGCGCTGGCCGAGCGGTCCGCCGACCGGCCACTGGCGGCGAGCGCGATCAGCGCGGTCCCGTCGACCATCGCGCAGACCCTGGCCGCCGGGCTGACCGGGGTGTCGGCCGACTTCGTGGTGCTGGCCGGCGAGGTGCTGAGCGCCCCGCTGTTGCGGCAGATCCGGGCGGCGCTGCCGCAGACCCGGGTCGTCAACCTCTACGGGCCGACCGAGACGACCGTCTACCTCACCTCCTGGTACGACGACGACTGGGACGGCGAGCAGGCCCCGCCGATCGGCACGCCGGCCTTCAACACCCAGGTCTACGTGCTCGACGAGCGGCTGGCCCCGGTGCCGCCCGGCGTGGCCGGTGAGATCTACCTGGCCGGCGACCAGGTGGCCCGTGGCTACCTGCGCCGTCCCGGGCTCACCGCGCACCGGTTCGTGGCGAACCCGTTCCGCCCCGGCCGGATGTACCGCAGCGGTGACCTGGCCAAGTGGACCGCCGACGGGCAGGTGGCGTTCCTCGGCCGCGCCGACGAGCAGGTGAAGATCCGCGGGTTCCGGATCGAGCCGGGCGAGATCGAGGCGGCACTGCTGGCGCACCCGGCGGTCGAGCAGGCCGCGGTGATCGTGCGGGAGGACGTCGCGGACGACAAGCGGCTGGTCGCCTACGTGGTCGGCGGCGCCGACGCGGACCTGCGGCAGTTCGTCTCGGCCCGACTGCCGGAGTACATGGTGCCGTCCGCGTTCGTCGTGCTGGCCGCGCTGCCGCTGATGGCCAACGGCAAACTCGACCGCCATGCGCTGCCCGCGCCGCAGTACGCGACGCACGGCAGCCGCGGCCCGGCCACCGTCCAGGAGGAGCTGCTCTGCGGCGCCTTCGCCCAGGTCCTCGGCGTGGACACGGTCGGGGTGGCGGACAGCTTCTTCGACCTGGGCGGGCACTCCCTGCTCGCGGTGCGGCTGATCAGCCGGATCCGGGCGGCCCTCGGTGTGGAGCTGCCGCTGCGGGTGCTGTTCGAGGCGCCGACGGTCGCCGAGCTCGCGGCCCGGCTGACCGGACCCGAGGCGGACACCGCCCGCCCGCCGCTGCGGGCCGCGCCCCGCCCGGAACGGGTGCCGCTGTCGTTCGCGCAGCGCCGGCTGTGGTTCCTGGGCGAGCTGGAAGGCCCGAGCGCCACCTACAACACCCCGCTTACCGTGCGGCTCACCGGCGCCGTCGACGTGGCCGCGTTGCAGGACGCGCTGCACGACGTGATCGCCCGGCACGAGGCGTTGCGGACCGTGTTCCCGGTCGTGGACGGCGAGCCCTACCAGCGGATCCTCGACCCCGCCGAGCTGGACTGGCGGCTGGAGGTGGTGGCGGTCGAGGCGGACCGGCTCGCCGAGACGGTCGCGCAGGCCACCCGGCACACGTTCGACCTCGCCACCGAGATCCCGGTCCGGGCCTGGCTGATGCGCGCCGGCGACGAGCAGGTGCTGGTCCTGCTGCTGCACCACATCGCCAGTGACGGATGGTCCACCGGCCCGCTCGGCCGGGACCTGTCCACCGCGTACGCGGCGCGGCTGCGTGGCGCGGCGCCGGACTGGGCGCCGCTGCCGGTCCAGTACGCCGACTACGCGCTGTGGCAGCGCGACCTGCTCGGCGACGACACCGACCCGCAGAGCCTGCTGTCCCGGCAGGTCGCCTACTGGCGCGGGAATCTGGCCGGGGCGCCGCAGGAGCTGGCGCTTCCGGTCGACCGGGCCCGGCCGCCGGTGGCCAGCCACCGCGGGCACGCCGCGCCGCTGCTCATCGGGGCCGAGGTGCACGAGCGGCTGGTGTCGCTCGCCCGCGAGCGGAGCGTCACGACCTTCATGGTGCTGCAGGCCGCCCTCGCGGTGCTGCTGTCCCGGCTCGGCGCCGGCGCGGACATCCCGATCGGCTCCCCGGTCGCCGGGCGCGGCGACGAGGCGCTCGAGGAGCTCGTCGGGTTCTTCGTCAACACGCTGGTGATCCGCACCGACCTGTCCGGTGACCCCGAGTTCGGCGAGGTGCTGGACCGGGTCCGGGAGACCGGCCTCGGCGCGCTGGCCCACCAGGACGTCCCCTTCGAACGGCTGGTGGAGGAGCTGGCGCCGGCCCGCTCGCTGGCCCGCCACCCGCTCTGCCAGGTGGTGCTCACCGTGCACAACACCGAACGCGCCACCCTGGACCTGGCCGGCGTGCGGGCCTCCGGCGCCGGATCGGTGCTCGGCAGCGCCGCGATCACCCCGGGACGCTACGACCTGTACGTCGCGGTCAGCGAGACCTTCGACGCCGACGGCCGCCCCACCGGGCTGCGCGGCGTGGTCACCGCCGCAGCGGACCTGTTCGACGCCCCGACGGCACACCGGATCGCCGGCTGGTTCGCCCGGACCCTGGGCGCGGTGACCGCCGAGCCCCGGACCCGGCTGCACGCGGTGGACGTGCTCGACGCGGCCGAACGCGACCGCGTCGTGCACGCCTGGAACGACACCGCGCTGCCCGGCCCGGCGCCGCTGGTCCTGGAGCGGTTCCGCGAGCAGGTCGCCGCCACGCCGGACGCGGTGGCGGTGGTCGCCGACGGGACCGAGGTCACCTACGCCGAGCTGGACGAGCGGGCCGGCCGGATCGCCCGCGGGCTGGGCGAGCGGGGCGTGACCCCGGAGTCGGTGGTCGGCCTGTGCCTGCCGCGGGGCGTGCCGACGATCGCGGCGATCCTCGGCGTGTGGCGGGCCGGCGCGGCCTATCTGCCGCTCGACGGGCGTCTGCCGGCCGAGCGGCTGGCCTTCATGGTCGCCGACAGCGGCGCCCGGGTCGTCCTCGCCGACCGGACGGAGCCGCCCGCGGGGACTGCGGACCTTCCCTTGGTGTGGCAGGACGAGTTGGTCGCCGCGCCGGCCGGGCCGGAGCTCATCGCGCCGCGCGCCGGGCTCGCCTACGTCATCTACACCTCCGGCTCGACCGGCACGCCGAAGGGCGTGGCCGTCACGCACGCGTCGCTGGCCGCCTACGTGGCCGCGGCGGCGCAGCGGCTCGATTGGTCCGGCGGGCGGTTCGCGCTGCTCCAGCCGCAGATCACCGACCTGGGCAACACGGTGCTGTTCGTCAGCCTGGCCACCGGCGGGCAGCTGCACGTGCCCGGCGAGGCGACGGTGATGGACCCGGCAGCGCTGGAGACGTACCTGAGCGAGCACCGCATCGACCACCTCAAGGCCGTGCCGTCGCACCTGATGGCGCTGGCGGCGGACCTGCCGGTCCGGTCGCTGGTGCTCGGCGGCGAGGCGGCCCCGGCCGACTGGGTCCGGGGACTGCTCGGGACCGGCCGGCGGGTGTTCAATCACTACGGGCCGACCGAGACGACCATCGGGGTGGCCGCGACCGAGTTGTCCGCGGACATGCTGGCCGGCGGCGACGTGCCGATCGGAGCGCCGATCGCCGGCGCCCGCACCTACGTCCTCGACGACCGGCTGCGGCCGGTGCCGGCCGGTGTGCCCGGCGAGCTCTACGTGGCCGGGGCCGGCCTGGCCCGCGGCTACCTCGGCCGGGCCGCGCTGACCGGGCAGCGCTTCGTGGCCTGCCCGGTCGGGACCGGGGAGCGGATGTACCGCACCGGCGACCGGGCGAAGTGGACACCCGGCGGGCTGCTCGTCTTCCTCGGCCGGGCCGACGACCAGGTGAAGATCCGCGGATTCCGGGTCGAGCCCGGCGAGGTCGAGGCCGTGCTGCGCGGGCATCCCGCGGTGCGGCAGGCCGCCGTGGTGGCGCGGGCCGGCCGGCTGGTCGCGTACGTCGTGCACGACGACGGCGGCGACCTGCGGGCGTACCTGGCCGAGCGGCTGCCCGACCACCTCGTCCCGGCCGTCTTCGTGACGGTGGCCGACCTGCCGCTGACCTCCAACGGCAAGCTCGACCGGGCCGCGCTGCCCGACCCGGACGAGCACGCCGGCGCCGCCGCCGGGCGGGCGCCGTCGGGCGAGCGGGAGACGGTGCTCTGCGAGGTGTTCGCCGAAGTGCTCGGCCGCGACGCGGTCGGCGTCGACGAGAGCTTCTTCGACCTCGGCGGACACTCGCTGCTCGCGATCCGTCTGCTGTCCCGGATCCGGGCCCGGCTGGGCCTGGCGGTCAAGATCCGAATGCTGTTCGAGGCGCCGACCCCGGCGCGACTCGCGGAAAACCTCGGCGACCAGAAGTCGAACCGGCCGGCACTGCGGCCGATGCGTAAGGAGACAAACTGATGATTCCCTTGTCGTACGCGCAGCGCCGGCTCTGGTTCCTGAACGAGCTGGAAGGGCCGAGCCCGACCTACAACATCCCGCTGGTCGTCGGGCTCGGCGAGGACGTGGACGCCGCCGCGCTGCAGGCCGCGCTGCGGGACGTCATCGGCCGCCACGAGGCGCTGCGGACCGTCTTCGCCGTCGCGGGCGGCGAGCCGCACCAGCGGATCCTCGCCGCCGGGGAGCTCGGTATGGGCGCGGACCTGCCGCTGGCGAGCGTCGCGCCCGGCGAGCTGGCCGGGCAGGTCGAGCAGGCCTCGTTCCACGCCTTCGACCTGGCGGCCGAGATCCCGATCCGGGGCCGGCTGTTCCGCGCCGGCGCCGCACACGTGCTGGTGCTCGTCGTGCACCACATCGCCGCCGACGGCTGGTCGATGGGCGTGCTGCGCCGGGACCTGACGGCCGCGTACACGGCCCGGCGGCGCGGCACCGCGCCGGACTGGGAACCGCTGCCGGTGCAGTACGCCGACTACGCGCTCTGGCAGCGCGAAGTGCTCGGCGACCCGGCCGACCCGTCCAGTGTGCTGGCCGGGCAGCTCGGCTACTGGCAGCGCACCCTGGCCGGGGCGCCCGAGGAACTCGCCCTGCCGGTGGACCGGCCGCGCCCGCCGGCGGCCAGCTACCGCGGGCACCGGGTTCCGCTGCACGCCTCGGCCGACGTTCATCAGCGCCTGGCCGATCTGGCCCGCGCCGAGGGCGTGACCACCTTCATGGTGCTCGAGGCGGCGCTGGCCGTCCTGCTGTCGCGGCTCGGCGCGGGCGACGACGTGCCGATCGGGTTCCCGGTGGCCGGCCGCACCGACAACGCCCTCGACGACCTGGTCGGTTTCTTCGTCAACACGCTGGTGCTGCGCACCGATCTGTCCGGCGACCCGGAGTTCCGGGAGGTCCTCGGCCGGGTCCGCGAGGCGGCCCTGGAGGCGATCGAGCACCAGGACGCGCCGTTCGAGCGGCTGGTCGAGGACCTCGCGCCGGTCCGGTCGCTGGCCCGGCACCCGCTGTTCCAGGTGATGCTCACCGTGCAGAACACCGGGGCGGTCCCCGGCGAGCAGCCGCAGGCCTCGGTGCCGGCGAAGTTCGACCTCGACGTGACGGTCCGGGAGACCTTCGACGATCAGGGCCGGCCGGCCGGGCTGTACGGGTCGATCATCGCGGCCGCGGATCTGTTCGACGTCGCCTCGGTCGACACGCTCGCCCGGCGGTGGGAACGGGTGCTCGCCACCGTGACCCGGACCCCGCGGGTGCGGCTGCACGCGGTGGACGTGCTCGACGACGCGGAGCGCGACCGGGTGCCCGCCGGTGGGAACGGCGGCACCCGGGAGGTGCCCGCGACCACCGTCGCCGCCCTCTTCGAGGAGCAGGCCCGCCGCACCCCCGAGGCGACCGCGCTGGTCGTCGGCGCCACCCGTCTCACCTTCGCCGAGTTGGACCGGCGGGCCGACCGGCTGGCCCGGCACCTGATCGCACGTGGCGCCGGCGAGGAGCGGGTGGTGGCGCTGGTCCTGCCCCGGTCCGCCGAGATGGTCGTGGCGATCCTGGCGACCTGGAAGGCCGGCGCGGCGTACCTGCCGATCGACCCGGCGCTGCCGGCCGAGCGGATCGCCTACCTGGTGGCGGACAGCGGGGCCCGGCTGGTGCTCGGCGGCCCGGACGGGGTGCGGCCGGCCGAGTTGGACCGGTCCGACCCGCCCGCCGCCGGCCGGCCGGCGCCGCCGCGGCCGGGCAACGCCGCGTACGTCATCTACACCTCCGGGTCGACCGGCACGCCCAAGGGCGTCGTGGTGCCGCACGGCAACCTGGTCAACCTGCTGCTCCACCAACGGTCCGGGCCGGCCGCCACCGAGGCGGGCGGCCGGCTGCGGGTGGCGCTGAGCGCGGCGTTCAGTTTCGACGCCTCCCTGGAGGAGCTGCTGCTGCTCGGCGACGGCCACGAGCTGCACGTCCTCGACGACGAGGTCCGCCACGACCCGCGGCGGTTCGTCGACTACGTCCGCGAGCACCGCATCGACCTGGTGGACACCACGCCCTCGCACGCGGCGCAGCTGGTGCCGGCGGGCCTGCTCGGCGGCGACGGGCACCGGCCCCGGGTCCTGGTGCTGGGCGGTGAGGCGCTCGGCGCCGGCCTGTGGCGGGACCTCGCCGCGGTGCCGGGGACCACCACCTACAACCTCTACGGCCCGACCGAGGGCACCGTCGACGCGCTGTTCTGCCGGGTGGACGAGACGGACCAGCCGGCCGTCGGCCGCCCGCTGACCAACGTACGGGCGTACGTGCTCGACGGCGGACTGTCGCCGGTGCCGGACGGCGTGGTCGGCGAGCTGCACCTGGCCGGGGCCGGGGTGGCCCGCGGCTACCTGGGCCGGCCGGCGCTGACCGCGTCCCGGTTCGTCGCCGACCCGTACCGGGCGGGTGAGCGGATGTACCGCACCGGCGACCTGGTCAAGTGGACCGCCGGCGGCCGGCTCGTCTTCGTCGGCCGCGCCGACGAGCAGGTGAAGCTGCGCGGCTTCCGGATCGAGCCCGGCGAGATCGAGGCGGCCCTGCTCGGCCATCCCGGGATCGCGCAGAGCGCCGTCATCGTCCGGGACGAGCGGCTCGTCGCCTACGTGGTGCCCGCCGCCGACGCGGCCGACCTGACCACCGACGCGGTGAAGAGCGCCGTGGCCCGGCGGCTGCCGGACTACATGGTGCCCGCCGCGGTGGTCGTCGTGCCGGTCCTGCCGACGACGGCGAACGGCAAGCTGGACCGCGCCGCGTTGCCGGCGCCCGAGTTCGCCCCGGGCGGCGGTCGTGGGCCGGCCACCGTGGAGGAGGAGCTGCTCTGCACCGCCTTCGCCGAGGTGCTCCGGGTCGACGCGGTCGGCGCCGAGGACAACTTCTTCGACCTGGGCGGTCATTCGCTGCTGGCGGTCTCGCTGGTCGAGCTGCTGCGCACGCGGGGCCTGGCGGTCCCGGTGCGCGCGCTCTTCGAGACGCCGACCCCGGCCGGTCTGGCCCGGGCCGGGGTGCGCCCCGCGGCGCCGGTCGCGCCGAACCTGATCCCAGCCGGCGCGCAAGAGATCACGGCGGACATGCTGCCGCTGGTCGACCTGTCGGACGCCGAGGTCGGGCTGGTCGTCGCGGCGGTGCCCGGCGGCGCCGCCAACGTCGCCGACGTGTATCCGCTCGCCCCGCTGCAGGAGGGCCTGCTGTTCCACCACGTCCTCGGCGGCGGGACCGACGACGCGTACGTCATCCTGCGGCTGCTGGACTTCGGCTCCCGGGACCGGGTGGACGCCCTGATCGGCGCGCTGCAGCAGATCGTGGACCGGCACGACATCTACCGCACCTCGATGGTGTGGGCCGGGCTGCGCGAGCCGGTGCAGGTGGTGTGGCGGCGCGCGGTGCTCCCGGTGGTGGAGCACGCCCCGGCCGTCACCGACCCGGCGGACCTGATCGCGCTGGCCGGCTCGGTGCTCGACCTCGGCCGGGCGCCGCTGATGGACCTGCACCTGGCGGCCACGCCGGACGGCGGGTGGCTCGGCCTGCTGCGGATGCACCACCTGGTGCAGGACCACGTCGGCATGGACACCCTGATGCGGGAGCTCCGGGAGATCATGGCCGGCCGGGGGGACGCGCTGGCGCCGGCCCTGCCGTACCGGGATTTCGTGGCACAGACCCGCGCGGTGCCCCGCGCCGAGCACGAACGGCACTTCGCCGCCCTGCTGGACGGGGTGACCGAGCCGACCGCGCCGTACGGGCTGATGGACGTGCTCGGGCAGGGCGCCGGCACCAGCTCGGCGGTGCTGCCGCTGCCGGCCGAGTCGGTCGAGCGGTTGCGGCAGGTGTCGCGCCGGCTCGGCGTGAGCGCCGCGACCGTGCTGCACGTGGCGTGGGGCCGGGTGCTGGCCGCCGTGTCCGGCCGCGACGACGTCGTCTTCGGGACGGTGCTGTTCGGCCGGATGAACGCCGGGGCCGGCGCCGACCGGGTGCTCGGGCCGTTCATCAACACGCTGCCGGTGCGGATGCGGACCCGCGCGGTGGGGGTGCGGGCCGCGGTGGAACACCTGCGGTCCCAGCTCGCCGCACTGCTCGAACATGAGCACGCGCCGCTCGCGGTCGCCCAGCAGGCCGCCGGGATCAGCCCGCTGTTCACCAGTCTGTTCAACTACCGGCACATCGCCGGCAGCGCCGGGCCGGAGGACCCCGCGCAGACCCGCCGCAAGGCCCTGACCCGGGAACGGACCAACTACCCGCTCAGCGTCTCGGTCAACGACTTCGGCGGCGACACGATGAGCCTGAGCGTCGACGTGGCGAACCCGCTCGACCCGGCCGCGATCGGGCGGCTGCTGGCCGCCACGGTGGAGCGGACGGTGGCCGCGCTCGCCGCCGCCGCGGACGGCGGACCGGACACCGGGCTGGACACCATCGACGTGCTCGACGCCGCCGAGCGGGAGCGGCTGTGGACGGTGGGCGCCGGGCCGGTCGCCGGCGTGTCGTCCGGGACGGTCGTCGACGTGTTCGAGGAGCAGGTGCGGCGGACTCCGGACGCGACCGCGCTGGTGTTCGGCACGACGTTCCAGGATTCGTTCGCCGAGCTCAACGCGCGGGTGAACCGGCTCGCCCGGCACCTGATCGACCGCGGCACAGGCCCGGAGACGCTGGTGGCGCTGCTGCTGCCGCGGTCGGCGGAGATGGTGGTCGCGATCCTGGCGGTGTGGAAGGCCGGCGGCGCGTACCTGGCGATCGACCCGGCGCTTCCGGCCGGCCGGATCGCCTTCCTGATCGGCGATGCGGCGCCGGTGCTCACCCTGACCGCCGGCGTCCTGGACACCCTGGACACGCCGGCCGGGCCGGACACGGACGTGACCGACGCCGACCGGCTGAGCCCGCTGCGCCCGGACAACGCGGCGTACGTCATCTACACCTCCGGCTCGACCGGCGCGCCGAAGGGCGTGGCGGTGCCGCACCGCGCCATGGTGAACCTGCTGACGCATCACCGCTCCGGGTTCCTCGCCGACGCCGGCGACGCCCGGCTGCGAGTGGCGCTGAGCGCGGCGTTCTCCTTCGACACCTCGCTCGAAGGCCTGCTCCTGCTCTGCGACGGGCACGAACTGCACGTGCTGGACGACGAGGTGCGGCTCGACCCGCGTGCCTTCGTCGACTACGTGGCCGGCCGGGGCATCGACTTCGTGAACGTGACCCCGTCCTACGCCACCCAACTGGTCGCGGCCGGCCTGCTGAGCGACGAGCGGCACCGGCCGAAGGTGCTTGAGCTCGGCGGCGAGGCGATCGGCGCCGCCCTGTGGCAGGAGCTGGCCGAGACGTCCGGGACCGCGATCTACAACGTCTACGGACCGACCGAGTGCTCCGTCGACACCGTCTCCACCCGCGTGGGCGGGAGCGACCGGCCGGTCATCGGCGACCCGCTGACCAACGTACGGGCGTACGTGCTGGACGACCGCCTGTCCCCGGCCCCGCAGGGCGCGGTCGGCGAGCTCTACCTGGCCGGCGCCGCGGTGGCCCGGGGATACGTCGGCCGGCCCGCCCTGACCGGACAGCGGTTCGTGGCCTGCCCGCAGGGCGCCGGCGAGCGGATGTACCGGACCGGCGACCTGGCGAAGTGGACCGCCGACGGCCGGCTCGAGTTCATCGGCCGCGCGGACGACCAGGTGAAGGTGCGCGGTTTCCGGATCGAACCGGGCGAGATCGAGGCGGTGCTGCTCGACGACCCCGCCGTGGCCGAGGCCGCGGTGATCGTGCGCGACGACCGGCTGGTGGCGTACGTCGTGCTGCCCGGCGCCGAATCCGCCACGCACCTGCGCGCCCTGGTCGCCCGGACGCTGCCGGAATACATGGTGCCGGCCGCCGTCGTGGAGCTGGACCGGCTGCCACTGACCGCGCACGGCAAGCTGGACCGCCGGGCGTTGCCGGCGCCGCAGTACCGGACCGGGCTCGGCCGGGCCCCCGCCACGGTGCGCGAGGAGCTGCTGTGCCTGGCGTTCGCCGACGTGCTGGGGGTGGCGTCACCCGGCGTCGACGACAACTTCTTCGACCTGGGCGGCCATTCGCTGCTGGCGGTGCGGCTGGTCTCGCGGATCCGCGCGGTGCTGGGCGTGGAGGTGCCGCTGCGGACGCTGTTCGAGGCGCCGACCGTCGCCGGGCTCGCGGCACGGCTCGACGGGACCCGGGCCCGCCCGGCGCTGCGGGCGGGGGTGCGCCCGGAGCGGGTGCCGCTGTCGTTCGCCCAGCGCCGGCTGTGGTTCCTGGCCCAGCTCGAAGGGCCGAACGGCGCCTACAACCTGCCGACCGTGGTGCGCCTCGACGGCGACCTCGACGTGGCGGCGCTGGACGCGGCGTTGCGCGATGTGATCGGGCGGCACGAGTCGTTGCGGACCGTGTTTGCGGTTGCGGACGGGGAGGCGTACCAGCAAATCCTTGATGTTGATGATTTGGATTGGGGTCTGCGGGTCGTCGAGGTGGCCGCCGATGAACTGGCGGGCGCCGTTGGCGAGGTGATCGGCCAGCCGTTCGATCTGGCGGTCGAGGTGCCGATCCGGGCGTGGCTGTTCGAGGTGTCCGACGGCGATCGGGTGCTGGTGCTGGTCGTGCATCACATCGCGGGGGACGGCTGGTCCCGTGGCCCGCTGGGCCGGGACGTGTCGCGGGCCTATGCGGCGCGGGTGCGCGGAGCAGCGCCGGAGTGGGCGCCGCTGCCGGTGCAGTACGCCGACTATGCGCTGTGGCAGCGCGACGACCTGGGCGATGCGGTGATGACCGGACAGGTGGATCACTGGCGGCAGGCCCTGGCCGGGGCGCCCGAAGAGCTGAGCCTCCCGGTGGACCGGCCGCGCCCGGCGGTGGCGAGTCATCGCGGGCACCGGGTGCCGTTGCGGGTGCCGGCCGACGTGCACACCCGGCTGACCGAGCTGGCCCGCGTCGAGGGGGTCACCGCCTTCATGGTGTTGCAGGCCGCTTTCGCGGTGCTGCTCTCCCGGGTCGGCGCCGGCAGTGACATCCCGGTCGGTTCCGCGGTGGCCGGGCGCACCGACGAGGCACTGGACGACCTGGTCGGATTCTTTGTCAACACCTTGATCATTCGTACGGATCTGTCGGGTGACCCGGATTTCCGGCAGGTGCTGTCCCGGGTCCGCGAGGCCGGCCTGGACGCGTTCGCGCACCAGGATGTGCCATTCGAGCGTCTCGTCGAGGAACTCGCGCCGGCGCGGTCACTGGCCCGGCACCCGCTGTTCCAGGTGATCCTCACGCTGCAGAACGCCGAGCGCGGCGAACTCGACCTGGGCGGCGTGCAGACCGGCCGGGCCTCGACGGTCGCGGAGCGCGCGATCGACGCCGCCGCGCGATTCGACCTCGACGTTACGGTCGGGGAGAGCTTCGACGAGTCGGGCCGTCCGGCCGGGTTGAGCGGTGTGGTCACCGCGGCGGTGGATCTGTTCGACCGGGAGACCGCGGAGCGGATCGCCGACTGGTTCGTGCGGGTGCTGAGAGCGGTGACCGCCGACCCGGCCGTGCGCGTGCGCGCGGTCGACGTGCTCGACCCGCAGGAGCGCGACCGGGTGGTGTCCGCCTGGAACGACACGGCGGCGCCGGTCCCGGATGCGTCGGTGATCGAGCTGTTCGAGCGGCAGGCGGTGGCCGTGCCGGAGGCGGTCGCGGTGGTGGCCGACGGCACCGAACTGACCTATGCCGAGGTGGATGCCGCGGCGAACCGGGTGGCGTGGTGGCTGCGCCGCGAAGGGGCCGGACCGGAGTCGGTGGTCGGGGTGCGCCTGCCGCGCGGCGCCGACCTGGTCATCGCGATCCTCGGCGCGTGGAAGGCGGGGGCGGCCTACGTGCCGATCGATCCCGCGTTGCCGGCCGAGCGGTCGGCATTCCTGCTGGCCGACAGCGGCGCCCGGGTGGTCGTCGACTCCACCGTGGACTTCGGTGAATATCCCGGCACGTCTGTGCGTGTGCCGGTGGACCCGGCGGGCTTGGCGTATGTGATCTACACATCGGGTTCGACGGGTACGCCGAAGGGTGTGGCCGTCTCGCACGGGTCGCTCGCGAATCTGGTGTCGGTGTTCGCTCCCGTGATGGGCGCCGCGCCAGGCATGGGGGTGTTGCAGTTCGCGTCGTTCAGCTTCGACGCGTCGGTGCTGGATCTGGCCGTGACCCTGGCGTCGGGTGCCACGTTGGTGATCGCTGATGATGCGCAGCGGGAGCAGCCGCAGTTGTTGGCCGGTCTGCCGGTGTCGGCGGCGAGTGTTGTGCCGTCGCTGTTGGCAGTGGTCGACCCGTCGGTGCTGCCTGATGTGGAGGTGTTGCTGGTCGGTGCGGAGGCGATCAGTACGCCGTTGGCGCGGACGTGGGCCTCGGGTCGGCGATTGGTGAACACCTACGGCCCGACCGAGGCGACGGTGATGGTTGCCGCGGCACCGGTGGATCCGGATCGTGCAGGCGTGGTGCCATTTGGCCGTCCGATCGCGAACACGAAACTGTTCGTGCTCGATGACACGCTCGCCCCGGTCCCGGTTGGTGTGCCGGGGGAGTTGTATGTCGCCGGGGCGCAGCTGGCTCGTGGCTATGTGGGCCGTGCCGGCCTGACCGCTGAGCGGTTTGTGGCGTGTCCGTTCGGTGGGCGGATGTATCGCACCGGTGACCTGGTCAAGTGGGCCGCCGACGGTCAGCTGGTGTTCGTGGGCCGGGCCGACAACCAGGTGAAGGTGCGTGGTTTCCGGATCGAGCCGGGTGAGATCGAGTCGGTCCTGCTGTCCCACCCTGGCGTGGAGCAGGCTGCCGTTGTCCTGGTGGGGGAGCGGCTGGTCGCTTACCTGGTTGGCGGCGGGTCGGATCTGCGCGGATACGTGGGACAGCGGCTGCCGGAGTACATGGTGCCGGCGGCGTTCGTGGCGTTGGAGCAGTTGCCGTTGACGGTGAACGGCAAGTTGGATCGTGCGGCGTTGCCGGCGCCGGAGTTCGGTGCTGGTGGTGGGCGGGGTCCGGTGACGGTGCAGGAGGAGATCCTGTGCGCGGTGTTCGCCGAGGTTCTCGGGCTCGACGGTGTCGGGGTGGAGGACAACTTCTTTGACCTGGGTGGGCATTCGCTGCTGGCGGTGTCGTTGGTCGAGCGGCTGCGTGAGCGTGGTGTGTCGGTGTCGGTGCGGGCGTTGTTCGAGGCGCCGACTCCGGCCGGCCTGGCCGCCGCCGGTGTCACCCAGGCGGTCGAGGTTCCGCCGAACCTGATTCCCGATGGGGCACAGCAGATCACCACCGACATGCTTCCGCTGGTTGAGCTCACGGAGGCTGAGCTGGCGAACGTCGTGGCGTCGGTGCCCGGGGGTGCGGCGAACATCGCCGACATCTACCCGCTGGCTCCGCTGCAGGAGGGCCTGCTCTTCCATCACCTGCTCGCCGGCGGCACGGACGACGCGTACGTCATCTTGCGGTTGCTTGATTTCTCCTCGCGCGAGCGGTTGGACACCCTGACCGCGGCGTTGCAGCAGATCGTCGACCGGCACGACATCTACCGCACCTCGATGGTGTGGGAGGGGCTGCGCGAGCCGGTGCAGGTGGTCTGGCGGCATGCCGAACTGGCGGTCGTGGAGCACGACGTGGACGGGGCGGAGGCGCTGCTCGCCGCGGCCGGCACGGTGCTGGACCTGCACCGTGCCCCGCTGATGGACCTACACGTCGCCCGTCGCGCGGACGGTGGCCGGCACGGCCTGCTGCGCATGCACCACCTCGTGCAGGACCACGTGGGTATGGACGTGCTGATGCTCGAACTGCGGGCCATCATGGGCGGTCGTCCCGCGGACCTGGCGCCGGCCCTGCCGTACCGCGCCTTCGTGGCGCAGACCCGGGCGGTGCCGAAGGCGGAACACGAGCGCTACTTCGCCGAGCTGCTCCGTGGGGTGACCGAAACGACCGCCCCGTTCGGCCTCATGGACATCCGCGGGGAGGGCACCGACCTGGTCGCCGCTGAGATCCCGGTCGACGAGGCGACGGTTGCCGGGCTGCGTGAGGCGGCGCGTCGGTTGTCGGTGAGTCCGGCGACGGTGCTGCATGTGGCGTGGGGCCGGGTGTTGGCGGCGGTGTCGGGTCGTGAGGATGTGGTGTTCGGGACGGTGTTGTTCGGCCGGATGAATGCCGGTGCGGGTGCTGATCGGGTGCTCGGTCCGTTCATCAATACGTTGCCGGTGCGGGTGTTTGCCGGTGGGGTGGGTGTGCGTGTCGCTGTGCAGGGGATGCGGGATCAGCTTGCCGGTTTGGTGGAGCATGAGCATGCGCCGTTGGCGGTGGCTCAGCAGGCGAGTGGGATCAGTCCGTTGTTCACGAGCCTCTTCAACTACCGGCACATCGCCAGTGCCGGCCCGGCTCAGCGCGGACCGCTCACCGCGGAGCGCACCAACTACCCGGTCAACATGAACGTCAACGACCTGGGCGAGGCGGGCATGAGCTTCACCGTCGAGGTGGCCGCCCCGCTGGATCCCGCTGCGGTCGGACGGCTGCTGTGCACCACGGTGGAGCGGGTGGTGGCCGCGCTCGCGGACGCCCCGGACACCGAGCTGCGCGCCATCGACGTCCTCGACGCTGCCGCCCGCGACCGGGTGCTGCACGGGTGGGCGGGTGAAGTGGGTGTGCCGCCGTCGGGGACGGTGGTGGAGGTTTTCGAGGAACAGGTGCGCCGGACGCCGGACGCCACCGCTCTGGTCTTCGGCGACACGCGACTGTCGTTCGCCGAGTTGGACGCGAGGGCGGATCGTCTGGCCCGTTATCTGGTCGGTCAGGGTGTCGGTCCGGAAAAGGTCGTCGCTCTGGTGCTGCCGCGGTCGGCGGATCTGATCGTTGCGGTGTGGGCGGTGTGGAAGGCCGGGGGCGCTTACCTGCCGGTGGATCCGGATCTGCCGAAGTCCCGGATTGATTACCTGTTGGCGGATGCGGCGCCGGTGGTGTCGTTGACCTCGATGTCGGTTGAGAACCCGCCTGCTATCGAAATGCGGCGATCAAAAGCCTCGAATGCCGCGTACGTGTTGTACACCTCCGGCTCGTCCGGGGCGCCCAAAGGTGTGGTCGTCGCGCACAGCGGGTTGATGAACATGTTCGTGCACCACCGCGCTGGTTACGCCGCGCAAGGTGGGCGGTTGCGGGCGGCCCTGAGCGCCTCGTTGTCGTTCGACACGTCGCTGGAAGGCATCCTGCTGCTGGCCGGCGGCCATGAGCTGCATGTGCTCGATGACGAGGTGCGCCTGGACCCATCGCGATTTGTCAGCTATGTCCGTTCAGAAAAGATCGACTTCCTGGATGTGACTCCCTCGTGGGCAGCCCAGCTGCTCCCGGCCGGTCTGCTGTCCGGCGACGGCCACCGGCCACGGGTCCTGGCCGTCGGCGGTGAAGCTCTGGAGAACACGCTGTGGCAGCAGCTCGCCGCCGTTGAGGGCACAGCCAGTTACAACCTTTACGGCCCGACCGAGTGCACCGTGGACGTCCTCGAAGCGCGGGTCAATGACTTCGCGCGTCCGGTGGTGGGTCGTCCGCTGGCCAACACCCGGGTGTTTGTGCTGGATGACGGTCTGTCGCCGGTGCCGATCGGCGCGGTCGGCGAGTTGTATGTCGCCGGCGCCGGGGTGGCTCGCGGTTATGTGGGCCGTCCGGGGTTGACCGGTGAGCGGTTCGTGGCGTGTCCCTTCGGCGGCCGGATGTATCGCACCGGCGACCTGGTGCGCTGGGCCCCGGATGGGCAACTCGAGTTCCTGGGGCGTGCGGATGCGCAGGTGAAGGTCCGTGGATTCCGGATCGAGCCCGGTGAGATCGAAGCGGTCCTGCTGGAGCAGCCGGGGGTGCGTCAGGCCGCGGTGGTGGTGCGCGAGGACGCTCGGCTGGTGGCCTATCTGGTGCCCGCCGGCATCGATGCTGCCGCCCTGAAGGCGTCGGTGGCGGCACGCCTGCCGCAGTACATGGTGCCGGCCGGTTTCGTCGGCCTGGACCGGTTGCCGCTGACGGTGGCCGGGAAGCTCGATCACCGGGCGTTGCCTGCCCCGCAGTACAGCAATGTCGTCGGCCGCGCCGCGAGCACGGTGCAGGAAGAACTGCTGTGCGCGGCCTTCGCCCATGTCCTGGGCGTCGACGCGGTCGGTGTCGACGACAACTTCTTCGACCTGGGCGGGCATTCGCTGCTCGCGGTGCGGTTGATCTCGCGGATCCGGGCCACGCTGCAGGCGGAGCTGCCACTGCGGGCGTTGTTCGACACCCCGACCGTGGCCGGGATCGCCGCCAGGCTGGACGTCGGCAACACCCAGACGCCGCTACGGGCGATGACCCGCCCCGAACGCGTCCCGCTGTCGTTCGCGCAACGCCGGCTGTGGTTCCTCGCCCAGCTGGAAGGGCCGAGCGCCAACTACAACCTGCCGACCGTGATCAGGATGTCCGGCCGCCTGGACGTGCCGGCGCTGGCCGCCGCGCTGCGCGACGTCATCGCCCGGCACGAGGCCCTGCGCACCGTCTTCCCCGCCGTCGACGGCGAGCCCTACCAGCTCATCCGGCCGGTTGCAGATCTCGAATGGGACCTGGAGGTCAGCGACGTCGACCCGGCCGGTCTCGCCGAGGCGGTGGCCGACGCCACCCGTCTGCCCTTCGACCTCGCCGCGGAGGCGCCGATCCGGGCGTGGCTGTTCCACACCGGCGGCGACGAGCACGTGCTGCTGCTGGTGGTGCACCACATCGCCAGCGACGGCTGGTCCGACGGCCCGCTCGAGCGGGCCGTGACGGCCGCCTACGCCGCACGCCGCCGCGGACAGGCGCCCGACTGGGCGCCGCTGCCGGTGCAGTACGCCGATTACGCCCTGTGGCAACGGGAACTGCTCACCGACGAGGTGCTGACCCGGCAGGTCGACTACTGGCGCCGGGCGCTGGCCGGTGCGCCGGAGGAGCTGCCGTTGCCGGTGGACCGGCCCCGCCCGGCGGTCGCGAGCCACCGCGGGCACCGGGTGCCGTTCGAGGTGCCGGCCGCCGTGCACCGCCGCCTGGTCGAGCTGGCCCGAGCGGAGGGCGTCACCCCGTTCATGGTGTTGCAGGCGAGCCTCGCGACCCTGCTGTCCCGGCTGGGTGGCGGCACCGACATCACGATCGGCTTCCCGGTCGCCGGCCGCACCGACGAGGCCCTCGACGACCTGATCGGCTACTTCGTCAACACCCTGGTCATCCGCACCGACCTGGCCGGTGACCCGGAGTTCCGCGCGGTGCTGCACACCGTGCGGGAGGCCGCCCTCGGGGCGCTGGCCCACCAGGACGTGCCGTTCGAGCGGCTGGTCGAGGAACTGGCGCCGGCCCGGTCGCTGGCCCGGCACCCGCTCTTCCAGGTGGTGCTCACCCTGCAGAACACCGACGCGGCGCCGCAGGCCCCGTCGGCACGATCCGGCACCGGCCAGGTCACGCCGGTGTCCGTCCGCTGCGACCTGGACCTGATGATCGGTGAGACGGTCGACGAGGACGGCCGGCCGGCCGGACTGCACGGCGCGCTGATCGCGTCGGCGGACCTCTTCGACCCGGCGACCGCGGAGCGGCTGGCCGCCCGGTTCGCCGTAGTGCTGGACACGCTGACGGCGGCGCCGGAGGTCCGGCTGCACGCGGTGGACGTGCTCGGCGCGGACGAGCGGGAGCGGGTCCTGCGGACCTGGAACGCCCCGGCCGTGCCGGCGCCGGCCGGCACGGTGGCCGGGCTCATCGAGCGGCGCGCGGCGACCACGCCGGACGCCGTGGCGGTGACCGCCGACGGCGCCGAGATGACCTACGCGCAGCTCGAGGCCCGGGCGAACCAGCTGGCCTGGTTCCTGCGCGGTCAGGGCGCCGGCGCCGAGACGGTCGTCGGGCTGCGGCTGCCGCGCGGCGCCGACATGGTGGTGGCCGCCCTCGCGGTGTGGAAGGCCGGTGCGGCGTACCTGCCGATCGACCCGTCGCTGCCGGCCGAGCGGATCGCCTACATGGTGGCGGACAGCGGGGCACGACTGGTCGTGGACGCGGACACGCGATGGGACGACTTCCCGGACACCGCCGCCGATACCGCCGTCGACCCGGCCGGGACCGCCTACGTCATCTACACCTCCGGCTCGACCGGCCGGCCGAAGGGCGTCGCGGTCACGCACGCCAATGTCGTCGGCCTGTTCGCCGCCACCGAGGGCCTGTTCGACCTGGGCCCGGACGACGTGTGGAGCTGCTTCCACTCGTTCTCCTTCGACTTCTCGGTGTGGGAGCTGTGGGGCGCCCTGGCGCACGGGGCCACCGTCGCCGTCGTGCCCTACGAGGTGTCCCGGTCCCCGCGCGACTTCGCCGGGTTCCTGGACCGCGAACGGGTGACGGTGCTGAGCCAGACCCCGTCGGCCATGTACCAGCTGCTGGCGGTCGACGAGTTCCGGCCGGGGGCGCTGCGGCTGATCGTCTTCGGCGGGGAGGCGCTGGACCCGGCGCGGCTGGCCGGCTGGTGGCCGCGCTGCGCCGGCGGCGGCCCGCGCCTGGTCAACATGTACGGCATCACCGAGACCACGGTCCACGTCACGCACTGGGAGGTGCCGGCGGACGCCGGCGTGGCCAGCGTCATCGGCCGCGGCCTCCCGGGCCTGGCGACCTACGTGCTGGACGACGGCCTGTCCCCGGCGCCGGTGGGCGTGGTCGGCGAGCTCTACGTGGCCGGTTACGGCGTCGCCCGCGGCTATGTGGGCCGGCCCGAGCTGACCGCGGCCCGGTTCGTGGCCTCCCCGTTCGGCGCCGGCGAGCGCATGTACCGCACCGGCGACCTGGCCCGATGGGACGCGGACGGGCGGCTGGTGTTCGCCGGCCGGGCCGACGCGCAGGTGAAGATCCGCGGTTTCCGGATCGAGCTCGGGGAGATCGAGTCGGTGCTGCTGGCCCACCCGGGCGTGGCGCAGGCCGCGGTCCTGGTCCGCGAGGACACCCCCGGCGATCAGCGGCTGGTCGCCTACCTGGTGCCGGCGGCCGGCGCCACCGAACTCGCCGGCGTGCTGCGGGAGACGGCGGCCGAGCGACTGCCGGACTACATGGTGCCCGCGGCGTACGTCACGCTGGCGGAGCTGCCGGTCACCGCGAACGGCAAGCTGGACCGCAAGGCCCTGCCGGCGCCCGAGCACACCACCACCGCGGGCCGTGGTCCCGCCTCGGTGCGCGAGGAGCTGCTCTGCGCGGCGTTCGCGCAGGTGCTCGGCGTGGACCGGGTCGGGGTGGACGACAGCTTCTTCGACCTCGGCGGGCACTCCCTGCTCGCGGTGCGACTCATCTCCCGGATCCGGGCGGTGCTGCACGTCGAGCCGGCCCTGCGGGACCTGTTCGAGGCGCCGACCGTGGCGCGGCTGGCGGCCCGGCTGGCCACCGCGGACACCGGCCGGATCCGGGCCGGACTGAAGCCGGGGGCGCGTCCCGAGCGGGTGCCGCTGTCGTTCGCGCAGCGCCGGCTGTGGTTCCTCGCCCAGTTGGAAGGGCCGTCCGACACCTACAACATCCCGATGGTGCTGCGGCTCGGCGGCGACCTGGATGCGACCGCGCTGGAGGCCGCGCTGCGCGACGTGATCGGCCGGCACGAGCCGCTGCGGACCGTGTTCCCGGCCGCCGACGGCGAGCCGTACCAGCGCATCCTCGACGTCGCCGAGCTGGACTGGCGGCTGGCGGTCGAGCAGGTTGCCGAGGACGAGCTACCCGGGGCGGTCGGCCGGGCCGTGGCGTACGCCTTCGATCTGTCGGTGGAGGCCCCGGTCCGCGCCTGGCTGCTGCAGGCCGGTCCGCAGGACCGCGTGCTGGTTCTCGTGGTGCACCACATCGCCGGCGACGCCTGGTCGATGGGCCCGCTGGCCCGCGACGTCTCGGCCGCCTACGCAGCCCGGCTGCGCGGTGCCGAGCCGGCCTGGGTACCGTTGCCGGTGCAGTACGCCGATTACGCCCTGTGGCAGCGCGAGCTGCTCGGCAGCGAGTCCGACCCGGACAGTCTGCTGGCGGCGCAGGTCGGATACTGGCGGTCCGCGCTTGCCGGGGCGCCGGAGGAGCTGCCGCTGCCCTACGACCGGCCGCGCCCCGCCGTGGCCGGTCACCGCGGTTACAACGCCCCCTGGCGGTTGTCCGCCGACGAGCACCGGCGGCTGGCCGACCTGGCCCGCGCCGAGGGCGTCACGCCGTACATGGTGCTGCAGGGCGCGCTCGCCGTGCTGCTGTCCCGGCTCGGGGCCGGCACCGACATCCCGATCGGGTCGCTGATCGCCGGACGCACCGACGAGGCGCTGGACGACCTGGTCGGCTTCTTCCTCAACACCCTGGTCATCCGTACGGACCTGGTCGGCGACCCGGATTTCCGGCAGATCCTCGCCCGCGTGCGGGACGTGGTGCTGAACGCCTCGGCGCATCAGGACGTGCCGTTCGAGCGGCTGGTCGAGGAGCTGGCGCCGGAGCGGTCGCTGGCCCGCCACCCGCTGTTCCAGGTGGGCCTGACGCTGGAGAACACCGAGCGGGCCGCGGTGGACCTGCCCGGGATCCGCACCGGCCGGGCGGGCGTCGCGAACGAGGGCCCGGTGCCGGCGTCGGCGAAGTTCGACCTGGACGTGGCGGCCCGCGAGGTCGTCGACGAGCAGGGCCACCCGGCCGGCGTCCGCGGGTCGCTGACCGTCGCGGCCGACCTGTTCGACCCGGCCACCGCCGAGCGGCTGGCCGGCTGGCTGGTCCGGGTGCTGCGGCTGCTGATCGCCGATCCGGGCTTGCCGCTGCACGCGGTCGAGCTGCTCGACGCCATCGAGCGCGACCGGATCCTGCTGGGCTGGAACGACGCGGCCGGGCCGGTTCCGGGCGCGACCGTGGTGGAGCTGTTCGAGCAGCGGGTGGCGGCCGACCCGGACGCGCGGGCCGTGGTGGCCGACGCGGGCTCGCTGTCCTACGCGGAGCTCGACGCGCGGGCCGATCAGGTGGCCTGGGCGCTGCGGCGGCGTGGCGTCGGAGCGGAGTCGCTGGTCGCGCTGAGCCTGCCGCGCGGCGCCGACACGGTCGCCGCGATCCTCGGGGTGTGGAAGGCGGGCGCGGCGTACCTGCCGGTCGACCCGGCCCTGCCGCTCGACCGGGTCGAGTTCATGCTGGCCGACAGCGGGGCGCGGCTCCTGCTCACCAGCCGGGCGGCCGGCGGCGCCGCGGGCGGTGTGGCCGGGCTGCCGGTGGCGTGGCTGGACGATCCGGAGCTGCTGGCGGATTGCCCGCGCACCCCGGTGGGCGTGCCGGTGGAACCGTCCGGGCTCGCGTATGTGATCTACACGTCGGGGTCGACCGGCGTGCCCAAGGGCGTCGCGGTGTCGCACGCCGGGGTGGTGAATCTGGCGGCCGCACAGATCGACCGGTTCGCGGTCGACGCGTCCGCGAACGTCCTGCAGTTCGCCTCGATCGGGTTCGACGCGGCGGTGTCCGAGATGGTGATGGCGCTGTGCTCCGGGGCGGCCCTGGTGACCGCATCGGCCGGCGAGCTGGCGCCCGGCGCGGGGCTGGTGGAGCTGATCGACCGGCACCGGGTGTCGCACGTGACGCTGCCCCCGGCGGTGCTCGCCGTGCTGGACACCGGCGACCTGGCGTCGGTGACGACGCTGGTGTCGGCCGGTGAGGCCCTGGACCGGGCCCAGGTGGACCGCTGGTCGGCCGGCCGGCGGCTGATCAACGCGTACGGCCCGACCGAGACCACGGTGTGCGCGTCGATGTCGCAGCCGCTCGCCGTGGGCGCGGCCCCGTCGATCGGCGGCCCGATCGCGGGCAGCCGGGCCTTCGTGCTCGACGACGGCCTGCGCCCGGTGCCGGTGGGCGTGCCCGGTGAGCTGTACGTCGCCGGCGTGGGGGTGGCCCGCGGCTACGTGGGCCGGGCCGGGTTGACCGGGCAGCGGTTCGTGGCGTGCCCGTTCGGTGGCGGTGAGCGGATGTACCGCACCGGCGACCGGGTGAAGTGGTCCGGCGACGGCGAGCTGGTGTTCGTCGGGCGGGCCGACGACCAGGTGAAGGTGCGCGGCTTCCGGATCGAGCCGGGTGAGATCGAGGCGGTGCTGGCGGGTCATCCGCAGGTGCGTCAGGCGGCGGTCGTGGTGCGTGCGGGCCGGCTGATCGCGTACGTGGTGCATGACGGGGTGGATCTGAAGGCGTTCGCTGCTCAGCGGTTGCCGGAGTACATGGTGCCGGCGGTGTTCGTGGAGCTGGACGAGCTGCCGTTGACGGTCAACGGCAAACTCGACCACCGTGCCCTGCCGGCGCCGGAGTTCGTGGCCGGTTCGGGCCGGGCGCCGGCCACCGTGCCGGAGGAACTGCTCTGTGCCGCCTTCGCCGACGTGCTCGGCCTGGACGCGGTCGGCGTGGACGACCGATTCTTCGACCTGGGCGGCCACTCGCTGCTGGCGGTGCGACTGATCTCGCGGATCCGCACCGTCCTCGGTGCGGAGGTGCCGTTGCGGGCGCTGTTCGAGGCGCCGACCCCCGCCGGACTGGCGGCGTGGCTGGCCGCGTCGGGCTCGGCCGCGGCCCGGCCGGTGCTGCGGGCCGGTGCGCGCCCGGAGCGGGTGCCGTTGTCGTTCGCGCAGCGCCGGCTCTGGCTCATCGCCCAGATCGAGGGGCCGAGCGACACCTACAACATCCCCACGATGCTGCGGCTGACCGGCGACCTCGACGTGGGCGCGCTGGATGCCGCGCTGCGCGACGTCATCGCCCGGCACGAGCCGCTGCGAACGGTCTTCCCGACCGCGGACGGCGAGCCCTACCAGCGGATCCTCGACCCGGCCGGGCTGGACTGGGCCCTGCAGGTGCACGGGGTGAGCACCGATGACCTGCCGGCCACGGTCGCGCAGGCCACCCGGTACGCGTTCGATCTGGCTACCGAGGTGCCGATCCGGGCGTGGTTGTTCGAGTCGTCCGGCGGCGAGCGGGTGCTGGTGCTGGTCGTCCATCACATCGCGGGGGACGGCTGGTCGATGCGGCCGCTGGCGCGCGATGTGTCGGTGGCATACGCGGCCCGGGCGCGCGGTGAGGCTCCGGAGTGGACGCCGTTGCCGGTGCAATACGCGGATTACGCCTTGTGGCAACGCGATGTGCTGGCCGAGGAGATGTCGGGTCAGCTGGATTACTGGCGTGGAGCGTTGGCGGGCCTGCCGGAAGAGGTGGCGTTGCCGTTCGATCGGGTGCGGCCGGCGGCGGCGAGTCATCGGGGTTTCACCGCGTCGTGGCGGGTGCCGGCGGAGGTGCATGCGCGTCTGGTGGCGGTGGCCCGGGCGGAGGGTGTGACGCCGTACATGGTGCTGCAGGCCGCTTTGGCGGTTTTGCTGTCGCGGTTGGGTGCGGGCACCGATGTGGCAATTGGTTCGCCGGTGGCCGGTCGTAATGACGAGGCGCTGGACGATCTGGTCGGTGTTTTCCTGAACACCTTGGTCATTCGTACGGATCTGTCGGGTGATCCGGAGTTCCGCCTGGTGTTGGCGCGGGTGCGTGAGGCGAGTCTTGGTGCGTTCGCGCATCAGGATGTGCCGTTCGAGCGTTTGGTGGAGGAGTTGGCGCCGGCGCGGTCGTTGGCCCGGCATCCGTTGGTGCAGGTCGTGCTGACCATGCAGAACGCCGGCGATGCTGTGCTGGAACTGCCGGGTGTGCGGGCCGGCTCCGGCGGAGACGTGGTCGCCGGTGTGGCGGAGGCCCCGGCGAAGTTCGACGTCTGGTTCGCCGCGGGGGAGGCGTTCGACGACACCGGCGCCCCGGCGGGCCTCGGCGGCGTGGTGACGGTCGCCGCGGACCTGTTCGATGCCCCGTGGGCGCAGCGCCTCGGCGGCTGGTTCGCCCGGCTCCTCGACGTGCTGACCGCCGGCCCGGAGACCCGCCTGCGCGAGGTGCCCCTGGCCGGCGCGGCCGATCTCGACCAGCTGGTGCACGGCTGGAACGACACGGCGGCGCCGTTGCCGTCGTCGTCGGTGCTGGCGTCGTTCGAGCGGCAGCCGGCGGATGCGGTGGCGGTGGTGGCCGACGGCTCCCGGTTGACCTTTAGCGAGCTGGACGCCGCGGCGAACCGGATCGCTTGGTGGCTGCGCCGTCAGGGCGTGGGCGCGGAGTCGGTGGTGGGGTTGGCGTTGCCGCGGGGCGCGCAGATGATCACGGCGATTCTGGGTGTGTGGAAGGCCGGTGCGGCGTA
>NZ_JBEZYA010000030.1:0-111833 GCF_040638295.1 Actinoplanes sp. NPDC026619
GGACGTACACGTGGTGCTGGACAACGCCTCCACCCACAAAACCCCGACCGTCAAACGCTGGCTGGCCGCGCATCCCCGCTTCGTTCTGCACTTCATCCCGACCAGCTCATCGTGGCTGAACCTCGTCGAACGCTGGTTCGGCGAACTCACCACGAAGAAGCTGCAACGAGGCACGCACCGCAGCGTCCGCGACCTCAACAAAGACATCCGGACCTGGATGAAGACCTGGAACGACAACCCCCGGCCCTACGTCTGGACCAAGACCGCCGACCAGATCCTCGACTCCATCGCCCGCTACTGCACCCGCATTAACGACTCACGACAGTAGGAGAACGGCCGGAGTCTTCACAGCGCAGACGGCCGGATCCTCGGCGCGTCGACGCTCGAGGATCCGGCTCTTGGTCGTCGTCTCCCTCAGTCGCTGCCCGTGGCCGTCATGAAGGCGAACACGGTTAGGAGAACCAGAACGGTGGCCCCGAAGGTGCCGCCGCCGGCGAGGACGGCGCCGGCCGGCCGATTCCCCGCCGCCCAGGTCAGCAGTCCAGCCGCGGCGCCGACGATCACCGCGGTGAGGGTGATCAGGGCGAGCCAGAGAGCCCGGTGATCATCCCGCGCGCGGTTCCGCGAATTCGTAGTCAATTTCTTCACCTCCTCTCATCGATGACCCACGTGTCGGCATCGGTGATCGAAGGCGCACTGTCTGGCCAAATCGTATTGTTGGAGGTCTCGGCCGCTCAATGTCGCCGACGGCCAGCTGCGCGGCCGACATGTGGCCGCTCACCCCCGTACGCGGCCACCGAGCCGCGAAAGCGACGGTCGTCACCGGCCGGTAAGGACTGTAGTGTCGTCGATTGTGGTCGTTCGGGCAGCAAAACAACGTGGCATAGAGCCCCTGCAGGCCGAGCTGGTTAGGGCCCTGAGAAGACCGCTTCCCGCCGTGTATCGCGACAGCAGGCACGACGATCCCAAGGAGTTGCCAGACCTCACCCGGATCGTGCGGGCGTTGCAGCCGGACGTCTGGGATATCGATCCGACCCGGGCCTTGCTCAACGTCGTGCGGAGCGCAGTTTCGCGGCTGCCCGATACCGCTCATCCACCCGGCTCCGCCGTCTCGTGGCGGGCGATGGGACAGACAGTGTGCGGATTGCGGACCGGTCTGCCGCCTCGACAGAACGGACAGCCGTACGGCTATCAGGCGTATGTCGAATGGTTCGAGGAGGAGTCCGGGCTTCAGGTGGCGCCGCGGACCTTGCGCCGGATTCTCGCCGAGTTTCGCGACCGGCTGGCCGGAATCCTGGAGATGCTCGAGCGTGAAGCAGAAGTCTCTGGCCGGGATCTGGTCGGCATCGCCGCAGCGGCATCAGTCAGAAGCGGTGGTCCGGCCGATGGCCGAACCTCGTATGTGTCACGCCCAGCCTATGAGCACGCCTTCCAAGCCCTGATCGAGCAAGGCGTCAAGGTCGTCGCGTTGGTCGGCGAGGCGGGCTGCGGGAAGTCACGGCTGGCGGCACAGCTCGTTCGAGGCGATCGCGACCAGCGAACCGTGTACCTCCGGTCAGCGGACGAGAAGCAGGCGTTACTAGATATGACGGCCGAACTGGCCCGTAACGGTGCCTCCACCACCGGTCTGGCGGCCGACGAGATTGTACGGGCTTTTGCGGGGTACCTCTGCTCCTCCGCTGCGCCCGCCTACGTGGTGCTCGACAACCTGGTGACAGCCGATCTTGCCGAGACGCTGGCCCATCCCGAGACGTCGAGCCGAATCGTGATCACCAGCAGGGAAGACCTCCTTCCCGCCGGGATGGCCGCGGTCCTAATAGTCAAGGACATGGAACCGGAGGAGGCGAGGAGCCTTGCGGTGCAGCTGCTCGGGCCAGCGGGCGGCGAGGAAGCCGCCTTGCTGGCTCGGGCGTTACACGGGCGGCCGCTGGCCATCACTCACGCCGCCGCGCTCGTTGACGCCGATGGCGCCTATTCCGTCGCTGACCTTTGCACCGACCTCGAGATCAGCGTTGCGGGTGTGTTATCGCGGGTGCCGAGGCCGATCGAGGAGACGCTGAGCCATGTGTACCGGCGGACTATCGAGACGCTCGAACAGGACGAACGATCCGTCGAAGCGTTGTGGCTGTGGGCCGTGACGGCACGGTTGTTACCGTCGGCGATGCCGACAGGCCTTGTCCGCGCAGCGTTCACCCTGCTGCTTCCCGAGGATAAACGGAGTCTTTCCGGCGCCAGGTTTGCTGGCGCGCTCCGCGAGCTGCAGCGAAGGTGCTTGGTCGAGTCGAAGGGCGACGAGATCTTCGTCCATCCGCTGACACACCGGATAGTGCGATCACACTTCTCCCGCCGGTGGGTCGAGGACGTTTGCATCGCCCTGTTGCGGGCGGCGTCGAGCAAGGTGCACCGTGCCTCTCCTACGGCGGATCCGTTGCTCGCGGCGGACACGATGAGCTGGACAATGAGCATTATCGCGGTGATTTCGGTGTTGCCCGAGATTGAGTTCGAGAAGCTCCGAGAATGCCGACTGCCGATCGTGTTTCTTGCGATGTCGAGTGTTGTCCGTCGGTTTGCCAACGAACCCGTGCTGGATTTGTTGCACTCCAAGTTCGACGATATCTTCCACCACGATGAATGGCGATCCGATGCTGACTTCAAGGAAGCACGCCGTGATCATCTAAACTACCTGTTCGCCAATGCTCGCGTCTCCGAGCCAGAATATCTGCTGCGCATAATTGGAACGTATTCGCGCTCGTTAGAGGGAACCAATGACATTGCCATTACCATCAAGCCTGACGTTGCCCGCGCTTGGCTCGCCGTCGGCGAGCCCGAAACTGCCGCTGAGTGGCTCCTTTCCGTAGAGAGTGCCGACCGGACGGCGCCCGAACAGATCGATTACCTGACCGCCGTAGGCGAGGCGCATGTCCGCCGGGGCGAATGGCGCTCTGCAATGAAGGTACTGCTTCGCGCCATCGAGATATCGGAGTCCGAGCCGGATTTGGTGGGTCGGTTGCTGACTCACGGGCGGGCCGTCCGTGAGCTTGTGGAGTGCCTCCTGCTCTTCGGGCGGCAACCCGATGAGGCGTGGGAAGACCTGCGCGCACTGGCTAGCGGCGTCTCCGCATCCGATGTGTTGTCGAATTTTGACGCGGCCTATGCGGGTGGCGTTCAACACGCCCTTTATCTCCGGCAGGCCATGGCCCGAGTCACCGGCGCCCGTTTCGTTGTCAGCTGGATTGCGGGCGACAGTGAGGAGGCCGCGCTTCGCCTGGCGGAATTTGATCTGCATGCGGACACGGTTCTCGAGACCTATCGGGCAATTGGCAAGGCGCGCGAAATCGGGTCCCTCCATTACGACGTTACAATAATCGACCTGCTTCGTAGTTCAGGTGGTAGCCGGGTGGCCGATTGTCGCCGGTCGGCATTCGAGAACACCTTCGCCCGGATCGCGGTGGGGAAGTACCTCGTCCTGCTGGGGAATCAGCCCCCCGAATTGGCCAATCTTTGGGGTACCTCTCGACATTGGGAACGTCTCTCCTGGGAAATAGCCGAGCAGACCGGGTCGCCGTACTGGTACTGCGAAGCAGCGGCGGTCATGTGCGCGATCGACGCCCAACAAGGGCGAGTGCGGCCCTCCGTCATGGCGGCGCTTAAGGCCGACTACGCCGCGATTGAACGTTCCGACCGGTACGCCCGTCTCGCGAACGCGATCGACAGCGTCGACAACCGTAGAGAGTTCCTGAATCACTATCGCTTCCTACTCTTACCGTGAAATGGCTATTCAGGTAGTGAATCTCGCTATGCCGATGCCATGTGGGTTGCGGAGCGGAAAACACAAGGAAACCGGGTTCCCTGGCGCCATTGTGGTCAGCCTCTTTTTGAAAGCTATGTTGCCTCATCTCGATGGGCGGGCACGCTTCAGAGTGCTGGCGGGATGGACAAGCGTCCGTATATCACGAATTGATTCAGGGTTTGATTAGTAGCTTCCGCACGGAATCGGGTACTTCGAATATAACTTAACTAATCGGGTGCACTATCACCGGATCCGGAAGCCGCTGGACTCGCCTACGCGTCGCATCGAGTAGTCGTTGACCTTGGCGTTAGGCCGTCGTCTCGTCGGCCGAGCGCGCGCACCCAGTTCGCAAGGCCATGATTGCTCTGTACGAGTTGGCGTACGCGGCTGGCAACTGAGCCCGTGCGCCGACACCAGGGTGCCAGCTATCTGGTGTGGCGACGACGAGGGCGGGATCCACCATCGGCGAATTTGCCGGCGGGGCCCCGCCCGTGGAAGTCGGCGTTAGCTTAAGGTTGGCCGCGCGTGGCCCGGCGGCCCTACGTTTCAGGACGTGGCGCTGGCAGTGTTCTCGACTCGGATCAGTCGGCGAATACTGGTCCGAGCTGCGGCTAGATCGTCGTGTGCCTCGTTGAGTTGCCCGGTCAGGTCGGTGATGAGTGCCCGCGCCCTTTCGAGATCGCTTTGGAGCCGCTGGTTCAGCACAGTGAGCTCATCGACGCGAGTGCCGAGATTGGCGGCGCCGAATTGGTCGAGTTGTTGGCCGAGGTTGCGGCGGACCGCGGCTTTGAGGCGGTCCACTTCTTCGCGTAGGCGCCGGTTGTCCTGTTGGAGCAGTTGTTGTTCGACCTTCCATCCTGCCGGGGCGATGACGGCCGCGCGGGCGTCGTTGGTGGCGGCGCGGGATTGGCGGCGGCGTGCAGCGTCGATGTACTCGCGCATGCCCGCGGCGTAGACGAGCCAGTGAGAGACGTTCGCGGCTCGAGCGACGCCGGTGAAGGTGATCGGCTCGTTGTCGGCGAGGAACCGGTCGACCGCCGACAAGACACGAGCGCGTTTGTCGCGGGAGTCCTTCTGGCGCGCATCGCGGAGAACCTCGGCGGGGATTCGGGGCTGGCTCATTGGGGGTTGCTCCGGGCGGGGATGGAGGGGATGGGAAGTAGAGGTAGTGGGGCCGCGGCGCGGGTCTTTCGCAGGACCGCTGAGGCTTCTTCCAAGTGGCGGCGTTCGTCGTCCGGCATGACGGCGAGCTGGGTACGAATCTTGCTGACAACATTTTGGAAGGAGTCGATTTGGTCCGTGAGGTTCCGCACGACGAACTCGGCGACATCCAAGGCGCGAGCGGTCTCGCGGTCGGCTTTGAGCGCCCGGATGTGGTCTTCGACCGCGGGGAGGAAGGACGGGTCGGGCCGGTAGAAGCCGCAGCCAGAACATTGGAATCGGATCGGGCACTGGCCGCCGCCGGCTTTGACGTTGGATGGTTCAGTGCAGTTGCCGAACGGCACGGCGACCGAGCGGGCTTCGTAGGCGGTCGCCGAGGTGGTCGAGGCTGGTTGGCCGTAGCGGTCGACGACGTGTTTGCGCATGGTCTCTACCGCGCTGCGGCGCCGCTGGACGGAGACTTTGAAGTAGCCCAGGGTGGTGTCGGCTGATTTGTGGTCCATGAGGTCACGCAGGGTGTGCAGGTCGGTGCCGGCGTCCGCGTGGCGTTGGGCGTAGGTGTGCCGAAAGGCGTAGGCGAACACGCGGCTGCGGTCGAAGGGCAGCGGCTGGCCGTCCTTGTCGACGGTGTCGGTGAGTAGTTCGGGCAGGCTGTCGACCCAGCGGCGGAGCATCCTGATTACGGTGTCGGCGTCGATGCACGCGTCGTGGCCGTTCTTGGTCGCTGGGAACAGGAAGGTCCGGGAGCGGGCCGGGATTTTCAGCGTCTGCCGTATGGCGAGCCATTCCTGGACGGCGAAGGCGGTCTGACGGCCGATCTCCAGCCGGCGTCGGTTTCTCCGGGACTTGTGGTTGTCCCAGATGAGGACGTACTCGCCGGCGTTGCCGTCCAGGCAGTCGACGCGCAGCCAGCGCACTTCCCACGGTCGGCGACCGGTGTCGCGCAGCAGGATGTAGATGGTGTGGAACATGGCCTGCACCGCCTCGGGCGGAAACTCTCCGTAGGCAGTGTTGCCACCGATCAGATGCGTGTGGGCGTCGAGTTGAGCGATGACCAGTTCGGGGATGGCCTTGCCGGCCTGATCTTCGGAGGAGTCCTCGTAGGGGATCGTGTGGTGCTGCTGACGGGCGAACGCGGAGGCGAGGTGGTCGAGCAACTGGAGGCGGCGGCCGGCGTCGAGCAGCTGGCAGAACGAGCTGAGGATTTCGGAGCGAGAGCCATATGACAGTGGGCCGCTGCCGTCGCGGCGCTGCCGGTTCCGGATAATTGTGACGACGGCGTCCATGTCGGCGGCCTTCAACGCGCCCGGGTCATGACCACCGCCGGGCCGCGCGGCCAGGGCCTGCGATGCCGCCAGGCACGCCTCGAAGGTCCGGCGGAACGCCGCGTTGCTCGGGTTGGTCTGCTTGACCCAGTCCGCTAGCAGTTGGCGCAGCCAGTCCTGGCGTAGCCGGGTGACGTCCAGCTGGCGCGGGTTGACACGGACACCGGAGCGGGTGCGCGAGCGTAGGCCCAGGTCACTCAGTTCCCAGACCGGCTGATCCAGCGGGTCGATGCCGCGGAACCGGCCGAACGCGCTGCGCACCACCCGGACGATGTCGTTCCAATGGGCCTTGCCGTTGCTGTCGATGCGACTGCGACCGGGAAGAGTCTTGTCGATCAGCGCGGCGATCGACTCCACGCCGGCCAGACCGCGGATCACCATCCGGGTCGCGTTCGGACTGAGCGTGTGTCGCTGCTGGTCGCGCTCGACCAGGGCGTAGAGCAACTCGTGGCGCAGCAACTCGGGTAGCCCGATCAGCGAGAACTGGAACCCGGTCAGGTAGGGACTCTGTCCCGCTACCCAGCCGTCCAGATCGGCGTCGATGGGGTTGACCAGGCCCGTCACTTTGCGACGGTGGTGCCACCGGAGCCGGTGGTAGGTGCACAGGGCAGCCGCTGGGTCGCGCCGCTGGTGCAGGCACCCACCCGGCAAGGCAGGTGAGCCGGCCTCGGCTCGGCGTAGGCGCGCAGCCAGTCCTCGAGGTTCAGCGATGTCAGGCCCCGCCGGACCCGATAGCGCCACTGTCCGTGGTGAGCCTGGCAGGCACCTCTGACGGACGCCTCCTGCGCGCACTGCACCCCATCGCGTTCGACCGAGCACGACGGCCGCGTTCCAGGCACCGACCGCACCATCGAGCGTCCGCCGGACGCGACGAACTCCTCCTGGCCCAACCCGCTGGCGAGCAGCTGATCTTCGCAGGAATGGCACAGGCTCCGGGCCCCGAGCACCGCGACGTGACAGCCGGGGCCGTCGCACCGCCAGATGGCAGTCTCCGTCTTCTCCGGATCCCCGGTGAACAGCCAATGTTCGCTGTCCCACTCATCCGGCCGCCAGTTCGACGGCGTGTTCTGCATCAGCCACGCCAGCCATGCATGCCGGTCGAACGGCAGAGCGATCACCTTCGGCGCCGGCGTGTACGTGTCCGTCGCGACGATCACCGGGTCACCTCCCGACGCCGGGCGTCCGCCCGCTCGACCGCGGCCCGCTTCGCACCGTCGGGCACGTGGATATACACGTCCATCGACGAGTCCGATACGTGCCCGAGCAACTCCTTGACCACCGCACGGTCGGTCCCCTGGCGAATCCACTCGGTCGCGGCGCCGTGCCGCAACATGTGCGGCCGCGCGATCAGGCCGGTCCGCTGAGCCAGCCGGTCGAACAAGCCCTTCACGCTCGAGTAGGACATGGCCCGCCCGAGCGGCTCCCGGAACAGGTTCACCAGCACCTGCACGGTGCCCTCCGCCTGCGGCACCATCGCCCGCTCGTGCAGATAGTCGGCGTAGCAGACACCGAGCTCACTGGTGACCGGCACGACCCGCGGACGCCGGGACTTCGCCCAGGCACCGTTGCTGTTCAGCCGACGCCGCACATGCACATGCGGGCCCTTGACCTGACAACCCAGGGCCTGCGAGTCGGCCAACAGGTGCATGTCCTCGCGGTGCAGCCCGAGCGCCTCACCGATCCGGATCCCCGTGCACCACAACAGCAGCACCACGAACTGGTCGCGGGCATGGCAGGTGACATCGACCAGCCGCGCGACCTGCTCGACCGTCAGCCACTCGATCCCCGCATCGACCGACGCGAACTTGATCAACCGGGACCGCACCGTCCGCCGCTGGTCACCCTCACCCGGGTCGAAGCCCGCCGGCAAGAAACGCAGGTAACGTGGCTCGCTCAACTGCCCGAGCAACTCGGGCTCGACCCAGCCCATCCGGACACCGAACCGCAGGAACTCGCAAACCGTCCCGACAATCGCGCTAGCGGTGTTCGCATCGCGGAAGCGGTCCGGCCCTTCACCACCGCGGACGCGTGACGGCAGCGGCGTCTCCACCAGCCAATGTAGAAACCGGGTGAGTTGCCACACCGTGACCCGAGGCCACTCCAGCCGCTGGAACGCGCAGTACGAAAGGAAGAGCGCCGTACGGCCCGCGTACGTGCGCTCGGTGTTGTAGGCCCGGCCGGCCTCCCGCAGCCCGGCAATGAACAGCGAGCCCTCGTGGTGCAAGACGCAGTCGTCGGCTCCCACGACCACCCATCCCGTCCGGTTCTCAGTGAGCTCCGCGCGCTCGGGACGGTACGACGTAACGAACATGCCTGAAATACCGAACACCCCTTGGATATCTATGAATCAGTCGGCCCCGCAGTCATGTACCTGACATGCATGGGGTGAAGATCATCATGAAGATAGGGACACTTGTACGCGCCCTGTGCGAGCTGATTGCCAACGCCCTCGACGAGGACCCCGCCGCCCGCATCTGCTGGGCGGACGGTGTCCTGACCATCAGCGACGACGGCCCCGGCATCCCCGAAGAGGGACTCGTGCTGGGCTACTCGACGAAAACCGACGCTCAGATCGGCCAGTTCGGCGAAGGCAAGAAACTCGCCTGTCTCGTCCTGGCCCGCAGTCCCGACGTCGGTCCGGTGCGCTGCGACACCGTCGGCTACGGATTCACCCCAGCCGTCGAGCGCCGCCGGCTGCTCGACGGCATCGTCCCGTCACGATCCACTGACGGCACCGAAGTCCTCGTCTACCGCTTGCATCGCAGCGAAGGTACGCGTGGAACGGTCTTCACCGTCGCCTGCTCCGAAGACCTCGCCGTCGAGGCCATGAGCCGGTTCAGGGCGCTGAGCGAACCCGGCTACCAGCAGCCGGAGGGACACGGCGATTGCGTGCTCACCGGCCAGCCCGGCCGGGTGTGGATTGGGGGTGTGCTGGTCACCACCATGCCCGGCTTGCTCGCCTCCTACGACCTGCCCCTGGACGCCAAGGGCCTGCAGAACCGCGACCGGGCCGTCATCGAGGCCGGCGCCCTGCGCGACGCGGTCCAGGCCATCCTCGCTGACAGCGAAGACCAGCAGGTCATCGACCGGTTCGCCCAACACGTGCTGGGCGGCGGAAAGCTGCACGAGCCCGAGCAGTACTTCGCTGACATCCGCCGCGCCCGGGCCCGGGCCGCGTGGCGGACGTGGGCGCGCACCCACCTGCCCACCCTGTGCTTCTACGCCGCCTCGGGCAACGAGGAAGCCACGCTCGACCTGGTCGATAAGGGCTACACCGAACTCACTGCCCCGGGCCTGTCACAGCGGCAGCTCTGGGTGTTCATGGACCGTCTCGGGGTCGAGATCGCCCGGACCCGGCGAGTGCGCCACTACGAACGCACCCGGAACAAGACGACATGGGTTCCTGTTCGGCAGCTCACCGCCGCCGAACGCACGGTACTGACCGAGACGCAGCAGCTCGTCCGCCGGGCGATCGGCGCGTTCGCGCTGGACCGGGTCAGGGTGTACTCCGACAGCGACGAATCGCCGTGCTCCGACGGCTTCTACCACCCGCGCACCGGCGACGTCGCCATCCACCGCAATACCCTGGTCAGCTGGCACCGGACCCGTCTCGTCCTGCTGCACGAGGCGGCGCACCGCGTGGCGCACCGCGGCGGCGGCCGGCGGCTGCCCGTCCCCGACTTCCACGACCGCAACCGCGGCTTCGAGGAGACGCTCAGCGATTTCGCCGCGGTGCTGCTGGGCTACCTCGCCGCCGGTGCCGCCCTGCCCGAGCTGCCCGATGCGCCGGTGGCGGTGTCCCACGCCCCGCGCCTGGCTCCTGCAGACGATCCGGCGGTGCCGGCTGTACGCCGCGAACTGGCCCACCTGCTCCTCGACCAGCTCCCACACGCCCTGACCGCTGGCGGCTTCGCCGACGAGAAAGACATGGTCGCCTCCACCGCGGTCCACCCGGACTACTGGCGCACGCTGACGCACCCGAAAGTCGCCGGACACCGCCAGCAACGCGGCGGCCGGGCCTGGGACTACGACAAAGTCGCCTTGCTCGCCCAAGCCGCCGGCGTTCATCCACCAGTCGTCTGGCTCGGCTACCACCTGTGCGAAGGGCCGATCTACGGCCGCGCACGCCGCCACGGACTCCGACTCCCGACCGGGGATGTCCACGGCTGCTTGTGCGGCATGGCTGGCTACGGCGCGCCCAGTCACGATTGCGACCCCAACGGGCACGTGCAGCATCACCCTGCGGTCCATCAGAGCGTCCCCTGGGCGAAGAAGATGCGCGACGCCACAATATGCGCCTGTACCGACCTGCAGTCGATCGGCGGGACCTACGCCGAGCAGGTCCCTGCTCTACACGCCCTGATCGACGGACGGACGACTGCAGCCATTGGGGACGACCGCTGGCACGCCCCCGCTCGGACACTGCTGGCCTTGGAACGCCAGCGTCTGCGGCTCGATCTCACGCCGGCCTAGCGGCGGCGCAGGGTCTGCGGCATCGCCGCCCTGCCGGGACCCGCAACCGACCCTTCCCGGTGCTCTACACCTGGGCGTGAACGCAGCGACACATCGCCGCCGGCTCAGGCCCAAGTGACCCGACCAATCATTCACTTCATCACGGAGGAAGACATGTTGACCAGGCTCGAACGGGTCGAGGCACAACACGACGTCACCGTCCTCGATGCCACAGAGACGTTCGCCATCTCCAAAGATGTCGACAAGCCCGATCCAGACGGCACGTACTCGATCATCACGACCAACGGCGAGGATGGCATCCGGGTCGCCGGCACTGAAGAGCAGCTGCACGGCTGGTTGAACCGCGGCCGCGGACGGCTCAGCGCCAAGACCGGCGGTCCTCGGATCATAAGCGTGCTCGACCTGTCGACGAACCACCTCCCCGAGCAGGTCTGCATTCAGCTGGGCGACTACTTCGGTGTCGCGGCCAACGACACGATCTACGGCTGGCTGCTGGTCGTGCCTGGCGACCTCGCCGCGCACCGCAATCAGCACCCCGACACCGTGCCGGAAGAGGTGTGGCGGCTATGGGGGTACGCGCATCGCTTCGGCGCCGAGTACATCCTGCTCGATGCTGAAGCCGACCGTCTCGATGCCCTGGCTTCATGGGACTGGTGACAGGCATGACACCCACATCGGTGCTGGCGAGTCTGACGGCCGTGGCGTGAACATCGACGCCGAGCTGGCTCGCTTCACCGAGATCGGGCTGCTCCGCCGGTGGCGTACAGACGACGCGGCGGGCAGCTACATCGTTGCGACCGGCGCCGAGGAGATCCTGTTGCGCGATCCTGGAAGGCTCGTGCGTTCATCGCCGGGATGCGCGGGGTGTTCCGTAGCACGCGGCGCACCGAGTTCCTCGAGGTGGTGTCGGCGCCGACACGATGCAGTCCGAGGCGGAACGGTGTGCGACGAAGCGAACGAGTCCGGGCTGGAGAACGACGAGTTCTCAGTCCGGCAGGCCGCCGACGAGCTACGAGCGCGAGCCCTGTGCGTCGCTCAAGGCATCCTCGGTATGCCGTAGGCGCGGCCCGCGGTGACCTGCGATAGGTCACCGCGCGGGCCGTGTGCGGTCGACCGCGCGGGATGGACTGGGCACGGTCCCGCTCGCGCGCGCCGACGTCAAGCCACCGGCCAGCCGTGCCCGCGCAGCATCGCCCGGGGGGTGAACGGCTGCGGCGACGTAGCCAGCCCGCGGGCCGGGGCTGGACACCGGCACCACGCCGGGCGGGCCGGGTCGCGCCGTCCCTCCCGGCAGCCACCGCAACGCTCGGCAGCCGGGACCGCACCGGTTACGGAGGCCGTCCTTGCGCACCATCGATGACAACACCCGCGACGCCCTCACGGGTCTGTCGCTTCCCCTGGACAGCGCCCGACCAAGGCAGCGATTCGCCACGGCGGCGACGCACCACAGCACCTGGCTGTCGCGGTGGTCGGCATGACAGCTTTGAGCGTGGCGACGGTGACGCCTAATGGCGGCAATCCGCGCGAAGTCGTCGTCCAGGTGAGCGCTCTGATCGGCGGCCGCAGTCTGATCGCCGTCGGCCCGGAAGGCACCTCATATCCCGAGCTGCGCGACCGTGTGTACGCCGGCATCACCAACAGTGGCCTGACCTGGCCGGATCGCAAATTCGTCATCTCCTTCGCCCCTGTGGGGCCGTGGTCGGTGCATCCCAGCACCGATCTGGCGGTCACCGCGGCGGTTCTGGCAGCGGCGGGGCACCTTCCCTTCACCGCGCTGAGCGAGACGGTGTTTCTCGGCGAAGTCGGGCTCGACGGCGCGGTACGCCCGGTCCCCGAAACGCTCGCTCTGGTCGCCGCAGCCGCCGAGCTGGAGTGCCGCACGGTCGTCGTGCCGGCCGCTAACGCCCGGCAGGCGATGCTCGTGCCCGGCGTGCACGTGATCGCCGTCAATTCTTTGTCCGAATTCGTCGCCTGGGCCAACACTGGCGCTGAGCCGCCGCTACCCGCCCCGCTCGACATTGGTGCGATGGCAGGTGGCGGACCTGCCGAGGCAGGCCTGGCGCACCTTCCGGCATGGATGTCGCCGGCAAGGTTCGCCCTCGAGGTCGCCGCTGCGGGCCGGCATCACCTCGGGGTCACCATTGCACCGGGGCTGTCGGGGACGCTCATCGCCGAGTGTGTGCGGTCTCTGCTGCCGGATCTCGACGATCGCCAGGCCGTTGAGCTCAGTGCGCTGTACGCCGCCGCAGGCCAACCAGTCGACGCGCTCATCCGGCGCCCACCATTGCAGGCTCCAGTGCCCGCAACATCGGTGACCAGCATGATCGGCGGCCGACGACCTGGCGCGGTCAGTTTGGCGCACCGCGGGGTACTGCTACTGCACGACGCACCCGACTTCTCGCCAGAGGTGCTGCAGGCGTTGCGCCAGCCTCTCGACCGCCGGATCGTTCAGGTGGCTCGCGCACGAGACACCATCACTTTCGCTGCCGACGTTCAGCTGGTCGCCACGTCCAGGCCCTGTCCCTGTTCGACAAGCCACATCCCAGTCGACGGATGCAGCGGGCCGGCTCGCCGGCGCTACCGCAACCAAATGCACTCAATCTCCGACCGCTTGGACATCGGCGTCACCGTCGAACCGGCGGCATTCGGCGGCATCCCGGGTGAGTCGATCACCACCGTCGCGGCGCACGTCGTCACGGCCCGAGCAGCCGCCGCCGCCCGATGGGCACAGGAAGGCTTCTCTACTAACGCAGAGGTATCTATCGACGTCTTGCGGCGGCCCGCTTTCCGCATCCCGGCGTCGGCCACCAGCGGCCTACGGCGGATGGTCGAGGTCGGCCAGGTGACCGCGAGAGCATACGACGCGATTCTGCGGCTCGCGTGGACAGTCAGCGACCTGCACGGCGCCGGCTACCCCGACAAGGAGGCTGTCAACGCCGGCGTCGAGCTTTATCACCCGCGACGACACACGGACTGATCCTGCGGCCCCGGCCACCCTGGTTCAACCCGGCATTAGTACCTCTTGCTGTTCGCCCGTCAGGGGCGCCCATCCACCCGGTGAGCGCGCCCGTTTTGATGCTCAGGAGCACCGTATGTTCCTCAAGGCCCTCTTCCGCATACCCCTTCCATGGCGGCGCGCCGAAAGCCGGACGGTGCGCTCAGCTACCGCTGAACTGACCGTCTGGGCTGATCTGGCCCGGCTGGAACAACTCGTAGCCGACGACACCGATGACGCTGAGTTGCCCAGTCTGTTCAGGCTGACGGACCCTGGCGGCCGTGACTTCGGCACTGAGGTCGCTGCCTTCATCGACCACTGCTGCGAGCAGCAGATCCTCCACATCACGGCACCGGTCACCGCAGTGGGTATCGAGGCGACCGTCGGTGGCGACCACCGCGACGGCGGTTTCCTGGTCATGGTCACTATCGCTGACCGGATCACCGTGGCCTCCGGACAGCTGATCCCGGAGGTGTTCCGTAGCGCCGACGATCTGCCGCAGAAGGTGCTCGCCGTGGTCGTCGACATCGCCGACCACACCTACCGCGAGTTCGTACTCACCGCAGCCGCCGTCGCCGGGATCCCGTCATGACCGCCCGCCAGGTCCTCCACCAAGCCCGGCTCCGTCCGGCTCATGCCACGAACGCCACGCTGCCGCAACGGCATCGTGGAAATGGCCCCTCCGTGCTCGTCGGGGTAGGTCACCATGGCTGAGCATCCCTGCGACGACCACCGGGCCGGCCAGCACACCGCGGCCTGCATGACCGGCCCGTGCGGGTTCTGCAGCACCGACCGGGGCACCACCGCTTCCGGTGAATGCCGCAGTTGCCTGCGCATCGTGTGCGAGATCTGCGACGCCGGCTACGACGCTGACCTCGGGCCGATCTGCCAGCCCTGCCACGACGCCGACAGCACGACAGCGAACACCCCGCCGCCGGATGCCCCCCGCGACCAGCACCGGCGCTGCGTGTTCGACCTCGACCTGTCCTGCGGCCACGTCGTCACCTACGCCGTGACCGGCTGGTACCCCGTGTCAGTAGGGTGCTGTGACCGGCTCGGCGTCACCATCATGGACGGAACGTACGTCGCCTACGACTCGCACGTCGACCACGTCCGGCTGCGTTTGGAGCGCTACGTCGAGGTCCCGGCAAGTACTCCGCCTCGCCCGAGCCGGGTCTTGCGTCGACTCTCGCGGACCGACGATCCCGCACGACCGTCGTATCCGGGTCACCGTGCCAGCACCGGGCGATACCCGGCTCGTGTCGGCGCCGCCTGGACCCTTGACGGGTCGATGCCGCGGCCGTCCTGAGACGTCATCGCAGAAGGCTCACGGCGAGGCAGAGTAACGGCACGTATGAAGCCCCCACCACCTGCTCGCCGATCAGGCACCGTGGGCGGGCTAAGCACCATCGGGAACGGAGAACGACACGGGCAGTTCCCGTCCTACTACCCCTCTCCCAGCGCGGGCGTCGAACGCAACTTTGACAACCGATCAACCGCATGTGTCGAGCTCGGTATGGCATGTCACCCGGCCACCGGGGTCCTCCCGGTCGATCAGCCATTTCTCAGCGTCTGAGGTTCCCGGTTCGGCAAGGCGGGGCAGCGGTGCTGGCCAGGCACGGTGGCCGACCCGGCGCCGGGCGCAAGGCGGTCCGAGAACATCTTGGCCTTCGGCCAGAGATCTTCTCGTCCTTTGCCACCTTGCCGCCCCGGCTGGCCGGGCACGGCCCCGGCACCGGCGGGCCAGCACGCGCTCGCCCCAGCCGGCCGAGGCCCGGGCGGGCGTGCCCGCCGACCGCCACCGTCACGGTGGCGGCCCCGCCTGGAAGGCACGATCTATGACTCAGCCGACGCTCGCCGTGGCACCAAATCGCCATATCGGAATGAACAGCCTGATCACCACACTCAGAGATCAACAAGCCCGGTCGGTGGACATTTACGCCAGCGCCGCCACCATGCACTCCGACGGCGGCAAGCTGATAATTGCCCGCGCAGCACCCGTTCTGACCTCGACGGGTGTGGACCTGACCACGGGTACCTTCGCTCTCTCCGACGTCGCAATGGGCGGTGTCGCCGCGAAGCTCGACATTCCCGTCCCCTATCTCCGCCGGCTGGCAGCCGAGAACGTTCCGCTGCTGGACACCAACGTCAACAGCTGGCTGGAACGCGACGACCGCCGGTTCCTGGTGCGCTGCCTGCGCCGAACCCCCGACAGCGGAGACGGCACCGCACGGGCGTTCCTGTCCGACCGGTATCTACGTATCAACAACCTCGACGTGCTGATGGCGGCGATCAAGGGCATCGAGAAAGCCGGCGTCGCGGTGCAGATCGCCTCCTGCGACCTGACCGACCGGCGCATGTACGTGCGGTTCGTCTCCCCCGACGTGCAGGTCATGGCACCGGAGCTGCTGCGCAACTACCGCTCGCCGTTCGACGGGCGCCGCGGCAGCGACCTGCCGGTCATCTCCGGCGGATTCCTCCTGCAGAACTCCGAGACCGGTGAGGGCCGGTACTCCCTGGCACCGTGGCTGCGCATCGAGGTGTGCAGAAACGGCCAGACCGTCGAACGTGGTGCGGTCGGGCGCACCCACATCGGTGCCCGCATCACCGACGAGGACGGCATCGTCGACCCTTCGGCGGAGACGATGCGCAAGCTGCTGGACCTGATCACCGCGCAGACCGTCGACACGATCCGCGCTTACCTCAACGTCGACTTCGTCGCCCGCGCGGTCGCTGATCTGGAACGCGCGGCCGGCGTCACGGTCCGCAAGCCGGAAGCAACGATCAAGGTCGTCTCGCAGCAGCTGCACTACACCAAGGACCAGCAGGACGCGATCCTCGCGCACTTCATCGCCGGGGCCGACCTCAGCGCCGGCGGCATCATGCAGGCCGTCACCTCCGTGGCCCGCAGCATCGACGACGCGGATGCGGCCTACCGGATGGAGACTACCGCGTCGAAGGCACTGCACCTGGCCGCCACAGCCGCCTAACCCCGGAGCTCGTCGACTTCGCACCGCCTTCCGCTGTCAGGGCGCCCACCGTGTCGGTGGGCGCTCTGTCCTGCGTTCCGGAGGAACTTCTGATGCCGCCTTCGCAGCACATCACTCACCTCGTACCCACCCCCATGCACCCACCATCGAGTTCCACCGCGGCGGGTAGCACCGACCGCCGCCCCGAGAACACTGCAGCCGCACCACCGGCTGGAGGGTTCGCATGCGGCACGTGCGGCAGCCCTCTCGACCGGTACGCCGAGTGGCCCTCCGGTGCCGTGTCATTTCACCACCCTGTGTGGAAGGACGCAGATCACCCGCCGGTGCCGGTGGCGGCCGATGCCCTCGATGCCACCTATGTCTGTGACTTCTGCACCGACGCGAAAATCCTGTACATCTACACCACGGCACAGCGCGTCCTGGTCCAGGTCGACACCGGCCACGGCACCGTCGTGCGGGACTACGGCACCCGCTGGGCGGCCTGCGCCGAGTGCGCCACCCTGGTGGAATCCCGTGACCTGCACGGCCTGCTGGACCGGATCCTGACCCACGGCATGGCCTTCGCCGCCGAAGTGACAGCGCACCTGTCCACCATGCTGCAGCAGGTACTGGCCACGCTGCGGCCCGGCCGCGCCCTGACCGTCGACGGGCGCTGGGAGCCCAGCCCGGTGCCGGCAACAATGCTGCCGAAGATCCGCGACCGGCTGGCCACGCTGATCGCCGGTGACATCGCGTTGCCCTTCGGACTCAGCCAACGCACGGTCCGCGGGCCGCTGGCGGCGAACTTGGCGACCGCCCGCCTGTACTGGGTCGATGAGGAGTTCACCCAGCTCACCCGCAACGCCGCCCAGGCCCTACCCAGGATGGGATTCGTCCCGGGTGATCTACCGGCCGCGCACGGTTTCGTCGCGTGGGCCCTGCCGGTCGATGATCGCCGTCGGTGCGTCGCCGCGTCGTGGAGCAGTCACGGCGACGCGGTGCAGCTCGTCGGCTACCGCAGCGTCGGTGACGGCCTGGCGCCGTCGCCGCTGCAGCAGCTCCGCGCGCAGGTCGGCTGGCTGATCCCCGCGTTCGCCGTCACGCTGCGCCCCGGACAGCCGGTCACCGCCACCCACCCGGCGGCCGCACTGGTGACGACGTGGCGGCTCATCCGCCAGCGCCTCGCCGAAACGACACCGGCGAAAATCGACAGGTCCATCCGCAAGAGCTATCAGCGCGCGAAGCGGCCCGAGCCCGAGGTCCAGCTGGTGCGGATCCGCGGTACGCACACGACCTCGGCACCCACCCGGCACCCCGGCACCGGCACCGTCGGTGAGCGTGACTACCGCTGGTGGGTGACACCCCACTGGCGGAACCAGCCGCACGGACCCGGCCGGTCGCTGCGGGACTGGATCGTCGTGCGACCGCATCTGCGGGGCCCGCAGAACAAGCCGATCAAGGCCACCACCACCGTGCGGGTGCTCGGCACGCTCCCACCACGACCCGGCGCCACCGCGCCGGCGCCGGCTGAAGGGTCTTGACGCCGGTCGGGGCGACGGCCTATCGGCCCTCTCGCCTGCGGCCCGCCGAATGGGAGGGGTGACCACGGCAGGCGTCTGCCCGGCCACGCCCCATGCCGGCGAGACCCATCAGCACGACGCCGAAGGCCATCGGATCTTGGCCTCCCATCACCGGCGCTGACGATCCGGCGCACCTCTTATCCCGTGATCCCGCTCGTCCGCGAAAGGAGCTCTCGATCATGACCGACTCTTTGCCCGACACCACCTTCCGCAGCCCGCAGGACCTGCTCGGCGCGGTGCCGTACCTGCTGGGCTACCACCCGAACGATGAGATCGTCGCGGTCTACCTCGGCGCCGATCAGCGCATCCTCACCGTGGCCGCTGAACCCCTGCGTTTTTCCGCCGAGACGCTCAGCGAGCGCCTGATGTTGCGGGCCCCGGCCAAGCCATGTGCGCAGGTCGCGCTGATCGGCTACGGCCCACCGGCGATGCGGCCCACCCTGACCACGATGGGCCGCATCATCGACCTGTTCCTGCCCCTGCACACGCTGCTGTGGGTCACCGGTTCCCGGTGCGTGTGCCTGCTCGACGGCTGCTCGTGTGAGGCCAGCCGCGGCGTGGACATCGACCCGGTCACCAGCCCGGTCGCCGCCCAGCTCACTGTCGACGGCATCGTGGCCCTGCCGTCGCGGCAGGCTCTGAACACCCTGGTCGCCCCTGACTTGGTTTCGCAGGCAGAGACGGAGGCCGCACTGACGGCCCTGGCACCGGATGTCACCGTCACCGGGCTGCTCGACGACGTCCTGGCCACGGCGAAGAAGGCCCAGCGCCTCAACCCAGGGCAGGTGGCGCCGCTGGCGTTGGCCTTGACCCACCGCGACGCCCTCGAAACGGCATGCGGCGTCGTGTGCGCGTGCATGTGGCAACGCGACCTGTGGCTGGATGTCACCCGGCGCGTCCCGGACCGCTACGTCGCCGGCCCGGCGACGCTGGCCGCCTGGTGCGCCTGGCGGCGCGGCGAACACGCGCTGGCCACCGTGGCGTGCAAACGCGCCATCCACCAAGGTCCCGGTGACCGGCTGACCCGGCTGGTGACCAGCGTCGTGCGTACCCACGTGCCCGCGCACCGTCTCCGGCGACCGGCCCGCACTGATTCCTGCTGTAGACCCGGGCGTTGACCAGCGACCGGCCTGCCAGCGCAACGGGTGCAAGCGGAGGCCAAGCCGCCTTGAAGAGCTGGACGTGTCGTCAGGTTGTGGCTGCGGGTCGGGTGCCGGCGTGGGCTGGCCACTGATCCTGGCCGCCCGCGTCGCGCCCCGCAAGCCCACCCCTACCAGCCACCACCTGGTCGATGTGCCCGCCGGGGTGGGCCCTGCGGGTCACGCCGATCGGCCGGCCCTTGGCGGATCAGGCCAGCCCCGCTCGGGCGCCTGCCCGAGCGCAACTCTCATCACTGCTCTATGTGGAGGTAATTCCATCGTGACCACGATGACCAACGACACCGAGGCTTTCCAGAACACCGACACCGCCGTGGCCGACGAGCTCGACACCACCGCCAGCACCGACCTCGTGGCGACCGATCCCGCACTGATCGGTGAGATCGTCGACGGGCCGGTCCACCTCAACACCGGCCTGGGCGGCACCCCGTTGCCGTTTCGCGCCGGGCTGCTCGACGCTCGCTTCCTGCACGAGCCGAAGGGCTTCAAGCGCACGAAGCTGGGCGACCTGAGCGACCTGATCGCCTCCGTGCGGCTGTTCGGCGTCCGCGGCCCCCTGGTCGTGCGCTCCCTCGGGTTCTTCCCGCCCACCGACGCCGAGGGCAAACCGGTCGAGGACGGTGACCCCGTCGAGCACTTCGCCGTCGTCGACGGGCTGCGGCGCCGCAACGCGGCGATCGAGGCCAAGCGCTTCGACCTGCCGTGCTTCATCGCCGACACCGACGACGACGTCCAGCTCATCCTGCACATGCTGGAGGTCAACGACCACCACAAGGACCTCGAGGGCATCGAACAGGCCGACGCCTACCAGATGCTGCTCGACCTGGGTCTCAGCGAACAGCAGATCGCAGACGCCCGCCGCACCGGCGTCAACCAGGTCCGCACCGCCATCAAGGCCCGGGCCCTGCCGTCCACCGCGCAGCGCGCCCTCAACCAGGGCACCCTCACCCTGGACCAGGCCCTCGCGCTGGAGGAGTTCGCCGACGACCCGGACGCCCAGCGCAAGCTGCTGGACAAGCTGGGCGATCAGTACGACTTCAAGCACGAGCTGTCGAGGCTGCGCGACAAGCGCGCCTACGGCCGCAACCGCGACGTGGCCAAGGCGCGCCTGGTGCTGGAAAGCGTCGACGTGACGCCGAAGCCGCGCGGTTTCGGCTACGACGGCACCGCGGTACCCGCAGATCTGCTCCGGGACGCCGATGGTCAGCCGGTCGACGTCGAGGCGGTCAAAACCCTACCCGGCTTCCACGCCTTCGTGGAGAAGGACGGCGGCCAGGCCCGCACCGTCGTGTACTGCGACGACCCGGACCAGCGCGGCTACACCCGCCGCAAGGAGGTCGCGGCGACGCACCGCGGTCTGAGCCCAGAACAGATCGCCGCCAAGGAACTGGCCGAGCAGCAGGCCGCCGAACGCCTCGAGCGCCTCAAGCTGGCGGCGACCGTACGCCGGGAATTCATTGTCGAGAAGTTCGGCACCGCCAAAGGAGCCCGCGCCCTGTTCGTCCCCGCGCTGCGGGCGGCCACGCTGGGCAAGGTCATGAACCGTTCCGCTGACCTGGACGAGCTATACCGCTCGCTCGGTGGCTCCGACGACGACACCCTCGCCGGCGCCGGCGAGGACCGGCTGCGCCGCAGCCTGGTCGCCAAGTACATCTGCGCGCTGGAGTACAACCTGGACAGCACGACCCAGCCGTACCGGATGTGGATCGACAAGGAGTCGGCCGTCGCGTGGTACGACGAGCTGCGTCAGCGCCGGTACCCGTTGATCGATGACGAGCAGGAGCTCTACCAGGGCTGGACGGCGAAGTCCGCCACTGAGGACGAAGACGACGAGGACGACGACCAGGCCGAGGACGCCACTGCGGAGGACGTCGTGACCCCTGACGTCGTGCTGGGTACCGACGCCGAGGAGATGCCCCGTGCCGACGAGAAGGACGAGGTCATCGAGGTGCTCGCCGTGAGCGGGGACGCGGATGGCGTGGTGATCGAGGCACCGTTCGACCGCACCCCGGTGGGCGCCGACGACACCCACGATCTGCACGACGCCGACGAGCTCTCCGACGCAGCCTGATACGAGCACCGTGCTGCGTCCCTGGCCCAGATGGGGGACGTAGCGCGGTGCCTCACCAGCGACCGTGCCGCGGTGGCGTAAGACGGGGGATGGGCGCTCTGGCCGTTATCGGATGTCCACCGCCGACCGTCGCGCCTGTCGCTTCAGGTAGGCCCACACCAGGGATCGTGCTGCGCGGGCGCCGCAGCATGAGTCCCCAAGCGCCACGGCCAACGCCGTTGATTTCCGTTGCCTGGGCGCCAGGGCCGGTTCCCTGCCGAGCCGTTCGCTGTCAGCGTCCCGCGACAGCCTCCCCGCGGTGGGTCGCATCGCGATGACCCGCCCACCAGAACCTGCCATCCACGGTCCCGGCCCGCCCCTATGGCGGGCTGGGATCTTCATTTCTCGGAGTTGCGCCATGAATCCTTGGTTCACTGCTACCTCACCCACGCCGGCCGTCTCCACGGTTCGGCGTCCTTTGACACCCGCCGAGCTGGAGTCGATCCGTGGGCAGATCCACGGTGACGCTGCCGGCCCACATGAGTTGGTGGAAGCTGTCGTCGCCGCGGTGTTCGACGCCCTGCTGACCGACCAGGGGCGGACGTACCGCGACCACCAGGATGATCCGCTGTTTGACCGCAGCCTCTACGCGATCCCGGTCAGCCAGTGGACCGCGATCGTCACCACCGTGACCGACCGCGCCTACACGTGGGGCGCCGCCACGTCCACCGGCATGAACCTCGCCGCACTGCTACCTAGCAGTTACGACGACCCGGCCGTACCCACCCCGCTGCTGCGGCCCATCGGCGGCAACCCCCACCTGGTACGCCTGGACATCAGTCGGGAGGCCACCGCCGCCGTCGCCTCCTGCCAGCAGCACCTGATCGAGCTGGCCGACGCCTACGGCACCGACAGCGACCACTACCGCGACGCCGCCGCGAGCTGGTCGCTGCAGCTCACCGCCCTGATCAGCGCCCCACCCGGCGTCCACCGGGTGCTGCTCCCCGACGGACCGCTCTCGTTGTATGTCAGCACCGACGACGCCGGCCACTACGGCATCGTCTTCGAGCCCCTCGCCCGGCACTGCACCGTCGCGGGCTGCCACGCGGTGACCGCGGCAGACGGCCAGTGGCAGCCCAGCTGTCCCGATGCCGTCGTGATCGATCACGAACACCAGCCCAGCCATCCGGCCGACGGCCCGCAGCCCGGCCGTTGGACAACCCGGTCCTGACCGCGAGCCGGCCTACGGCACGGCACCGCCACCGCGGCACGCGCCGTGGTCGACGACCGCGTACGGCCGCCGACCACGGCGTTCGCGTGACGGTGACCGCCGCCGGTCACCGTCACCAACCCGGCATCCAGCACTGGCCACCACCGTTCGCCAGTCACACCGGCGGACGAACTGATCGTCGTCGACCTATCCGCCTCCGCGGTCGTAGCGCCGCCGTCACCTAAGGAGCCGTTGTGCCTCGCCCTTGTCGTCTTGCACTCAGACCTGGCATCTGTGATCCGCGTTCGGCGCCGGCGCCGAGGTCGGGTCACCGTTGCTCCGCCGCGCCCTACGGCAGCGTCGTGTCTCATATACGCCTCGCCGGCCTGCTCCAGCGACCTGCGCGTTCGACACCGCGCCTGCTGGTTGCAGGTCGCCGGCCACCCGACCGTGACAGCACCACCAAGCGGACTCTGCAGGTGTGCACCACTTCCCGGCCGTGCCGGCGTTGTGCAGGTGGGCGGTGAACGTCTCCTGGGCTGCCGATCCGGTTGACAACGGTGATCCGCGACCGCCGGTCACGACAGCGGACCTCGTGGCCGCGGCGATCGGCTACGCCGCGGCCGGTATGGCAGTGCTGCCGCTGCACACCCCCGGCGCCGGTGGTGTGTGCAGTTGCCGAGCCGGCGCGGTCTGCGGCTCACCGGGCAAGCACCCCCGCGTGCGTCGCGGCCTGCACGACGCCTCCCGGCAGCCGCAGGTCATCCGGGCGTGGTGGTCACGGTGGCCGGACGCGAACATTGGCCTGGTCACCGGGACGGTGCTGGATGTCTGCGACATCGACACCGCCAGCGGCCTGCATGTCGTTCTCGACCTCCTCGATGTCATCCGCCCGCCAGGACCGCTGATCCGTACCGGTTCGGGGTGGCATTTGTGGTACGCCGCCGGTGAGCTGCCCAGCCGGGTAGCGATCGCACCCGGGGTGGACTGGCGCGGTCACGGCGGCCTGGTCGTCGCCCCGCCGTCGCTGCACACCACCGGAAACCGGTACACATTCCAGCAGCCCTGGCAGCAACCCAACCTGCCAGTCTGCCCACCGCACCTACGCGCCCTGGTCCTTCCGGCACCGCCGGTGCCGGCAGCCCCGCCGGCAGCCCCGATCGCGGACCTGGACCGCTACGTGCAAGCAGCGCTCGACGGGGAAGCCGAACGCGTGCGCCGCGCGCCACGGCCGGTACTCAGCGGCGGCCGGCGCATCAGCGGCGGCGGCCGCAACGACGCCCTGAACCGGGCCGCGTTCCGGCTCGGGCAACTGGCCGCGAACACCCCCATGGACGAGACGGCCGTGCACCGCGAACTCACCGAAGCCGCCCTGAGCGCGGGGCTGGGACGCGCTGAGGTCCAGCGCACGTTGTCGTCCGGGTGGCGAGCCGGGCTGCGTCATCCCCGGCGTCTCGGTGACCGGCAGATTGCCGCCGGACGTCATGTCAGGAGGGCTCCGGTGCACACCTGGCCGGGACCGCACAGCTGACGCCCTCCTGCCCGGCCGTCATCACCGTGGGCAACCAGCTCGGTCTGGCCAGCGGTGGGACGCCGTCCGCCCTCGATGCGGGCGGCGAGGCGACGTGCGCTCGGCCGTTGTACCCGAGACCTGCGGTGCGAGTTTTGGGCCGGCGCAGAGTCGGCCACCCGGCGGGCAGGCGACGACAGCTGTTCCGCGAGGGCTGCGCTCTGCGGTCCTGGCATCCCGGCTGGGCCGGTCCGTGGACGTCGGCTGGTTCCGCTGCTGAGGGACCCGAAGGTCAGCCCACCCAGGCCAGGGGTGCAAGCCCCAGCAGAACATCTTGGCCCACACCGTCTCGCTCCGCTCGACACCAAGATCTTCTGACTCGATCAGGGCTTGCACCCCTCGGCCCACGTGCGGGCTCTGACCGGCCCCGTCAGCGCGGCACCACGGCGCCCGGATCACCCGATCCGAACGGCGTGCATGGGCCGCACCGCATCACCTGAACGGGAGCCAGCACATGTCGCAGTTCACCCTCTCCTTCGAGGGCAACCTCGCAGCCAAGCCCGAACTCGATTACACCGCCACCGGGCAGGCGCTGTGCCGGCTGCGGGTCGCCCACAACCGCCGTCGCAAGACCGAGGGCCAGTGGGTCGACACGACCCCCATGTGGGCCCAGGTCACCGCCTGGGGCGAGCTCGCCGAACGATGCGCCGAGCTGAGCAAGGGCGACACCGTGGTCGTGAACGCCCGCGACGACCTGAACGTGTGGCCGTTCATCCGGCAGGACGGCACAGCCGGCGGCGTCCTGGAGGTCACCGCCGAGAACGTGTCGTTGTCCCTGCGCTTCGCCGGTGCCCAGCCGGTGGCTGACGACCGGCCGGCGACCAACGCCTGGGACCCCACCACCGCTGAGCCCACCACCGCTGAAGCGGAGCGCGAGCTGCAGGACGCCTGACCGCCTCCCGGGGCCGGTCACCCGGCCGGCCCCGGTCTCCCACTGACACATCCGATCCATTCCGGGGAGTCTCGTCATGAGCCAGGAACCGTCGAAGCAGATCTTCAGCAGTCTCATCCAAGGCACCGTTCGTGGCCGCAGCGAGCAGGGGCACACCAACAGCGGCGGGCGGGCCTTCGTCAAGTTCCGCATCGTGCACCGCACCGGCTACTTCAGTAGCGGCAAGTGGGTAGCCACCGCCCCGATGGAGTTCGAGGTGACCTGCTGGGACGAGCAGCAGATGCTGCTCGCCCGCTCACTGCGCCCCGGCACAGACGTCCTCGTCACCGTCAAGAAGATGACTCCGTACCTCGACCAGGGCGAGGAACCCATCATCAATATCACGCCGGCCAACATCACGCCCCTGCCCAGCAGCAACGCCCCCACCCCAAGCGCACCGCGCCGGCAACGCAGTGGCGACCTGGTCGTCAGCCCGCACGGCGAGAAGATCGCCGCGGACGCCTGGCCGGACACCGTCACCGACCCGCAGCTCGTACATCACCGCTGAGCCCATCCGCGCCAAGGCCGGCCCGCACATGCGGGCCGGCCTTTCGTCGTTCAGGAGGTTTGCCCTTATGACCTCGAACCTGAAATCCACCCTGCGTCGAGACCTTGGTCGTGTAGCCCGCTTTGGCCGGGACCGCCGACAGCGCGTCGCCGCCATGCACCGGCTCACGCCGGTCCATGTGCGAGTGGTGACCTGTTGCCGCGGCTGGTACTTCGAGCACAGCGCCCAATGCCGTACGCCGCACGTGTCACGGCCGTGCAGCGACTGCTACGCCGACCCCGGCATTGCGCACATCTACCCGTGCTGCTCTTGGTTCGATGTCGAGCCCGTCGGCGGCCCGGATGAGGCGTCGCTGTGGCCCGATGCTGCCCGCTGGCCGGGCCACCCCATCGCCGAGTAGCCCGCCCTTCGTCGTTAACGATCGGCCTGTTCGGCTTCGCCGCTCAGCGGAGCACCGTCAAGGGCGCGATGCTCGGCGATGTCACCCGATTCACCCTGGCGCCCGACGTCGTGGGCGACAGGCCCCACGGCATCTGCGCGTCGCCACGATCGACCCACCGGACAAGAGTCCGCGCCGCCCACAACACCGCGATGAGGTTGAGGCCCGTGCCGGACCGGCGCCGCGCGATGCAGCCACCCTGGTGCTCACCGGGTGTGTCAGCTCGGCGAGCCGACCGGCGCAGCCGGCCCGGCGAACGCGGTGGCTACACCCGGCCGCCGCGTTCGCCAGTCCTCAGTGATGACCGACCCGGCGACGGTCAGGCAAGCCGGCAAAACATCTTGGAAGCGCAGCACCAACTCTCACTCGCGCCTCCCGTGCTGCGCTTCCAAGATCTTTTGACCTGAGTGCTGGCTTGCCAGCCGCCGCCGTGCCGTTCCCCCCATGGCCTGTCAGCGCGGCAACCCCGGTGCCAACCGGCAGACGCCGCTAACCGGAAGGCAGCGCCATGAACGACAACACCGAGGTCACCACCACCGAGCCGACCACCACCACCACCACCACCACCACCGCCACCACCGACCGCCGGTCGCTGCGCACGACCACCCGTCACCTGACCCACCCGGTGGTGCACGTCGCCGGCCTTCTCACCGCCCACGTCGCCGCGCTGGCGGTGCTGGAGAAGACGCCGCTGCTCGCCCTGCTCTCGCTGCACTGACCTCCCGCGGGTCCTGGTGGGGGTGCCGCATCAGCAGCACCCCCACCCAGGGCCTACGCGCGTGCACGCAGCGCATCTGCAAGCCGGCGTCCAGCGCGCAATCTCCGCAGCGCTGCTACGCCGCGTCGCCGGCATTACCACCGGACCGCCGTCACGCAGAGCCAGCAAGGAAGAGACGATGGACAACGCCATATCCGTGACCGGCCCCTACCCTGCATCACCCACCGTGCGGCACTGCGACGCCGGTGGACACCGGCTCGGCCCCGGCCAGCCATGGTGGCTGATCACCGACCCCAGCCGCGGCTGGCACCACCACACGGGCGCGTCGTGCGCAGCCCATCTCCCCGCCCAAGGCGCCGTGGACCAGGGTCACCTCTACCGCGTCGGCGACATATTCGACGCCGACCGCACCAGTTGGCCGCAAGGCTCACACCTGTGGCTGGACTCCGACGGTGACACCCGGCTGGCCATTTTCCTGACCGACCCGAGCCGGCGTGAAGTATCTGCCGTCGAGTCCGGCACACCACGCTTCGCCTGGACCGAGCAGGACGTCAACGGGTTCCTGTTGTTCAAGTACGGCGACTCACCGTGGAACAACGCCTCGTTCAACCCGCACCGGCTCAGCGAACCATTCACTGCTCAGCCGATGCCGCGCGGCACCCACAGCCGCACCTTCACGTTCCTGGTGCACGCCGACACCGGACGCATCGCCGCGATGCGGATGTTCACCTGGCCCGCCTACTTCCTCAACCACGTCGTCAGCTCCGTGCACCGGCTCGCCGCACGCGACTACAGCGCCATCGCAGCGCACACCGAGTTACAGGACTTCTACCGCCACTACCCCGACGGCCCGTCGCTGTACCGCCTCGTCCGCACACTGCCGCCCGAGGCCACGTGCACAGGCGGACAACGCGAGGACCGTCCTCACTGATCTTCGACACCACGGTCGCCGACCGTGGCGCCTCGACACCGGCGAGCAGCAATTCAGGCTGACCGCCCGCGTCTCCTGCGCCCAGCCAGCAGCAGCCTCGACGCCTGTACATCGCGCACACCCGCAGCGAGCAAACCCCGGAGCGCCTGGAGCCGCTTGCTGAGGAACCCGAGGTCAGCCCACCCAGGCCAGGGGTGCAAGCCCCCGGCAGAACATCTTGGCCCACACCGTCTCGCTCCGCTCGACGCCAAGATCTTCTGACTCGATCAGGGCTTGCACCCCTCGGCCCACGTGCGGGCTCTGACCGGTCCCGTCAGCGCGGCACCCCCAGCGCCGGGATCACTCGATCCCGCAGGGCGGGCCGCATCAGCTACAGCCTGATGGAGGCACCCACCATGACGGAGAACGTCATTGACCAGACAACGTCCGCCACTCCGGTCGACCAGACCTCCGCCAACGGCGACCGCCCGGCCGCTCCGGAGCGCTCGGTCTACCTGTCCGACGTCCTGACCAGGATTCGCCGACACGCCAGCGACAACAGCTGGTGCTCCGATGCCGAGGACGTCACCACCCGGGCCTTGAACGACGGGCTGTCGTTCAAGCCGTTCCGCTCCTCGTCCAGCGGGTGCGGCAGTCCGTCCTGCTCGATCTGCTACCGCCAGGGCGCCGCCGCGACCAACCCGGACCTGGCAGTCGAACGGTTCACCGCGGCCGAGGGCGTCGACCCGTTCGTCACGAAAGCCCGCCTGAAGAACGCGATCAGGAAAGCCTGCGACCTCGGCTACGACGGGGGCCAGTACCGCCACCTGTACCGCGAGCTCATCACACCTACCACCTGGACGAGGTCCCGCTGCCGGTCTCGAAGTACACGGTCACCTTCACCGTCACTGACGAGCACCTGAGCGGACAGACAGCCGACGAGAACGGCATGGCCTATGCCCTGCGCTCCGGAGTCACGGCCGGCTTCACCGTCACGACCGAAGCCACCGAGCGGGCCACCCCCACGCTGCGGCCGTAGTCATCACCGGTTGCCCGGCCGGTTCGTACCCGGCCGGGCAACGCCCCGGTGACCTACCACCGTCCCGGCGCCGAAGCCCGCAGGCCACCACGTCTCGTGCGCTGCGCCCGCGAAGACGTATCTCGCGGTCATCGAGCCGCGCCACACCCCAGAACGAAGGGATTACTCATGAGCGCCTGGATCGTCAGCCGTGACCACCTCGACCTGCTGCTGACCGCCGCCCTCGCGTGGGAGATCACCTCACCAGGTGAAGCCGACGAGGCCGGTCGGATGCTGTGGAAGGAGAACCTCGCCAGCGTCGCCCACCGCTACCCGTACGACCGCGACGGCGACCGGCCCGGCCCGATTGACTTCCGCGACCGGCACGTCGACAAGTACCGCTTCCAGCCCTACCCCGGCCCGGTCGACCCGGAAGTCGTCGCCGCGGCTGCGGCTTCGCTGGCCTACCAATCCTGCGAACACCCCGGCTGGATCTCCAGCACCGCATGCCGGTGGACCACCCAACTACGCGAGCAGGCCACCGCTCGAGTCGAGGCCTACCTCGACGAGCACGGGCCGGTGGATCCGAAGCGTCAGACCCGCGGCGAGCAAGGGTGGTACGTCCTGGTCGACCTGCACGGGCAAGAGCAAGTCCGGTGCGGTGACGGCTGGAGCGTGCCCGACCGCGGCGTCTTCACTCGCGCCATCGGGCTGCGCACCCTCGCCGCGGTCAGGCCATGACCGAGACGACGCCGCCCGCCACTGACGGACACGGCGAGCGCTCCGCCCACATCAACCTGACCGCCGGCGGCGAACCGCCCGCGACCCCGCGCCGGGCACCGAACCTGGCAGACACCCTGCACGTCGTGCAGTTCTCCGGCGGCATCGGCAGCTGGGCCGCCGCCATGCGCGTCGCCGAAAAGCACGGCACCGACAATCTCATCCTGCTCGCCGCCGACACCAAAGCCGAAGATCCCGATCTGTGGCGCTTCGTCGCAGACGCCGGCGCCCACTTCGGCGTCGACCCGGTGATCGTCGCTGACGGCCGTGCCCCGTGGCAGGTTTTCGCCGATCAACGCTTCGTCGGAAATTCCCGCATCGCTCCTTGCTCAGTGCACCTTAAGCAAAAGCCCTGTCGGCGATGGCTGACCGAGTACGCCAACCCGGACCGCACCGTGCTGTACGTCGGGATCGACTGGAGCGAGCAGCGCCGGGTGCCTGCCATCGAGCGGGGCTGGTCACCCTGGACCGTTCGCTTCCCGATGTGCGAGCCGCCCTATCTCAGCAAGGACCAGATGCTCGAGTGGGCGACGGCTGTTGGCCTAACGCCACCGCGGCTGTATGCACAGGGCTTCTCGCACAACAACTGTTTCGGTGTCTGCGTACGTGCTGGGCAACGCCAATGGCTGCATCTGCTTGAGGTGGCGCCCGAGCGGTACCTGGCAGCCGAAGCCCACGAAGACGAACTGCGGCGCTTGCTCGGTGACGTGGCGATCCAGAAGGAACGCCGCGCCGGCGTCAGCTACCCGCTGCCGTTGCGCGAGCTACGTCGTCGCGCCCAGCGTGACGACAAGCCTGCCTGACCAGCTTCAAGACCGCCCGAAGCGGCCGCGTCCGCGACGCCGTGCGCAGATCGTGCCGCGCTAACGCCACCCCATCCACCGGCGGTCATCGCAACTGCACCGGCTACGACCGGGCGACTGAGGCAGACGCTGCGCAGGCAGAGACCGCCACGGTAACAACCGAACCCAGACCGTCCCGACGCTTCTCGGCGCTCGATCCCACCGCGGGTCGGGCGTCGAGTGGTTTCGGCGCACGGCCGGCCACGGACAAGAACCAGGAGTCCGGCCATGAACAACATCGAATGGGGCGCAGTCGAGAGTCAACGCGCTCACCTGATGGCCCCCAGCTACTTGGCCGGCTACGGCCGCCTGCACAACGGCGAATGGGGCGCTGCCGTCGAGAACGTCGTCGTCTACAGCAGCCGCGAAGGTTTGCGCGCGTGGGCGCAGTCGATCGTCGACCGGCTGCCCGGTGCCCGGACCGGCAAGCCGCTGGTCATCGTCAACCAAGATCAGCAGCAGGCGTGGCTGACCGGGAGCCACGTGCTAGGCGCCGAACCTGAGGAACGCGCCGAGTGGACCGCGACGGTCGAAACCGTCTGCGACCTGATGCAGGCGGTCGCCAAGAACCCGGCCGCCTTCGGGTGGACGTTCGGCGATGGCGTCACCGAACTCTTCGCCCAGGTCGACGAGGACGGCGGTGACGACGACGCCGGTGGGATGGTCGCCGGCGTAAAAGTCGATGGGTTCTGGATCGGCTGCGAGCCAGTCCACGACGACGACCTCGTGCGGACCGGCCGCGAAAGCAGCGGGATCGACCTGGCCCACGCGGTACTCACGGTGATCGCCGACCGCATCGACCGCGCGTACTAACCGGGCGTTCCCAACCAGGTCGTACCCGTCAGCCACAAACTCATCACGGCACGACCAGCAGTGGGCACAGACCCGCGCCGCTACATCGGCCATCGGCCATCGGCTGGACCATGCCGCAGACCGCTCTGCCGGGCGACTCGGCACGTCCGGCAACGCACCGCAGCGCTCGGCTGACGATGCGCATCGGCGTAGGCCTCTGCGATGTAGAGCAGAACTGGCGAATGCGGCGGCCATCACTGCGGGCCGCCGCATTCGCCGGTCCGCAGTGATGACCGACCCGGCAGTGGCCAGCAAGCCGGCAAAACATCTTGGAAGCACAGCACCAGTCATCAACTACCGGCAGCAGCGCTGCGCTTCCAAGATCTTTTGGCCCAAAGACTGGCTTGCCCGCCACCGCCCGCGCCGTTCCCCCCGTGGCCTCGTCAACGCGGCAGCGCCGGTGCAACCGGCGCGAGTCGCGCCAGTTCGCACCACGGAGGCCACTGCATGAATGCGCACACCACCGCCAGCTGCCGCGCCACCACCGGGCTGCGCGTCGCGGTCGTCGGCGGATCGCTGACCGGCCCGACAGCAGCACTGCTGCTACAACACGCGGGATTTGACGACGTCACCCTCTACGAGGCCGTCCCCGCCAGTGCCCCCCTCGGCGGCGGGCTGATCGGCCTGGAGCACTCGTCGCTGGACATCCTCGACCAGCTCGGCGTCCCCCAGGACGAGTTCGTCCGCTACGGCTCCGAGACGGTCATGGACATCACCGTCCGCGGGCGCCGGCCCGAATCCGAACACCGCCACCTGTACGCCGGCCGCAACACCACCTGGACCCTGCTGCACGCGGCCCTGACCCGCCGCCTGCCCGCCGGCACCCTGCACACCGGCCAACGGGTCACCGGCCTGACCAGCGAGCCCGGACGGCCGCTGCTGCACTTCGCCGACGGCAACACCGCGCAAGCCGACCTGGTGGTCTTCGCCGACGGCCGCGCCTCAACCGGCAGGCGGCTGCTCGACCCCCAGCGGCAGCTGCGCTACGCCGGCTACGTCGCACACCGTGGCCAGACCAGCAGCACCCAGCCGGGCCTGCAAGACTTCCTGCGCTTTGAACCCTCACACAGCGGCGTGCAGTTCAACGTGGCGCCCATCCCCGGCGGCGTCGACTGGACCTTCTACCTGGGAGCCACGCCCGCGCAGTACAGCGACTTCTTCGGTGCCCCACCGACCCGGCGCGTATTCGCCCTGCCCCAGCACGTCACCGACACCGCCCGCGCCGCAGTCGACACCAGCGCCCAGCAGTACCTGCCCGACGCGCAAGCCGCCCTCGTGCACGCCACCGGCACCCGGATGGCTGCCGCGGTCATGGACATCGACCCCCCGACCCGGATGGTGTGGCCCGTCGGTGCCGGTCACGCGGTGCTGCTCGGCGATGCCCTCGCACCGGTCCGCCCGCACACTGCACGCGGAGCGAACAACGGCATCGAGCAAGCAGCCGGTCTGACCGCCGCGCTCACTCAGCACCGCAAATACGGCGCCGACCTGACCGCCGCCCTCGACGGGTGGCAACACCGCCACCTGCCCGCCGCAGTCGCCGCCGTGAAACTCGGCCCGGAGCTCGGCCGCAAGTTCGGCCTCGACGCCTAGAACTTTCCGGGTCTGGTCGGCCCGGACACGGCGGCGCTTGATGGCGCTGTCACGTCTGGGCCGACCGGCCCGCACTCACGACCTCGCGTCCGGTGCGAACGAGTCCAGCTTGCCGGTGACCCACCCCACCGTGCGATGTTGAGGCCAAGCCAAAGCCGCCGCGTCGAGACCCTGCCCGCTAACCAGGAAGCGCCTGTCAGGTCGGTAGGCCGCAGTAGCCTGCGGCCCCACTGCAGAGACCATTTCCCGGCCACCGGCTACGCCGGCAAGGCAGGCGGCCGCCCGGCACGGCTCGGAACAATTCGGCCGTCGGGATCACCGGGCGCGACCCGCGTACCTCGCCGTCCGGCACGCAGCAGTGGTGACGCTCGCGGCCGTGCCGCGCTGACGGCTGGCGAAGCAGTCCAGTCCTTGGCTGCCGCCTGGCGGCGATCGAGATGCGGTCGGCCACCGAGCGCCCGGGTGCCGCGCTCGTCGATTCCGCAGCGATGACCGACCCGCCCGGCGGTGGCAAGCCCGGCAAAACATCTTGGAAGCGCAGCACCGTCATTCACCGTCGGCCAGGAGTGCTGCGCTTCCAAGATCTTCTGACGTAGGAGCTGGCTTGCCGCCGCCCGCGCACGCCGATCCCACACCGGCCCGTCAGCGCGGCAGCCCCGGGGACTCACCGGCGGCCGTCGCACACCGATCGCACCGCCAGGAGGCGACGCCATGTACCAGAGCCTGCCCTTCGCCGACCGCCGTCAGCGCCAGGACGCCCGCCCCGAGCGCCACCACAGCCGCTGCGTGCTGGTCGGTGAGAAGGAGTTCTTCAACCCGGCCGACCCCGCCGACTACCGGGAGTACCGCGTCGTCCAGGGCTACGGGCGCCGATAGCCGAGCCTCCCGCGGAGGGCCACCGGCCCTCCGCGGACTGCCGGGCAACGACCGGCCGCAGAAACAGGCCGGCGCCTGGACCCGCTCACCCCGGCCGGCCCTAGCGGGCCGGTAGACCGGAGCGGCCTTCGGCCGCTCTGCAGAGACCTTTTCCCGGCCACTGGCTACGCCAGGAGGGTAGGTTGCGCGACGACGTCCACCAAATCCGCCGCGGGCGGGGAAATAATTCTGCACACCCCACAGAATTTTTTCCCCGAAACCCCCCGCACCGAATTTGGCTCCCGCCGCCACACAACCTGGCGAGCAAGCTCGCCGCCACCGGCCGAAAAAACGCCTCCACCCCAAAAGCCCACGCCATTCCAACTGCGACAACAGCACCGATCGCGAGTTACGGCATTAACAAAAACAAATAGGGAATAGCACTTCTTTTCCTGCTAATAGTAGACAAAAGGCGCTTGATACTGATAGGCTTCTATTTGTCAGCGAGGGCAAACGCTGACACACCAGGAACACAAAACCATAGGAGACCAGGCGTGAGCACTCACGAAATCGACGTGTGCAGCGAGACCGTCAACAGCGTAGTCATCGGGTGGGAGAAAGCTTTCGGCTCGTTCTGGGCGCACGTCTACCTCGCAGGCGACGGCAGCGGCTTCCCCTGCCCGAGCTTGGAGATCGGCGGAGACTTCCGCGAAGTCAAGGACCCCACGATCGTGATCGACTTCGTCCGCCCGTACGCGCACGTTCCCGAAGACCTCGCCGCCATCCTCACGGCCGACGCCGAGACCGAAGGCATCTGCGACCTACCCGCCATCCTCGGTATCCAGGAAGGCGCGTCGACCGCGTACGACCTCGACGAGGCCGACATCCCGTTCTAACCCGCGCACCGGCCGGGGAGTCCTTGACTCCCCGGCCGCCGCTCGTCTAAGCCCGCCGTTCCGAGGTGAGCAGTCGCGCGCCGACTGCGGCCGGATCGGCGCGCATCGAGCACGCCGATCCGGGCTGCCGCGCCGACCGCTCACGGCCGCACCACTCAGGCCCGCATCCCTGCCGGACCCGCGCACGTAAAAGGCCGACGGCCCCCCGAAGGAGGACACCCCTCGCGGGATGTACCGGGCAAGGTCCGTCGGCCAACACCAGGCAACACACCAGCGCTCACGCGCTGGTCTGAAGACCAACCGCCAGGTTAGCGCGCCGCGCCTCCCCGTTCAACCGACAAGCACTCACCATCGGGAGTCCACCATGCTCACCAAGCCGCATCCGGGCGCCACTATCACCCTCGACGTCCTAGCCACCATCGCCGCACGAATCCAACCCCTCACCCAAACCGCGAACCCCGGCGACACCCGGACCACCCGCCGCATCGAAGCGATCTTCGCCAGCTACGGAATAGCCTTTACCGACACGCCCGCCGCGCCGGACCGAGAGACACCATGCCGCTGATCAACAACGACGAGTGGGGCCGCCGCATCGCACGAGTCGGCCCCGCCGTCGCCCTCATGGGTAAATGGCTCGCCCTCACGGCCGCCGCCGCCCTACTCGTAACCGCCCTCATCTTCCTTCGCTAGGCGGCGCACTTGCCGACACTGCCGGACTTATCGCCACTGTCGGCGCACTCAACGCACTCCCGCCGCCAAACGACCTAGGCGCCCCGGCCACCTCCACACTTGACGGGGGCCGCGCACTCCCACGGGGACGGCCGCGCCGCCGCGCCACCGCCACCACGGAATCGGTCAGCTCACCCACCCGCGCCGCGACGTCCTGCGCCGACGCCCGCTGCTGCCCCTGCCGCACCCGCGCCGGAGTTTCCTCCGTCAGCAGCGCCGCCACATCCGGGGCCACCAGCGACGCCAGCACCGCCAACGCGACATCCGCGCCCTGCTCCGCCTCCGCCACGACCGCATCCAGCCGCGCGAGCTCCGCCGCGCGTCGCTCCTGCGCGCGGCGGACCGCCGCACCGGCATCCGTCGCCGCTTTCAGCGCCGTACGTTCCGCCACGTGCCGCCGCTCCAACGCCTCAATAGCTTTGTTCGTTCCCTTGCTAGCCATACCATCGACGCTACCTATCTTGTAGGCCAGCCCTCCACACCTAGCAATCGTTGAATGTTAGTTATAAATGGTCACCTAGTCGTTCAACATTGCTTACACCATCTCTGATCAGCACAGATATCAGGTCACTCTTAACCCCTTCTCAGAACTAGCACACCCCCTGGCATTCCAATGTCGAAAAGGCGCCCCGTCGGTGCCTACGCTCGGCGGCATGCTCTCGGTAACCCGCATCTCGCCAGGAGCCGGGATCGCCTACCTGACCCGGCAGGTGGCCACCGGCCGGCACGACTTCCGGCCCGCCGCACCCAGCGCGGTGGTGGCTTACCACGCCGACTCAGGCGCGCACGGCGAGGCGCCCGGGTGGTGGGCCGGCCAAAGCCAGGTCCTGTTCGGCGGGCACGGACAGGTCGCCGAGAAGCAGTTGCAGAACCTCATCGGCGAAGGGCGGCACCCGGACACCGGCGAACAACTCGGCAGGCTGTGGCGCAAATTCGAGGCACTCGACGACGATGCCCGCCAAGCCGCCGTCGAGAAAGCGTGGAAAGCGCTACCCGAGGATGCCACCTACGAACAGATCGCCCAGGTCTGGTTGCGGATCTGGACCGCGCCCGAACGGCACCCGGTCGCCGGGTTCGATGTCACCGTTTCTCCGGTCAAGAGCGTCAGTCTGCTGTGGGCGTTCGGCGACGACCAGGTCAAGCGCGAGGTGATGGCGTCGCACCACGACGGTGTCCGCGCCGCCCTGGAGCATCTGCGAGCGCACGGGGCGTTCACCCGGCTGGGCACCAACGGCATCGTGCAGGTCGATACCGACGGGCTCGCCGCCGCGGTCTTCGACCACCGGATGTCGCGGGAGAAGGACCCGCAGCTGCACTCGCACATCATCGTCTCGTCCAAGGTCCGCGTAGTCCGCGACGGCCGTGAGACGTGGCTCGCGCTCGACAGCAAAGCGTTTTACCAGGCCACCATCGGTGCCCGGATCGCCTACGAACGTGCCGTTGAACACCAACTCGGCCGGCGGCTCGGCGTCCGGTTCGCCGCCCGCGTCGGCTCACCGATCCGCGAGATCATCGGGTTCGACCCGCGCGCGATCCTGCACTACTCCAAGCGGCGCGGCGCCGTCGAGACCGAGCTCGACAGCCGCCACAGCGACCCCAGCACCGGCCGCGAGTGGATCCCTACCGGGCGGTGGCGGCGCTCCGCGCAGGACGCCACCCTGCGCACCCGCCGGCCCAAGGACGGTCCCGAATCCACCAACGAAGCCGTCACCCGGTGGCAGCGCGAGGACCGGCAGGCCGGTTTCGACACCGCCGCGGAAGTCCGCCGCATCACCGCAGGCCGCACGGTCGACCCCGTCGACCAGCAGGCACGGCAGGTCATCCGCCTCGCGCAACGCCACCGCGCCGACCGGCCGGTCCGGGTTCAAGACCTCGACGCCGCGGCCATCCAGCTCGAGCTGGAACGCGAGGAGCAGCGTTCGCCGGTCGTCACCGCCGCGATCCGGCGGCTGCCGCACCTGGCCGTCGAACGCGCCGTCGACGAGCTCAGCGCCGAACGCGCCGTGTTCAGCATCAACCATCTCGAACTCGCCATCGGCCGTCAGCTGCACGTCAGCCCGACCACGGACCGCCGCTCCGACTGGCGGCAGGTTCAGCGCTACGCCGCCCACGCCATCCGGACCCGGGCCGGCGGGCTACGGGTGCTGACACCGCCCGCTTTGCTCAAGTGGGGTGAAACCCTGCTCCGTGGCTCCGACCGGCAGAGCATCTACAGCCGGCACCGCGACCTGAAACTGTCCACCGAACCGGTCCTGGCCGCCGAGAAAGAACTCATCGCCTACACCACCCGCCACGGCGCCACCCCCGCACCCAAGGCCCTGCTCGATGGGGTCGCTGACCGGCTCGACCTGTCCGACGAAAAGCGCACCGCGCTGCACTTCGCCGTCGGTGACGACCGCCGAGTCACCGGCATCGTCGGCCCGGCCGGCACCGGCAAAACCTACCTGCAGCGCGCCATCGGGGTCGCCGCCCGCCAGGCCGGCATACCCGTGGTCGGGCTCACGGTCGGGCAGAACGCGGCGTTCGTCCTGGCCGACGCCACCCGCGACGGCGACCAGCCGGGCATCCGTACCGAGAACATCGCCATGTGGCTGCACGCCCAGAACATGCCTCCGGAAGGCACGACCCCCGATGACTGGGCGTTCGGGCCGAGTCAGTGGGTGATCGTTGACGAAGCGTCGCAGGCCTCCACGCTCGACCTCGTGCGCCTCAGCCAGCTCCTCGAACCCGTCGGCGGGAAACTCATCCTGGTCGGTGACCCCGAACAGATCTCCGCTATCGGGCCCGGCGGAATGTTCCGCTACCTCGCCTCGCTGGGCACCACCACCGACCTGCGCGAGGTCCGCCGCTTCACCGACCCGTGGGAAGGCCCCGCCTCACTACGGCTGCGCGAAGGCGACACCACCGTCCTCGCCGAGTACGACCGCCGCGGCCGGGTCATCGCCGGACACCGCACCGAACTCATCAACCATGTCCTCGACGGGTGGGCCGCCGACGTCCTGCAAGGCCGGACCAGCCTCATCCTCGTCGAAACTCAGGCCGAAGCCGCCGACATCGCCACCCAAGCCCGACGCCTGCTGATCCGCGCCGGGATCGTGCAACCCGGGCCCACCGTCGCCCTGGCTGACGGCACCCACGCCGGTGTCGGCGACCTGATCGTCACCCGACGCAACAACCGCACCCTGATCGCCGGCGACGCGTTCGTCGCCAACCGCACCCAATGGCGCATCCTCGAACACGGACCCGACGGCGCCCTGCTCGTCGAGAACACCACCAACCACGCCACCACAGCACTGCCCGCCGACTACGTCGCCGCACACGTGCAACTCGCCTACGCCGCCACCGTCGACTCAGCACAAGGCCGCACCGTCGACGTCGCTCGCGCCATCATCGACCAAGCCACCACCCGCGCCCGGCTCTACGTCATGGCCACCCGCGGCCGGCTCCTCAACCAACTCGCCGTCGTCACCGCCGACGAACCCCCCGAAGCCCACCCGCCCGCACCGGCCACCGCCGGCGTCACCGTGCTCGCCGGGATCCTGCGCGAGGACGGCGCCGACCGCTCCGGCACCGAAACCGAGCAGACGCTGTGGGCCGACGCCGACACCCTGCGGCACTGGGGGCCCATCTTCGACGACCTCACCGCCCGCGCCAGCACCGACCGGTACATCGACGTAGTTCGCGGTGCGGCCGGGCGTACGGTCGCGGACAACCTGGCCGCCGACCCTGCCATGCCCGCCCTCGCCGCCCGCCTGCAGGCCCTCGCCGCAGCCGGATACGACCCCGAACAGGTGCTTGCCGCAGTCGCATCCGAGCGGGAATTGAACAGCGCCCACGACACCGCCGCCGTCCTCGCCTGGCGCATCGACCAGGCCTACCGCGACCTGCAACCCGACCCCACCGTCGCGCTCAGCCCCACCCAAGCCGGCACCTACACCCAGCGCGCACCCACCGCCGTCGGCGATATCGCCGACGCGCTGCGCCAGGTCTCGGCCATCTGCGACACCCGCATCGACGCCCTCGCCCACCAAGCCGCCACCGAACAACCCGCCTGGACCACTCCACTGGGGCCGCCACCCGACGATGAGCCCGGCCGTAACCAGTGGACCGGACGCGCCGCGGTCATCGCCGCCTACCGCGACCGCTACACCGTCACCGGCGACGACCCGATCGGTCCCGAACCCTCACCCCGCGACGTCGACCGGTGGGGCGTATGGCAACGCGCACAGACTGTCCTTGGGGTTGCCACCCTCGCCGGGCAGATCAGCACCGCCACCGACGGGCAGCTCCGGATGCTCATCGCGGCGCAACGCGACGCCGACCAGCACGCCCCCGCCTACGTCGCCGGACAGCTCCGTGTCGCCCACACCCAACTCGTCGGCGCCGAGAACCACCTCCGTGACGCCCGCGTCGACCTGGCCACCGCCCAAACCGCCGCCGCGTCCGCGGCCCGGCACGCCGACACCATGACGCCCCGGTGGTGGCACGCCGGGGCCCTGCACACCCGCGCCGCAATCCGCCACCAGCACGCCAGAACCGACGCGCTCCGCGCCAACACCACCGTCGACGAACTGCAGGACCGGCTCGGATCCGCACGCGTCCGCATCGACACTGCTCGCGAACGCGTCCACGGCCTCGAAGGCCAGCACCAGACGTGGACCGGCTGGTACACCGAGGCGCTACCCACCCGCTACGCCGGACTCGCAGCCGCCGCCGAGGCCGCCCGCCGCGCACAGAGCCTCGCAGGCGATGCCAGCACCCTGGCCGACACCGTCCGGGCGACCGCGGCCCGCGTCCGCGCCGTCGGGGCCACACGCCCGCAACCACACGCAAACCCGGTCCCGGATTGGCTCGCGGAACACGCGGACGCCGCCGCCGATCGTGTCCTAGAGGAGACGAACCCGGCTGTCGATCGCGATGAGGCGGAGCCGGACTACCTCTAGCTGACCGGTCGCGGGATGGGATGGGGCATTAACAGATCAGGCGCAATGACCGTCGGTAGGCCGTTCAGCCAGTCGGTGAGTTCCTCGGGATGCCGAGGCACGAAGGTCCCGAGCGGCCGCAGCTCTTTCGAACTCAAAAGCGCTGCCCGTACAGCCTTGTCAGGGAACACCGCCTCGCAGTATGCGTACGCTACAGATACCGCGTCGATGTCGACGATGTCGTTCACCGTCCACTTGTGCAGCGGATCCTTGTGGTACCTGGTCTTCAGGCTGATCGCTACCTGCGTGTGAGGCATCGCGCCCATAAGCGACCGCATCTCGTGCTCCGATGCGTCGAAATCAGGCATTCCAGCTTCTCTTCGGTCCATCCGCAGCCGGGTAAAAATGTCCAGCCACTCGTGCAAGATCTCGCGAGCGCCGATGAAATCTCGGAGCCGGCCACGGCGCCATCTTGGGCGCTCCTTGAGCAGTCTTTCGGTCTCCAGCTCGAATTCGACCCGTTGCTTCTCGCTGTCGATCGCCACCTGGGGCTTGAATTTCGGATCGGCTCGGAGTCCCTCAAGGTCCTCATCAGATGGACCCCGAAGCATTCCGCGCTCCATCTCGTAATGCATCCTCGCCATCAGCTTGTCGAAGTCGGCGTCGGTCATCTGTGCTCGAACGGCGTCAGAACCGTCGGTGCCGTCACTGTTGCGAATTTTCATCCCGCCGACCCACCCGAACGCTTGGCCGAAGGTCGGCCGGACGAGCTGCACGCTCTTCGCGGAGATGTCTTCACCCATGATCTTCGCCATGCCGGCCTCGAACTCGAGCTCCGCGATGGACGTCCGGCCCAACAGGTAGTTGTAGTCGGACAGGGTCTCGAGGACGTCCGCGAGGTCGCCGCGCTGCTTCGGATCGGTGATCTTCGAGATCTCCCACAGGTGCTCTCCGCTGAGCGGGAACATGGCCCGCCGCTCGGACTTCGCTCGCCGAGCCGCCCTGTACAGGTCGCCATAACTTCCCGGAACCCTGGTGTCACCGCTTAGAAACCGGGCGAAGTAGATGATCGTGTTCAAGTCCAGGTACACAAGGGGGATGCGGGGGCGCATGACGTTCGCCCACACGAGCTCCTCGGTCATCGGAGCCTTCAACTCGGCGGTCACGCGACCCCACCCTTCTGCATAAAGCAGCACAAGTCTGGACCCGACCACCAACATTCGCCTCAAATTTTCCGTGGTGGCTCACGCGCCTGAAATTCCGGCGGGATCCCCCGACGCTCTGGCCGTCGCGCCGAGGTGACTTCGCTCAATGTCCGATACGCAGTGAGATTGCATCGTTGAGCCCAACTCGCACGCGATCTTGGACAGATCGGCCTCCCCTTGCTCGTCGTTGCCGAGCTGATGCGCCCCGGCGCGATCGGTATGTTCGGGCGGTCATAGTGCGGGCCACGCACGGGTGGACCCTACGAAGATCCTGGCGGATGGATCCGTTGGTCCGAGCGAGGCGCAGGTCAGAGGTTGTTTGAGAAGGAGTGTCCGAATGCCTAGGAGGCCGTACCACATCGCTCGCCAAGAGCATCTGGGAGACATGCTCGACCGGCTGCAGCGTCTCAGCCTGATCACCTGGAAGTGGGACTACGAGGTCCGCAAGGGGCGTGAGAGCGGCAGTGCCGTCTACTGGGTCACCGAACCGGGGCGCCGCATGCGGAAGCTCGACACGAAGCGAGCTGAGGAGCTCGCGCTCAGGCTATGCCAGCAGGAGAGCATCGTGTGGCTCGCTGTCCCGCATCCGGGCGGCGAAACCCAGCGTGCCGAGACACTGCGAAAAATCGAGCAGCTCCAACGAGGCATCCAACCGGCTGAGGCCAGCACAGCGGCACCGGTTCACCCCATCGAGCCAGTTCCATTCGACCCCGCCTCCTACCCGGAACTTCAGCGACGTCTTCACGACGAACCGAGCAGCGACCGATCCGCTCAGACATTCAGTGCAGCCTGCCGTTGCGTCGAACTCGGTCTGCATGACGGTCAGGTCAAATGGTTCCTGGCTCAGTACCCGCCCCTCCTCGATAAGTACGGACGGCGCGCCGGCGGGGCCGACCGAGAGCTTGACCGAGTGATCGCCAAAGCGCGCGAGGACACATCAGGATGAAAAGTCTCAAGATCGGAGGGCCCGAGGCTGGGTCGGCATGCCGACCCGGGGCCTTCCGGTGGGGTGAGTAGCGCCCCGGGTAGGGCGGCTGCGGGAGTCATCGCCGCTCGACGACGACCAGGGACCGGGCAGACGCCGGAGCGCGCGACTGATCTAGAAAACCATCGGCACGCCGAGGCGAAGCCCGGCGAATGAGTCGAGTTCCGCCGAGGGGCCGGGCGAGGATGGCGGGGTGAAACACAAAGGGCGAGATGGAGGCCTCCGCCGACAAACGGGACAGCAAGGCCCGGTGCTCTGGGCGATCATCGACGAGTCCCTGTCGACCTTCACGGCCGATTCGGTGCTCCCGGTCGTGGCCGCCGCGATGGATGCGCCGGGCGCCGCTGCCTGGACATCGCACCTCGCCGCACTGTGGCTGCGAGTCCTACGCCGGCCACCGCGCGGCGCCACCATCGCTACCGCGAACCACGCGGCGCAGCTGGCCGACGCTGCCGTCCGGGCTGTGTCGGGACGCCCCGTCTTGGCATCGCGACCTCCGAACGATCCCCGCGAGAACGTCGGATTCAGTCTCGGTGACCGCCGCTTCCGGATCCATCCGGGCGACCACGAACATCCCTTGATGACCCTGCGCGCTCTGGCCGCGACTGCGCAGGCCGTGGACGACGACGTGCTTGCAGCTTTCGGATTTACGTTCTCAGACGTCCTCGACGTCGTTCTGGCCCACGGCCACCGCACCCTGACCCAGCTCGCCGGACAGTGGACGCCTGCCCACCGGACTGGCAGCGACCTGCTCCAGCCCCCGCTGGTCGATGCAGCGCAAGTCGCCGTCGTCGCCGCGGTGCAGGCCGCGAGCAACACCGGACTCTCGACCGTGTGCCGGAACCCGCAGCGAGCAGCGGCCGCCCTGCAATGGCTGACCCGCGATGCCCGGAAGGTGCAAGCTCGCCCGTCTGCGTTCGCGGCACCTCTGGGCCCGGTGTTGTTCGTCAGGACCGCAGACCGGGCCGTGGGCGTTCCGGCGTGCCTGACCTTGGACGTCCTCTCCGCCGCCGGCGAGGCGCTTGTTCGCCGGATCGGCAAGCGGCCGGCGGCAGTCCAGCGGATGCAGGCGCTGACGATGGCGCACGCCCACGCGCTGTACTCGAAGAAGGTCGTCGACCGGTCCGCGGACCTCCCACTGTCTGAGGCGCCGCTGATCATCGGGCCGCGAACGGTGACAACGGTCGGCAGCGGCCTGACCCAACCCGGCCTCAGCCACGCCCTCGACCAGGCCGCCGCGCGGCTCCGCGAACACGTAGGCCCGACCGACCCGGCGCCGGGCAACGCGGCCCCGGCGAAGGTGATGGTGTTCGGCGCCCCCCCCGTAACCCCGCACACCGGTCTACACGAAGCCGCCCGCGCCAACCGCCAGCTCGACACCGGCCCGCCCAGCATCCCGCCGCCCGCCATAGCCGAGCCCTTGCCGCCGGCAGCGGCGACCCTGCATGCCCGCGTACGACGCACCGACGTTAAAGGCGGCGCCACCACAAAGATCCCCATCACCCTCGCGCGCGGGCTCGTGGCGGAAGTTGAGCAGCTGCAGAACGAAGTCGCGCAACTCGCCGCCAGGATCAACGATGCCGCATCCCGGGTCGTGGACCAGCCCCGCGGCGATGCCCAGCCGGTGGGTCGGTGGCAGCAGGAGACCTCCAGCCGACTCGATCCGGACGCTACGAGATCGAGCCGAGACCAGCTGCAGGCTGATCCGGGGCATCCGGAAATCGCCTAATTTCGACTTGCTTCAGCTGGAGACAGCGGAATGAGTTAGGCCTGATCGGTGCCACGATCATTTGCCATCCGCGCCTTCATCTCACCGATCACCTCGGCGCGCGCCGCATCCAGATGACGTCTGCGCAGCACGTAGATAAGCCAGAAGATCAGCGCTAACGCCAGGTGGAGCAGCGAAACGGTGCCGAGGACAGACCACAAGATCCAGATAGCTCGCATGAGTGCCGGCGGCGGGGAGCCGTCGAAGGCCGAGCCGATCACGCGCGTTCCGCCTGCTCCCAGAGCGGTCATGACTAAGCCGGAGATCCCGCGGATCGCCATCTGCCGGATCAGCGCGCGAATATCTGCGGTGTGATCATGACGGTTCGGGACGCCAAGCATGTATCAAGTCTCCCAGGTTAACGGTACCGAGCGGGCAGAGAATGCATTGATCAGAATCGTCGGCACACCGGGGCTTCCGGCACGCGCGTAGGGGTCGCTGTTCCCAACGGCGTTGGTGTTGTTGAACTGGGTTGCCTCGCGCTGCTGCTGAGCCCGCGCACGGCGATGATCTGCAGGTCGGTATCACCGGCGGGTCTGTCGGTAGTGGGCGGCTGGTCTCGCGGCGGTTGCGTCATCGCGCCGAAGCTGCAGAGATGGCGTGCCGACGAGTTCGGTCAGCTCGCCGGTCCCGGTGCACGCCCGGCCTGGAGTACTTCGCATCAGCCGCCAGCGGCTGCGTTCCTGCGCTTTGTCTTTGCCCTACCACCCTTGCTAGCGAGCCAATGATGAGCATCAGCGCGGGTAGAAACAGCATGGCGCGAGCGAGGTCGAGCAGGTTGGCGAGTCCTCCGATGAGGGCGGGACCGCCCACGAAGCCCAGGTAGCCCAGCGCGGCGACGTAGGACAGACCGCGGCCTGCGTGTTTTTCGTCGATGTTGCCCGCGGCGGAGTAGACCTGCGGCACGACGCACGCGAGGCCGGCGCCGAGCACGGCGAAGCCGGCGAGAGCGGCTGCGGGATGGTTGGCGAGCAGTCCCGATCCGAAGCCGAGCGCGGCGAGCAGGCTCGATGCGCGCAGGAGTCGCACGGGGCCCAGGCGGGCGAGGATCCGGTCGCCAGTGAGCCGGCCGATGGTCATCGTCAGGGCGAACAGCGCGTAGGCGGCTGCGGCGGTGGCGCTGGAGCTGCCTAGGGTGTCGTGCAGGTACATGCTGCCCCAGTCCGCGGCGGCGCCCTCGTTGATCAGCGAGCAGAAGGCCAGCAGGCCGAGCAGCATGACGCGTCCTCGAGGGAACGGGCGACCCGCCGAGAGGGCATCGCTCGTATGCCGTTGCTCGCCGGTCCTCTTGGGCGCAGCGGTGGCCAGTGCCCACCGGATCGCGACGACGGCGAGCACCGTGGAGGCCGTGCCTACGGTGAGGAATGTTGCTGCGGCGCTGCGGTCGGCGTGGGCGAACGCGGCGCCGGCGGCGGCTCCGGCGACGCCGCCGATGCTGAAGAAGGCATGACAGAAGGTCATGATGGGCCGCTGGTAGGCGCGTTGAACCTCGACCGCGTTGGCGTTCATCGCCACGTTCAGCACGCCGTGGCAGATGCCGAAGGCGAGCAGAGCACCGAGTAACGCGGTCAGATTGGGCGCGTATGCGGGTCCGACGAGTCCGCCGCCCACAGTGAGCATGGCCGGGATGAGGACTCGGCGGCTGCCGAGTCGGTCGACGAGCCGGCCGGAGCCGCCCATGCCGATCAGGCCGCCCGCGGCGAGGACGACGAGGGCCAGGCTGAGCTGGCCGTCGGAGAGGTCGAGTCCGTGCATGATGGCGGGTATCCGGGCGGTCCAGGTGCCGATGGCGGCTCCGGCGACCAGGAACATCAGGCATACGGCGATCCGGGCACGCTTCAGCTCACCGCTGCCCGCGTCCTGGGCGTCGCTGGCAGCGCTCGGCGCGACCTCGGTGAGAGGTGGCCGTCGGCCAGGCACGTGCGCGACCGTGAGGTGCCGACGAGCACGCGGGCGATGTCGTCGGGTGGCTGGAGGACGTTCTTGTCCGCGAAGTTCGGCGGCGGAGCTAAGTCCGGCGACGGACGCTCGGGTGGGCGCGGTCGACGGGTGGTCGGCCCGCGCGGCGGCGGAGGTAAGGGCGGGACGAGTTCTGCACGGCCGCCGGTGTCGTCCTGCGGGGACGGTGTGGAGCTGGTGAATGGTCCAGGCTCCGGCAGTCACGGCGATGCTGATACCGATCAGGCCGAGTGCCAGGTGGGTTCGGCGGGTCCTGCCCGCGGCTGGGTTACCCGGGGAGGGCGTGGCGCGGGCACGACCCGCCGAGACCGGACGGCGACGCTGGTCGGCATGCCCATGCCAGGAGACCGGGCCACCTCGGACATCGTCTCCACCGATGGCGGTGCGCCGTTTGACGGACGGTGTCTTCGGCGAGGGTTCGAACCTGGCCACGGTGGTCTCCTGTCGATCCGTGAAACAGATGGGACGCTGGTCAGCGTCAGGTGACGAGGCGGTGCAGCACGGCGGTTTGCTGGTTGCCCGAGCCTGTACTGAGGAGCAGGGCCAATTCGGTGACCAGTTGTGCGCGTAGCCGCTGGTTGAGCTCCCAGCCGGCAACGGTGGGGGTCAGAACGGAGCGGCGCCCGTCCTGCTTTGGGGTGGTGCGCCTGAGCAGTCCCCGTTTGGTGAGGTCGGCGGCGGCGCGGGTGACGGTGCCTTTGGAGACGTTCGCCAGGGCCGCGAGCACGCCGGTATCGATTGGCCGGTGCATGACGGCCAGGTGCAGCACGTCGTAGCTCGTCCAAGTCAGGTGCGCGTCGCGCAGTACGGCGGTCTCGAGGTGCCGGCGGACGTAGTTCGCGGTGTGGCACAGCGTGGTGACCCGATCGAGACGGCGCAGGCCGGTGTCGTCTCCCGGCGCTCCGGCCTGGCCGGCCGCCAGATCCCGCTGGGCGGTGGCGCTCATGACCGCGTCCATACGGTGCTGGAGGTGGGCGGTGTGCGTGTCCGGGATCGGGTGCGGCGGTGCCGGTGATGGTCCCCGGACGGCCAGCCGAACGTCCGCAGGCCGGGCCGAAACCAAGCTTCCGGTCCGGCAACGGGCGAGGGCGCAAAGCAGAGTCGGCCGAGCCAGGCCGGCCAAGCGGGTGATTCGGGTGTGGAACGCATGCCTGGTCCTTCGGTGTGCGGGAATGGGTGGTGTCCGCGGTCGCTGCGGCGGGTCAGCGCCGGCAGTCGGCGAACTGCGGTCGGTGGTCGGGCCCGTTGTCGAGGTCGGCCAGCCAGCGGTTCATCAGCGCGAAGGCCAGTGGGGCGGTGGGGTGCAGGTTGATCGAGTGACCGGTTGCCGGCAGGATCGCGGCGGTCAGGTCGGCGCTGTGTGGGAAGGCCGGGCGTTCGCGCTGGCAGATGTCGGCGGGGGTTGCGCAGGGCTGGGCAGCCCCGCAGAACAGGGCGTCGGTGGCGCCGAGCACGAGCAGTACGGGGATCTGGATGGCGCGGCTGTAGCGCAGTTCGTCTTCGGGGGTGAAGGTGAGTTCGCCGGTGGTGGCCGTGGTCTTGGTGCTCTCGTCCCACGCCGCTACGTCGGGGCTCGTGTCGGGATTGAGGAAGTAGTCGGCGCGGCTGCCGGGCCGGGTGGTGAGGTATCCGTCCGGCGGGGCACTGGCGGCGAATTGGGGGTCCTGACCGGCCGGGTAAAGGTCGGTGGTGAAGCGGGTCATCGCGTCGAGGTTGATGTCGTGCAGCAGGCCGGTGAGTACGAGCGCGTCGACGTCGCGGTAGGTGGCGGCTTCGGCCATCCAGATGACGGTGCCGAAGGAGTGGCCGACGCCGATGACTCGCGGGTAGTGGCCGAGGGTGCCGTTGCGCAGTGCGTGGAGGATCTGGTGGGTGGCGGCGGCTTCGCTGGTGGTGGTGACCTGCGCGGCGGGTGGCCGGTCGCTGTCGCCGGTGCCGAGGCGGTCGAACAGGTAGACGGCGTCGCCGGCGGCGAGCGCGGCGGCGACCTGGTTGTTGTTCGGGCCGGGGCCGGTCCAGTAGCGGTGGGTGTAGGTGAGTCCGGAGACCAGCACCTGCACGGTGGTGGTCTGGTGGCGGGGCTGGCACAGCCAGCCCGCGATCCGGTACGGGACAGGTCTGGGCGTGGTGAGGGTGACGGTCATTTCCTGGCGGGTGCAGCCGCTCGCGGGGCGCTCGCGCGCCGGCGCGGCCTGGGCAGATGACACGGCAGGCAGCGCCGACGCCACCAATGCCATGAGAAGCACGGCCAAGAGATGGTGGCGCGGCGGACGCGGGGGGGTCGTGTCTGCGGTTGCGGGGTTCGCGGTCATGGCGATTTCTCCTTCATTCGTGCACGTGGGCGTGCCTGGGGGGTCGGTATCGGGCGGGCTAGGGCTGGCCGATGGGAGCTCCGAGTTGTTGCATGAACGGGGTGGGGTCGATCGCGTTGAGGCTGCGCAGCTGGCATCGGTTCTTGCCGCAGGTGACGCCGGTGTGGACCTCGAAATGCAGGTGCGGTCCGGAGGAGTGGCCGCTGGTGCCGACGAGACCGATCGGGTCGCCCACGGTGACCTGCTGGCCGTAGACGACGTCGGGTTTGCGGACCATGTGGCAGTAGCGGGTGGCGATTTGCCCGGCGTGCAGGATCTCCACGAACCAGCCGCAGCCGGGCGTCTCGGGGCTGCCGTCGATGTCGCAGTTGCCGGTGTCGCCGTCGCAGCCGGCCCAGACGACCTTTCCGGCGGCGGCGGCGCGGATGACGGTGTACCGCTTGGCTCCGAGGTCGTCGCCCTGATGCGTCGGCCGCGACGGGGTGCGGAACCCGGACACGACGGTCGCTCGGACCGGTGGGGTCCACCCGTCCGCCGAAACCGCCGGGCTGGTGCCGCAGTCGGCGAGACTCGCCCCGGGTAGCCCGCTGATCGACGCTTTGCCCGTGACGGCGGCGACGACCTGTTCGGCGTCGTTCTCGAAGTCGGCGTACCGGTCGGGGTATCCCGACTTTTGGACCTTCTGGGCGGCGACGGTCAGCGGCAGGCTCGGCCAGCCGGAGATGCGCTGCAGGGCCTTGTAGAACGCCGTTGAGGCGTAGATGGGGTCCTGCAGCTGTGCCGGCGTGCCCCAGCCTTGGGAAGGGCGCTGCTGGAACAGGCCGAGCGAGTCGTGGTCGTTGCGTGGACCGAGGTTGCCGTGGTTGGTCAGCCGTGATTCGGTCATCGCGGTCGCCACCGCGATGACCCAGCCGCGCGCGGGGACACGATTGTGATCGCCGGTGGCGACGATGATCGCGGCGTTGCCGACCTGCGTCGAGTTCCACCGGCCCACCGCCTCGGCCGGCCCGCTGAACGAGACTCGATCGCCGTCGGGGGTGCTGGTGCAGGCCGCGGCCGCGGGGGCGTCGTCGAGGACGGCCGCCAGCGGCAGCCCGCACAAGGCGAGCAACGCCAGCGGGGTGGCGATCCACGGCCAGGCCCTCATGGCGTCGCGGTAGGTCGGGCGGCGGCCACCAGCCACCGGCCGCCGGTGTTGACGACGGTCACGCGGATCTTGCCGGCGTCGGTGGGCACGTCGGCGACGAGCACGGCCGTCGTGGACGACACCGGGTCGGGTGCGCCGGTGACGGCGTGGGCGGGCACGTTGGCCGGGTCGGTGTCGGCCAGCAGCTGGGCGTACGGCGGGGTTGCCCAAGGCTGGACGCCGGCATACCAGGCGGCTTGTTCCACTGACGGTCGCGCCCACTGGCGGACGAAAGTTTGTGCGGCCAGCAGCGCCTCGTCGGTTGGCGCCGTACTCGCGGCTGGGCTGAGATCCTCGTTGTCGTCCTCCGGCAGCGGCATGTGTTGGCTGCTCGCGGCTGGCTGGGCCGTCGTACCGGAGGATCGTGTGGTGCCGCATCCCGCGGTGAGCAGCAACAGCACCGCCGCGACGGCGAGGGCGACAGGTCGGGTCATCGCGCGTCGCCCTCGTCTGGCGGGGTAGCGAGTGCCGCGTTGGTGACCGCGGCCATCCCGCGCAGCCGCGTGTGCAAGGTGGTCAGCGCAGCAACGCGGCGGCGCGGAGTGTCGGCGGTATGGGCTTCAGCCAGCGCGGTGTTGACCGCGAACCCGTGGGTACCGAGCTCGCGCAGGATAACGAGGTAGCGCAGTACCTCGTCCGGATCCGGATCCGGGTCGCCGGAACTGATGCCGGTGGACGCGGTCGTGGTGTTCATTCCCAGTCCAGGCCGGGTTCGTCGCGCGGGTCGATCTGGTGGTCTCCATCGAGCCGGCCGTCGGTCGCGACGTCCTCCTCGATGCGGCGCCGGTTCTCCAGCTCCTCGTCCACGGCATCGGCGTCCGGGTCGTAGCCTTCGTCGGGGTGAATGCTCGGGTCGGTCATCGGTTCGCTGTCCTCCAGCTCCTCGGTCTCGGCTTCGGGGTCGGTGCCGGTGATGCGCTGGTAGAGGCCGTCGATGTCGCGGTACTGGGCGCGCAGCAGGGCGACGAGCCGGTCCCAGTCGGTGGCGGAGCTGACTTCGGCGGGCATGGTCATCGGCGTGGCTCCGTCCTGCTTGCCGGCTCGGCGTCCGGGCGGCTCGGGCGGCCGGTGAGGTCGTGGTTCGCGGCGTCGACGGCGTCGTCGCGCCAGTCGGCCGGCCAGCCGAGGTCGATGTGCCGGTCGTGGTGTTCGCCGTGGCGGCAGCGGGTGTAGTCGTCCCACGCGCGGAGCCGGTCCCGGGCGCGGCCGAAGCGTTCGTGCCACAGCAGCGGCCCGTCGGCGGTCGCGGTGTCGTCGTAGCTGACCTGCCATGCGGCGCCGAGCGCGGTCAGCTCCTCCACCAGGGGTGGATGCCGGTACCAGCAGGCCGGCAGCTCCTCGGCGAGCTGGTACCGGTCAGTCATCCAGGAGACCCAGTCGATCAACCACGCCCACGTTTGGGCGGCGGCGTCGCGGTCGAGGTCGTCCCAGCGCAGCGGCCACGGCACACTCGCCGGTGCCCTCCGCGGGCCGGCCTGCTGGCGGGCGACGGCGTCGGCGAGCGATTGGTACTGCTCGTGCAGGGTCTCGACCGCGGCGGTCAGCGTCGCGAGAGAGGCAGCGAGCTGGGCGACGGCGGCGAGGTCTGCGGGCGCGTCGGGAGGGAGCTGGAAGTCGGCGGCATCCATCTCACGCCGCCTTCGCCAGGCGCCGCCGGAACACGTCACGGCCGGCGGCAAGCTCGGCGGCGTCGTCGCGCTCCCACCAGGCGGGAACGGTGAGCTCGACCGGCGGCAGGTTGCCGACCAGGGCGATCGCGCGTCCTTCCGGCAGGGTGCGCAGGTCGGCCAGGTCGATCAGGTTTTCCCGGCGCTCGTTCTCGCTGGCCGAACCAGGCCGGCCGCCGCCCCAGGAGGCATTAGCGGTGATCTCGGTGACCTGCCCGGCCAGGGCCTGGGCATCGCGGAGCCCGGCAACATCAGTGGAGCCGCCGATGTAGAGGCGGGCGCTGGCGGAGTCGGCGATCGCCTGGCCGCCTTTGTCGCCCCACCTGTCCCGCAGCTGGTGCAGGTTCTGCGCGAACACGCTCACGGCGATCCCGGAGCCGCCGCCCTCGTTCATCAGTGACGGCAGCGAGGGCAGCGGGGCGATGTTCGCGATCTCGTCGCCGATGAAATACAGGCAGGGTTCGATCCGCCCGCCGGGCGCGGTCAGAGCGAGCCGCTTGGCCTGGTAAAGGATGTCCTCCGAAAGGGCGGCGAGCAGCGGGGCGATTAGCGCCTGCGCGTCGCGCGTGCCGACCAGATAGATGGTTCCGGATTCGCGTATCCAGTCGACCGGCCGGAACTGGGTGCCGCGCGGCGGCGAGCACGCCTGCAACACCCTCGGATCGTTGAAAGCATCGAGTGCGCCGGCGACGACGGTTTGGATGGTGTCGCGAGCCCGGCCAGTGGTCTCACGATGGCGGGTGAGCCGGTCCGCCCAGGCGTCAACGCCATGCGCCCGCAGGATCCGCTCAGGCCGTGCGTTCGCCGGGTTCTGCGACCAGGCGAGGACGTCGAGCATGGTGGCGTGCTCGTCCAGGGCGGCGGCGTGCAGCAGTCCGCGCAGGATCGTCGCGGCCTGATCCCGGAACCATTTGCCGTTCTCGACGGACTCGTCGCCGATACCGGAGCCGGCGGCGAACCCGTTCGCGCGCAACATGGCCACGATCTGGTCGTCGGCGCCTTCGATCGGAGACCACGCCATGCGGGGCACGCCGCGGACCTCGCCCTGCGGTTCGAAGATGTGCGTGGGGCCGATCTGCGCGCGCCGCTCGTAGGTGATCTCCGCGACGTCGAGACGGGTCGAGGTGGTCAGGACCGCGCCGCGCGCGTCGGCAACCGCCGGGATCACGTACCTCGTGGTTTTGTTCCCGAACCGCGGCACCGCGGCTGCCAGCAGCGTGTACTCGTTGGCCAGATACAGCGGCCGGCCGCCGGTGGCGTCATGGCCGAGGAACCGGGCCGCTTCGAGAGGGTCGCGGCGCCGGGCGTTTTTCGCGGCTCTGGCGGGTTCGTCGTCGGTGTCGGTGATCGTCAGGCCGGGCCGGACGACGTCGACCCGGGCGAGGACGGCGTCGGCTGTCAAGGCGCGATGCAGCTCGCCGGTGGTGGCGAATCCGCGGCGCCGCAACCGGATCCGGGCCAGCCGCACGGCCGGTGCCCCGACCGCGACGAGCGTGCCGGTAAACAGCAGCGCCCACATCAGGTAGATCAGCCAGGCCGGGCCGACGGCCGCGCGGGCGCGCACCGGCCACGCCGCGGCAGGTTCCGCGAGACGACTGGTCAGGCGAAGCGAGATGCCGACTGCGTCGCCGAGATCGGTGGCCGGCCATTGCTGACGGGCCAGCAGACCGGACATCTGTCCCGCCGCCCACAGCGACAGCACGGCGACGGTGGCCACGACGACGATCAGGCCGAGCAGGAAGGCCCGGACGACCAGGTCGGCGCGGCGCAGGCCCTGCCGCGGCGGGCGGTGGCCCGGCGACGAGATCGGCGGCCGGCTCATCACGACGCCACCCCGTTCGTGGCGGCCTCTAGTCGAGCGGCGTAGTCGCCGGCAGGGTGGTCGCCGGGTTCGTCGGTGGTCATGCGGCTGTCGGTGTGCACCATCGCCGTCTCCACCTGGCTGAGCTGGTGCTTGACGACGAACGATCGGGTGCCGATCTTCCACAGGCCGACGCCTTGGCGCAGGTATCGCAGCAGGTCGCTCTCCACGTCGGAGGTGCCCAGGAATTCGCGGGCCTGCTCGACGCTGCCGGTGGCCTGCCGGTAGGAGACGCGTACCCCGGAGTCCTCGATCAGGCCCCGCGCGATGCGCACCTGTTCGGAGTCGGCCGCCCCGGACGCCGCCAGATCGGAGAAGCGATGGAACGCCAATACGTTCGCGATCCCGAGAGCGCGGGCCAGTTTCATCTGTTCGCGCATGCGCCGGATCAGCGGCAGATGGCGGGCGATCAGCGCGAACTCGTCGTAGAAGCACACCCGCGGCGGCGAGTCCGGCGCCGAAAGTTCCGTCTCCAGCCACGACTGGGCGCACGTCATCGCCATCGCGCTCATCTGGTCCGACGCGCGGATGGCACGCAGGTCCAGAATCGCGCCCGGCTGGGCGAAGTCGAGGTGGGCATTGGAGGAGACCGGCCCGTCGAAGACACCGCCGAGCGCCCCGCTGATCAGCCGTTCCAGGGCGAGGCGGACCCGGCGGGAGTCGGCGGTGAACACCTCCAGCGGATAGGCGAGCGGGGTGAGCCGGTTGCGCCAGAGCTCCGGGTTGCCGGTGGCGGCGAGCACCCCGGACAAGGTGGGAGTGGCCATCCGGTCCGGGCTGGCGTCGTTCTCACGGGTGACCGCGTCGACCGCGAACTCGAGAAGGGACCGTTCGGCTTCCTGCAACGGTCCGCCGAGCTGGATCTCCAGGAGCCCTTCCAGCAGCAGCAGCCGGCGGGAGCGTTGCACCTGACGCCACTGCGCCTCGGTCTGCCCCGGATGCCGGCGGATCCCCGCCAGGGGATTCATGATGACCCCGAGGCCCGGGCCGACGCGCACCGGCGTGATCCCGGCCAGCGCGGCGAGCTGTTCGTATTCGCCTTTGTAGTCGGTGCCGTAGAACCGGACGCCGAACGGGATCCCGCGAAACGCGAGCGTCTTGAGCAGCGACGATTTCCCGGAGCCGATCTCACCCGTGACGACCATGTTCGGTGCCGTGATGATCTTCGCCCGGTATAGCTCGTGCAGGCTGAAGGTGAACGCTGACCTGCTGTAAACCTCAAGACCGATCAGCGGCCCGTCGACCGGCAACCCCGGGTCGGCCACGAACGGGAACACGCTGCACAACTGCGCCGAGGTGGTCACCAGCGGGGGCAGTTGCATCGGCCAGAACACCCGGCCTGCGGCAGTGCCGTACGCGCCGCGCCGCCCGGCCGGGACCGGCCCCAACAGCCGGTCGGTGTGCCGGTCCAAGGATCGCTGCTCGCGGGCGAGGGTGGCTTGCGCTCGGGCGAGGTCACGGGCGGCGGCCTGCTGGGTGATGCGGTCGCCGAGCGAGCCTTCCCGGCGCAGGACACGGCGGCTCACGCCGACCATCCCCGCACCGGCTTCAATCCGCGGGCGAGCGGAAGCGCCCCGGCGGCGAAAGCTTGATCCTGTTCGCCGGCGAGGCTGACGGCTTCGCAGCCGGCCCGCGACAGGATCCGCCGGACCGCGCGGACATCCCGGTCAAGGTCCGGGATCGAGGCGGCGGTGACGGTGACCAGCAGCGCGTACCGGTAGCGCACGTGCCCGGCGGCCTGCTCCCGGTCGATCTGCTCGACCGCGCGGGCTTCGTCGTCCTCGCGGGCGGTCCTGACCAGGCGCAGCTTGCGTTTGGTGACCTCGTCGCCGGCCCGGGAGACCTTTTCGCGGCGGGTTGCCAGCTGCGCGAGCGCCGCCGGGACCGGCTGCGCGACCAGGGTGACCGTCCGCCGGGAGGTGGTGCGCAGGTACAGCGGGGTGAGCCAGGTCGCCGCGACCTGCTGCCGTGGCATCTGCGCGAGCCACAACGTGCGCGAATACGCGGAGTCGTGCTGGTAGGTGTTCCAGCCGACCGTCCGGGCGGCGACCGGCCCGGCCAGCCGTGGCTGCACCCCAGCCGACACCGGCCCGCCGTCGCGGGTGGGGGTGCTGGAGCGCAGGTCGACGACTTCCTGATCGTCCGGGTCGAACTGGGTGCGGATGACCGCCGCGTAGGCACGCGGGGACAGCCAGCCGCCCGTGGCGACATCGGCCTCGCCGACGGCGGCTTCGATGCCGGTCAGCCGGTCCAGGATCACCGCGGCGATCGCCGCGTCCGTCCCGCCCGCCCGGGTGATCTCGCCCGAGAGGCGGGCGATGTCGAATACCACCGACAGGTAGATCTCGTGGCGTTGCGCGGCCGGTGCCGCCGCGGCGGTCAACTGCGCGAGCGACCGGTACGCCTCCGAGCTCGTGTCGACGGCCCGGTTGACCAGGAACCGTTGCGCGGCGTTGCCCGTGTCGGGGACCGCGCGGGCGGTCACCGACCAGCGGACCAGGCCGCTGTCGGCGTACTCGCTGCCGAGGATGTTGAGTAGTTGCGCCCAGTCGGTCAGCCGCTGGTCTTGCACGTCCAAGTCGGCCAGGATCAGGTTGGCGCCGTGGCAGGCCAGGGCGGCCGTCACCGTCTTCTCGGCGCGGTGGTGCAGGAGCCCGACCTGGGTGGTGCCGTCGGCGGCGGTCGCGGGCAGCCACACGTAGGCCGCGGCCGGGCCGGGCAGGTCCATCCACTCGTCGACGCTGTTGGGCGCGTACGGGCCGCCGCGGTACTGGCCCTGCCCGGCCCAGCGTTGCAGGACCGCGCCGGCCACGACCGGCGTCCACTCGGTGACTCGGCGGCCCTTCAACCGCAGCAGGCCGAGCGTCAACAGCAGCACGCACCCGGCGAACGCGCCGATTGCCAGACCGCGGTCGCCGGCGACCAGCAGGTTCAGCGCGACCACCGCGCAGATGACCCCTGCCAGGACGAGCATGATCTGTGACCAGGCGAACCCGAGCACCGCGCCGCGTGTCGAACGCGGAGGAAACTGGAACCTCATCAATTCTCCTCGACAATTGATCGTCTAGAGCGGCACGATCGGCACGTCGGCGGCGACCGCCGCGGCGCCGTCGCTGCCGCCGGAACCTGCTGCGCCCGTGCGGCCGGGCGACCGCGAGCCGCCACCGTCCGCGGGTTCACTCGAGGGCGTTTGCGTTGATTCGGTGGCCGAGTTCGGCGAGGCGCCGCCGTCCGAGCCGGCGCCGATCGGCCCGCTGTCCGCGGGAGACAGCGGGCCCGCGGTGTTGCTGCCGGTCGGGCCGGGGCCCTGCGCGCCGCCGGGGGTGACCGGCACCGAGCCGTGCGCGCCCGTGGCATCGCCGGGGGCGGCGGCGTGTCCGGTCGCCACGTCGTGGCTGGCGCTGTCCGCACCGGCCTGAAGGCCGTCGACTTCCTGCTCGTTCGGGCCGCCCGAGCCGGCCCCGTCGTTCTGGGCGGCAGGATCCGAGGACGTCTGGCCCACCTGGCTGCCGTCGCCACCCTTCGCGGCCGCGTCTGCGGCCTGGCGTCCTTTGCCGTCGCCGATTCCGGCGGCCTCGCCGAGCGGTCCGCCTGGCGTGGTCGGCACCCCGGCGCTGTTCTCGTCCATCAGCCCGGCCGCCCCCGAACCAGGGCTGGAGTCGGAACCACCGGCACCGGCCTGCAGACCGCTGGCGAAATCGGCACCCAGTTGCAGGGGATTGCCAGCCACCGACAGCAGGGCGTGCCCGTTGACGTCAGAGAGATAGCCGTCCCACAGCGTCGTCAGCCGCAGCAGAATCCACGGGGCGGCGACCATCAGCCAGATCATCAGCACCGCGCGCAGCGCGTTCATCAAGCTGTCCGACCCGTACGCCGACCGCGACGAATAGATCCACAACTCGGCGATGAAGAACTTGCTGGAGCCGAGCGCATTGACCGTCCAGAACCACCGGCGACCCCAGTGCCGGGTCTCCTCCATCGCCTGCCCGGTCATCGCCATCGCCCCGAACAGCGCTGCACCGGTCGCCAGCACACCGCGGAACAGCATGATCACGAACAGGAGCAGCAGGCCGACAGACGCCATACCCGACAGCACCAGCGCCGCGAGCAGCGTCCCAGCGCCTCCGGTGAGCTCGGTGAAGCTCGTGACCAGCCGCGACGGGTCGTACGGGGTGCTGCCGTTCGCGTCGAGGACGGCGTTGGTCGCCTGGTCCCAGGCCGCGACGATCGTGTACGCGATCCCGCCGGCGAACGTGATGCCCAGCACCGCACGGACCAGCCCGCCGAGCGATGCGACCGGGCCGGGTCCGCCGCGGGTACGTAACCCGTTGATGACCGTCGACAGGATGAAGAACACGAAGATCAGCGCGACGAGGACGCCGGCCAGCGAGTTGTACGTCGAGTAGAAAGCGTCGTCGGGCGACGAGATCGACGTGGCCGTGAAGACCAAGCCGGCCAGCTTGGACAGCAGGAACACGGTGCCCTGAACCACGACGTCAACCAGGCCCTGGATGCCGGAACGGATCCCGCTGGTCAGCGCCTCCTGAACACCGCGCTGCACCTTGCAGTTCACATCGGCGATAGAGCAGTCGGCGGGCTTGGGGTCCGGGTCGTAGACCTGGGCCGCCCACTCGGCGACGCGTCCCGAACATGCTTTCTGCTTGCTGGTCCAGGCGGTCTGCTCCGGTGAACCCGGCCCAACGCTCGGCGCCGTCATCAGCCCGCAGTTGATCAGGCCGGTCGCGCCGCTGCCGGTGCTCGGGCCGTCCATCAGCACCGACGCCGTGCCCTCGCGCGGCGTCGGGTCGAGCGTGATCGACGCGGCCGTGCACGACTGCTTCTCGTCGTCGCCGACGGCCTTGCTGCAGGTGGTGGCCCAGTGCGACCGGCCGCCGGGCGGCACCGTGTCGAGGCGGACGGACCAGGGCATGCACCACGCCACCGCCCCGGGGGCTTTCGCCGCGCAGGCGCTGGCGCCCGGTGGCGTCGACGGGGCCGGACTCGGGCCCGGAGCGGCGTCCGCACGGACCGCGCCAGCGGCGATCGCGGCCAGCACGGCGGCGAGCAGCAGCACGACACGCGTCGACCAGCCGTACCGCGAACGTGCGTCGGCCCGGCGAACCCTGCGATTGCCCTCCGGTGTGGTCACGGTCGCCATGGCGGGCCTCACAGCACCAAGAGCCCGGCGATGATCGCGGTGGCCGAGCCCACGACGATCGCGACGAGACCGTTGCGCCACATCATCGACTTGCCGCGATCCGAGACGATGTGCGCGCCGAAGATCGGGCCGACACCGAACGCAATCGCGCCGGCGACCAGGCCGCAGAAAGCCGCGACGATGCCGAGCCACATGGACGCGTTCATGAGCGCATAGAAGATGCCGGACTTCGGGATCGCCGAGCCGTCCGGGTGAACGCGATCCCAGTCGAAGCCGGGTACCGGCGCAGGTGTCGTCGGTGTTGGCGCCGGGGCCGCCAAGAGCTGCTGTGCTGTGGCCGGAGCCGAGACCGTGACCCACACGGCGAGAGCCGTCAGCATCACGCACCATCCCCGCGTACACGGATCGGCGGTGTGCGGCCGGGGTCGGCGCAGCGTTCTGTCACGGCGTCGGCCAGCTGCACCAGGGCGGTCCTGGTCGCCTTCCGCAACCGGCGCGGATCGACGGGCTCGGGGCGAGCTAACTGCGCGTCGAACGGCACCGACACCACGGACGCCGCTACCCCGGCTGCCTGCTGCAGGACCGCGCGTACCTCGCGACCGACGTCGGGAGACGTCGCGACGACCGCGAGCACGACACGATCGGTGACCGGGCTGTAGCCCGCGGCGCGCAGGTGAGCCAGCAACCGCAAGGTGTGGTTGATGCTGTCGGTCGTGGCCCGGGCCACCAGGACCGGCGCGTGCGCGACGGACAGGGTGCGCCATACGCCCGTGATCAGGGCGGGCATCACGTCACACAGGGTCAGCGGGTACAGCCGGCGGACCATCTCCACGACAGCGGCGGCCTCGTCGTGCCGCGGCGGGCGACGCCCCTGCCCCTCGGTCTCTCCGACGATAGCCAGCAGACCAGCCGGCCCGTGCTGGGTCCATCGCTCGACCTCTCGGCGGCTCGTTAGCCTGGCCAGGTCACGCACCGTGTCCCAGACGGTTCCCGCGCTCGTGCGGCCGATCCGGTCGTCCAGACCGCCCCACGGGACCGGGTGCATGTCGATCGCGATCACTGGGCCGGGCACGGCCAGTGCCAACACACCTCCCAGCGCCGCGACCAACGTGGACCGGCCGACGCCCCCGTCGGCCGACGAGACCGCGACCATGGCGGCCGGCCACAGAGACGGAGCGCGCAGCCACACTCGTTCGGCGAGCTCAGCGGGACCGAACTCGCTAGGCACCGGCCTCGGCGACACGGCCCGCGGGGGGTGGCCCGGCTCGGTCGCGGTGAGCGCGGGCAGAAGCCAGCCGGTGCCTCCGCCGCGGGTTAGGGCAGAGCCCAATTCCTCGGCATCGGCGGGCGGCCCCGAGATGGCAGTGGACGGAAGCGAAAATGACACAATGCAGCCCCCAGGCTGAATGGATAATTCCCCAGGAATGGCCGGCCACGGCGGCTGATGGGGCAACCGCACGTGGCCAGCACTTTCCGGCGGCCGGTAAATCCGGCCGATCATCGGCGACGCAACATCAGGCACAGGAATCGCCTTCGGCATTCCCCGACACCGGTGTCGGACAACGACCGGCACCCCCCTCGGGCCTTTTACCGCCGGTCATTTACAACCCACCAGGTTGCCGCATACGCGGCGGCCTAGAGGGCCGCGCCGATCACATATTTGATACTGCCCAGCGGAATGGGACACCGCTAGCTGACCACCGTTAGCCAGGGCTATCCCGCGATCGGACGTACCTTTCCCGAGAATCGATGGCAGACCAATGCCGCCCGCGTACAACGCGGGCTACGGCGCACTGGTGCTATGGGCGATGAGCAACTCATCACTGAACCGTGGGTCTGGCGGCGGCGCGACCGCATAGAAGAGACCATGACGAAGGCGATCTGGGATCTCTTCGATCCGGGCAGCGATCCGCTCCTCGCGCATGCGGCAGCGGAAGCACTGCTCGGCGGCGTTGAAGCACCCACACGCACGTCCGTCACGAGCAGGCCGCTTTGGGGATATCTGTCCCAGGCTCATGGCGGCCCCGACCTCATCCTGGTCGCCGATAATCGCGTTCGCGTGGTGGTTGAGCACAAACGAGGCGCGCGGCCGAATTACACCGGCCTACCGCTGTTCGCCGGCAGCCAGCGTTTCGATGATCCGATGGCTCGCGCCGTCAACCCGATCGGCGACAGCACCCGGCATGGTCATGCCGACTGCGACTGCTACTGGCACACACAACGCGGCCGCGACGGTCTCGTCACGGCCGGCATTCCGCAGATCGACGCCTACCGCACATTCCGCCGGTGGGTTCGTCCCGAGATCAGCCTCGACGACGCGAATGACGTGATCTGGCTCCTGCTGGACCAGAAGTCGCGAGCGGCTCACACCGCCTTCCCTGAATCCGCGACCGCTGGCGCGTGGCACACCCACCGGATACCCGGCCTTCATCGACCGGCTGTCGAAAGAGCACCAGCGGGAAAGAAAGGAAAAGCGAGAAAAATCGGCCGCACTGGTCGAAAAAGTGATTCGAATGGCGTCATCGTAGCTGCGCGACCAGGGCGTCGACGCTCGCCCTGGTGACGCCGGGCATGCAGATCACATGTGACCAGCCGCCAGCGGTCGGCAACGGCCACCGGGCGGCGATCGGCGCCGGCAGGGCGCGCAGCATCACCGTGAGGGCGTTCGGGTTGCGCCAAGCCGGCCAGCCGATCGACTCCAGCGTATGCAGCGTGTAGTCGGCGAGCTCTCGCGCAGCGCGGGCTCGCTCGGCGAACCCGGCGGAGCCGAGCTTGTCGATGGCGTACCAAAGCATCGCGGCCGCCAGGCCGTTGCGGGAGCCGCTGATGGTGGTGTCGCGGCTGGCGATGTACGGCACGACGGATCCGGGGTTCTCGACGTCCCGGCGGGTGATGACGACCCCGCATACCAGCGGTGTACCCGGGAACTTGTGCCCGGAGATGGAGATGCTGTCGGCGCCGTCGGCCAGGTCGAACGCTGGCCGCCCCGATGCGGACGCGAGCGGGATACCGGACAGCGCGGCGTCGCTGTGGACGTAGCGGTGGAAGATCCCTGCGTCGTCGAGTACCGCGTGGATGCGGGCGACGTCGTCGACGGCTTCGGTCATGGTCGTGCCGATGTTGGCGGCTACGATCGCCGGCCGGCCGCGGCGCCGGGCGGCGTGCCGGTGCAGGTCAGCGTAGTCGATCTCTCCGGTGTCGGTGGTGGCGACGATGGCCGACGGCATCCGGAGCAGGTCGAGCGCTTTGGGGATGCTGTAATGGGCTGCGGCCGAGTGGTAGGTGATGGCGTTGGGCAGCAGCGTGCGGGCCTGCCGCAGGGCGTAGAGATTGCCTTCGGTGCCGCCGCTGGTGAGGTAGCCGCTCCAGCCGGGCGGCGCCCGGAACAGGTCGGCAAAGAAGGCAAGGACGTCACGTTCGAGGTCGTTGACGTTGCCTGGGTAGAGCGGGTCGGTTTGGGGGTCGCCGACGTTGTTGAGCAGATGGCCCAGCAGCGGCGCGAACAACCGGTAATCGATGTCGCGGGCGGCCGGGAACCCAATGTTCGTGAAGGCGGCGACCTCATTGCGCCGGGTGATTGCCGGCACGAGGGTGTCTGCCGTGAGATCGGCGCCGCTCTCGAGGGCGGCTGGTGCCGTATGCACGAGCGCGAGGGCAGTCTCGGTGGTCATGACGACGATCCGGAGCTTGCCGGGTGGGCGACGGGGCAGCGGGTCGTACGGACGGGCAGGGCGGTGGGAATGCGCAGCACAGCGTTGGGCCGGAACCGGATCTGGGCATCGGTGAGCGCGAGGTCGGGCAGGCGCTGGGCCAGGGTGCGCAGGGCGGTGGCGAGTAGGAGGCGGGCCACGGCGGCGCCGATGCACCGGTGCGGACCGGCGCCGAACCCGAGGTGCTGTCCGGCGCGGGGTCGGCGGGGGTCGAAGAGCTGGGCGTCGTCGTAGACCTCGGGGTCGTGGTTCGCGGCCCCGATGAGCACCAGGCAGCGGCTGCCCGCGGGGATGGCGATGCCATCCACCGTGACATCGGTCGTCGTCACGCGCAGCCAGCCATCGATGGCCGGGCTGTGCCGCAACGATTCCTCGACATGCAGCGCAAGGTAGTGATCGTCGGTGAGGTGGGCCCAGCGTCCCGGGTCGGCGAGTCCATGACGCAGTGCGTGGCCGAGCGCCGCCCCGGTCGTCTCGCCGCCGGCAGCGACGAGGTTGAAGGTGAGCGCGGCGATCTCCGCGACGGTGAGTGTGGCGTCGTCGCCGTCGCGGTACCGCAGCATGTCGCCGATCAGCCCGCTGCCGTGATCGCCGTCGGCCAACCGCTCGGTGACAGCAAGCTCGCAGTAACGCCGGAGCTTCACGCGGGAGCGGACGCCGGCTAGCTGCGCACTCGGATCGGGGTTGCCCCACATCAGGTCGGCGAGGTCGGCGATCCACACGCGCAGGTCGTCGGCGTCAGAGGTGGGCAACCCGAGGATGTCGAGCATGACGCGCACAGATAGGCGGGTGGCGAAGGTCATCAGGTCGGAGTCGGGCTGGCCGGCCAGTTCGGTGACGAGTTCGCCGATCCTGCCCTCGATGAGGTCGCCCCACTGCTCTTGGGCGCGCAAGGCGGTGGTCCCGAACAGGGAATGCAGGATGGCACGCGTGCGTCGCTGCGCGGATGTGTCTGCCGCGATTTCGACGATCGCGGCGTCGATACCGGTCAAGTCTTCATCGGCGGATGGGCTAAGCGAACACAGCGGGGAAAGGGGAGGACTCATGCCGAATCGGGAGGTATCCGACAACACCGTCCGGACGTTGTCGTGCCCGGCGATTACCCATGCGGCGAGGTCGGCGTCCCAGCTGACGAGCTGCCCGGCGCCGTATAGGTGCCGCCACGTGCAGGCCGGGTCGCGGATGTAGGAATCGTTGAATGGATCGAGTCGCATCGGAGCTCCAGGAGAACGTTGGCCGAGCGGCAATGCGGTCAAGCCAGGCCAATGGCTGCCCGGTGCAGCCCTACCGGGGTGTGCCGGACCAGCTCGCCGGGCAGAACTTCGGCGATGTCCCGGATGCCGGGCCCCGGTGTGCAGACGGGGGCCAGGGCGATCGGCTGGTCGTGCCCGCTGGCGTCGACGGCGGGTTTGAGTTCGGGGTGTGCCAGCAACGCGGTCGCTTGGCTGGCGAACACCACGCCTCCGTCGAGCAGACTGAAGAAGACGGTGCGGGCGCCCAGCGGATCGCGGATGAGTAGAAGTTCGCGCGCGAGGTTGTCCCAGACGGCGATCGAGTAGGCGCCGTCGATGCGTTGGACCATCGCGGCACCCCAGGCCCGATAGGCGTGCAACAGCACCTCCGCATCACTGCAGAGCGGCCGGGGCCGCTGGTACAGCTGCTCCTCCAGATTCCGGCGACTACTCAGCCGGCCGTCGAGGACGACGGATAGATCGGGATCGGGGCGTTCGGGATGCCGCCAGTCGGCGTAGCCACTGGGGTGACCGCGGTGCCCGAGCGCGGCTCGGCGGGCTGATCGGATGACGTCGGTCGGCAAGGCAACCGGGGCCAGCACGACGGCCATCGCGGTGAGGGCGGGCTCCGCGTCGCGTAGATCGCGGGCCAGATGGATCCAGCCGGTGATACCCATCGTCGTCTCTTCCTGGCTTCGAGTCAGCCGGCCTCGGGCGGCCAGATCTGCGATCGGCTGCCGCGCTGCCCTGCGGGCAAGCGCCACATCGACCAGACCTGGGGCCTCCCGGAAGGGCGCTGAGCCTCGTCGGGTCGATATCCCGCAGCGGCCAGGACGGCCTGCTCATCCGAGGTGCCGACGTCGGTGCAGGCGACGACGCCGGCCCGGTCGAGGCGGCGATGCCGGTGCGCCAGGAGATCCAAAGCGTCTTGGGTATTTGCGGCGGCCAGGATCACCAGGTGCAGGTGCGGCAATCGGTCGTGCGTGCGTGGCGCTGCAACGCCGAGCCCGTCGATCAAAGCGTGCGCATGCCGGCCGAGCGCCGCCCCCAGCAAGTCACGGATGTCAGCATCTCCTGGAGACGCGACGACGGTGCGATCCAGCCAAATTGCTGCGGCGCGATCGCCGATCACGTCGACGTTGCCGTGGCCGAGGGCGTGCTCCGCGAGAACGGCCGCGAGCACATAGAGCACTTGCCGTCGGGTGTCATCGTCCGGAATGAGCTGTCGCGCCCAGGCTCGTCGTGAAACGCGCCGGGCAGCGAGGTCCGCGACGACGGGAACCGCCGCGCGCGTGGCGCACACGACAGCCTCGAAGTCGTCCGTGCGCGATTCAGCGACCTGCTGGTCGGGCCCGCTACTCGACGCGGCTCCGCTCGGTGCGGAGTCGTGCAGCGAGAGACCGGGCAGGTCGGTTGCGTTCGTCGGTGCCGGCGAGCCTGGCACCTTAGCGGACAGCAGAATCACGAGGATCCCTTCCTGGAGAACTGAGTTGCGGATATCGCCTTCAACCCGCGATAGCGGGAGAGCAGCCCTCACTGAACGTCACCCCGGGCGAACATTTCCGTTCGGCTCAGCCGAACAGGCGATGTCACCGTCGGATCCCACAACGTCTACAGTCGAGGCAGCCTTGGGCACGGGTTCGACACTGGTCGCCGAGCACTTGCCGAGGTAGCTGACCGGCACTAACCCGGGCTAACCCGAAGGCAGCCATGACTAGCGTCGCCACAGTCATATATCGATGGAAGTCGATGGATCAGTGCCTGAAGAGGCCAGGCAAGGACGCCGACCTTTAGGGGAGATAAGCATGGCCGTGGGACCTCAGCAGCTATTGCAACCCGACATGGGCAGACGGCTGCCTGTCGATGTTCGCTCGGCGCTGGTCGCCATGGGCATGGCGTGCAATCAGGCGACGATGCTCATGCATAACGCTTTCGGCTTCTCCATGCAGGTCCAATCACTGCTCGACAGCCAGCGCGCTTCCGAGCCGGCCAGCCGCCTGGCCGTCCAGGTCGCCGAGGATCTCCGCGATCTGTCCGACCAGAACTTCGAGCAGGCCATCGTCGTGCTCGCCAGAGCCGGCGCGGTGTACGCCAACTACGCCTCGCAGGTCGCAGTCGCGCTCGCGGAAAACACGAGCCCACCGCTACCACAGTTGGAGCCGATCCGGCCATCTGACGTGATCACCGCCTGCGGACACTATCTGCCAGAGGTCAGTTTCGAAAAGGACAGCGACGAACCATCAATCGTCGGGGAGCAGAACCAGGCCATCGCTGACGCCCGCAGACACCTCAACAATCTGATCACTCATCACCTGCAGAGTGAAAACGTCCTCGCCTACGACGAGATCGCCGCGGTCGCCATCACCAGGGCCGATGACGGCGACCGCGGCAGGTCCGCCGAGTTTGCCGACGCCCTGCACGTCTATGCAGGCGTGCTCGTGTGGGCGATCGGCGTCTTCAGCGGAGCCGATCCCGACGATGCCGGCCCGACTCGTACGGCATGATCGCCACGACCGAAGGACGACGGAGGCCTGCGCTGGTCGCAGCGTCCACGAACAGCTAGAACACAAAATCAGCATCGACAGGTAGGCCGAGGTTCGCCACCGGCACTCCAAGCGCCGCAGCAAGCAGATGCAAGCTGTATTGGCTGGGGACCTTATGGTTGTTCTCCCACTTGCTGATCATGATCAGTAGTGAAGGCAACTCGGCCGAGCCCCGGTGCATGCCACCGACCTCACGGATCCGATGCGCGAGCTGCAGCTGAGACCACCGTCGCCACATCCGCTCCCGGCGCAGACGCCGGCCAAAGGTCAATGGCTCCGCTGACTCACTGCCGGTTCTCGCCGGCGCCGAAGCCATGGCAGAACGATCTCCTCCCGTACGTGTCCCGGCACGCAGATGCCAGGTCGTTGGACATCGCCGTCGAATCGGACGACCTTCGTGTCGTTAGCCTTCCTCGGCTCAGATGCAGGATGTGGCCCTGGCTACCGGCATCGGCTTGTACAGCTCACTGGCGCTGGTGAATTTCGCTGGGATCGCGGTCAGGATGGGGATGTCGCGTGCGGGGCCGCGGGCACTGAGAGGCCTCGGCTGATCTCGGCCAACGGCGGATCGGAGGGTGACGGCGTACAAGTGCGTGCCGACGCGGTTGCCGCTTTCCGCCTGGACGATGGCGGGTTGGTCGGCCGCGCAGCCGGCCGGGCTCGTGGTGGCCCGCTGCCCGGCTGCGGCGCCCAGCGGGGCCGCCACGGCGAGCAGGATGATGGCCAGTGTTTTCATCGTTATCTCCTTCGGTTGGTGTGGTGCCGGGCTCAGGGGTGGATGCGCACGAGCGCGCCCAGGGGGACGCGGGCGAGTACGGGTAGCGCCGACGCGGGTATGGCCAAATTGCCGTGCCCGGCGCCGGCGGCAATCGCGATGGTGACCGCGCCGCACTGGTGTGTGGTGTGTGCCGCGAGCTGCAGGAAACGCCGGCCAGGCTGCGTTTCGTCAGGGGCCACGGCCAGGACGAACGTGCGGCCGATCGGGACGTGGTCCGTTCCGCTGGCTATCTCGAGATGCCAACCGCGTGCGAGGCGGCCGCTGAAGGCCAGGTTTAGTTGTCGATCCCGCAGGTGAACGTGAATCTCGTGACGGCTGTAGCCGGTGGTCACCCGCTCCGCGTCGAGCCAGCCTGTTGCCCCGCGCGTCCGGCCAGGCAGAAGCACCTGGACCCAGCCGGGTTGCTGGTCGACGACCGGGAGCCACAACGGCTGCCCTTTCAACGTGCCCGACAGCCTTGCGAAAGCGACACCGCCCGGCTCGGCGCGGACCTCCAGATCGGTATTGGCCTGTATGAGCAGACCACGATGTCCTTGATGCGGGTATTCGTCGAGCGGCGCCATCGAGTAGGCGTTCTGCGGGGTCGCCTCGGGCAGGTTTTGCAAGGCCGCTGCCGTATACGCAGTCGGGGGCTGTGCATGCGGCCGCTGTCGTGACCCGCAACGCACGGACGGCTCCCCGGCGCCGATGTCGGCGGGAGGCCGCCGAATACCTGTCTGCGCCAGGAGCCGGGCCGTCAAGTAGCTGGCTGTGGCCACAGCCACAGTCAGGACGACCAGCGCCGCATCGACTCGCTGCGGCCCAGACGTCGCGAGCCCCGCCAGACTGCCTGGCCGCCTCCCGGTCATGACTTCCCGGTTCGACGAACCGTCGCGTCGGGGCCAGGCGGATGCGTGAGCTTCTGACCTGGCCTAGCGACCGCCACTAGCGAGGAGCTCGACACGAACGTCCGTTGATCTGTCATGCGGCCTAGACTCGCCCGTCACCCGCAATCCCGCTACGGCCAATACATTGCGCACTATCGAGTGCGTAACCAGGAGCTACACGCGAACGGGACGGCTACACCGCTCATAGCGAGAGGCCGCGATCCTCTGTTAAACCAAGATGCCTCCTCGACGTCGAGGCACCCGAACGGCCGTGCTCAACGTAGTTGGAGCCTATCCGGGCGTGCCCGAGTGGCGGCAAAGCGCCTGGTCTGATAGTAAATGTCCAAATGTTAGGAACTAGATGATCATCAATTGCTTTCGCGCAAGGCATGCCGTTCTTTAACGGCCCAACCATGCCTATACTGGCCGCTTGAGTCGCCACCCGGGCATCTCGCGGCAAGGCCGGCGGGCGACTCCTCGTAACGCCGCGAGCAGCAAAGGAGGGGTCCGACTCGTGTCGCGAGAGCTCCGGAAGAGGTGCCAGCGTATCGTTGACGGACTCGGCCTCCCGCAGCCATTCTCACTCGAATTGTTCCTCGGGCAGCTAGAGAAACGGCGTGGTCGGCGAATCCGCACTCTGCCGATTCCACCCCGTCTCGCGCCCTCCGCTCCGTGCGGGCTGTGGATTGAAACAAAAGATATTGACTTCATCTTCTATGACGCGGGCACGACTCCTTTTCACCAGAGGTTCATAATCGCGCATGAATGCGCCCACCTGGTCTGCGCGGATCAGGAGTCAAGCATGTCCGCCGGCTCCCTGGATCTGAGGCAGATACTGCCGCACCTGGACCCTTCGTTGATTCAGCGCGTTCTGGGACGTGACGGCTACACGGACGCGGAAGAAGAAGAGGCTGAAATGATAGCGAGTCTAATTATGGACCACGACATCAAAACCGCAGGCGCAAAGCCGGGTGCCATGGGGAGGCTCGAATCGGTGTTGGGGTCACGATCCCATCGACCTCTCAAACAGTGACACCGACTCGTTCACGCCAGCCGCTATTTCGCCACGATTGAGTACGATGGATTTCTATTCTCAATTAGCGGTACTCGAAGCCGCAAACCTCATTGCGCTATGGGCAGTCGCGATCGTTCGTGTCCCGATCGCCATTCGCTCATCGCAGTCCTTCATCTCGTGCCTCGCAATCATTGTCGAGGCGCTGTCGATGACGATTGCTCATCCGCCAGTTGGTCAGGCTATCAACAGGATCAGCGGTATTGCGAATATCGAGACCCTATTGAAACACCTACTGTATGTCGCATTCGAGGGACTGATCATCCTTGCTCTGCTTATCATTCTCGACCGGGATACAAAGCGCAACCACGCCATTCTTTGGACATGCACCGGCTTTACGGCACTGACGATGATCGCCGGCTTCAGTTACGACCGAGAGACGCCAAATACGTTCTTACTCCCCGAACGCCCGGGCATTTCCGTCCTGTTCCTATACTCTCTCGTCTATGTCCTATACACGGGCGGCGCAAACATCGTCGGACTGGTCTTGTTTTCGCGCTTCGGGCGTCGAGCGGAATCGGGTGTCCTGCGCGTGAGCCTCAGATTTCTCTCCGCCAGCTCTGCGGCAGGAATCTGCTACTCGGCGCTCCGTGCTTCTCTGCTATTCGATCTGATGTCGCCACTACTAATCGTGGCATTACTCGTGACAATGTACCTGGGTCTATTGTTGTGCTCCACCGGAAGCCTGCTCTCCGCGCTGCCTGAGTATTCCAAGCTGGTGTGGACTTATCGGTCACACAGAAGGCTGTATCCGCTATGGAGGGACCTGACAGCCGCCACGCCCGGGATAACGCTCATCAAGCGACGCGGCTTCCTTCGGGAACTATCGTCAGGCAGTCTCGACCTTCGATTCCAGCGACGCGTGGTCGAGATCCGCGACGGGCTGATAGCACTGCGCAAGCACGTTCCGGCGGACATTCCTCCCTTTGCGCTGCAATTCGTAGAGAACAAGATAGTTTCTTCTGATGGTGTCGACGCTGCCGCGGACGCGATTGTTTTGGAAGTGGCTCGTCGCGCCAAGGTGCTAGGTCAAGCAGCGCCAGACGCGATCGCGGGTGAGCCATATCGCATAAAGGCAACCGGGCCAAGCCTGTTCGAGGAGGTCCAGATTCTGAGCAAGCTTGCCGTCGCTTATCGGCATTCTTACGTCGAAGAATTTGTGCACGACTACAAGCTGAATGAGTGGCCGAAATCTACGAGATCCGGCCAGATTGATGCTCGATAGGCAAACGGCGCGTACGACAGGAATTGCAGGGAAATCCATATTACCCGAGTGAAGAAGTGGGTGGCGTCAAAATGGCAGCCGAAACATCAGACACGAGATACGCCTTCGACAACGACAGCATGGAGGCCAAGAACCAACTCGAACTCATCAGTCAAACGGTGGACTCCCATACTTTCAGCGACTTGGAGTCGATCGGGGTCTCCTCCGGCTGGAAATGTTGGGACGTCGGCGCGGGAGCAGGCACCATCACCACATGGCTGTCCGAGCGAGTAGGGCCGGACGGTTACGTTCTCGCTACCGATATCAAGCCCCAGCACATCACCGCGCACGCAAACGTGGAAATCATGCAGCACGACATCCGGACGGACCCCAGTCCGGTCGAAAAGTTCAACCTGATCCACGCAAGACTCCTCCTGATGCACCTACCAACCCGGGAGGAGATCCTCCGCCGACTAGTTGATTCGCTGAATCCCGGCGGACTGCTAGTCATTTCCGATTGGGAGACCAACTATCTCGACTTGATTCTCGACAGCCCCGATGAAATGAGCACGCAGATCGTCACGCGCTTGCTTGAAATCCTGCGGGCAGGAAGCCCCATGTTCGGCATCGACCCCCGCTGGGCCGCGCGAGCCGCTGGCGTGATGCGCAGGGCGGGTCTATCCGACGTCAAGACCCACATTCATGCGCGGTCATGGCAGGGCAATACCGGAGCCTGCCTTCTCCACCGCAGCAACGCGATCCAACTCCGGCCACAATTAGTTGAGGGCGGCGGCTTCACCGAGGACGAAATTGACACCCTCCTAGAGGTACTTGTCGACCCCCGCTTCCTTATTTCCTCCCACCTGATGTTCACGACGATCGGAGCACGCCCCTAGAGGATGCTCTGGGTGTGGGTCGCTTAATCTGATGAAGCGCCATTGCTCATCAGCGCAGCAAGGTCGGCACGCCTGGCAGCACGTCGGCCAGTGTCGCGCCTGCCGTACACCGACATGCAGCGTCCGGGACGCTGTCGTACAGACCGGTGGTGGCGCTGCCGGATCATTCCCACCGTGGAACCCGGTCCCGGGGCTCAGCTGGCACCTCCACTATGGCCTCGCATGGGCCGGCGAGGTCGCGGTCGCGCAACGCGCACGCCGGCCGGCCGGGCCGGCCGGCCGCGTCTGCAACGTGGTTGTTCTGGAGGCAACCCTTCTCAGCTACGGTCACGTGCGGTCACCCGCGTCGGTACCCGCCTGAACCGGCCCGCGCGCTCTAGCGTTGTCGGGGTGGCCGCGAGGGGACCGATCACCAACCTGCATGTACGGCCCGCAAGCCCTCACGAACAGCAGCCGATCACCGACCTGATCCGCGCCCGAGCCTTCTGGCTCATCGAACGGGGCCTCGCGGATTAGCACGCATCCGCCGACGAGCTCGCTGCCCAGGCCGCCGACCCGGACATCCCGATGTGGGTTCTCACCGCCGGACGGTGCCGTGGTCTGCTGCACCATCCTTCTATGAGCAGTCATCCCCGGCCTGGTTCTGGACCGAGCAGGAGCGTGCCGAACACGCCTTGTTCAAGGCGACCACCGTTACCCACCCCCGATGCGCCGAGCAGCGGCTCGGCTGCCACTTCGCCTGGTGGGTGCTCGACTACGCGGCCCGCACCGGCCGGACGTGGGCACCCCTCGGGACGACCGAACCGGGCCTGGTCAGCTACCACCGCGAGGTTCAGGGCTGGGACGTCGTCCGGGTCATGGACCGCGTCGACGTCAACCGCACCGGCATGGCCTGACGGGCAAAACCCCAGTCGAACCTACTGATCTAACAGCGAGGCCCAGCTCTTCTCGGCCCGGCCGTCCACAGATCATTCCCGCCATCCTCGATCGAGGGCGACCCCGGCAGCCGAGCGCACGGCCCTTCGACGGACGGTGCGGGAACGGCCGCTGCGGACGTTCAAGCGAGGGAAGCGTGTTCCGGACGTCGGCAACGCGCCGCCCGCTCAGACCGGCGGTCTAGCCAGCAGCCACGCCGGCGCTTCCGAGCGCGCCACAAGGAGCTAATGGGCTGGGAAGTGCTCAGCTTGGCCGGCCACCTGGAGCTATCCGTCGTTCTGGTGGGCGCTCGTCTTCGGATCCGTCTCCTGGATCGCAATCATGTGCTCAGCGATGGCCAAGAGATGTTCGCGGAGGCTCGGTGACAGATCGGCAAATCGGGTTGCGATTCGTCTGACGCCAGCGTCGGCAAGCAGGTTCAGCACGTGAAATTCATCAGCGATCGCCCTGGACTCAGCATCATCAAAGAAATAGGCGGGGCTCCGAGAGAAGAAGGCAGCGAGGGATGCGAGCACGTTCTTCGTCGGGTTGACCTGGATCCCGCGGCGCAGCGACGAGAGGTACGCGCCGGAGATTCTGTCGCCGAGCTCGCTCATCTTGGCAGCGACCTCGTCGTTGCTATACGGCTTCCCGTCGGAACGCAGCTGGGTGGCGAAGAGCAGGTTGATCTTGCCGGCCAGCGTCAAGTCCGGCTCGCCGGCGGTCGGGGGGCCACTAGGCTTCTCGGCCGACGAGGCTGACCTATCTGCAGTCATGCATGTCCTCCCGACGCCAAGTTCAACTGGCAGGAATCTGCTTGCACCTAGATCGCTACTATAGTTGACAAGATAGGTAGCGATCACTCTAAGCTAGCGGCGGTTCCACATCAACCCGTCGTGATCGCAGTCAACACAGGATGACAAACGCCCCAGTGAAGGGAGGAGGTGTAGAGGGTCGGGCGGCACGGCATGCACCACTGGGCCTCTCAGCGCCGACACCGACCTTACGGTAGCAAATCCACCTACCTAGGACCATACGAGTCAGCCTCACCTGTGCGTCGCGGCTGGTCGGTGAACTGGTGCCGCCAGCATCATCACCGTCGCGTCCTTGGCGTACGGCTCACTCAGAAGCGAATCATCAACTGTCACGGACCGGCGCACCGGACGCCGGACCACGATGGGATCTTCCGGGGCGTTGGTGCAGGGCTTTCATAGAAAGAGGGTCCTGGCGGCCCGCCCCCACGCCCAAGCCGAAGCCGGCCAGATGCGCCATCGGGGGTGGCGCCATGACATCTGCAGACGGGTCTGTTCATCGTGACCGAGCCGCGTCTGCGCACCCGCCAACCGCCGCCCCCGTATAGCCGCCTGACGAATTCCGCCGGCCACCCCGCAGCGAGCAATCCGAGCAAGTCGACTTAGGTCGCAACCAGCGGAATGTCAGTCGGTGCTGTGATCACCAGGCGCGCAGGCCACTCAAGAACAAATCACCCTTTCGCAAGGGAGGATTGAGGGACGGTGCAGGCGTGAGGCTCCCAGACACTGAAGAGGGTCGCAGACAAATACTCCAGCACATGACACATCAGTGGCGGGAACCCATACTGCGGTTATTCGCCATCGGTCCGCTCCGCTACCGAGAGGTCAAAGAACGAATCATCGACGAATACAACCCAGCGCCACTGGATGGTCAGGTCAGCAAGGTACTCGGATCCCTCGGCGCTCTCGGCTACATAGAGAAAGCCGCCGGGAAACGCAGTCCATGGAACATCACCGTTCTCGGGAAGCGAGCCATAAGCGTCCTCGACCACGCATACCGGGGAGGCAACGCCGATCGGGCCAATCCTGCGCCCACGGTGGACCGTGGTGAACCCACACGCTACAGGCGCGCTGGGGTGCATGACATGGACGGCCTAACCTTCGACACCACCCGGGCACACTCAGCCCGCCGGTACGACTACTGGCTTTGCGGCAAGAACCACTTTGAGGCGGACCGGATCTCCGGTCAAGAGTTCGAGGCGTTGTTCCCGACCGTGCGACTGGCCGCTCGCGAAAACCGGGATTTCCTCGGCCGCGCCGTTCATTACTTGACGGCGAGGGCCGGCATCCGCCAGTTTCTCGACATCGGCCCAGGTCTGCCCACTGCCAACAACACGCATGAGGTCGCCCAGAACGTCGCCCCCGACTCCCGCGTCGTCTACGTCGACAACGACCCGATGGTGCTGCGGCATGCTCAAGCGCTGCTGACCAGCAGGCCAGAGGGGAAAACCGCGTATATCGGCGCCGACCTGCGAGACCCGCAGGCCATCCTGAACCACCCCTTCCTGGCGAGCACTCTGGACCTGTCTCAACCGGTCGGCCTGATGCTTGTCGCCGTCCTGCACTTCATCCATGGAAAAGGCGCCGCCAAGAAGATCGTTGACACGCTGCTCGGTGCCCTGCCAACTGGCAGCTTCCTGGTCGTCTCGCACGGCACGCAAGATTTGGTCGGAGAGAGCGTGCGGGCTGTTCACCGCCAGTACGTCATCGATGGGAAAACCGACGTTTGGCCACGTGACCAGGCCGAGTTCGCCACTTTCTTCGACGGACTCGACCTGGTCGATCCGGGCATCGTCCAGGTCAGCGACTGGCGTCGTGATCTCGGCTCGCCGACCCCTCGCAAAGAGGACGTCGGAATCTGGGCGGCCGTAGCAAGAAAGCCGTAAGGCGGTGATTTCCATCGGACTTGGCCGAGGGAACTCGCGGCGAAAGGAGGCTGCTGCCAGCTTCGGACGCCGGGCGCCGCGGCCGGGAGATGCTGAGGATGCTGGCAGTATCAACCCGGGTGCTGCCAGTTGAAGGAATTTCCCGGGCGTGTGCCGAATCCCTGGCGCCGGCGTCGCGGCAGTAAGTCCGCCCCGTCAGCCCTGACTAGCCACCGTGCTCGGTCCGGCCGCTGGCTCGGGGCGTTGCCAGCCCACCGTCGGACGTCCCAGCAGGCCCGTCAGGGGTTAGCGTCGTTACCGGCACCTCCGCCCGGGCCGGGTGCGTTCGGTCGAGAACCGTGATTGACGATGCCGAGTTGCCGCCAAGACCGCGCGGCGGCCGCACTGGCAGGCAGGGGCCAGCGGCTTGGCGACCCGAACCGACGACCGATCATGATCATCGGCATTGGGGTGATGTTCCGACGCGACTCCTCAAAATCACTGTCGCCGATTCCCGAAAATTGACCCCCTGTGGGTTGCTGGGTCCACCGGGGGTCAGTCTTCAGGGAGCGGCGACAATCACCCGACCGTGATGGCGATTCCTCCACACGCACAAACGGTCGTCGCATTCCGAATGCTGAATTTGTCGCCCGGTCAGTGACAGTAGCGCTAGGTGGCAGGTGACAGGTGAGCCTCACTTTCAGGTCCACCGCTATCGTGCGCGCACCACACGCCCGCGCGCACGCGCGCGTAAGCCGCCAACCCGGGAAAGTGCGGTACATCCGTCACCTGTCACCCGCCGCCGACCACGAGCAGCCGCTAGGGATCACGGCTCCACCGGCAGAACGCCCTGTCCGTCCTCGCCGGTCAGCAGCAACGTCCCGCTGTAGAAACGCTGGCCTTTCCCGCCGCGCACAACAACGACCGCGAACCGCGTCTGCATCTCCTGTGTCAGCCGCTTCGCCGACACCGGCCGCTCGCCCAACTGCTCGCACCACTGCTCGTAGGCATCACGGAGCACGCCGACTGGAGTGCGAACGTGCGCCGAGCCGGGCTGGAGCCGGCATTGCTCGTCGACGAAACGTCCGACCGTGTCCTGATCACGGGCGTACGCCTCGGTCGCCGACGACACCGATGCCGGCTCACGCAGGCCGCCCTCGTGGTACGCAGCAGCCCCGCCTACTATCCACGCCAGCACGACCGGCGCGTCCTGAGCCAGACGCTCGCCGAGAGTCTTGTCCTGACGTTCCGGCGGCACCACTCGCGTGAATGGCAGCACCCGCAGCCGCCTCCAAAACGCTGGGCCGCCGGCCCGCGCTACCGGAAGATGGTTACCGAGCAACCACAGCGTGTGGCTCGGCTCGAACGTGAACCAGTCGCGTCGCATGAATCGCGCCGACAAGGAATCCCGGCCGGTCAGCTGCTTCACTCGGGCCTCGGCGAACCGTTGCCCTTCGTCCAGCTCGGCGCATACGACTAGCCGCGCGCCGGAAAGCTGTGCCAGCTCCGCGGGGTGCTCCGCATGCTTGCGCACCATCAGCATTTCCGATGACCCGGCTCGCGCGTATCCGTTCTCACCACGACCTAGCGCGTGCATCGCCGCCTCGAGCAGCGTCGACTTACCGTTCGCCCCGGGCCCGATCGCGAAAGGCAGCAACTGCTCGAGGACGCTGCCGATCGCCGACACCCCGATCAGCCGTTGCACATACCCAGCCAAGTCCGTGTCGTCGCCGAAAGTGTCGTGCAAGAACTGGTCGAAGGCGTCCGACCGGCGCTGGAAGTCCGGCGCAGCAACCGTCGAGCGGGTGTGCAACAGAGCGGGATCCGCCTCTCGGACACGCCCCGTCCGTAGATCGACCACGCCGGCGGGCGTATTGAGTTCGTACGGCCGAGCATCCAGCGCGGCGAAAGACACCGTAACCGCGGGATCAGAGCGAGCCAGCCGCACGACGCCGGATACGCCACCGGCCGACAGTGCCTGAGTCCGGAATCGTCGCCAGCTGCCCGCCGTCGGCAACTGACGAGCCATGCCCCGGACAAACTCGCGGTGCCGTTCGGCGTCGTCCCATACCCACCGATGCCCCTGCCACAGCAGCCACTGCCCGCGCTGCGGGCAATATCGAAGTTCATGCCCGTGGTGTGCCACCAAGGCTCGTGCAAGCCCGTCCTCTGTTGGCCCCCACGCGGCGGGCGTTGGCAGCGACTCCCTCGCCACATGGACGGTACTGTCCACCGGATGTTGCCGTTGATCCATGACGGCGTCTCTGACGGTTTTGTCCGCCTCGGGATCGCCTGGAGAAATTGCGGATCCGAATCCGGCCTGCTTCAGCGCCCGCGCCGCAGCAGCGTGGTCTCCGCAATGTTGAAGCACAGCCAGAACGTGAAACTTCGTCAGAGGAGTTTCCGACTCCAATGCCGTGCTGGTGCTGAAGATGAACAGGCGATCCCGGTCGTCGGCCCGCCCTGTCGTGGCCGAGATCCCGTGTTGCTTTCCCGGCCGGCGCCAATAGCGCGTGCGGCCAACTGCATGCACAAACGCCCATCCCGCTGGGAGCAGGATATCCTTCCAATCCGTTCGACGTTCGAAATCATCCCCGGGCGTAACGTCGAGTTGAGGCGGGCTGGGTGACTCTCGTTGAGGCCTCGGCGCCGCGGGTGGAGGCATCTCGTCGAGCGCGCGAACGGCGTTCAGGAGAGCGGCCCGCTCCCCGGATGAGATCGTAGGAACGCGCTGCGGCGATGAGTCGGCTAGAGCGACCCAGGGCCGCCCGGTTTCATGGACGGCTCCGTGCGAAGGCGCAACGATCGTGTATCCGCCCTCGCCTCGGGTTTCGGCAAGCGTCTTGATCCGGTCTGCCGGCTCCCTTAGGAGTTCTTCCGAGGTTGCCGGCCGACGGGCGAGTTTGAGGTTGCGGTCGATCGGGCTGCCGTCAACGCGATAGAGAACATGCACCCCGCCCGACGGCGTCCGTTCCCAATAACCAGACGCAGTGAGGCGATTCCAGAGGTCGGAAAGGCCGGCCACCTCGAGAAGCTCCACAAGTCTCTGCCCGAGTCCCTCGGCCACGGCGCGGCCTTCGAGTTCTAGCATTTCGAGGTCCCCAGACGTGGCGCCGCAAATGACTCCGATACCTGGCTGGCCGGTTCTGAACCAGTTCTCCACTTGTGAGCGGTCCGGCCTCGAAGTCTGATACGACTTCCAAGCGACTAAGGGTGCTTTGGTTCCGTCGGCACGTATCGGGATGACAGCGCAGCCGGCCTCATGCCAGGCGTTTGCGGCCGCAACCATGTCAGATGTGTGTTCCACCCAGTCCCCATCGAGTGCCTGCTGCCCCGGTCGAACACTGGCAGCGACTATCCCTGCGAGATATGATGACCTTGCGCGAAGGGTCTGCAGAGCCGTCCTGAATCGCGCGCCGGAGGCTTGACCCCCACAGAAATCTTTGTGAAGGTCGTGAACGACGAAGCGGTTCTCGGCTCCTCAGACTGGTTTAACGTCGGCGTTGGGCGCGATCCCGCTGAACGCGCCTTACTGCGCGCTCGTAACCTCGTTCCTGGTCCGCGACTTTGGCCGGTTGAACCGTGTGCGTATCGAGCAGCTTCTGGACCTGCGCGCGGGTGAACTTCCGCTTCCTCGCGATATGCACGTGCTCAACGCGCCCCTCTCGGCATTGATCGGCGAGCCACCGCGCTGAGACCTTGAGTTGGCGCGCCACCTGCTCAACGGAGAAGTAGAGCTCCTCCTCGTCGGTATCGACTGGAGGGGCATGCTTGGCATCTCGGTTCGGCATCGTCTACCTCCTGCCACGTTGTAGACGCCGACGGGTGGCATTGCGGAGGCGGCAGTCGCAGCCTCGAAATATCTACCAGCCGTCGTCGGCTCCCAGCAGGAACCGTCATGCAGGTTCCTGTCGTCTACGTCGAGCCTTGACCAGCGAGACCGTCCAGGGCAGCTCAGACACCCCTGACTGGGGCTGTCCTCCGCTGTCTCGTCGCCTGTCCGACCGCAGCGGTAGGGCGGCGCGTGACAGCCGTGCGTCGCCTTCGGGATCGGACGGCTGTCACGCGCTCGGGGCCGCAGCCAGTCGCCTGCAGCCAACTGTGATATGCACCACTGAATCCCGGAGTCCGGGCAGCCGCTAGGGAAGGCGTAAACACCCCTAGAGGTCGTCGGCCCCGAGTTGTTTCCCCAGCTCAAGGGCACTTCGGGGCGAACAAAGGCGACTCGATTGGGTGGCGGCCCTGGCCATCGTCAAGATCATAAGGTGTGAGCATGTGTGCACAAACAGAAAACGCACTGTCCACTCTGGAGAGTGCGACAGCGCGTTTTGCCTGCTCAAAAGGGGTGGAGCTGAGGGGACTCGAACCCCTGACCCCCACACTGCCAGTGTGGTGCGCTACCAGCTGCGCCACAGCCCCTTACCGTCCCCGGAGTTATCCGGGCACGGAGGAAATACTACACACCCCGGTCGGGTCAGTTCAGGAGGGGGTCGGGAGGGAAGTGAGCGACGGCCGCGAGGATGTCGCCCTGGCGGCGCAGCACCATGGCCCACAGGTCGTCGGGGCGGTTGATGAACGGGTCGCCGGGCAGGGCGTCCAGCAGGAACCAGGAGCCGGCGGCGATCTCCTCCTCGAGCTGGCCGGACGACCAGCCCGAATAGCCCGCGAACACCCGGATGCCGGCCACGCTCTCGCGGATCCGGTCGGGGTCGGCGGAGAGGTCGACGGTGCCGAGCGCGCCGGACACCTGGTGGAAGCCGGTCACCCGTTTCTTGACCTCGGGGCGGGTGCGGGCCAGGCAGATCGCCGACTCGGGCTGCACCGGGCCGCCCTCGAACAGCACCGCCGGCTCGCCGGCCAGCGAACCCCAGTCGCCCAGGACCTCGGCGACCGGGACCTCGGTCGCGCGGTTGAGAACCACGCCCAGGGCGCCGCCGGCCTCGTGGGCCACCAGCAGCACGACCGTCCGGTCGAAGTTCGGATCCTTCAGGGTGGGAGTCGCCACCAGCAGTCGGCCGGTCATCGACTCCATCGACCGGCCTCCGATCCGCTGGCCCTCGCTATGCACGAGTGACCCATCGCGCCAACGCCATGCCCAGCACATTAGCCCGTGATTCTCCGCCCCGATAAGGTCTGCCCATGAACGCAGCCGCGGAGATCGGGGTTATCGGCGGGTCGGGGCTTTACGCGCTCCTCGAGAACGCCGAAGAGGTCGAGGTGTCTACGCCCTATGGTCCACCCTCCGACGCCGTGACGGTGGCGCAGGTGGGGGACCGCAGGGTCGCGTTCCTGCCGCGACACGGGCGCGATCACCGGTTCCCGCCGCACAAAATCCCCTACCGGGCGAATCTTTGGGCGCTTCGCGCCCTGGGAGTACGCCAGATCGTGGCCCCCTGCGCGGTCGGTGGCCTGCGGCCGGAGCTGGGGCCGGGCACGTTCGTGGTGCCGGACCAGTTGATCGACCGCACGAGTGGCCGGGCGCAGACGTTCTACGACGAGGGCGCGGTGCACGTGTCGTTCGCCGACCCGTACTGCCCGGCCGGCCGGGCAGTGCTGCTGGAGGCGGCGGGCGACGTCGATCCGGTGGACGGCGGCACCATGGTCGTGGTCGAGGGGCCGCGGTTCTCGACCCGGGCCGAGTCGCGCTGGTTCACCTCGATCGGCGGCGCGGTGGTCAACATGACCGGGCATCCGGAAGCCGTGCTGGCCCGTGAGCTGGCCCTCTGTTATTCGGCGATTGCGCTGGTCACCGACCTCGACGCGGGGGTGGAGGGCGACCAGGGGGTGACGCACGAGGAGGTGTTCCGGGTTTTCGGGGAGAACACGGAACGGCTCCGGGGCGTACTCCTGGATGCCGTGACCAAACTCCCGGCCGTGCGGGAGTGTCCGTGCGTGACCGCTCTCGATGGCATCAAGCTTCCGTTCGCCCTGCCTTAAGAGGCCTGACACCCTCCACTGAGAGGGTGCAGCCGTGCTCAGAGATCACACCTCGGCGCGCGCCGTCGGATTCGCCGGATCGACCCTGATCGCGGTGGGTGGTCTCGGTGCGGGGGCGCTCCCCATCGGAGCCTCCGGCCGGCACGCCCAGCTCGGGATCGTGTCTGTCTACACCGGACTGTTGCTGCTCGTCCTCGCCTGGTGGTGGTACGGCCGGGTGGCCCGGGAGCAGTCGCACTGGGGCACGCTCGCGTGGTGGGCTGCACCGCTGCTGCTCGCGCCGCCGCTGTTCAGCCGGGACGTCTACAGCTACCTCGCGCAGGGGCTGATGATCGATTCGGGGATGGACGTCTACCAGCACGGGCCGGCGCTGCTCGGCGGCGAGGTCGCCGACCAGGTGCCGGACATCTGGCAGCACACCCCGAGCCCGTACGGCCCGGTGTTCCTGCTGGTCGCCCGGGCGGTGGCCGGCCTGCTCAGCGCCCATCTCCTGCTCGGGATCATCGCGATGCGGCTGGTCGCGGTCGCCGGCCTGGTGCTGCTGGCCCGGGCGCTGCCGGTGCTGGCCCGCTCGGCCGGGGTGAGCCCGAACGGCGCGACCTGGCTGGCCCTGCTCAATCCGCTCGTCCTGATCCACCTGGTCGGTGGCGCGCACAACGACGCCCTGATGGTCGGATTGCTGGCGGCCGGCCTGGCCGCGGCGGTGCGGCAGCGGCCGATTCTGGGAACGGTGCTGGTGGTGGCGGCGGCCCTGGTCAAGTGGCCGGCCGCGCTCGGGTTGTTCGCGATCGTGGCGATCTGGGCGAACGGCCGCTGGGTGCTGCTGAAGGTGGCGGCGACCGCGGTGACCGCGACCGTGGCGATCACCGCGGTGGCCGGCACCGGCTACGGCTGGATCAGCGCCCTCGCCACCCCGATCAACACCGAGAACTGGTCGCTGACCGGCCTGCTCGGCCGGTGGACGGCCGGTCTGCTGGGCACGCACCTGGCCGCCGAGGCGTGGCGGTGGGCGGGGCTGCTCGCGATGGTCGTGGTGGCCGGCGTGGTGTGGACCTATCGGGCCCGGCTCGGGCCGGTCTACTGCCTCGGCATCGTGCTGACCGCGGTGGTGCTGTTCGGCCCGGCGATCCGACCGTGGTACCTGGTGTGGGGCCTGGCCCCGCTGGCGGCGGTGGTCGCGAACCACGTCGTGCGGCGCGTGCTGGCCGGCTTCTGCGCGGTGCTGGTGCTGGTGGTGCTGCCCGACGGCTTCGCCGCGGACGCCGACCGCCTGCTGCTGGCGGTGCTGGGCGGCCTGATCGGGGTGGCCGCGTTCCTCGTCGTACGCCTCGTGGTGATGCCGGTGAAGGCGCTGCGATGATCTTTCGATCCAAGGCTTTCGTCGTCGTTGCGGCGATAGCCGTGGCGGTGTTCCTCGCGACCGTCCCGACGTTCCGGCACTTCTTCGATCTCGGCGTCTACCGGGGTGCGGTGCACTACTGGCTGATCGACGGCGGCGACCTCTACGACTACCGCTACCAGGGCACCGAGTACGGCTTCACCTACCCGCCGTTTGCCGGCTTGGCGATGAGCCCGCTGGCGATCACCTCGTGGCCGGTCGCGGTGGCGGCGAGCGTCGTGCTCAACTGCGTCGCCGTGATCCTGCTGATCCGGTGGTATTTCGTGCCGATCCTGCAGAGCCGCGGCTGGCCGGTCTGGACCCCGTGCGCGCTGATGTTCCTGGGCTTCCTGGTGTTCGAGCCGTCCCGCGACACGTTCAGCTACGGCCAGGTGAACCTGCTGCTCCTGGTGCTGGTCGGCAGCGATCTGCGCAACAAGCGCTTCGCCGGCGTGGGCATCGGCCTGGCCGCGGCGATCAAGCTGACGCCGGTGATCTTCATCGGTTACCTGATTCTGGCCCGCCGTTACCGGGCCGCCGCCACCGCCGCGATCACCTGCGCCGCGGTGACGATCCTCGCGCTGCTGGTGGCCCCGGACGCCTCCCGCGCGTTCTGGACCGACGCGGTCTGGGACACCAGCCGCATCGGCCGCCTCTACTACGTCTCCAACCAGTCCCTGCGCGGCGTGCTGGCCCGGCTCGACGCGCCGTCGATGTGGTGGCTGGCCGGGGTGGCGCTGATCGTGGCGTACTGGTGCTGGTGGGTCCGCACCCGTCAGCCCGGCCCGGCCGCCGGCTTCGCGGTGACCGGCGTGGTCGCCTGCCTGATCAGCCCGATCACCTGGGTGCATCACCTGGTGTGGCTGATCCCCGGCCTGTTTCTGCTGCTCGACCGCACGCTACGCACGCGGGACCGCCGCCTGCTGGCGACGCTCGGCGCCGGCTTCGTGCTGATGAGCAGCAGCATCGTCTGGATCTGGTGGGCACACCCGCACGGCTGGCCGGCCTTCCCCGGCAGCAACACCTACGTGTGGCTGAGCATCGCGGTATTTCTCACCCTCACCAGAGAGAAAACCCGAATCGGGGAGTACGCCGAGAAAAGCTGACAACCGCAACACCGGCAGCCGGCGTATTTCACGGCTTCAAAGCAGGCAGCGGCAGGGTGAACGTCATGCGCGACCCGCCGCGGTCGTTGCCGGCCGCGGTGATCGTGCCGCCGTGCCGTTCCACGATCCGTTTGCAGATCGCCAGGCCCAGGCCGGTGCCGGCATAGCCCGCGCCGGTGTGCGCCCGATGGAAGTTCTGGAAGATCGCCTCGTGCTGCCCGGCCGGGATCCCGATGCCGTTGTCGTCGACGTTGACCCGGACGAACCCGTCCGTGGCCGGCTCGCAGGAGACCGCGATCCGCGGCACCACGCCCGGCGCGGTGTACTTGATCGCGTTGCCGATCAGGTTCTCCAGCAGCTGCCTGGTCAGCACCGGATCGGCGTCGACGGCGGTCAGGTCGTCGATCTCGAAGCGGGGCATCGGCGCGGACATCCCGGCCGCCTGGTCGAGCCGCGCGGTGGCGATGTCGCCCACCACGTCGTTGAGGTCGACCGCGGCCGGCGACAGGCTCGCGTCCCGCGCGGTGGTGTAGCCGAGCAGTCCGTTGATCATGTTCCGCATCCGGGTCGCGGCCCGCTGGATCCGGGCCACGCTGTCCCCCTGCGGCCCGCCCAGGTCGTCGGCGAGCGCCTCGGACCAGCCCTCGATCGTGGTGAGCGGGTTGAGCAGGTCGTGCGCCACCACCCCGGCGAACGAGGCGAGCTCGTCACGGTGCCGGCGGTCGGCGGTCACGTCGTGGAAGACGATCACCGCCTGCCGTCGGCCGTCGGCGGCGCGCACTTCGGAGCCGCTCATCTGCACGATGCGGCCCTCGGGCACCGCCGGGTTGCGGATGAGCAGGTCGATCGGCTCCGCGTAGCGGCCGTCGAAGATCTGCCGGTAGATGAAGTCGTCCTCGGCCAGCGGCGTGCCGTCCGGGTGGAACAGGCCGTAGAACCGGTTGTCCCGGACCCGCCCGTCGGCGCTGGCCACGCCGAGCAGCCGGGTGGCGGCCGGATTGCGGACCAGCAGGCGCCCGTCCTCGTCGATGACGCCGACGCCCTCGGCCATCGAGTCGAAGATCGCGGTCATCGTGCTGGCCTGCTCGACGGCCGTCTTCTCGGACTCGCGCAACTGCTCGAGCAGTGCCGCCCGCTCGTCGCGGCCGAGCGCCAGGGCCAGGCCGGCCACCGCGACCATGCCGACGAACACCTGCGCCACCAGGGCGCGCATCGCGTTGGATTCGAGCTCGGCGAACGGGCCCATGCCGTTCAGCGTGAACAGCATGGTGACGGTGCCGAACGCGAGGTCGTGCAGGATCACGAAGCTGGTGCGCATCCGCAGGCCGGCCCAGATCGTCAGGCCGATCAGCGCGAAGACCAGGGGCGCGCCGTCGGTCAGCGTGAAGACCAGGCCGTAGGCGGTCATCGAGACGGCGACCAGGGCGATGTATTCGATCCGCCGGGCCGGGCCGAGCTGCGACCAGACGCTCGGTCCGGTCCGCTGCCGCCGGGAGTGCCAGAGCCAGGCGATCCGCCGGAAGCCGACCCCGATGAGCAGGATGCTGACTGTGTTGCGGGCCAGCCAGACCAGCGCCGACTCGTACGAGAAATGGTCGGTGACCAGCCACATCCCGGCCGTGCCGAGGCCCGCGCCCACCACCGTGCTGGCCGCCGCGGCCGCGATGAACCGCCACAACTCGGCGAGCCGCGTCAGCGGCGGCCCGCCGGAGATCCACACCTGGGGCAGCCACCGGTCGAAGAGCCGGACGAAGAAGATGCCCTGCACCAGGTTGGCGAGCATGAACACGACCGCGGTCCGGGCGCATGCGCCGGTGGCCATGTTGACCGCCATGGTGATGGCGGACAGCGCGACCGCGTCCACCCACCGCCACGGCGACCGCCGCTGCGCGGTGAACCAGACCGCCAGGACACCGGCCGCCGGCCAGACCAGGCTGAGGTTGCTGGCGTCCATCACGGTCAGCCGCCCGGCGTACGTGGCGAGCAGGTACAGCACGGTGAAACCGAGGGTGCGGCGCAGCGATCGGCTCAACGTGTCGGACATGTCAGCCCTTTCGGCAGCTCGGGCGGAATGGCTCAGGAAAACGTCAAGGTCGTCCGGACGCCATGAGCAGCCAGTTGACCCGGCGCAGCATCTCGATCTGGCTGAACGGCTTCGGCAGGTAGTCGTCGGCGCCGATGGCGAAACCGCGGTCGACGTCCTCCGGCCGCTGGTTGCCGCTGATCATCAGCACCGGGATCTGCACGGTCTCCGGCCGGGCGTGCAGCTCGTAGCAGACGCTGTAGCCGTCCATCTGCGGCATGTTCACGTCCAGGATGATCATGCGGGGGCGGCTCTCGACCGCCATGTTCAGCGCCGAGCGCCCGTTGTCGGCGCTCAGCGTGCGGAAGCCGGCCACCTGCAGCTTGAACGCGATGACGTCACGGATGTCGTCATCGTCGTCGGCGATCAGGATGGTCGAGGAGGGCGGCGGCGCGATCGGGCTCCCGATGAGCGCACGGGTGAACTCGTCGGCCTGCGGTTCGGTGAAGACTGCGGTCGTCATCGGTTAACCCCTCTTTGGCGAGCGACGGTTGGTGATCAGGTCTTGCATCTCCACGACGAGGCGACGCGGCGACAACGGTTTGGGCAGATAGCGATCGGCGCCGGCGCCGAGACCGGCGTCCACGTCGTAGGCGTGCGCGTTCGAGGAGATCATCAGGATCGCGGTGTCGCGGATCTCCGGGCTGCGCCGGGCGAACTGGCAGAGTTCCATGCCGTTCAGGGCCGGCATCCGTACGTCGGTGATCAGCCCCACCGGTTTGGCCACCGTGAGGATGCGCAGGGCGGTGTTGCCGTCCTTGGCCGCGACCGTCCGGTATCCGGCGGACTCGAGCGCGAACGCGAGCATGTCGCGGACGTCGCCGTCGTCCTCGGCTATGAGGATCAGGTTCTCGTTCATCGGGGGACTCCTTCCCGGGGCTGACAGCGAGTTGATCGTCCGCGTCGGGTGAGCCATGAACGAGATTTCGGTTGCATCCCGGGAGCGAGCTACGCCCGCGGCGAAACGGGGTGGAAGGATCGGGCGGACATCGGCGAGGATCGACCGATGGTGACCTTCGCGCTGCAGGCCCTTCCGACCACCGCCGCCGAGTGGCTGGCTCTCGCCCGCCGGGCCGAGGAGATCGGCTTCGAGTCGCTCTACGTGCCCGATCATCCGGGCGCGCGGGCCACGCCGTTCGTGTCGCTGGCCGCGGCCGCCGCCGTGACCACGAAGATCCGCCTCGGGTCGTACGTGTCGAACGCCGGCGTCCGCGAGCCGATCCTGCTGGCCGCCGACGTCGCCACCCTCGACGTCGTCTCGGGCGGCCGGGCCGTTCTCGGGCTCGGCGCCGGCCACACCCCGGCCGAGTGGGCGGCGGTCGGCAAGGTCCGGCCGGGCGTGCGGGCCCGGGTCGACCACTGCATCGCGGTCGCCGGGCACACCATGGCCGCGCTGGCCGGGGAGGGCCTGGAGCAGCCGCGGCCGGTGCAGGAGCGGGTCCCGCTGCTGATCGGCGGCGGCAACACCCGGCTGCTGCAGTGGGCGGCCGGGCACGCCGACCTGATCGGGCTCTCCGGCCTCGGCCGCACGCTCGACGACGGGCACAGCCACCAGACCCGCTGGAGTCAGGATCAGGTCGACATGCAGGTCGAGCTGTGCGGCGACAAGCCGATCGAGGCGCTCGTGCAGAGGTTCGAGGTCACCGACGACGCCGGCGCCAAGTACGCCGAGTGGGCCAAGGACGAGATGGAGGAGACCGAGGCCGACCTGGCCGCCGCGCCGTTCGTCTTCGCCGGCACCCAGGACGAGATCATCGCGAAGCTGCGCACGGTCGGGCAGCGGTGGGGGATCACCCGATTCGCGGTGCGACGGCCGGCGATCGACGCCATCCCCAAGATCCTGGCCGCCTACTGATCTTCGAAGAGCTCGTGCTCCACCCGATCGCGATATTCGACGTAGATCTGCCGGTAACGGGCCAGAGCGCCCGGCCGGTCACCCGCCTCGAGCAGCGCGATGATCGCATCGTGCCCCTCGATCCACACCTTCCACAGGTTGCTCTCGGCGGTCATCGCGAGGATCCGCATGGTGCGGGCGACCACCAGATCCACCATGGACTGCAGCTCGCGGTTGCCGCTGGCGAGGATCACGGTGGTGCTGAAGTCGGCACCGGCCGCGCTGGCGGCAAGCACGTTGCCCGAGCGCAGCGCCTCGACGAACTCCTTCTGCCGCTGCCGCATCAGGTCGAGGTGGGTGTCGGTGAGGTTGTCGACCCCCCACTCGAAGCCGGCGCAGGCCAGCACGCTCATCACGTCGATCAGCTCGAGAGCGTTCTTCTGGGTCACCCGGGTGACGTGCCGGGCCCGGTTCGGCGCGATGTCGATCAGGCCCTCGACGGAGAGCTGGGCGATCGCCTCGCGGATCGGCGTGATGCTGACGCCGAGGCGGGCCGCCAGCTCGGCATCCTTGATCAACGTGCCCGGTGGCAGCTCGCCCGTGACGATCTCGTTGCGCAGCTGCCGGACCACGGCCGCGGTGCGGGTCGGTGGGACCGCATAAGACATACCCGGCAGCGTACTCACGGTGACCGGATGCCGCCGCACGCACCGCCGGGCATGCTGAACCCATGGTCGCCGACCCCGCGCGGCGAGACTACCGTCTGGGCGGTTGCCTAACTGGCGACCTTGCACGTCTCGCTCTTGCGGCAGAACGCATTGAGCACGATGTTGGCCGTGGCGGACGTGCTCGACGCGATGTTCAGGTCGACCGAAGTGATCAGCACGGCCCGAGTCTGCGCGGTCTGGAACTGCTTGAGGACCTTGCTGATGTTGGCCGGCGGGCCGGTCACGGTCAGCGTGATCGGCACCGAATAGACCGTGGTCGACCCGGTGATCACCTGGGCGGCGCTGACGCCGACCGCGTTGACGCTGACGGTCACCGACTTCTCCGAGGTCTGCAGGGAGCGCAGGTAGGCCGGTAGGTCGTAGTTCTCCGGCAGTGCCGCCTGCTTGACCTTCAGCTGGGCCTCGTACGTCGCGATGTTCTTGGCCTTGGCCTGGAGGTCGCTCAGCTGATGCTTGAGTTCGACGAGTTGGAGGTCCTGGTCGGCGGACTGGCTCTGGAGGTCGGATTTCTCGGTGTAGATCGGCTTGATCGCGAGGAGGAAGGTGGCCACGACGATCACCACGATCGCGACGACGCCGCCGAGGAGCCACAGCCGGTTGTTCTGCCGCGCACCCATCATTTGCTCCCGCAGGTCTTGGTGCTGAACCGGCCGCACACGTAGTCCTTGTCGACCGCGGCGGTGATCGTGAAGGCCCACTTGTTGGTGCTGTCCGCGCTCGCCGCGGTGAGGAACACGTCGGTCACGCCGTCGACGCCGGCCAGCGCGTCGATCACGTCGGCGACGGCCGCCTTGTCCTTGGCGGTGCCGGCGATCTGGAGCGAGCCGACGGTGCCGGTGGACGCGGCGGTGGTGTCGTCGGTCATGGTGGCGGAGACGGAGGTGAGCGTCCCGCCCTTCTTGCTCGCCGCGCTGCGCATCGTGTCCATCAGCGTGTACCAGGGCAGATCCTTGGCGAGCACCGTCGTGAGATCGGTGGTGATCGCGGTCTGGTCGTTGATCACCGTGGTGACCTGGCTGTACTCCTTGTTGGTGCGCATGGTGTTCCGGATCGTGTCGGCCTGCTCGGTCGTCGAGGTCAGGTCCTGGGAGACCAGGTCGCGTTGCTTGTCGGCCAGGACATACCAGCCGCCCATCACGGCGACGACCAGCACCACCGCGCCGATCAGCAGGAATCGGGTGCGGCGGGCGTTGCGTCCCGAAGTGACCTCGGGGGGCAGCAGGTTCGCGCGGATCGGCAGGATCCGCATCGCGTGGTCGGGGGAGACCGCCGGGTCGAGTGGCATCAGGGCCGTGCTGCTGGTGCTCATCAGGCTGCCGCTCCCAGGGTCAGGCCGATCGATACGGCGGCCGACGGCACGAAACTGTCGAATCCGCCCTCCCGCCCCTTACGTGTGTCACGCAGCCGGCTGGCGCTGTCGGCGTACATCACGGTGATGCCCAGCTGTTGCTGGAGGTGTTCGGCGAGGCCCGGCATCAGCGCGCTGCCCCCGCAGAGCGCGAGCCGGGTGACCTGCTTCTGCCGCTCGCCCGAGGCGAGGTAGGTGAACGAGCTCCGCAGCTCGCTGGCGATCGAGCGCACCGCTTCGCTGGCGGCGTCGACGGTGACCGGATTGCCGTCGCCGTGCAGCCCGAAGCGGCACTTGACCATCTCGGCCTCCTGCGGCGAGATGCCGAGCCGGGTGGCCATCGAGGCGGTGATCTCGTGGCCGCCGCGTGGGACGGTCCGCACGATGAGCGGCTCGCCGTCGGCGTGCACGACCACGCTGGTCACCTCGGCGCCGATGTCGACGATCGCCTCGACCTGGGTGTCCAGCCGGGAGGCGGCGCGCAGCAGGGCGAACGAGGCCAGGTCGACACTCTTGACCGTGAGGCCGGCCTTCTCGGCGGCGTCGATCGCGGCGAGCACGGCGTCCTTGGGGGTGGCGATGAGCAGCCCGCGCACGGTCGGGTTGCTGCCCGGCTCCTCGAGCGGATAGAAGTCCAGCACCGCCTTCTCGACCGCGAGCGGCAGCGCGTCCTTCACCTGGAACGGCAGCGCCTGGCGCAGCTCCTTGGCCGGCAGGTTGGCCACCGACATCTCGCGCACCACCAGCTGCGGGTTGGTGACTCCGATGATCACCTGCTTGGTGCCGAACTTCTGCGTGGTCCAGAGCTGCTTGATCGCCGCGGTGACCGCGATCGGGTCCTGGATGACTCCACCGGTGACGGTGCCCGGGGGCAGGCCGATCTGACCGAAAGCGGCCAGCGAATAGCCCTCCTTGGTGCGGCGGACCTCCACGGCACGGATCGTGGACGAGCCGATGTCCAGCCCGATCGGTATTGCGCCGGCCATGGAGGTCCCTTCGAAGTCAGGCGGTGGGGAGGATGAGGTTCGCGTACCAGTCCGCGATCGGCGCGGCCGCGAAGACCGCGAGGAAGGCGCCGGCGAGCATGTAGGGGCCGAACGGGATACGGGTCTTGCGGGTGGCCACCTTGGCCGCCATCAGCAGCACGCCGGCCACGCCGCCGATCAGGAAGCCGGCGAATGCGCCGACGATCACCGAGCTCCAGCCGAGCCAGCCCAGGTAGAGGCCGAGCAGGGGGGCGAGCTTGACGTCGCCGCCGCCCATGCCCTTGGGCAGCACGGCGAGGATCCAGTAGCCGGCGTAGAGCAGGGCCGCGGCGATCAGGCCGCGGACGGCCGCGGCCCAGCTGTGCTCGGCGAGGACGGCCGGCAGGAGCAGGAGCGGCGCCACCGCGTACGACGGCAGGACGATCTTGTCCGGGAGCCGCATGAGGTCGATGTCGATCGCGGCCAGGGCGATCGACACGGCGGCCAGGTAGAGGTAGGCGGGCAGTTCCCAGGACCAGCCGAACTTCGCGGCGATTGCCACGAACAGCACGGCAGTGCCCGCCTCCACCAGCGGGTAGCGGGCGCTGATCGGCGCGGCGCAGTCGGCGCACCGCCCGCGCAGCAGCAGCCAGCCCAGCACCGGGATGTTGTGCCGGTTGCGGACCGCGTTGCCGCAGTGCGGGCAGTGCGAGCCGGGCCGCACGAGCGACTCGTCGCGCGGCACCCGGTAGATCACGACGTTCAGGAACGAGCCGATCACGAGCCCGAGGAGGCCGGCCGTGCCGAGCAACAGCAGAGTTGGCACGGCTTCCTCCTCGGGCTCGTGATGAATGGGTGCCGCTCGGCGATCGGGTCAGGCGGCGGCGATGCAACCGGCCAGGTCGGCCGCGGTCGTGGACTTGACCGAGCCGCCGTTGGCGCTGTTGTAGGCGTAGAACTTGCCCGAGCCGTCGGCGTTGGTGGCGCACATGACATAGGTCCCGAGGGCTGTTCCGGTGCCCTTCTTGTACTGGAACCGGGTGCCGGCGGAGAGCGTGATCGTGCCGTCGGTGGCCGAGGTGATCTTGGTCAGCGCGACCTTGTCGACGTTGGCGGTGTTGGCGGCGATGTCGGCCGGGTACTGGTTCCCGTTGTCGGTGTAGAACTGCTCCACCGCGCTGACCGCGCCGCGCACGTCGGACTGCGCTGACTTGTCGGCGGCGCCCTTGCGGTAGTTCAGGTACACCGGGACGGCGATCGCGACGAGCACGCCGATGATGACGACGACGACCAGGAGCTCGATGAGGGTGAAGCCTTCGTCGCCCTTCTTCGAGCGCAGCCGGTTGATGGTGTCGGTCATGTGGGGGTGCCTCCATGGCTCAGTTGATGCGGGGAAGGGGTGAAGTTTTGATTTGTCCGGCTTGGCGCATCCGGTGACCGCAAAATCGGCAGCTCGCGGCGTGACTTGAGGCTCAGTTGGACTGGATGTTCTGATAAATCGTGAACATCGGGAGGTATAGACAGACCACCATTCCGCCGACCACGGCGCCCATCACGAGGACCATGATCGGTTCGATGGATGCGGTCAGGGATTCGGCCGCGCTGTCCACCTCTCGGTCGTAGAAATCGGCAATTTTGTCAAGCATTTGACTGATTTGACCGCTTTCTTCGCCGACCTCGACCATCTGGGTGACCATCTGCGGAAAGATCTTGTGGTGCCGCATCGCGGACGACATCGGCTGGCCGTCGCGGACCGCGTTCTGCACGTCCTTCAGGGCGACGTTGATGACCTCGTTGCCGGTCGTCTCGCCCACCACCGCCAGCGCCTGCATCACCGGCACGCCGACGTTGAGCAGCAGGCCGAGGTTGCGGGAGAAGCGGCTCATGGCGAGCTTCTGGAACAGCGACCCGAAGACCGGCGCCCGGACCTTGAACTTGTCCACCGCGAACCGGAAACTGGCGCTCGTGCGCATCTGCTGCTTGTAGACGATCGACGATCCGACCAGCACTCCGACCACGAGCGGGCCGATCCACCACATGTTGTGGCTCGCGTCCACCAGGAACTGGGTGATCGCCGGCAGCTCGCCGCCGAGGCTCTTGAACATCGCTTCGAAGATCGGAACGATGAAGATCAGGACCGCCGCGATGAGTACGAATGTGAAGCTCAGCACGATCGCCGGATAGGTCAGCGCACCCTTGATCTTGCCGCGGAGCGCGGTGTCCTTCTCCAGGCTGTCCGCGATCTGCTCGAGAGCGCGGTCGATCATGCCGCCGGTCTCGCCGGCCCGGATCATCGCGATCATCAGGCGCGGGAAGACCTTGTCGTGCTTGGCCATCGCGGCCGAGAGCGAGACGCCGCCGGACACGTCACTGCGGACCTCGCCGAGCGCCTTCTTCAGCGCCGGCGCCGAGGACTGATCCTCCATGATCGCCAGCGACCGCAGCAGCGACATGCCGGAGGCGGTCATCGTGGCGAACTGGCGGGAGAAGATCGCCAGATCCTTCAGTTTGGTGCGGCCGCCGAGGCCGGGAATCTTCAGGTCCATGTTCAGGCCCTGACCGGCCACCGAGACCTCGAGCGGCACCTCCCCGCGCTGGCGCAGCGTCTGGGTCGCGGCCGCCTCGTTCGGCGCCTCGACCGTGCCCTTGGCCTTGCGGCCGGAGGCGTCGATGCTGCTGTAGTGGAATGTCTTGGTCACAGGCATGGCATCACATCCGGCCGATGAGTCGCTTGAGTTCCTCCTGGGAGTGGCAGAGCTCGAGGGCGACCTGCAGGGTCACCAAGCCCTCCCGCACCTTCTCGGCCAGGTGCTGGTCGAACGCGAGCATGCCCTCGCTGCCACCGGCCTGCATGAACGAGGGGATCTGGTGCGACTTCCCCTCGCGGATCAGTGCGCGGATGGCCGGGGTCGCGGTGAGGATCTCGGCGATCACCACCCGGCCCTTGCCGTCCGCCTTGGGCGCCAGGGCCTGGGTGACCACGCCCTGCAGGGACGCGGCCAGTTGAGCCCGGATCTGCAGCTGCTGATGCGGGGGGAAGATGTCGATGACCCGGTCGATCGTCTGGGTGGCGCTCTGCGTGTGCAGGGTGGCCAGCACCAGGTGGCCGGTCTCGGCCGCGGTCAGCGCGGTCGACGTGGTCTCCAGGTCACGCAGCTCGCCGACCAGGATGATGTCCGGGTCCTGCCGCAGCGCGTGCTTGAGCGCGCTGGCGAAGTTCTCGGTGTCCGAGCCCACCTCACGCTGATTCACCACGCTGCGCTTGTGCGGGTGGAGGAACTCGATGGGGTCCTCGATGGTGATGATGTGCGCGGCGCGGCTGCGGTTGGCGAGGTCGAGCACCGAGGCGAGCGTGGTCGTCTTGCCGGAGCCGGTCGGGCCGGTGACCAGCACCAGGCCACGGGGCAGGTGGGCGAAGCGGGAGACGGTGTCCGGCATGCCGAGCTCGTCGAGCGGCTTGATCTCGTGCGGGATGGCCCGGAAGACCGCGCCGCACGAGTTGCGCTGCACGTAGAGGTTGCCGCGGAAGCGGGAGACGCCCACGATGCTGTGCGCGAAGTCCAGCTCCTGCTTGGTCTGGAAGGCCTGCCACTGCTCGGCAGTGATGGCCGCCCGAGCCAGCAGGGCGGTGTCCGAGGAGTTGAGATTGCCGTAACCGGGCAGCGGGCGCAGCGAACCGTGCACCCGGATCATCGGCGGCGTGCCGACGGTGAGGTGCAGGTCGGAGCCCTTCGACTCGCACAGCGTCACGAGCATCTGGTTGAGCACGGCCAGATCGCCCGACGCGGGGGCGGGCGGCGCCTTGGGCGCCGTCTGTTGTGGCGGCGCCGGCTGGTCGGTCGTATACATCGCACCGGCAATCTGTTCGCGGAACGTTGCCCCTAAATTCGGCACCGTTCGGGGTCGCTTTAGTAGGCATTTCGGAGCAATCGGGCGAGATCGATCAGCCGGGGGTATGCTGCGCGGCCTAGATGGCCACCCGGGAGATCTCGCGAACCGAGGTGAGACCGCCGGCCGCCTTGGCCAGGCCGTCCGCCCGCAGGTCGTACATGCCCTGGTCGAGGGCCACCTCGCGGATCTCGTTGGACGAGGCACGGCGGATGGTGAGCGACTCGATCTCCGGTGAGATCGGCATGACCTCGTGGATCGCGAGCCGGCCGCGGTAACCGGTGTTGGCGCAGTTGCGGCAGCCCATCGGACGGTAGAGCGCCTCCGGCACGACCAGGTCCTCGAACGGCCAGCGGGCGCCGACCAGCTCCTCCTCGCTCGGGGTGTAGGCCTCCTTGCACCAGTCGCAGAGCCGTCGGGAAAGGCGCTGGGCGAGCACGCAGTCGAGCGACGAACCGACCAGGAACGGCTCGATGCCCATCTCGGTGAGCCGGGTGACCGCGCCGGGCGCGTCGTTGGTGTGCAGCGTGGAGAGCACCAGGTGGCCGGTGAGCGACGCCTCGACCGCGATCTGGGCGGTGTGGCTGTCCCGGATCTCACCGATCAGCACCACGTCCGGGTCGGACCGCAGGATGGCCGGCAGCACGGCCGCGAAGGTCAGGCCGGCCTTCACGTTCACCTGCACCTGATTGACCCCGCGCAGGCGGTACTCGACCGGGTCCTCGACGGTGATCACGTTGATCTCCGGCTTGCTGATCTTGCCGAGCGTCGCGTAGAGCGTGGTCGATTTTCCGGAGCCGGTGGGGCCGGTGACCAGCACCATGCCGTGCGGCTTGCTGAACGACTCGGAGAAGCGTGAGAGGTTGTGCTCGGTGAAACCGAGCTTGTTCATGTCCAGGTCGATGCCGCCGGTGTCGAGCACCCGCAGGACGATCTTCTCGCCCCACACCGTGGGCAGCGTGGCGGTACGCAGGTCGACCGGCCGGCCCCGGATCAGCGTGGTGATCCGGCCGTTCTGCGGCACCCGCTTCTCGGTGATGTCGACGCCCGACATGATCTTGACGCGGGAGGTGAGGGCGGCCATCACGCCCTTCGGCACCAGGTCGACCTCGTGCAGCACGCCGTCGATCCGGTAGCGCACCCGCATGTCGTCCTCGGTCGGCTCGAGGTGCAGGTCGGAGGCGCGGTTCATGACCGCCTGCTCGATCAGGTTGTTCACGTAGCGGACGATCGGCGCGTCATCCACCGTCGATGACTGGGCGGCCATCCCGGCCTGGTCGTCGAGGTCGTCCTCGGCGATCTCGCCCAGGTCGCTGGACTCACGCTGGAGCCGTTCGATGATCCGGCGGACCTCGGAGCGGGCCACCATCACCGGCCGCAGGCTCATGCCGGTGGCGGCCCGGACGTCGTCGAGCGCCACCACGTCGCCGGGGTCGGTGACGCCGACCACCAGCTCGCCGTCGGAGATCGAGATGCCGAGCACCCGGTGCCGCAACACCACCGAGAGCGGGATGCGCTTGAGCGCCTGCGGGTCGGGAGTGACGGCGGCCAGGTCGAGCGTGTTGATGCCGTACGCCATCGCCGCGGCCGCGGTCAGCTGTTCCTCGGTGACCACGTTGTCGTTGATCAGGACGGCGCGCACCGACCGGCCGCTGCGCTGCGCCTCCTCCGCGGCAGCGTCGACGGCGCGCGCGTCTATACCGATCTGCTTGAGCGCGTCGAGCAGCGGTCGGAACGTCTGATCCATTGCGTCCTCAGGGAGACAATTCGGTCTTGTCTCTCATATCGGACGTCAGTGGGTTGAACTGAGCGGCACCGGCCGGAACGTCTTGCGGTACGCGCTGGGCGCCACCCCGATCGTGGACTGCATGTGCTGCCGGAGCGCGGTGGCGCTGCCCAGGCCGGACCGGCGGGCAACCGTCTCGATACCGAGATCGGTCGACTCCAGCAGAAGCTGAGCGTGGGCGACCCGCTGGCGCAGCAGCCACTGCCGCGGGCTCAGGCCGGTCTCGTCGCGGAACCGCCGGGTGAACGTGCGCACGCTCATCCGCGCGTGCGCCGCCATGCCCTCCAGGGTGACCGGCTCGGCCAGCCGGTCGAGCGCCCAGTTCCGGGTCGGCTCGGTGCCGATGCCCGCGCTCGACGGCACCGGGCGCTCGATGTACTGCGCCTGGCCACCCTCCCGGAACGGCGGCACCACGCAGCGGCGGGCGGCCCGGTTGGCCACCTCGGTGCCGTGGTCGTTGCGCACGATGTGCAGGCAGAGGTCGACGCCGGCGCCCACGCCGGCCGAGGTGAGGATGTCGCCATCGTCCACGAACAGGACGTCGAAGTTCCAGTTGACCTGCGGATAGAGCGGGGCGATCTCGCCCGCCCAGGCCCAGTGGGTGGCGGCCGGGCGACCGTCGAGCAGCCCGGCGGCGGCGAGCACCGAGGCGCCGGTGCAGATCGAGACGATCCGGGCGCCGCGCTCGTGGGCGGCCCGCAGCGCGTCTTTTACGGAAGGATCGAGCGTGCCGTCGGTGAGCGGGCCGCCGCGGCCGATGCCAGGGACGATCACGGTGTCGGCTCGGGCCAGCTCGTCGAGACCGTAGTCGGGGATGACGGTGAAGCCGCCGGTGCTGCGGACCGGGCCGGCGCCGCAGACGTGCACGCGGTAATAGCGCTCCAGGTCGGAGCGGCGGGCGGCGTTGAAGACCTGCGGCGGGGTGCCGAGGTCGAAGCCGACGACACCGTCGAGTACGAGTTCGGCGACGAGATGCTTCATGGCCCAATTCTTGCGCATGATGGCCTTCCGGCCACTCGTCCTTCCGGCTGTGAGAATGGAGGATCGGAACGTGCAGAAGACGTACCGCATTCATCCGGCCTGGTTCGTGGCCGTCATCGCCTTCGTCGCCCTGGTCGGCGCGGCCGGGTTCCGGGCCACCCCGTCCGTCATGATCCGCCCGCTGCATGACGAGTTCGGCTGGTCGCTCGGCACGATCTCGGCGGCCGTCTCGGTCAACCTGCTGCTCTACGGCCTGACCGCCCCGTTCGCGGCGGCGCTGATGGAGAGGTTCGGCATTCGCCGCGTGATCATGGCGGCCCTGGTGCTGGTGAGCGCGGGCTCCGGCCTGACCGTCTTCATGCGGCAGAGCTGGCAGCTCATCCTCTGCTGGGGCGTGCTGGTCGGGCTGGGCACCGGCTCGATGGCGCTCGGCTTCGTCGCGGTCATCACCAACCGCTGGTTCGTCAAGCACCGCGGCCTGGTCACCGGCGTGCTGACGGCCGGCGGCGCGGCCGGCAACCTGGTCTTCCTGCCGGTGCTGGCCCGGCTCACCGAGAGCCAGGGCTGGCGGGTCGCGGCCCTGACCGTGGCCGGGGTGGCGCTGCTGGTCGTGCCCCTGGTCGGGTGGCGGCTGCGCGATCACCCGGCCGAGCTGGGCCTCGGCGCATTCGGCGGCGAATACGAGGAACCCAAGCCGATAGCTCCGGCGGGGGCCGCCCGCACCGCCTTACGCGCTCTGCGGCAGGCCGCGAAGACCCGGCCGTTCTGGCTGCTCGCCGGTGGTTTCGCGATCTGCGGCGCCACCACCAACGGCCTGGTCGGCACCCACTTCATCCCGGCCGCGCACGACCACGGCATGACCGAGACCACCGCGGCGAGCCTGCTCGCCCTGGTCGGTTTCTTCGACATCGCCGGCACGATCGTCTCCGGCTGGCTCACCGACCGCGTCGACAGCCGGGTGCTGCTCGGCATCTACTACTTCGGCCGGGGCCTGTCGCTGCTGGTGCTGCCGTCGCTGTTCGCCGCGACCGCGCACCCGAGCATGGTGGTGTTCATCCTGTTCTACGGCCTCGACTGGGTGGCCACCGTGCCGCCGACCGTGACCCTGTGCCGGGAGTACTTCGGCGCCTCCGGCCCGGTCGTGTTCGGCTGGGTCTTCGCCTCGCACCAGTTCGGCGCGGCGATCGCGGCCACCACCGCCGGCCTGCTCCGCGACCAGCTCGGCACCTACAACGCGGCGTGGTACGGCGCGGGCGCCCTCGCCATCCTGGCCAGTCTGCTGAGCCTGATGCTCTTCGCCGGCAAGCGGCTCAAGCCGATCGCGCCGGGCATCGGCCTCGTCAACGAACCGGCTACAGCGTGACCTCGACGACCTCGAGCAGGCCGCTCAGCATCAGGATCTGATGAACCGTGCGGTTCGGGTGGGCGAGCCGGAAGCGCATGTTCGCGTCGCGGGCGCGCTGGAAACCGAAGATCAGCGCGCCCAGGCCGGTCGAATCGATGAAGGTCAGCTCGCGCAGTTCGACCACGATCTCGCGAGGACGCCCAGCCAGGGCCTCCTCCAGGGCGACTCGGACCTGGTCGACGGTGAGCACGTCAACCTCGCCGGTAAGGGTCACGGTGATGGTGTCGGCGTCGCGGTCGAGATTCGTCACGATCTCGTCAGGCAACGGGTCCTTCTTCCACAGTCGTCATGGTTCCACGTACGGTAATCGGCATCACCAAACACGTGAGGAGCGTGGTGTGCCGATCCTGGGCGGTCTGCCGTCGCGGAACCCCCGCTTCGTGGGTCGTGAGGAGCTCCTGGCCCGGTTGCGGAGCCGGTTGGCGACCGGCCCGGTCGTTCTGCTGCCCGGCGAGGAAAATCCGCTGGGCGGAACGGGACGTACCCAGTTGGCGGTGGAATATGTCTACCGTTACGCCGAAACGTACGACCTGGTGTGGTGGATCCCCGCTGAGCAGTCCGCGGGCACCCGGGCCGCGCTGATCGGCCTGGCCCAGCGACTCGGGCTGGCCGAGACCGGCGACATGAACCGCACGCTGGCCGCGGTCCGCGACGCCCTGAGCCGGGGCGAGCCGTTCCGGAACTGGCTGGTGGTCTTCGACGACGCCAACCGGCCCGAAGAAATCAAGTCATACCTGCCGAGCGGGGCCGGGCACGTGCTGATCACCAGCCGCAACCCGCGCTGGCCGGCCGAGGTGGCCCAGTCGATGCCGGTCGGCGTCTTCGACCGCGCGGACAGCGTCGACCTGCTGAAACGACGTACCCCTGATCTGCCGGTGCCGGACGCCGAGCGGCTGGCGAGCCGCCTCGCCGATGTGCCGATGGCCCTTGATCTGTCCGCCGCGGTCCGCGCGGCGACCGGCTGGTCCGTCGCCGACTACCTGCAGCGTTACGAGACGCTCGGCGAGGAGCTGGCCTTCCCCAGCCCGATCCGGGTGGCCTGGGGGCTGGCCGCTGACGCGCTGCGGGCGCACGCGCCCGCCGCCTACCAACTGCTCGAGCTGTGCGCCTTCCTGGGCAACGCGCCGGTCTCCTGGCGGCTGCTCTGGGGCGCCCGGATGCTGCCGCTGCCGGCCGAGCTGGCCCGCACGGTCGGCATCGAGCGGCGGCTCAAGGCGGCGCTGCGCCTGATCGGTCGTTATGGTCTGGCCGAGCTCGACCCGCCCGGCGAGCGCCTGATCGTGCACCCGCTGGTGCGCGGCATGCTCGGCCAGGGCCTCAGCTCCGAGCGGCACGGCATGCTGCTGTCCACCGTGCGGGGCATGCTGGCCGCGGCCGACCCCGGCGACCCCGACGATCCGGGCAGTCACCCGCGCTACGCCGAGCTCACCCCGCACCTGATCCACTCCGACGTGCTCGGCGCCGGCACCGAGGAGATCCGCCAGCTGGTGATCAATTGCGTGCGGCACCACTACGCGGCCGGCGACTTCGACTCCAGCCGCGCGCTGGCCGCCGCCGCGGTGGCCCGCTGGCGCGACACCCTCGGCGAGCACGACGAGCAGACCCTGCTCGCCTCGTTCCACCTGGCCAACGCGTTGCGTGCGGTGGGCCGCACGGCCGAGGCGCGGGTGCTGAACGAGCAGACCCTGCGTGCCCAGCGCGAGGTGCTCGGCGGCGGCGACGAGACCACCCTGGCCACCGCCAACTCGGTCGGCGCCGACCTGCGCATCCGCGGCCACTTCGGGCAGGCCCGCCAGCTCGACGGTGACAACCTGGTGCGTTACCGCCGGTTGTTCGGTGAGGGCTTCCCGACCGCGCTGCGCTGCGCCAACAACCTCGCCGCCGACCTGCGCCTGCTCGGCGACTTCCGGGGCGCCCGCACGATCGACGAGCAGACCCTGCGGCAGCGCCAGGCGATTCTCGCCGACGGCCACCCGGAGATCCTGTCGTCCCGGGCCGGGCTGGCCTTCGACCTGTTCGGGCTGGGCGACTACGCGGGCACCGGCGAGGTGCTGGCCGCCGTCCGCGGCGACGTTCCTGAGGACCACCCGTTCGCGCTGTGGGCGGCCCGGGTCGCGGCCATGGCGGCCCGCCGCCGCGGGCTGGCCGACGGCCTGGTGCTGGCCGAGACGACCGCGACGCTGACCCGCCGCCGCTTCGGCGACCTGCACGTGGAGACGCTCGCCGCGGTGGTGACGCTGGCCAACGCGGCCCGCTCCGGCGGCGATCTCGACCGGGCCCACGAGCTGCTCGAACGAGCGGTGATCCGCTACCACTCGGTGCTCGGCGACGATCACCCGTTCACGCTCGCCGCCTCGGCCGGGCTGGCCGGGGTGGTGCGGGGCACCGGGCGGCCCGCCGAGGCCCGCCGGATCGACCAGGAGGCGCTGCACGGCCTGCGGCGCAGTGTCGGCACCGACCACCCGTTCACGCTGGCCTGCGCGAACGGCTACGCCATCGATCTGTTCGGGCTGGGCGAGCGGCAGGAGGCCCAGCAGATCGCCACCGACACCTGGCAGCGGTCCGCGCTGGTGCGCGGCGCCGAACACCCGGACACCCTGGCCTGCGGCTGGAACGCGGTGCTCGACGGCGGCGACGAGGAGGCCCGGCACCAGGCGACGGTCGCCCTGGCCAAGGCGTACGGCGAGGGCCATCCGGCTCTCCTGCGGGTGGCCGCCGGCGAGCGCCTGGAGACCGACCTCGACCTGCCTCCGCTATAGGCTTTTTTCGAAGATTTGCTGGGTCAGCAGGTCGGTGAGGTCGGCCGCGGGCATCGGCCGGGCGAAGTGGTAACCCTGCGCCTGCGCGCAGTCCAGGTCGCGCAGCCGGGCCGCCTGCGCCTCGTCCTCGACGCCCTCGGCCACCGGCGACAGCCCGAACGTGCGGGCGATCTGCAGCACCGCCTCGGCCACCGACGCGCCGGTCGGGTTCTCCGGCATCGCCTGCACGAACGAGCGGTCGATCTTCACCACGTCGACGGGCAGCGCGCCCAGGTGGCTCAGCGACGAGAAGCCGGTGCCGAAGTCGTCGAGCGCGATCCGCACGCCGAGGGTCTTCAGCGAGCTCAGCACCCGGGCCGACTCGTCCAGGTCGGTCAGCGCCATCGTCTCGGTCAGCTCCAGCACCAGTAGGTGCGGCGGCATCCCGGTGCGCTCCAGCACCGACCGGACCTCGTCGGTCAGGTGCGGGTTGGCCAGCTGCGAGACGGACAGGTTGACGTTCAGCTCGAAGCCGGGGCTGTCCCGCTGCCACCCGACGGCCTGGGTGCAGGCCTCCTCGAGGATCCAGCGGCCGAGTTCGGGCATCATGCCCAGCTCCTCGGCCAGGTCGAGGAACGCGCCCGGCGGGAGCAGCCCGCGCTCCGGGTGCTGCCAGCGGACGAGGGCCTCGACGCCGACGGTGTGCTCGCCGGCCAGGTCGACGATCGGCTGGTAGTGCACCTCGAACTGCTGCTCGGCGAGCGCCTGCCACAGTTCCTGCTCGTCGCTGCGGCGCTTGGCGGCCTCGGCGAACCGGGCCGGGTCGAACCGGCGGGCGACGCCCTTGCCGTCGGCCTTGGCCTGGTAGAGCGCCTCGTCGGCCTCCCGCAGGATGCCGTCCACGTCGTGGCCGCCGCGGGTGATCGCGATGCCGGCGCTGGCCCGGATGGTCAGCACGACGTCCTCGACCACCAGCGGCTGCAGCAGGTCGCGCAGGATGCGGTTGGCGACGGTGTCGGCGATCAGGTCGTCGGCGAGCCGGGGGAGCAGCACCACGAACTCGTCGCCGCCCAGCCGGGAGACGGTGTCGTTGGCCCGCACGTTCGCGTTGATCCGCTCGGCGGCGACCCGCAGCAACTCGTCGCCGGCCGCGTGCCCGTAGGTGTCGTTGACACCCTTGAACCCGTCCAGGTCGAGCAGGATCATCGCGGTCATCGTGCCGTCCGCGTCGGCCAGCGCGTCGCGGGAGTGGTCCATGAACATGGCCCGGTTGCCGAGCCCGGTGAGCGGGTCACGGTAGGCCTGGCGGGCCAGGATCGCGCGCTGCCGGGTGAGGTCGCGCATCAGGCCCTCGTTGGTGTGCGTGCCGAGGAACTGCCGCAGCAGGATCATGCCGGCCACCACGATGATCAGCCAGACGAGACCCTCCTCGGCGCCCTTCTTGCCGGCGTGCAGGATCGCGGCCAGCACGATGGCGGCGGCGACCGGTGCGTATTGAGCGAGCGGCCAGCGATCGGCGAGCTTGGCGATGGCGAAGCCGAGGATCAGCACGCCGGCGAGCGGCAGCAACCAGTCGATCGCTCGGGCGCCGTCCGCGGTGAGCCGGCCGAACACCACCGGCCACGCGAGCACCATGAGCGACGCGAAGATCATGATGTCGTCGACGCCGTGCCGGAGCCGATCCAGGATCTTGCCGGGGCTCATGCCTCACCTCCGGGCCTTCCATCGGTCGGCGTCAGGCGGACATGAGCGATCCACTGAGCCAGGCGGCGACCTCGTCCAGTCCGACTTTTCCCAGCGCCAGCCACACGGCCCGGACCAGTTCGGGGCGCTCGCGGAGCGCCTCGTGCGACGACCGGACGGCCATTCCGGACCAACGATCAAGATCATCATTTGTGTACGCGGCCCGCGGAGTCCCGGCCTCGTCGTGCAGGTAGGGGTCGTCGCCGCCCTCGCGCAGCGCCCGGTGCACGAGTGTGAGGCGCTCGCTGCTCGCCAACCGCCGCCCGGCGCTCGGCCGGAGCTCGGCCGCCACGCCCGCCGGCGGTGGCCGGCCCTGCTGCCAGGCGGCCACCAGCTCGGCCACGGTGTCCGCGCCGACGACCAGGTTGCTCAGCCGCCACCGGGCGGTGTGCTCGGCGTTGGCGGCGGCGGCGAGCCAGGCCACCCGGGGCTCGACGGCGTCGCCCGCCCAGCCGGCCATCTCGTCGCGCATGACCTGCGCCAACCGGGTGCCGGGGGCGGTGAGACGACCGCTGGCCAGCAGGGTCTCCGCGGCCGAGCCGACGGCGGGGCGCCAGCGGGCGAACTCGAACTCGGCGAGTCGCCCCCGAAGCTCCGCCGGCCCGCCACCTGCCGGCCGAGCTCCGGAGGCGCCCGGGCCCGATCGCTGGAGCGGGATCCGGGCGGCGGCCTCGGTGCGCCAGAAGCGGGTCACCGACTGGTAGGCGTAGGCGCCGTGCAACAGGCCGGACAGCGGGCGCGGATCGTCGCGCCACGGCGAACAGACCCGTGCGCCACCCGAGGCGACCAGGTCGAACAGGGTGCCGATGGCGTTAAGCAGGCTGTGCTGGCACTCGTGCAGCAGGCCCACCGCGAACGAGCGCGGGTCGGCGGGGGTGGAGATGGCCACCGCGCCGAACGCCTCGGCCGAGGTGGCGCTCAGGCCGTTCGAGCCGGGGTCGGGCTCCACCGGCACGATCACCCGCAGGGTCGCGGCCAGCACCTCGGCCGCCGACCGATGGCGGATGGTCAGGAGCTCCCACGCCGAGGAGAGCAGGCGCTGCCACTGCGCCACCTCCTCCGGCGTGAGCTGTCGGGAAGGTGCCAGGCCCAGGTGCGAGCGGAGCGGGTCGGTGTCCTCCAGGCGCACCCGGAGCGTCCGGCCGTCGTGGGTGGCGGTCAGCAGATGACCGGCGGCGACCCGGGCCGATGGGGGAGCGGCGCCCGCGCGGAGTGCCGCCAGGCTCACCGAGGTGTGCAGCGCGGCCATCGGGTCGTACAGCTGGAGGGGGTCGGGGATGGGGCCGCCCAGCTTGCGGATCTCGCTCAGCAGAAGCAGATGGCGGCTGGCCTGCGCCCGGCGCAGGACGCCGACGGTGGCGGGCGACGGGCGGCCGGCGGCGAGCTCCCCGAAGGCGGTGTCAGTCAGCCGAAAGGTCTTCATGGCGCCGGTCCTCATCGGGCCCGGAACTCACAGCGCCGAGTTGAAGCCGGCGATCGGCTCGCTGGGCTCGGTGCGCTCGGCGGACAGTCGGCGCATCGCCCTGACCAGGGCCGAGTCACCCTCCTGAGCGGCCAGCTCGTCGAGGGACAGGCCGGAGACATCGACCATGGGCGAGCGCCATTCGGCGGTGCCGTCCTCGGTGGTCCGGTCCACGACACCCTCTCTCCCGGTTGGCGGTGTCAATCAATGTATTGCCTTGAGGTTACGGTGGTCGCCGAAGCGGGTGGTGCCCGGGCGACGTCCGGCCGGGTACAGATGCCGTCGTTGCGTACCCGTGATCTCATAGGACGCCAACAGCATGAAAGTCGGCAACGGAGGACAAAACTGTGCCGGGTGGAAATCTCGCGGATCGGCTCGCGGCGCTCAGCGCGTCCGCGACCGGCGACGACGGTGTGGTCACGGTGACCGTGGCCGGGTCCGGTGTCGTGACCGAGTTGCAGCTCGACGACCGCGCGCAGCGGTTGAGTGCCGCAACGCTCTCGAACGAGATCCTGCGGACCATGCGCCGCGCTCAAGCATCGTTGAATCAGGAGGTGGCGGTGACTGTCGAGGAAACCGTCGGGGCCGACACCGAGGTCGGTCGCGCGATGCTCGACACGCTGATCCGCGCCGAGCCGGAGCAGCCGGCCATGCCGGTGATGCCGTTCCCGTCGTTCCAGAACGTGCCGACCCTGCCGCAGCAGGCGCCCGGCAACGGCTTCGAGAGTGGCAGGGACAGCCGTGCCCGGTGATTTCCCGCAGCTTCCCCGGCGTGGCCCGGCCCCCGCGGTCGATCAGATGAGCAATGCCGATCTGGCCCGCATGGTCGAGGCGGAGCACCCCTACCGGGGGAAGGCGCTGTTCGAGCTCTGTGACCGGATCGCGCTCGACGACGACGCGGCCACCAAGGTGGCGATGCTGAGCAGGCTGTCGTCGCTGCGGAAGGCGCGGCTCTTCGATCGGGTCTCATTGGCCTGGTCGGGGATAATCGCGCTGCTCGCGGCCGAGACGGAGCACTCCCGGCAGGCGGCGTACGAGGCGTTCGGCGCACTCGACTCGGAGGAACGGCGGGACATGCTCGATTACCTCGAGGTGTCCGCGATCGAGGAGGCCCACCCGCGCATCGCGTGAGCGGGCCTCACATGGTCAGGCTTCTACTCGGACTTCTTTGTTTCGGAAGGCCACCCGGTCTCGTACGGCCTTGGCATCCGGCTTGGGCTCCGGGTAGAACCAGACCGCGTCGGGGGCGAGGTGCCCGTTCGATGAGAGCGAGTAATACGACGCCTTGCCCTTCCAGGGGCAGACGCTGTGGGTTTCCGAGGGCAGCAGCACTTCGTCGCGCACTGACGTGCGTGGGAAGTAATAGTTGCCCTCGACAACCACGGTGTCGTCGCTCTCCGCGATAACTTCGTCGTTCCAGATGGCCTTCGGCATACGTCCGAACGTAGCGCGCGCCGCGTTCGACGTCCGATATGCGAACGTATATCGCTATCGTGGGTGAAACGTAGCGATCGTCCCCACATTGTGGCGTCAGTGTAAGAAGATCTAGAGTCAATCCCGCCAGACCCCCGATCCGAGAGCGGCCCGGTGAACCATCTGAGCACGCTACCGACCACCGGTGAGCAGGCACGCCACGCGCTGCTCCTGCTCGGCGTGCCCGCCGGCGCCCGGCTTGTGGTCGACGTGCACATGGCGTTCTTCGACGGCGACCTCTCGATGGCCGGCCTGGCCCAGCTGATGCGGGGCGGGGCGGCGGGCGGGTTGTGCGCGGCCCTCGGGCTCGAGCTGAGCGTGGTTCCCGGCCTGGTCGCGCTGGCCACGTGGCCGCTCGACCGGCGCATCGTCACCCCCGCCCAGCGGCGGGCCGACGAGCTGGCCATGATCGTTCGGGTGGCCGAGTTCGCGGCGATGCGCCCGGGGCAGGCCGCGGCCCGGCTCCTGCGGGAGCTGGCTCATCGCGTACCGGATGGGGCGGAAGCAGTTGATCTGGCCGACGCGGCGCGTGCGGCGCTGACGTCGCCGCAGCTCATCGCGTCGATCGCGGCGGAGGCGGAACTCCGGGCGGAAGCCGTGTCGCGGGCCGCCCGGCTCGACCCGCGGCAGCAGCTCTTCGGCCTGCCGAGCGTGCCCCACCAGCGAGGACCGGAGTGAACCGGATAGATCGGCTGCGCGGTCCGGGCCCGGCGAAGAGGCACAATGCGCGAACTCTGGCGGCGCTGACCGGCAATCCCGGCTGCGCCCGGCGCTCGGTGCTGGACGCGGCCGGCGTCGACAAGGTCGCCCTCGCCACCCGGATCGGTTTTGCCGGAAATTTCGGGCAGTCGCGGTTTGCGCTGGCCCGGGGCAACGCGTTCGAGGCGATGCTGAAGGCGGACGATTGCGAGTTGCTGCGGTCGGTGCTGGACGTCGGGGTCGTCGGCTATCAGGATCTCGGCGAGGACGCGGACGACACGCTCGGCGCCCGGCACGGGCGCACCCGGGAGCTGCTGGCGTCGGCGACATCGGCGCTGATCGACCATCCGCTGCTCACCCTGTCGATCGCCGGCCAGACGGTCTATCTCGAGCCCGACCTGATCGCCTTCCAGAGCGAGGGCCGCCTGCGGGTCGTCGAGATCAAGTCGTTCGCGATCGTCGACGGCCAGGCCGACTCGGCCAAGGTCGCGGCGGCGGCGGTGCAGGCAGCGGTCTACGTTCTCGCCCTGCGCGAGCTGCTCGGCGCGGACCGGGTCAGCCACGAGGTGGTGCTGGTCTGTCCCGAGAATTTCTCGCTGCAGCCGGTCGCGGTCGTGCTGGACGTGCGCAAACAGCTCTCCACGCTGCGCCGTCAGCTCTCTCGCCTGTCGTCGGTCTCGGCGCTGATCGACGCCCTGCCCGACTCGGTGTCGTTCGACCTTGCCCTGCCGCCCGCCGTGCTGATCGAGTCGTTGTCCGAGGTTTCTGCCCGCTACGTTCCTGAATGTCTTTCTTCGTGTGAGATGTCGATTTATTGCCGCGACGAGGCGGCGGGGACGACGGCGTCGCTCGGTCGCTCGGTGCGCGAGTCCCTCGGCGGCGTCGACACGGTCGAGCAGGCGCTGGCCCTGTCGACCGGCGCGGCTGCGCCGACCCCGAAGCAGACCGAGGCAGCGATTCTGTTGCGCACCGCGGCCCGCTTGCGCCGAGAGGCCCTCGGCCTTTCGTCCAGTCGCTCCGACGGATGAGCACGCTCGTTGCCCTGGCTCGGGCGCAGGCCTTCGCGGCCGGCCGGGCGCAGCCCATCGCCACCGTGCGCCACCTGCACGTGCACGACCACCCGTTGGTGCTGATCCCGCTGGCGATGGCCGGCGAGGCGAACGCTCCGCTCGCGGCCATGCTCGGCACCTCACCCGACCGCCCCCGCCTGCTGTTCGTGGCGCAGCCCCGCAACCGGGCGGAGCGCTTCGCCTTCGCCGCGACCCTCGCCGCCGAGTTGGTGCCCTACCTGACGTCGTTCGCGGGCGAGACCGAGGCGGTGGCGGTGGACCGCGGGCGGGACGTGCGGCACCGCTACGTCGACGCCCCGCAGATCTGGGTGCCGAACACGGGCGGCATCGACTTCCTGCGGTTGTTCGGCCGCTCGACCCGGTTCCGGCGGGTGGACGGCGATCACCCGGTGCCGCCGACCGTGCCGCTGCTCGGCCAGTGGCTGACGTTCCTGGCCGGCGCGTCCGAGGTGCCCGGCTCGTCGCTGCTGCTCAATGCGGTGCAGGCGCTGGGCCTGCACTGGGCGAGCGGGCAGAGCGGCGCCGAGGACGCCCACCTGGCGGCCCAGTTGGCGTGGATCGAATCGGGTGCGGCCGCGGCCCGCGAGGCCGAGTCGGGCCCGGTGGCCGGCCCGGCCACCGACCCCGACTTCGACAACCGGGTGCTGGCCCCGCTGATCTCCGATAGCGATCCGTCCCTGCCGGCCGTGCTGCACGACCTGCTGCTCCCGGCCTGGCAGCAGATGTGGCGGGTGCTGTCGCTGCTGCGCACGCTGCCGCCCGGCGACCGGGTGGCGCTGCGCTGGGACGGTGACCGGGACGCGTACTCCTCCTTTGTGGAGCACCTGGCCGAGAGCGGCGTTCCGCAACCCCGCCGCGACGGCGCGGTGGCCGCCGCCGCCCGCCTGCAGCGCCTGGAGAACGCGGCCGCCCGATACGCCGTTCAGCGGGCCTTCGACGACCCGCTGGTGATGGCCGAATACCGGCTGACCGGCGCGGCCTTCGTCGGCGTGGTGACCCTGGCCGCCCCCGACCGGGTGGACGACACCGGCAAGCGCCCGGTCCTGCGCCCGCGGATCATGGTCGCCACCACCGAGCCGGTGCGGGTCGAGCCGGGCGCGAACCTGACCTCCCCGGCCCGCCCCGCCCAGAAGGCCAAGGTCATTTCGATCGCCCGCACCGAGTCCGGTTGGGACGTGCTCCTGGAGCTGTCCGGCGGCATGGGCCGCAAACTGGTGGCCGAACCCGGCTCGGTCCCGCTGGCCGGCGAACAGCTCCTGCTGACCACGTTGAGCGAGGCCTACCGCCCCGGCGCGGCCTTCCCCGAGCCGGCCGAGACCCCATGGACCCATGGCGGCCCGCCGGAGCCCTTCAGCCCAGGCGAATGACCAGCATCGCGATGTCGTCGTCGCGGCGGGTCGCGGTGCTGAGAATGCGGGCGCACAGCTCGTCGGTGGCGAGGGTCGCGTTGTCCTGCAGGGCAACCCGGATCCGGCGGATGCCCTCGTCGATCAGCTTGTTCGGGTGTTCGACCAGGCCGTCGGTGTAGAGCAGCAGCGTCGAGCCGGGCAGGAGCCGGCGGCGGTGGGTGCTGCGGTCGTCCCGGGGGACCAGCCCCAGCAGCGGCTCGGGTTCCTCCCACCAGACCTCGACCTCGCCGTCCGGGCGGAGCAGGACCGGCGGCGGGTGGCCGGCGTTGGAGAAGGTCAGGTCGTAGTCCGATTCGTTCTTCCGGAGGCGGGCCAGGACCGCGGTGGCGGCGGCCGGCATGCTCAGGCCGTGCAACGCCCGGTCCAGTTGGGACAGCAGCGGGCCGGGCTCGTCATCGCGGCCGTAGGCGTCGCCCCGCACCAGGTTGCGGACCTGGCCCATCGTTGCCGCCGCCTCGATGTCGTGGCCGGAGACGTCGCCGACCGCGAGCATGACGCTGCCGTCCGGTTGGCGGAAAGCGTCGTACCAGTCGCCGCCCACGGCCGCGCCGACCTGTGCCGGCAGGTATCGGGCATGCAGCTCGATGCCGGGAATGTCGGGCAGTTGGGGCAGCATGCTGTGCTGCAGGACCTCGGCCACGTGGCGCTGCCGGCCGTAGAGGCGGCTGTTGTCGACAGCCAGCCCCGCCCGGCGGCCGATCTCGGTGGCGGTGCGCTCCTCGGCCTCGCCGAACGGGCCTCGCGCGGCGCCGTTGACCAGCATCAGCACGCCGACGGTGCGGCGGCCGACCGGCGCGGTCACCGGGGCGACCAGGTAGGAGCCGAAACCGAGCCGGGCGGCGATCTCGGCGATCTCCGCCGTGTTCAGCCGGGCTTCCAGCGATTTCGGGTCGGCGATGTCGCGGCGGATCGGGCCGGCCGCCCGCTGCACGGCCGCGACCAGGGATTTCATCTCGCGCGGCGCATCGGCGGCGAGCTGGGCGAGGCGAGCGGTCTCGGGCGCGTGCGCGGGGTCGAAATGCGCCGCCGACACGTGCCGCAGGATGCCGGACGGTTCGGCCAGCGCGACCACGCACCAGTCGGCGAGCCGGCCCGCCACCATCTCGCCGAGCCGGCCGAGCGCCTCGTCGATGTCCATCGTGGCCGACAGGGTCTCGGTCAGCTCGCCCAGCAGGGTGAGCTGGTCGTGCGCCGACTCGGCATGCCGGCGCGCCTCGTCGGCGATCTCCCGCGCGATGCGCAGCCGCAGCTCCGAGGAGCAGACCTCGCCGAGGTCGACCAGGAGCGCGATCTCGCTGGCCGTCCAGGTGCGCGGCTCGCGGTCCATGACGGCGAGGGTGCCCAGCACCTGCCCGTCCGAGTCGGTGAGAGGCACGCCGACGAACGCGATCGCCCCCAGTTCGTGAACGGCCCGGTTGTCCCGCATCAGCGGATCAACCCGGATGTCCTCGACGATCATCATCCGGCCGGCCTCGACCACGTGCCGGCTGAGCGAGTGGCTGAGCGGCATCTCCCGCACCGTGGCCAGCGGTTCCGGCAGCCCGATCTGTCCGGGCAGGAACTGCTGGTCGGCGGTCAGCACGGTAACCAGCGCGACCGGCGCGTCGACCAGGCGCTCGACGAGAACGGCGATCCGGTCGAAGGCCACGTCGGCGCGCGGACCGAGCCCAAGACGCCCGACCGCACGCAGGCGAGCCGGGTCTCCAAGAACCCCACCCGCAGCTTTCTCGACCAAGTCTCCCCGCAGCACGTCGCCCCCCGGCCGCTTCAGCTCCGCAAGGCTACCGGCTCCGCAACCTCGGATCGACCCCCCGTTCATCCCTTCCTACCTGCCTAAATCCTGGGTATGACCTCAGTTGTCCGGCGACGGGTCGTTCGCCGTGGTCACCTCGGCGCCGGCCGCGGCGGGCGCCCAGCGTTTCGTCCACTGCTCGCGCAGCGACTCGAACGCGGCGTCGTCCAACCCGTACGTCGAAACCGTCACCTCCATCCGCCCCGCGTCGTGGTCGTCGAGCGGCAGCCGGGCGGACACCACGACCAGGAAGCCGTCGCCGTCGACCGTCCATGCCACCCGCGGCCCGAACTGCTGCCACTCACCCGCGCCCTCGGCCAGCGCCAGCGCCTGCCGGCCGGTCGTCTCGCCGGTCAGGTAGAGCGTGCGCCGCCGCCCCGTCGGCCGCCGGTCGAGCAGGAACCGCAGCTGCACCAGGAACGCCCGCCAGCCCTCCTCGATCGCGTCGTAGCGTTCCGGCCCGGTCGGCCCCGAGCCGTCCCGGATCACCCGCACGGTCGCGCGGTCGTCGCCGCCGCTGACCTCGAGGTAGGACCCGTCGGCCCAGCCCATCCGCTCCGGGGCGAGCAGAGCCGCCTGGTCCACGAAGATCTGCTGGATCTCCGCGCCGAGCCCGTCGTACTCCCAGCCGAACCACTGGCGCAGCACGGCCGGCTGGGTGACGGCCTCCCAGGTCTCGTCCCGCCCGGCCGCCACCGCGACCTCCACGTCGTAAGGCTTCAAGCCTCGTCGATCCGTCATGCCCTCAATAGTGGAGTACGCCCCGACTCGGCATCGATCGGCATGCGTCGTCCCGCGGTGAGCCCGGACCGGATCGTGCGCCGCACCTCGGCCCGGCCCAGACCGGCCCGGCGCGCGGCCGCGTCGAGCTCGCGCACCACGTCGCCCTGGTCGAGCAGGCCCGCCCCGACCAGCCGGCCCAGCGCGAACGCGGCCCGGTTGAGCGTGTCGTTGCGGCTGCCCACCGGCGCGGCCGCCACCCGATCGGCCTCGGCCGTCAGCGCGGCCGTCGCGTATCGGTCGGGGTGGGCGATCGGGCGGTGCCGGGCCGACGGCGGTGGCGGGCCCTCGATCAGTGCGAGCAGCGAGGCCGGGCCGGCGGGCAGGTGGTCACCCGGCCGGCGGACCCACCGGTAGTCGCCGCCGCGGGCGTGCCGGGAGGGCGGCGCCACCACGTAACCGCCCACGCCGCGCCAGTCGAGGCCCGGCAGCAGGTGCACGCGATTGCCGAAGCCGGTCGGCCGGAACCAGAGATGCCACCCGCCGCCGCCCGTGCGCACCCGCGGGCCGGCCGGGAGGAACCCGCCGAGCAGGTGGGTGAGGCCGTGCCGGCCCTCTTCGGAGTCGATGTCGGCCACGTCCATCGCGATGCCGGTCCGCAGGCCGATGTTTGCCGACGGCCAGCGGGCCCACCACATCTCGATCTGGCGCGGGTCGGTGCTGGCGTCGGTCAGGCCGTGGCGCAGGCGGGGGTGTTTGCCGGGTCGCTCGCATCGGGCTCCTCTGTCGCAAGAACAGCCGCGCAGGTCAGGCGTGTGCAACGGCAGGACGGGGATGCCATGCCGTGCGTATGCCAACGCGGCTGTCAGTGACATTAGAACAAGCGTGCCATTTAGCGGGTTGGTGTGGGTAGTTCTGTGGATAACCCGCCGTGGCAGAGGTGGATCATTTCGATGAGGTTGTCGAGGTTGGCGTAGCCGTGGGCGCGGCGTTGGATGAGGCGGATGCCGGCGTTGATGGC
>NZ_JBEZYA010000031.1:0-110592 GCF_040638295.1 Actinoplanes sp. NPDC026619
GCTCCACGATGGACGGCATCTCAGGCACCCGGACATCCTGCCGAACAACCCCGGCAAGATCAAACCGGCCCGAAACAGCCGACCTGATTAGTTACCAACATCGCGGTGGGCTCGACCGCGCAGAGCTTCTACATGACCTACGGCGGCACCAACTGGGGCTGGCTCGGCATGCCGCAGAACTACACCTCGTACGATTACGGCGCGGCCATTCGCGAGACCCGCCAGCTGGACCCGAAGTATTACCAGGACAAGCTGATCGGCTATCTGACCCAATCGATGCCGGATCTGACGAAGACCGACCGGATCGCGGTGACGCCGCCCGACAATGCGGCGATCGTCGACACCGCCCGGCGCAATCCCGACACCGGCGCCCAGTTCCACGTGCTGCGGCACAACGACTCGACGTCGACCGCCGTCGACCGGACGCACATCGCGATCGACTTCAATGCGCGGGCGACCACGTCCTACACCTATGACGACCCCGACCCGGCGTTGCAATACGCCGGCGCGTGGTCGCACGTGGCGAACGAGAGCTACACCGGAAGCGATTACCAGCAGACCGAGTCGTTCTCCAGCACCGCCGGCGACGCGCTCACCATTCCGTTCACCGGCACCGCCATCCGGTGGATCGGGTCGAAGACCGGCAATCACGGGTACGCCGATGTCTACGTCGACGAGGTCAAGCAGGCCACCGTGGATTGTTCCGGCGGCGCCGCGCAGGCCGTTCTCTTCCAGGCGACCGGTCTCGCCGACGGCCCGCACACCCTGAAGATCGTGGTGACCGGCACGCACGCGGCCGGCTCGACCGACAATTTCGTCGCGGTCGACGCGATCGATCTGCCCCCGGCGGTGGCCACGACCGAGTCGGTCTATCCGGTCGTGCCGCAGAAGCCGGGCACCGCGATCACCCTGAACGGTCGCGACTCCCGCCTCCTGGTCGCCGGCGCTCGTCTGGGACAGACGCGGCTCCAGTATTCGACCTCCGAACTGCTCACCCAGGCCACGATCGGTGCGCAGGACGTCGCCGTCCTCTACGGCGATCCCGGCGCCGACGGCGAGACCGTGCTGCGGTTCGCGACCAAGCCGGCGGTGCGGGGCGCGGTCGAGCAGAATTGGGACCCGGCGACGGGCGATCTGCGGCTCAATTACACCCACAGCGGCCTGACCCGGGTGTTGATCACGCCGGCCGGGCAGCGGCCGCTTCTGCTCCTGCTGGCCGACAAACCGACCGCGGAGACCTTCTGGCGTCAGGACACGGCGGCCGGTCCGGTGCTGGTGCGCGGCACCCATCTGTTGCGGACGGCGGTGTCGTCCGGCCGGACTCTCGCGTTGACCGGCGACAACGGAACCGATCCGAACATCGAGGTCTTCAGCACGGCTTCCACCGTCCGATGGAACGGCGCCATCATTTCGCACGGCGTGATCCCGGCCGCCGCGCCGATTGCCCTGCCGGCCCTGACCAACTGGAAGCACCAGGCCGAATCGCCCGAGGCGCAACCCGGATTCGACGACTCGGCCTGGGCGGTGGCCGACAAGACCACCACGTTCAGCATCACCGGCCCCGGATCGTTGCCGGTCCTCTACGCCGACGACTACGGATTCCACACCGGCAGTACCTGGTACCGCGGCCGATTCCCTTCGTCGGCGGGCGTCACCGGCGTGCACCTCACCTCGGATTCCGGCGGCGGCGCGCAAGCGTTCTCGGCCTGGGTCAACGGCGTCTTCCTGGGAAGTTCGACGAATGGCGCCGGCAATTTCACCTTCCCAGCCGGCGCGTTGAAGGCGAGCGGCGACAACATCGTCTCGGTGCTGACCGTGAATATGGGCCACGAGGAGGACTACAACTCCAGCAACGGCAACAAAGCGGCCCGCGGCCTCACCGGCGCCTCGCTGATCGGCGCGCCCACGACCCCGATCACCTGGCGCCTGCAGGGCGCCCGCGACGTCGATGCGGTGCGGGGACCGCTTTCCACCGGTGGACTGTTCGGCGAACGGGCCGGCTGGCAGCTGCCCGGATTCGACGACCGCCGGTGGAAGACGAGTGCCCGGGACACCACTCCCGGAGTTTCCTGGTACCGCACGACGGCCGATCTGAGCCTGCCGAAGGGCCAGGACACCTCGATCGGGCTGACGTTCACCGACGACCCGTCGCACCGTTACCGGGCCCAGATCTACGTGAACGGCTGGATGCTCGGCAACTACGTCAACTATCTGGGACCGCAGCACAGCTTCCCGATTCCGAACGGCATTCTGCGGACCGATGGGCGCAACACGATCGCCATTGCCGTCTGGAATCTCGACGGTACGACCGGCGGCCTCGGCCAGGTGTCGCTGACGAACTACGGAAGCTACGCGTCGTCCCTGCGAGTGGCCGATGTCGTCAGCCCCGGCTACGACGCCCGCAAGTACGCGATCGCGCTGGCCCCGAAGGTCAGCGTCAGCCTTCAGGTGCCGTCCACCGTTCAGCCCGGCGTGCCGTTCACCGCCACCGCGACGGTGACCGGCCGCGCGCACGGCGCCGCCACCCTGACCGCGCCGGACGGCTGGACCATCCGCCGGCTCAGCGCTCTCACCTGGGAGGTGACGCCACCGACCGGCGCCCAGCCGTCGACGGCCGCGCTCACCGTGACCGTTCCCTACCCGGGCGGGACCGCACGCGACGAACGCATCGTCGGCAACTACGCCCCGCCGCCCGCCGGCTCGGTCGCGGTCAGTGACTTGCCGTTCCTGTCGGCGACCAACGGCTGGGGCCCGGTCGAGCGCGACACCAGCAACGGCGAGCAGGTGGCCGGCGACGGCAAGACGATCACCATCGCCGGCCAGGCCTACCCCAAGGGCCTGGGCACCAACGCGGTCAGCGACGTGCAGGTCTACCTGGGCGGCAACTGCACCCGCTTCACCGCCGCCGCTGGTGTCGACGACGAGCAGAACGGCGCCGGCACCGTGACCTTCGAGGTGCTCGCCGACGGCCGCGCGCTGGCCACGACCCCGGTTCTGAAGGGCCGCCAGCCGGCCGCGGCGATCGACGTGGATGTCACCGGCGCCCAGGCCCTGGAACTGGTGGTGGGCGACGGCGGCGACGGGAACGGCAGCGACCACGGCGACTGGGCGGCGCCTACGCTGACCTGCGGGTGACCTCGTAGCGGGCGGCCACGAAGGCCGCGTTCCGTGCCGTCTCGAGCAACCGCAGATCGAGGCGGCGGGGCAGCAGCGGCTCGCACAGCGCGTCGATCAGCCGGTCGTTCCACCCGCCGCGTGCCTCCAGGTCGCGCACCACCGCCAGCCATGCGGCGGCGGCGACCTCGTGCCGTTCAACCAGCTCGGCGATGCTGGGCCGCGGCGCGGCAGGCGGGGTGTCGCGTCCGCCGATGGAGGCCAGCCAGGTCTCCTTGGTGCGGACGAGATGGTGCAGGACGTCGCCGATCGTTTCTTCCGGGCCGTCCCAGTCGAGCACCACCGCCCCGGGCAGGCGGACCTTGTTCAGCTCCGCCTCGGTGCGGCCCTTGGCGTACGTGAGCAGGGCGTCCGTGTCGTCGAGGTCATGCCGGACGAGCTGTTCGGTGAGCGGGTTCGTCAGGTGCTCGTTCGCGTCGACCCACAGCGAGATCGGCGGGTGGAAGTGGATGCCGTTCGGCGCCGGCAGTCAGTGCCGCCCGGCGGCCCGGCTCGGTGGGTGCCCGAACGCCCGCGCATAGGCCCGCGAGAAGCCCTCGGCCGAGTCGTAGCCGGCCGCCCACGCCGCCTCGGTCACCGCCGATCCGTTCTTCAGCTGCCAGGCGGCCCGCTCCAGCAGCACCCGCCGGCGCATCGCCACCGGGGATTCGCCGGTCCCGCGGGCGAGCAGCCGGTTGAAGTGGAACGGCGACGAGAACGCGTCGCCGGCCATGTCGTCCAGCGAGCGGGACTCGCCGTCCGCGAGCACCGCGTCGAGCAATTCCCGAAGCCGGTCCCGGCCCAAGTTCGTCACCCCTGAATGGTGATGGCCCGGACTGCCCGGAACCTGACCGTTCTTGCTCCTTCCACCCGCCGGCGACGGAACCCGACAGACATCGGCGACCGTCCGGAGTGGACTCAGCGGTGTCCACCCCATGCGAAGGAGACACCATGCTTCGACGTACGTTCCTGTCCGCCCTCGGCGCCGGCGCCGGCCTGGCCGTCATCGCCACCGCCGGCCCCGCCCTCGCCGATGGACCGGACGTCCAGTACCCGCCGACCATCGACCTGCCGCCGGGCGTCCAGCCGGACAGCATCGTGATGCTCGGCCGGGCCCCGCACGCCGCCGTCAGCTCCCGCCACGACGGCGCCATCTACCGGGTCGACCTGCAGCACGGCGACGTGACCCAGGTGCGGGCGGGCCGTCCCGGCCGGCAGGCGCGCGGCCTGGCGGTCGGCCGCTACGGCCCGCTCTTCGTCGCCGGCGGCGCCGGCCGGCACATGATCGAGGTGCTGGACTCCGAGACCGGCGAGCTGCTGGCGTCGTACCCGAGGTTCCACCACCGGTCCGACGTCAACGACGTCGTGGCCGGGACCGCGGCCGCCTGGTTCATCGACGGGATCAACCCGGAGCTCTACCGGCTCGAGCTCGGCCACGACGAGCCGCTCCCGAGCGCCGCCACCCGGGTGCGGATCACCGGTGAGCTGCGGTATCGGCCGGGCATCAACGCGAACGGTCTCACCAGCACGCCGGACGGATCCGCGTTCCTGGTGGTCCAGGCCGTGACCGGTAACCTCTACCGGGTGACCGACCAGGGCGTGAGCACCCAGGTCGACCTGGGCGGCGAAAAGGTCTTCGGCGGCGACGGCCTGCACCTGAAAGACGGCACCCTGTACGTGGCGCAGCCCCGGCACGCCCAAGTGACGAAGATCGAGATCGACGCGGCCGGCACCGCCGGCCAGGTGGTCTCGCGCAACCGGGACCCGCGCTTCGTCGCCCCGGCCGGCATCACCGAGCACCACAACATCTTCTACGTGACCAACGGCCGCCGGCCGGGGCCGGGCTCGATCGAGTCGGTCGGGATCCGGTGACCGGCGGCCGTCACTCGGTGATGGCGCGGGCCCAGGGGAGCAGGAGGCGTTCGGCCAGGACCAGGAGGTAGAAGAGGCCGACGCTGATCACGGCGAGCAGGGCGATCGCGGCGAAGGACGTCGCGGTGTCGGCGCCGGCGTTGGCGATGACGTAGCCGAGGCCGGCGGTGGCGCCGGACAGCTCGCCCACCAGGGCGCCGATCACCGCCAGCGGCATCGCGGTCTTGAGGCCCACGAAGATCTGGGGGAGGGCGGACGGCAGGCGGAACCGCATGATGATCTGCCAGCGGCTCGCGCGCAGCGAGCGGGCGAACTCGATCATCTCGGCCGGGGTGCGGGTCAGGCCGGCGACCGCGGCCAGCAGGATGGGGAAGGCGCAGAGGAGCACCACCATGACGATCTTGGGGCCCTGACCGAAGCCCATCCAGACCAGCAGCAACGGCGCGAAGGCCAGCTTGGGTACGGCGTTGACGGCGACGATGCTCGGCATGAAGGCGCGCTCGAGGGTGCCGGACATGGCCAGCACGGCGCCGGCGGCCAGGCCCAGGCCGACCGCGATCACGTAGCCCTGCACCACCTCCAGCAGCGTGGTGACGGCGTTGCTCGCCAGGTAGCCGGTCATGTTGCCGAGCGCGGCGAGGACCTGCGGCGGGGTCGGCGCCAGGTAGGACTCGATGTCCAGCAGGACGATGGCGGCCCACCACACCGCGACCAGCGCGATCGCGCCGGCGACCGGCAACATGATCTGGGTGAGGACGCGGCGGTTGCGGATGATGGTGGGTTGCCTTCCGGGCGAAGCCTGGCCGTGGGGCCACCCTACCCATCGGACGGGAGGGGGCCCCACGGCAACTCAGGAGGGAATCTGGAAGGTGATCACGTCGTCGGGAGTGAGACCGGCCTGAACCAGGCCGGCGCTCTGGATGATGGCGATGTTGCGCGCCACCCGGTCGCGGTTGAGGCTGCCGATCGGCGCGGCGTTGGCGCCACCCTCGACGTACGACTTCATCAGCACGTTCTCGGCCGCCGCGACCTTGGCCGGCTGCAGCTTCTGGTACTTGGCGTAGATCTGGCCGGCCTCGTCGGGGTTGGCCATCGCATACTCGACGCCGCGCAGCATGGCCTTGTTGAAGGCCTTGACCTGCTTGGGGTTCTCGGCCAGCTTCTTCTTGGTGACGCCCAGGCCGTTGCCGTACAGGTCGTTGAGGTAGTTGCTGAACGGCATGACCACCGCGGTCTTGCCCTTGCCCGCGGCCTCGACCGCCGGCTTGCCCACCGCGAACTGGGTGGCCGCGTCGATGCTGCCGGCCGCCAGGTTCTGCGGCATCTGCTGGGCGTTCATCACGACCCACTTGATGTTCGTGCCGTCCACCCCGGCGAGCCGGGCGTACGCCTTGAACAGGCTGTAGACCACACCACCGGGGATGTACGCGATGGTCTTGCCGGCCAGGTCCTTCGGGCCGGCGATGCCGCTGCCGCTGAGCGCCATGATGCACGACAGGTTCAGCTGCTGGACGGCGTTGACGATGGTGAAGTCGGTGAACTTCTTCTCGCCGTACGCGATGAGCGACGCGGTGATGTCGACCATCGCGTAGTCGGCCTGGCCGGACTGCAGCAGCTTGAGGTTCTGCTCGGTCCCGTTGCCCGGCTGCACCTTGACCTCGAGGCCTTCCTCCTTGAAGAAGCCCTTCTCGATGGCGACGTAGATGAACGCCTCGCGGCCCTGCACGCCGGCGCCGGTCAGGTAGCTCACGGTGGTCAGCGCGCCGCCGGCGTCGGCCGCCACCTTTTTGTCGTCGCCGCTGCTGCACGCCGCCGTCAGCAGCACCGTCGCCACGAGGGCGATCGACCCGAATCTCCGCAGGACGCTCATGCCGCCGCCTTCCGTCCCACGGTGGACAGCACCAGGATGCCGCGCAGGACCACCCGCGGGTCCATCCCCAATGCGGCCAGCAGGTCCAGCTCCTCGGCGGTCATCCCGGCGGCGATCAGGCGCTCGCGCTGCTCGGTCGAGCCGGCCGAGGCGAGCAGTGCCGCCCCGGTGCCGCCGCGCCAGGCGCCCTGCCAGCTCTGCGTGTCGACCTCGTCGAGGCCGAGCTTCTCCATCGCGGTGAACACCGACCGGCACCAGGTGGGGTCGTTGCCGGCGGTGCGCAGCACCTGCTGCAGGGCCGCCTCGTAGTGCGCGGTGATCTCGTGGAGCCGCTCGTCCGGGGTGGACAGCACCGACCTCGACCAGCCGGCCTCCATCTCCTCGATGACCACCACGCCGCCCGGCTTCAGGGCGCCGGCCAGCCGGGCCAGCACCTCGTGCCGCTCGGGGAGGTGCTGCAAAACCGCGCGGGCGTGGATGCCGTCGAACTGACCGGCGGGCAGTGGGTCGGTCACGATGTTGTGCTGGATGACGGTGACGCCCGAGTGCTCCCGGATGTGCTGGGGGCGGACGTCGGTGGCGATCACCTCGCCGTCCGGGCCGACCTGGTCGGCCAGCCAGCCCGCGATCGTGCCGGCCCCGGCGCCGATCTCGAGCCAGCGTGAGCCCGGCTTCACCCCGGCCTCGGTCAGCCGGCGGATCGTGAACGGGTCGTGCATCTGCCCGAGCGCATCGAGCAGTTGCCGGGCCGTCGGCCGGTCGTTGCTGAACACATAGGGGGTTCCGGGTTCCCGGACGACCGTAGACATGGTCGATTCCTCTCACGCATGAAATCAGCCGCGTGATTATTGACAATCACGTCGACCGCAAGATCGATATATGGCCGTGGAGATCCATTGCCAAATCGCTCGCAAGTCAACCCGCACCGCTGGGACGTTTCACCCGCCTTGATGGGACCTTTTGAAGACGTATTGATCGAAGAAAATGTCCCCGGAAAACGCTTGAAAAGTGCCGATAGATACCGGACCGTATCGAGGTGACCAAACCTCTGCCGAACGAGCAATTACGGGCGCTCATGCTTCAGCGCGGCATCAGCGCCGAGGAGTTGGCGGAGAAGTGCGGCATCGACACGAAGAGTGTCGAGCGCTGGCTGTCGCACGGCCGGGTGCCGCACCGGCAGAACCGGTGGACCGCCGCCAAGCTGCTGGACGCCGACGAGACCTACCTGTGGCCGAGCATCCTGAGCCGGGGCATCCGCAACCGGGTGGCCGGCCGGGCCGAGCTGATCGAGCTGTATTCGGACCGCGCGAGCGTGCCGCGCGAGACCTGGCTGCGACTTCTCGGCGAAGCACAGAGCAATGTGGACGTTCTGGTCTTCTCCGGCGCCTTCTTTGCCCAGGTGCAGCCGCGCATCGCCGAGGACCTCGCCGAGCGGGCCCGCGACGGCGTCCGGGTGCGGCTCTGCTTCGGTGACCCGCAGAGCGCGGCGGTGGCGGTGCGTGACGCCGAGGAAGGCCTGGCCGGCACTCTTCCCGCGCAGATTCACGCCAGCCTCACCCGGTACCGCGATCTGCTGAATGTGGAGGGCGCGGAAATTCGGCTGCACGGCACGACGCTTTACAACAGCATTTTCCGGTACGACGAGCAGCTCGTCGTCAATCCGCACGTCTACGGCAGCCCGTCCAGCCTGAACCCGGCCATCCGCCTGCAAAAGATCGACGGCGGACTGCTATTCGATCTTTACTGTGACGCCTTCGAGCGAATCTGGAAATCCGCCGTTCCGTGGCCCGGAGCGGCCCGGCAAGAAGTCTGACGACTCTCGCCGGGCCGATTCGGATCAGGCCTTTTCGGCCGCGTAGAGCGCCGCCACGTCGGCGTCGCTCAGGCTCCGCTGGTAGGCGTGGACCTCGTCGATCGAGCCGGACCAGTAGTCGGTCCGGGTGCCGGCGTACTTCGCTCGCCCGATCGCGAACGGACCGGTGCTGATCACATCCGGACCGGCCGGCGCCGCGGCCGCTCGCTGACCGTCGACATAGAGCCGGACCTCACCGGTGGCGTGGTCGCGCACCCCGACCAGGTGGTACCAGCGGTTCAGCTCGGGCGTGACCGCCAGCCGGGCCCGGTTGCCGCCCGGTGTGCTGAAGGCGAAGGCGCCCTGGCCGTACTGCAGGTAGAACGGGTTCTCGGTGGCCCGGCCGTCCTGGCTGACCGCGGAGGCGTAATTGCCGGGCAGCTGGTCGAGCGTCACCCACGCCGCGACGGTGTAGTCCTTCGTGGTGTCGAGCACCGGCGCCGCGGTGTCGGCCGAGTCGCCGTCACCATCGAACTTCAACGCCTGCCCGCGTACGCCGTCGGTCCAGGCGGTGTTGCCGCTCAGCGTCAGGTCGGCCTTGCTGCCGCCGCTGTCCGCGGTGGTCCCGTCGAGCGTCCAGTCGCCCCGGCCCGGGAACGTGGCGTCCGCCCCGGCCGCGGCCCCAGCCGCGATGACTTGGGCGTTCACCGCCCGTACGGCACCGGGATTGACTTTGATCTCTCGCCGGTCGTAGGTCCAGAGGCCGTTGAGCTCGGTCTCCAGGTCGGTGATCTGGGTGTAGACCGAGCCGGACAGCTCCGCCCCGGCCGCTTCGAGGTAATAGCGCGACGTGTTGTCGACGTACTTCGCGGTCAGCGCGGCCTTGTCGGCGACCCCGCTGTAGATGGCGGCCGGCGTGCCGGGCCACATGTGACCCGGCGTTCGCAAAGTGAAGCCGCCGTGCTCGCCGTCCATCGCGATCCGGGTCGCGTCCGGGTAGGCCGGGTCGTTGTTGACGTAGTCGTGGTGGTCGATCACGTCGCCCTTGCCGGAGTCACCCTTCGACGAGCAGCAGTTGACGCCGCTGTGCGCGTTGACGATCCGCGACGGGTCGGCCGCCTTGACCTGCTCGGCGATCTGCCCGGTCGCGGTGCGGTCCCACTCGCCCCAGCCCTCGTTGAAGACCACCCAGCCGATCACACTCGGATATGAGTGCAGCTGCCGCATCTCCTCCCGGCCCTGACTGAGCCACGCCTGCTGGCCGGCCACGCTGTCGATGTCGGCGGACACGAAGTCCTGCCAGACCAGCAGGCCGAGCTCGTCGGCGTGCCTATACCACCGGGCCGACTCGACCTTGATGTGCTTGCGGACCGCGTTGAAGCCGAGCTTCTTCGTCTCGGCCAGGTCGAACTTCAGCGCCGCGTCGCTCGGCTGGGTGTAGAGGCCGTCCGGCCAGAAGCCCTGGTCCAGGTTGGCGAGCGAGAAGATCGGTTTGCCGTTCAACACCAACTTCGGAAAACCACCAACTTTTTGTACGCCTACCGTGCGCAACCCGAAGTAGCTGCGAACGTGGTCGCTGCCCAGCCTGACGTCCAGGTCATAGAGGTAGGGGTCGTCCGGCGTCCACAGGTGCGGTTTGGCGACCGTCAGCGTGAGCGGGGTGTTGGCCGCGCCGCTGACCGTGCCAACCTTCCTGCCCTCCTTGTCGTAGGCGGTGGCGGTCACCTTTTCCGTCGCCGTCGAGTTGACCTGCACGGTTACCGACGTGAGGCTGGGCGTCGTGACGACCTCGTCGATCGAGGCCGGCGCGACCGGCTCCAGCCACACGGTCTGCCAGATGCCCGACGAGGGCTCGTAGACTATGCCGCCGGGGTTGAGCGACTGTTTGCCCTTGGGCTGGTTCGGGCCGGTCTCGTCGGTGACCGCAACGATGATCTCCTGCTCCTTTGCCGGGCGCAGCGCATCGGTGATGTCGGCGGTGAAAGCGGTGTAGCCACCGGTGTGTTCGGCTACCAGCGAGCCGTTGACCCAGACCTTGGCCTGGTAGTCGACGGCCCCGAAGTTAATTTTGATTCGCTTTTTGCGCCAGTCTTTCGGCACGCTGACGAGCTTGCGGTAGAACATGTGGTCCTCGCGCCGCTCGATGCCGGACAGCTGCGATTCGACCGGGTACGGCACGGTGATCGTCTCGGCGAGCTTGGTGCCGAAGACCGGCTGCTGGCCCGCTTCCGCGCCGGCGAACTCCCACGGTCCGTTGAGGTTGAGCCAGTCCTTGCGGACGAGTTGCGGTCGCGGGTATTCGGGCAGCGGGTGCTTCTTGTCCACCCGGTCACCCCACGGGGTGGTGAGGCGGTGCGTGGAGTTGTTGGTCGCGGACCGGATGACCTGCGGAACCGTCTCGGTGCCGACGACCAGGCCGCCGGTGCCGTCGTAGTTGACCCGGACCTTCTGACCCTTCTGGACCGGCTCGCCGAGGGTGATCTTTACTCGCGTCCCGTCCTTCTTGGCCGACTTGATCGGGAACGGGGTGGTGTCGACCTCGACCGTGGTCTTCACGGCGAACTGCCCGAGGGCGGTCACTGTGGCGTCGAAGGCCGCGGTCAGCGTGGTGCCGGTCCGGTCCACCGTGAAGTCGACCGGGAAGATCTGGAAGCCGTCCGGCGGGGTGAACGCGGATTCGGGCACGATCTGCTTCTCGAGACCGGCCGCGGCCCAGCGCAGGAACAGATTCGCGCCGCCGACATCCTGGAACATCTCGATGCGTACGTCGTGAGCCTCGCCCGCCACCAGGTGCACCGGCGCGCTGTTCTGCTCGACGTCCCAGTCGCCCACCCAGTGATCGACCACCGGCTGTCCATCGACGAAGAAGCGGAAGCCGTTGTCGCCGATCATCGAGAACGTGTAGTCGCCGGTCGCCGGGGCGGTGAGCTTGCCGGTCCAGCGGGCGGTCGTGTGCTCGGTGCGCCCGGTCAGCGACTGGAACGTGCCGACCAGCCCGCCCAGGTCGATGTTCGGGTCGAGGACGATGCCGCCGAGCTCGGCGAAGTCCCGGGCGCCGGGCGCCGACATCCGGAAGTACTCGCCCTTGAGCCCGTGCACGTCGGCGGCCGCGGCGGCCGCGACGCCAGCCGGTGCCACCAATATCGAGAGAACCATCAGAAGAGCAAGAAGTAGTGGTCGCAGGGGTGATCGCAGCATCGAGTGTTTCCTTCCGATCAACGACGCGTTGCGATCACATTTATGTATAGACATCCGTGATGTCAACGAAATGCAACAAGTACCAACATTTTCGCTAGGAGTGTGCCCGGACTTACTCATCCGTGTTGATCAATCAACGTGGATGAGGTCACCGAATGCGACGAACGGCAATGGCTCTGGTCGCCGTCCCGGTGATCCTGTCCGGTCCGGTCCCGCACGCCGGGGCCGCCGGCGTCGGCGACACCTACTACCCCGACTACGGCAACGGCGGGTACGACGTCTCCCACTACGACATCCGGTTGCGCTACCAGCCGGCCACCGATGAGCTCTCCGGCGCCACCACGATCCTCGCCCGGGCCACCGAGGACCTGACGAGCTTCGACCTCGACTTCGTTCTCGACGTGCAGTCGGTGCTGGTCGGCGACCGGCCCGCCGGTTTCGCCCGGCAGGGCGACCACGAGCTGGTGGTGACGCCGGCGCGGCCGCTGCGGCGGGGCGAGCCGATGACGGTCCGCGTGACCTATGCCGACACGCCGTCGACCAGGCTCGGCGAGGGGTTCACCGTGTGGGCCCGCACGCCGGACGGTGCGGTCGCGATGGGGGAGCCGGAGTCGGCGTGGTGGTGGTTCCCGTCCAACGACCACCCGTCGGACAAGGCCCTTTTCGACGTCGCGGTCGCCGTGCCGGACGGCGTCGAGGTGATCAGCCCGTATCCGTTCGAAGCGCAGGGTGGTCTGGTGACCCCACCCGACGCGCCGCCGACAGCGTTGGAAAATCAGACCCGGCCGACGTACGGCGCCCGATACTTCCAGCGCGGCGCAAATCCGTACGTCGTCGTGCACGAGAACTCGCACCAGTGGTTCGGCGACGCCGTCTCGCTGCGACGATGGCAGGACATCTGGCTCAACGAGGGCTTCGCGATGTACGCGGAGTGGCTCTGGTCCGAGCACGTGGGTGACGGCACGGCGCAGGAGATGTTCGACTCGCTGTACAGCGCCTTCGGCGAGGACGACGAACTCTGGACGGTGCCGCCCGGCGACCCCGGGGTTCCGGTCATCACGCCCGAGGTCTACCTCCGCGGCGCGATGACCGTGCACCAGCTACGCGTGGCGGTCGGCGACGCCGCGTTCTTCCGCATCCTGCGCTCCTGGGTCGCCGAGCACCGCTACGGCAACGCCGACACCGCCCAGTTCATCGCGCTGGCCGAGCGGATCTCCGGCCGGGACCTGGGCGCTTTGTTCCAGGCCTGGCTGTACGCGCCGGTCAAGCCTGTCCTGGACACCCCGGTCGCGGCCCCCGCCCGTACACCTCGGTCTCTGTTGCCTGTCCTTTCCGCAGCGGGTCTTCAGCCCTGACCCGCCGGCGGGATGCGGATGACCCGGTCGTCGGTGTCGACCGGGGTGCCGCGGCCGTCCCGGTTGCTCGTGGTCAGCCACAGGTAGCCGTCGGGGCCGAGCTCGGCGGTCCGTAGCCGGCCGAACGTGCCCTGCAGCTCGGCGACCGGCGTGCCGGCGCCGCCGTCGGCGGTCAGCGGGATGGTCCACAGCCGGGTGCCCCGCAAGGCTGCGGCGTAAAGGGTGTCGCCGACGATGGCGGCGCCGCTGGGTGAGGCCTCCGCGGTCGACCACTGCACGATCGGGTTGACGAACCGCGTGTCGGTGCTGATGCCCTCGACGATCGGCCAGCCGTAGTTGCGGCCGGCCTCGATCCGGTTCACCTCGTCCCACGTGTTCTGGCCGAACTCGGTGGCGAACAGGCGGTTCTCGGCGTCCCAGGCCAGGCCCTGCACGTTGCGGTGGCCGAGGCTGTAGACCAGCGAGCCGGCGAACGGATTGTCCGCGGGGACGCTGCCGTCCGGGGCCATCCGCAGGATCTTGCCGTTGCGGCTCGACTGGTTCTGCGCGTTCGACGTGGTGCCGGCGTCGCCCACTCCGGCGTAGAGCATGCCGTCCGGGCCGAACTCGATCCGGCCGCCGTTGTGGATGCTCGCCGTGGCCAGCCCGGTCACGATCGGCTCGACCGTGGCCGGCGCGCTCAGCTTGAAGCGGACGATCCGGTTGTCGGTGGCGGCGCTGAAGTATGCGTACAGGTAGTCGTCGGTGGCGAAGTCCGGGGAGGCGGCCAGGCCGAGCAGGCCGCCCTCGCCGTTCGGCACGACGCCGGGCACGGTCGCGACCGTCGTCGGCGCGGCGCCCGGGCCCACCTGGAGGATCTCGCCGGAGACGCGCTCGGCGACCAGGGCGCGGCCGTCGGGCAGGAAGGTGAGGCCCCACGGCACCTCGAGCCCGGTGGCGACGACCTCCGCGTTGTCGAAGTCGAAGCTCGGCGTCGCGGCGGACGCGGTCACGGCGGTGGCCACCGCGCCCGCTCCGACAGCGGCCGCGCAAACCGCGGCGGTAATGACAAAACGCGAGTTCATGTGCCCTCCTCCGTTTATTGACAGAGTGACGGCTGTCTATGTTACACGGCTGTTAATCGGGTTTCTTGGTGGCGAAACCTGACATTTGTCAGCGATGCCGCTGACAGTGCTCACTGGGTTGAGCCCGCTCCGGCAACGAGGCTTGTCGATGACAGCAGAAGCCAGACCCCGATCATGATCAGCAGGAGGAACGATGACACATCGGCAACGGCTATCGATGATCGCCGTAACAGTGCTCGCCGCGTTGGGTCTCAGCTTCGCGGGTACGGGTGTGGCCAACGCCGCCCCGACCGCCCCAGCCGCCGCGCCGCCGGTCGCCGCCCTGGCCACACCGATCACCGGCACCGCCGACAACGGCTCCTTCGCCGGCACCTTCACCCCCTCGAAGTTCGTGACGCAGGACGGAAACCTGCTGGCCACCGGCCTGCTCGCGGGCACGGTCAGCGACTCGTCCGGCGCCACCGTCGGCACCGTCTCCCGCACCGTCAGCATGCCCGTGACCGTCGCCGCGGTGACGTGTCAGGTGCTGAACCTGGTGCTCGGCCCGCTGCACCTCGACCTGCTCGGCCTGGTGGTCGACCTGAACCAGGTGCACCTGGTGATCACCGCGGTGCAGGCAGCCGGCAACCTGCTCGGCAACCTGCTGTGCGCGATCACCCACCTGCTGGACGGCACCCCGACCGCCGGCGGCCTGGCCGCACTTCTGAACGCCATCCTCGCTCTGCTCGGCCAGCTCTGACCCGCTCAGCTCTGACCGGAAACGCCGGCGCAGTCGCACCCCGCCAGGTGCGGCTGCGCCGCCGTCGTGGGGCGCAGCAGTCATCCTTGCTGGTGGCCGTCGCCGGCGAATCGGCGCTGGAGTTCCGCCAGTTCCGCGGCGTCGCCGATCCGGGCGCGCCGTTCCGGGTGCTCGACGTACCAGCGGATCGTGTACGCCAGGAACGCCGGATCTATGAGCAAACCAACGGCCGGCAGCGACAGCCGGCCGGTCGGCCGATCCGGCGCGGTCCGGTGCCGGCGCAGTTGAATCGTGGCCGGATTCCGTTTCGCCGGCCGTCGCGGTCCGCCGGGCAGCAAGGTGTCCCACCCGATCTGGTCCTGGCGGACACGACGACGCAGGGTCAGCCCGTCCGGGCTCAGCACAAGGCTCGGACCGTTGGTCATTGACCGCAGCGCGATGTCGATCAGCAGCGCCACAGCGATGACGATGAAGATCGTCGTGAACGCCCCGAGGTGCGCGATCCGCGCCCGATCCAGATTCGGCACCCGCTCCACGGGAACGCACCGAGCGACCACCCACGCCGAGAGGATCGTCAATGTCGCCTGGCGCGGAGATGACGGCGCGCTGAACCGGCGCCCGGCCGGGTCGCTCTCCCAGGCGGCCGGCCGGCGTCGGAACGCTCCGGTGATCAGGGCATACGCCCCGGCCGGAATGACCGCAGCCGCCGCGATCAGGAGCACATAGACCGCGATGCCGGCAAAGATCGGCTTGATCCGCCACGTGAAAGGTTGCAGCCACAGAGTCACGCTGAGCGAGAGCGCGCAGGTCAGAACCACGAACAGTGGGGCGAGCAGCGCGCGGACGCGGGGTGGCATCGGCGCATCGTACGGTCTGGAAGATCAACCGCATCGGAAAGATGATCAACAGCACTACCCGCCACCGGGGCACCCGACGCGGAGCCGGTGCTCTCGTCTTGCCCGGATGGCGTGCCAGCCTCGGTACCTTTTCTTACTTCGAGATCGCTTGTTGGCGTCGATGCAGGAGGATGCACCAGTGAGTCAGTACATCTCGTTCTTCGCCGCTCCCAGCGACGCCGCTGCGGCCGCCGTGCGGAACAGGGGGCCGGCCGCGAAGTATGCGTCTGTCGACGCCAGCAACATCTATTTCGATGCCGACGACGCGGTGATCGCGTGGCGGAACCTATTGGCCGGTAACACTGTTCCCGACCTGTCCGACCTGCGCATGGTGGCCGACTTCGTCAACGACGGCAGCGCAGTGTTCGCCTTGCCGGAGCAACTTGTCACCGATCTGATCAAGGCATTCCCCCGGCGGCTGCGTGAAGTCGCTGAGGCATGGCTCCCGGCGGTCCTGGCCGACGGCACGGAAATCGATGTAGAAACGGCGGCGGCCCTCCTGTCCGGGATCGCCGAGCTGGCACGGGCCGCGTCGACCAGGGAAGACCGCCTCTACTGCTGGGTGGCCTGTTGAATACCCCTCAGTCACCGGTCGCCGTGGCAGATCGCCGCGACCTGACCGTAGTCGTGTGGAAGGCCCTCGAGGAGGTCCTGCCCGACTACTGGATGACGGCCTTCCCCGACGAGCTAGACGCTGGCTGGACCACCTGATCAGTGGCGCTCTCATCGGCCATGAGCGGGCACTCTGAATACTACGTGTTGTAGTACTGCACGACGCAGAACTCATTGTTCTCGGGGTCGGCTATGACCAGGACGGCGCCTTCGGGATAGTCGTGTCGTTCGCCGGTCCACCGGCCCCCCAGGGCCCCGATCCGCTCCACCGCTTCGTCGGCGTCAGCGACGGTGATGTCCAGATGCAGTCGCGCCTTGCCGACTTTGGGTTCCGGTACCGGCTGGAACGTCAAGACCGGCGTGCCGTCGTCGACAGTCACCCGCCGCCAGCCAGGGAGGGACTCCGTCACTCGTCCGCCGAGCACCGCAGACCAGAAATCGGCCAGCTTCTGCGGATCCTGGCAGTCGATCGTTACGCCGGCAAAGCGGCCGAATGTCCCCATGGCGCCCAACGTAGCGACTATCCCAAGCCTCCGTCAGGGCACACATTTACTGGAATTGGAACCCCAGACCGATGAGAAACGCCGATACACCGTCGCCGGATGGGCCGACGTATTGCTTCACCGCGGTGGCGATCGTCTCCGGGTTCGGCGTCCGGCCTGCGGCGGCGGCCCAGGCTGTTGCCAGCTCGGTCGTCCCGGCTACCGTGCCGGCGTCGTCGGTTTCGAAGTCGAACGCGCGGATCGCGTCGTCCGGATTGAGGCAGGCGCGCCAAGAGCCGCCGTCCACGGTGGCTGCCTCGACGACGCCCACCGCGCTTTCGATCACGTAGACGATCAGAGCGGGGGCCCCGGTCTCTGCGACAAGGTCGTTTGCGTCCAGTCCCCAGCCCTGATAGATCACCACGAGCTGCCAGTCGCCGTCGCTCCAGCGCCCCTCAAGGGTGCCGGCGGAGATGCCATCCACACCAGCATCGAGGACCCGCCGGACCGCGGTGAGTTCATCAATCGGCTGTCCTGTCCGAGCGACCGCGTAATACCCGAAGAATGCCATCGCAAGATCGTGCCAGACCGCACCACCGACGTCCGGGGGTCCGTCGCGCCGGGCTCCACCTGGGTAAGGGGGTAGGGCGGCAGATTAGTGCAGCAGCAGGAAGCCGCAGGTAGCTTCTGGCATCGTGGGTCAAGTGGATGACGACCTGCAGCGGGTGACGATCGTGAAGGCGCGCTACGGAGGGATCTACGAACCCGGCGTGTGGATCGCGTTCGCCTGCTGGCCGACCGAACTATCGCCCGAGTGGAACGCTGACGACGTGACGTGCGCTGGGTTCTTTGCGGAGCGGGCCGAGGAGGTCGGTGGTGGAGATACACCCGAACAGGCATACGGGGACCTCCAGCAGCGACTTGCTGCGCGACGCGGGCGCCTTCGGTCGACCTGATCGGGATATAGCGTTCCAACGCGGACGGTTCGCGGCAAATGAATGCGCCGTAAGGTCTGCACGCGGCGGAAATATGCCCTCTTCCGGGCGGGTTAGGCCACGGCCAGGCCGTCATCGACCTCCGCGATCGAAACCGCTTGCGCGATTGTCACCGTCGGTCCGCACCCGAGCCCCACATCACGCACAATCTCTTCCGCTGGGTCGAGCACCATCGCTGAGGCCAAGTCGGGCACGAAGGCCGGGCAAAGGTCGGCAGCCGCAGCCGGTCGGCCCTGCCCAATGAGCCCGACCAAGCCCAGCCCGTCCAGCACTGCCACCACCTCCCTGGCCGTCTCATTCATATGGGCACGCACCTGTGCCACCCTGCGAGCCAGCTCCGGCCCACCGGCCGTCCGGAGAATCCGGGTGCGTTCTTCGGCATCAGGTCCGCAATAGCTTGAGTCCAGGTTCAGGTGCACCACTCCAGCAGAGGTGACCTCCAGGTACACCATCCCGGCTGACAGCGGGCCGACCCGATCACTCAACGACCCTGCATCCTGGGGTTCCCACGGCCACCCGGAACCACGGCCCCACTCGGCTGGGAGCGCGGCCAGAATCTGCCGGGCCCGGTCGTGCCCGGCCAAGTACTGCAACAGCAAACGGCGAGCCATCGCGTCGCCCGCCACCCGTGCGATCTCGTTACGGCCGAGCCTGTCGGTGTAGGCCGCTTCGACCGCCTGCGCGCGTAGCTCGGTACGAGCTTGATCCAGGTTCCGGGCGGCGAACTCGACCCCGCGGGCGATTGCACGGAGCCGGCCGGTGGCGAGCTGGCGCTCAGTAGCGGCCAGCACGTGCACGGGCTCGCCGGTGGTCTCGTGCGGCTCTCCGTACCAAACCAGGACGCGCAGGCCGGTCATGGCGGCCAGGCCAGGCTCGCGTTTGGTGATGGCGGCGAGCTCGGAGTCCAGCTGACTGGCGGCGAACTCCTCCGGACTTGCGAACTCCTCCAGGTAGCCAGGCGGCCTACTGTAGAACTCCGGGGGACGTCGTCCGAAGTGAGCCCGAGAGCTTCGGCGGTGTACGGGGTCCAGATGTCGCCGACCAACACTTCGAACCGGGGCGTCAGGTAGTAGTCGTTGACCATGGGGGGGCAAACCTTTCAGGTGGTCCACTAGTGGGCCAGCCGACGATAAAGGGCGCTCGGGCCGGACAGACTAGGCCACGCAGACACGTCACCTATACGGGCTACGCTGAGATTTCAGGTACCTCCGTGGTGGCATCCGCTCCTGTCGATCAGGGAAACACTCGCGATCCTCCTCCCATCGGATGCCGACGTTGATCAAGCTCAGGTCGACCGTCGTCCAGGCTCCTGACCGGCGTGCGGCAGGCACTCCTCGCCAGCAATACGGGCCACCGCAGTACGCGGTCAGCGGCAAATCCGTATGCGGCAGCCAGGGCGTAGTTGCGGGCGGTTAGCCTCCCGGGGGTGAAGACGGTGGTGCCTGCGGTCGGAGATGTCGCGGTGATGCGAGTGCCGGTGGGCGGGTACGGCGCTTGCCAGGTCGCCGGGATCGACAAGGGAGCGGTAACGGTTTACGCGTTGGCGTGGGAGTCCGAGGGTCTGCCTGAGTTGTGGCAGCTTGCCGACGCGCCGCCGCTGATCTTGGATCATCACGCCCACCAGGCTGAGTTGGCGCGAATCAGCATCAGTGGCGATCAGCCGCCTCCGCCTGGCTGGGTCTGGCTCGGCAGGCTGACGGCCCCCACGGCGGTGTCGGGCAGCAGCGACAGCTTCGCGGGATGGAAGTGGTTACCGGCCCAGATCACTGCGCAGCGGCGATGGGACCACCATCTGTCCGCCGCAGCAAAACAGGCGTACCGGGCGGCAGCGACCCGCGGCCAGGTCGAAGTCGACTTCGGCGCCGGGCCGGTGACCCTCGGCGCGGCGACCGGCCGACTTGATCTGACCGGTGCGGGGCACGTCAGCCCACCACCGGCCGGGCCCGTGCGTTGGCCGGCGCTGGACCAACTGGCGTGCTGCACATCGCTCACCTGGTCAGGTCCCGGCCGGGGACTGGTCGCCGCGCTTGACGGCCACCCGATCGTCGAGGACCTGACGTGGACCGCCGCTGCGTCCAGCCTCGACCTGCGCGCCACCGGCCTGACCAGCTTGTCCGTTGCCGGGACCATTGGCGTGCTGCAACTGCCCGACACCCTGACGTCCCTGCACTTGATGGCCGGCGCCAGAGTTGAAGCGGTCTCGGCCGCCGGTCAGGGCGAGTGGTTGACCTTGACGGTCACCGATGACGGTGGCGGCGGCCTGCCGTCCGGGTTCGACGGGCTGCGCGACCTGCGCTACGTCGGCCGGGGAACGATCAGCGCCGCACCGCTGCGTGGCCTGCGGCAGTTGGAGTCGTTGTGGCTGGCCTGGCGTGACGCGCCCGGCGACCTTGGTGACGCGGCGGCACTGAGCGGATTGCCCCGACTGGCCCACCTCACCCTGACCGACGCGTACGGCCTGGACGCAGACACGCTGCCTGACTTGCCCGCGCTGACCGCGTTGACGATCGCCGGCCTGCGCCGCACCGTGGCGGCCGCGGTCAAGGCCCGCTACCGGCGTATGCCCATTCACCTGCGCATCACGGGGGCCAAGAACGACACCTGGCTGGCCGCCAACCTCACCAACCCTTTTCGCGACTGGGCCGACGACGATCCACGCGGCGGCGCGGCCGCATGTAAGGCGTACGCGGCAGCCGTTCGATCAATCGACGCGCTACCCGGTGACGCGCCCGGCCGCGCGGCTGCCGCCGAGCTGATCCTGCGCAATTTCGTCTCGCAGCTCAACCGCATCGATCAGCGGTACGAACTGATCGATACCCTGCGTCGTGAGGAAGCCGGAGACGTATTTACCGGCCTTGCCGTCCGAGCTGGTGTCTCCACCGACAGCGCCGACGATTGGTTCGACGAGTGGCGTGAGTTCTGACCTCGCCAGTGGTCGCCCGAGGCAAGACCTCAGTTCGCCGGCGTTTGAGCACTTATCCGCTCATCGGCCTATCTCGATATCCGTGACAGTCCGCTCGTTGGACACGGCGCTGCCGACACAGCGTTACCGGCGTGCTCGGTGGCAAGAGGCGTAGCGAGGCCAGCTAAGCGTGGCACCGGGGCTCGCGAACGAGACCAGTTTGGGGCTCGGTCATTGGAACCAGCCGGCGCCCTCGGCGAGGCGGACTGCTTCCAGGCGGTTGCGGGCGCCAGTTTTGCGCAGGATCGCCGAGATGTAGTTGCGGACGGTGCCGGTGCTCAGGTGCAGTTCAGCGGCTACCTCGGTGGACGGCACGCCGGAGGCGGCGACGCTCAGCACGTTCAGCTCTCGGGGCGACAGTGGGCTGCGCGCCGCTGCGACCATTGCTACGGCCAGGCCGGCGTCGATGACCCGTTCGCCGCGGGAGACCGCGCGGATGCCGCGGACCAGTTCACACGGGGCGGCCTGGGTGCCGACGACGCCGTCTATGCGCAGGTCGAGGGCTCGGTTGAGGGAGCCTGACTCGTCCGGGCCGGCCAGCACCAGGGTGGCGCAGCCGGGCTGCTCGGCGGTGAGGCGGGCGATCGTGGCCAGGCCGTTGCCGGCCAGCAGCGCGATGTTGACCACGGCCACGTCCGGCGGGACGGCGCGGGCCATGTCCAAGGCCTGGTCGAGGGCGCCCAGGTCGGCGACCACTTCGAGGTCTTCCTCCAGGGACAGTGTCGCGGTCAGGGCGCCGCGGAGCAGATTCATGGGTTCGACGAGCAGAATGCGGATCATGAAGGCCTCCCAGCCAGGGTCGAGCTTCGGGACGGCCGAACTGGATGTCGGCCGGTTTCCGGATCCCTGCGGGAGTTCGTTCAGCTGGGCGGGCCCGCGTAGCGGACAGTGCGCCCGCGGGCGATGAAATCAGTGGCCAGGTGGCGGCCGGCGGCCGTCAGCTCGGGCCGCCACGACGACGGGACGGTGCCCATCGCGGGCGCGTTGCTGCCACCGGAGTCACGTGCCTGTCCGGTGGAGGTCGAGCGGTCGGCCGGTTGCCGCGGCGGACCGGGCAGCGGCACGGTCAGCGGCTGGGCCTGAGCTGCCGGCGGCTTGGTCACACCGGACAGTCCGAGGGCCGAGGCTTGCGGGAATGGCCCCACCTGCGCGGACGCCGGCGGTATGAGCGCCTGGTTCGCGCCCGGGGCGCTGGAAGTGGCCGTCATTCGGGTCGCCGCCGGCGCCCGGGTCGACGAGGAACCCGGCAGCTGCGACCAGGACGGGAGCTGCGGCCAGGCGGGGAGTGCGGCCTGCGGCAGGCCCGGCAGCTGCGGCCGGGGGAGGAGCTGCGGCCAAGCGGGGAGCCCGGCCTGCGGCAGGCCGAGCAGTTCCGGCCACGCGAGCAGCTGCGGCCAGGACGGCACCTGCGGCCACGATGGCAGCTGCGGCCAGGCGGGGAGTTCGACCTGCGGTAGCTCGGGCAGCGCGGTGAGAAGCGGCAGTTCGGCGGGCTCGGGCAGCTTGGCGAGTCCGGGCAATGCGGAGAGTTCGAGCAGCTTGGCGGATTCAGGCAGCTCGGCGGGTCCGGCCACTGCGGTGAGCCTGGGCAGTGTGGTGAGGTCGGGCCGCGAGGAGAGCTGGGCCGAGGGCGCCGACTTCTGCCGGACGACCGCCGCCCGCGCCGGGGACGCCGAGGCTCGGACAGCGCCCCGGACTGCTTCGGATTTGGGCTGGATGAGCCTCGATGTCCGGAGCTGCTCCCGACGTACAACCTCGCCGGTCTGGATCTTCGGGGTCTTGATCTTCTTTGCTGCCGGGGCCCTCGTCAGGTGGGCTTTGGCCGCCGGCCGGGTGATCCTCTGCGGATGGGTCTCCGGGGCGGTTACCTTCGAGCTGGTCGCCTTCGAGCTGGTCGCCTTCGAGCTGGTCGCCTTCGGGATGGGTGCCTTCGGGATGAGCGACTTCGGGTTCGGGGCGGCCTTTTGGGAGGCGGCGGCCGTGGTCTTGATCGCGGTGACCGGATCTGTTGCGGCGATCTGGCCGAGCGACCCCGTGTCGGCGCGGGCCGCGTGATCTAGCAGGCACAGTGCGAGATATGCCGCGACGGCCATGCTGAGCAGGACAAGCAGGCGGACAACGCGCCGGGTTGCCCCGGGTGCGCCGTGCTCTGCTCGCGTGATTCCGCTCCGCATTCAGACTTGCTTACCCATTCCCGGCACGATGACACGCATCGAGCAGGTCAGCAGGGCGGTTTGTAGGGCAGACCGGGCACGTACGTCTTCCACTCGGCGGCGGTGATCCGGTCGCCGGACGATGCGCACACCCTGGTTATGACCTCCGCGGGGTCGGTTGACCAGAAGTCGACGCCGTCGCTTCCGCGTACCGCCAGCAGTTTGCCGTTCGGGCTGAAGGCGAGCCCGTTCACGTCGGTGTTCACCGCGAGGCTCGCGTTCATCCGGGGGGTCCTGGGATCGCTGATGTCGTAGAGGTCGACGACCCCGTCCGAGCCGAACTCGCCGCCCGGGAGCGCGAGGAGTTTGCCGTCGGGGCTGACCGCGAGGTCGGTGTTCTTGAAGACGGCCTGGCCGCCCAGCAGGATCGGGTCGCCGAGCCGGCCGTCGCCGGCGATCGGGAAGATGCGGACGAACCGGCCGGAGTCGCCGGCCATCAGGTAGCGGCCGTCGGAGGTCAGCCGGCCGTCGACCACGAGGCTGTCGGCGGTGACCGGGCGTGACCCCAGCGGCCGCGGGTTGGCCGGGTCGCTGATGTCCCAGGCCAGGATCTCGTTGTCGCTGAAGCTGTACAGGTAGGGGCCGGTCGGTGAGAACGCGAAGTGGAAGGCCACCGTCGGCAGGTTGACGAGCAGCTTCGGCGCGGCCGGGTCGCGCACGTCGAACAGGCGCATCGACGACGGGCTGCCGTCGGCGCGGTGGGAGACGTCGGCCACCGCGAGCGTTCGGCCGTCGGCGCCGCCGAACGTGAGGCCCATGGCGCCGGAGGTGAAGTCGGTCAGTGTCGCCAGCGGCTCCAGGGGCTTGCTGTAGGTGGCCGCCAGCAGCCGGCTGGTGTCGACGATGTCGACGAGCGCCTCGTCGCCGTCGGTGCGGGGGACCGCGAACAGGGCGCCGTCCGGGCTGAAGGAGCTCGACGCGTCGATGCCTTCGCCGGTGTCGGTGAACATGTTGTTGCCGTGGGACGGGAAGTCGCGTATCGGCACCGCGAAGCGGGGGTTGGTGACGTTCCAGACCCGGGTGCCGATGTTGGAGCTGGTGTCGGCCACGAGTGCCGGGCCCTGAGGGTTGAAGGTCACTCCGTTGAGGAGGCTGGCCTTCAGCAGCGGCATCGACCCGGTCGCGCCCGGCCGCCACGCGTCGGCGAGGTCCCAGAGCAGCACGCCCGCGTCGGTCGGCGTCGCGACCACCGGATAGTCGGGCTGCGCCGACTTGAGGATCACCACGGCGCCGAGGCTCTGGCTGGTGCCGGCCGGTGTGCGGTTGGCGAACCACAGCCCGTCGCTGAGCATCCGCCAGACGCAGAGGTCGCCGTCGCTGCCGGCGACGACGTAGCCGTATTTGTCACCGACCTTGTCCACGCTGTACGCCAGCGAGCTGAGGTACCTGCAGGTGCTGCTGGACGCGTTCTTGTCGTCGCTGATCGCCGAAACCTGGCCGGGATTGCCGACGTCCCAGATCCGCGGATATTCGTGGCCCTTGGCGCCGGCCACGGTCACCAGGTATCGGCCGCTCTTGTCGAAGGCGACCCGGTGCGTGAACACGCGGGGCTTGATGAGCCAGTCGGCGGGCGACGTCATCTCGGCGCGTTTCGCCCGGTCGGGCAGGGCCCACAGCCGGGACTTCTTGTCGAGGCCGGAGCTGGCGAGCAGCAGCCCCGAGGGGGAGAAGGCGAGCGAGTCCACGACGCCCTGGTGCGCGTCGATGGTGCCGGCGTCGCGCGGCTGCGCGGGCTGGGTCACGTCCCAGAGCCGGATGCGGCCGTTGTGCCCGGCCGCCGCCAGGGTCTTGCCGTCGGCCCGGAGCGCCACGCTGGTGATGCTGGTGTCCCCGGTCTCCAGCACGGCGAGCGGCGTCGGGTGCGCCGGGTCGGCGAGCCCGTAGAGCCGGACCTGCGGCCGGGACAGGTCGCGCATGTTCTGGCTGTTGGCGCCGGGCGAGTCCGGTCCGACCGCGACCGCCAGCAACTTGCCGTCGGTGCTGAGAGCGACCGGGCCGTTCAACTCGCCGCCGCCGAACGCGCTGACCACCGCGGCCGATCGCGGGTCCTGCAGCACGAGCGCGTCGCCGGTCGAGATGGCCAGCAACCCGCCGTCGCCCGACTGCGCCAGGTCGTAGGCGACCGTTCCGCCGTGGAGCAGGCCGTGGCTGGCGAGGCTGGCCAGCACCGGGCCGGTGCCGGTGGCCGCGTCGAGCCGGTAGGAGAGCACGCTCAGCTGCTTGGCCAGGTTGGGCTGCCGATCGCGCAGCTGGTCGGCCTCGGCCGCGAGCAGGCGGGAGAGCGCGAGGTCGCGCTGCGCGGAGGCCTGCCGTTGGAAGACCACCGCGGTGATCGCTGCGACCACCGCCACCACCAGCAGCGCCGCCAGCACCGAGATCACCGAGCGGCGGATCCGGTCGGAGCGGCGCTGCGCCGACCGCGACGCCGCGAGGAACGCGGTCGCAGCCGGCCCGAGTTCGGCGGCTGCCTCCGCCGCCACGCCGAGCCGGGCGCCGCGGTAGAGAAGTGCCGGGTCGCGGCCGGCGTCGCGCCACGTCTGTGCGTCCGCGGTGAGCCGCTGGCCGGTCCGCAGGCGTTCCCGGTCCTCCTCGATCCACTCGCGCAGCCGTGGCCAGGAACGCAGCAGCGCCTCGTGGCTGAGCCGGACCGACTCGTTGTCCCGGGTGACCAGCCGCTCGGTGGTGAATCTTTCCAGCGCGCGTTCTCCCGCCGCCGGATCGCTCAGGCCGCGCAACAGGTCGGCAAGGGGAAGCGGCCGGATCGTCTCCGGCCCTTCGCCGCCGACGCGCACCATCCGCGGCAGCAGGTGGCGCAGCGCGCCGGCCTCCGTCTCGGCGAGGCTCGCCCACGCGGCCTCGGCGGTCGCGCCGATCGCGTCCACCCCGCCGGCCCGGCCGTAACCGCCCACCGTGAGCCGGTTGCCCTCGCGCTTGCTCCAGGTCGCCCACAGGGCGTGGGACAGCAGCGGCAACCGGTCGTGCTCGCCGAGATCGCGCCGGATCAGGTCGGCCAGCCCGTCATCGACGCGCCACCCGGTGGCCGCGGCCGGTCCCTCGATGGCGGCGCGCATCTCGCCGGGGGTCATCGCGGTGATCAGCGTCTGGTGGTGGCGCAGCGCATCGGTGAGTTCGGGGCGCTCGGCCGCCACGCCGTAGAAGTCGGCGCGCAGCGCGAGCACGACCACATGCTGCTGCTGCGCCAGCGCACGGACCGTGGCCAGGAAGGGGGTGCGTTCCGCCGCCGATTCGCAGAGCGTGAAGAGCTGCTCCAACTGGTCGACGATCAACACGAGCCGGCTTGCGCTCCGCTTTTCGCAGGCGTCCGCGGCCAGGTGCATGACGTCGGTCGGCCCGGTGGAGGCCGCCCGCTCCCCGCCGAGGTCCTCGGGCATCCGGTGTGCCCGCGCGGCTGCGGCCTCGAGCGGGGTGACCAGGCGGGACATCGGATGTTCGCCCGGGGTCATCAGCAGCACCGGCCAGCCCGGCGAACCCTCCAGCGCGGATGTCCCCGCAGCCAGCGCCGGCCGCAGACCCGCGTTGAGCAGTGACGTCTTGCCGGCCCCGGACGCCGCCACGAGCATCAACGGGGAGCCGGCCCGGGCCGCGCTCGCCGCGCCGCCGACGAGGGCGGCAACCGTCTCCTCGCGACCGAAGTAGTTGTCGGCATCCTCCGGCCCGAACGCGGCCAGTCCGAGATAGGGGCAATCGCCGGGGGTCGGCGGGATCAGCTGCTCCGGTCCGGGGATCTGGTGGGCGCGGTTGACCGCGAGCGCGAACGACCCGGCCCGGTCCCCGGACTTGCTGCGGGGCGGGGCCTCGCCGACGGCTTCTGCCTCCGCGCGGAGACGTCGGTAGACCACATCGAGCTTGATCACCGGGCCGGTACGGGCGTCGCCCTCGGTGAGCAGGCGGACGAACCGTTCACTGAATGTGGTCAGCTCCCGGTCCTCCGGCGCACGCGCCAGTCGCTCGGCGGAGGCCAGCAGATACGTTCCGGAGGCCGCCGCCGGGCTGAACCCCGGCATCGTCGGCCACGGTGTTTCGGGGAGTGCCGCCCGTGCCGAGAAGCAGCAGTCGAGGATCATGATGCGGGTCGCCGCCCGGCTCCCGGCCAGCCTTTCGCCGATCTCGCTGAACGGCAGCCCCCGGCGTCTCGCCTGAGCCGGGGGCAGCACGTCGGTGGCGCACGCCGCGAGGTTCAGCTGGTTGTCCGGCCCGATGAGTCCGTGGCCGACGTAGTAGATCAGCAGCACCGACTCGGCCTCGGCCGCGGCCTCCGCCACGAGGTCGGACATCGTGTCCGCGTCCGGCGGGTCGACGACCAGCCGCACCCGCTCCGGATCGGCCCCGCCCACCTCGATCAGGGCGGCGCGGACCGCCTCGGCGCTGCGCCGCGCCGCCGGCACCGGGGTGAGGGTGGGCCCGTCATGGGCGGCGGTGCCGATCACCAGGATCCGCACACCCGACCCGGACAGCCCGGTGGATGGACGGCCCGGCATCGTCGCCTCCGCGCCGGCAAGCTCGGTCATCGCTAGGCGGACGGGCCGGCCGGCTCGGGATCGGCGGGCGGCTCGGGATCGTCGGCGGGCGGGCGCTCCGTCTCGTTGAGCAGCGCCACGATCCGGTTCAGCTCGGCGGACAGGGCGGACGTATTCAGGTTTCGCACGCGCTTGGCCTCCAGCGTGACGGTGGTGCCGTCCGCCCTCGTCACGATGACCGACACCTGACCCCGGCGGCCCCGCACCCAGGTCACCAGCGCGGCGCCGAGCGCCGCCGCGGTGCTCCCCGGCCCGATCGCGACCAGCAGCGCCTCGAGGACCGGCCCGAGCGTCCCCGGCAGCGGCGGCGCGTGCCGCGAGGTGACCCGGCCGCGCAGCTCCGGCTCACCGGCCAGCCACTGGTGCAGAGTTGCGAGCTCATCGGGATCGGCCGCCCCCGCCAGAACGATCTGAACGTCCACCGAACTCCCTTCGCCGCCCCGGATTCTACCGTTAACCGTCCAATCTCGACTGCCCCGAGACCCCGCCGGCCGGGGCTGCTGCGGCCGGAATCTCCGTGTACCGTCGGCCGCTCGTAGATCAAGAAGATCGACGTGGGGGAATGCATGCGCAATCTGATCAAGCGCACACTGCTGGTGGCTCTGCTGGCCGGCACCGGCATCGGGGTTGCCGCCGCACCGGCCTCGGCGAGCGCGCAGGGCTGCACTCGGCTCTCGGTCAAGTGGGGTCTGGGCGGCGGTGGCGCCTACTGGTGCCAGAAGGGCGACGGCTATTACCGGACCATGGTCTACTGCGCCACCAACGTGCAGGGCACCTCGGGCGGGTCCTTCTACTACGGCCCGTGGAACCACACCGGGGACAGCTCGATCATCGGCAAGACCTGTCCGACCAGCAAGTACCTGATCGACATCGGTTACGACCTGGCCTGACCCGCCGTCAGGCCGCGGCCGTGCAGGGCGCCGGGCTGCTCAGCATCTCGACCAGGCCGGTGGCGGCGGGGACATGCTTCGCGTACGCCTCCGGGAAGGCCGACACCTGCACGGCCTGCGCCGCCTCGGTGACCCGCATGTTCTGCCAGCCGTGCGTGCGCAGCAGTTTGTCGTAGAACTTCTGGGTCTGATAGGCCGGGTCGGACAGTTGCTTGGGCGTGCCCCAGCCCTGGCTGGGGCGCTGCTGGAACAGTCCGATGGAGTCGCGGTCGCCGCCGCGCAGGTTGCGCAGGCGGGACTCCTGCAGGGCGGTGGCGATCGCGATCACCTGGCCCGCCTTCGGCACCCGCCGCTGGTTGCCGATGGTGATGATGGTGCGCGCGTTGGCGACCTGTTCGTCGCTCCAGTTGGCGGTGGCCGGCTTGGCGGCGGAGGCGGTGGGAGCGGGGGTGCAGGCCGCGTCGGCGTCCGCGTGCCGCAGGGAGCTGAGGAAAAAACCGACCAGTACAGCGACTACCACAACGAAAAACGCGCGCACGACGAGAGAAGCCTTTCGGGGGTGGGGGTCCGGCGAAGGTTACCGGTCCACCCCGGTGGGTCCACATCAGCCGTTTGGACTCATCCCGCCGCGGCGGTGAGGTCGGCCTCGACCTCGGCGAGTTCGGGCGCGCCCAGGTCACGGTAGATGTCGGCGGCCTGCCCGAGGTGCTCGCGTGTGGTCGTCGCGTCGCCGAGCGCGCCGTGCGCCCGGCCGAGGCCGTGGTGGGCGCGAGCCGCCTGGTCCCGGGCCTGGGTGCGGGTCGCGCAGTCCAGGGCCGCGCGGTGGCTCTCGATGGCGGCGCGGTGGTCGCCGGCGGCGTGCGCGGCCTCGCCGAGGCCGTTGTGCGCCCACGCCTCGCCGTCGAGCTGGCCGACCTCGCGCAGCAGCCGCAGCGCCCGCTCGTGGTGGTCGGCGCCGGCCCGCGGATCGCCCATCGTGGTCAGCGTCGTGCCCAGCGCGGTCAGTCCCCACGCCTCGCCGACCCGATCGCCGTCGTGCACGTGCATGTCGAGCGCCTCGCGGTGGCATCGCTCGGCCTCCGGCAGTTGCCCGAGCCGCAGATGCACGTCGCCGAGGTTGGCCAGGCCGGTCGCCTCGGCCGGCCGGTCGCCGAGGGCCCGCGCGATGCCGATGCTCTGCCGCAGGTGCCGGCCGGCGTCGTCGTAGGCGCCCAGCCGGATCTCGATGACGGCCTGGTGGCACAGCGCCAGGGCCTGTCCGGTGCGGTCGCCGGCCCGATTGTAGAGCTGCTGCGCCTGATGCAGATGCTCGGCCGCATCTGCGTAGCGGCACCACTGCTCCTCGGCGCCGGCCAGATTGCCCAGCGCGCGGGCCTGGGCGCCGACGTTCCCGGCGCGTTCGAAGAGCTCGCTCGCGCGGGCGAACCAGTCGGCGGCGACGTCGTACCGGCCGTGCCGCCGTTCGGTGGCGCCGAGCCCGAGCGCGGCATGGGCCTGCCCGGTGGTGTCGCCGGCCGCCTCGGCCGCGTCGAACGCGTGCTGGTGGATGGCGGCCGCCTCGTCGCGGGCCCGGCCGTCGAGGTAGCGATAGAGGATCGTCGACAGCCAGACTGGATAGCGGCCGATGCCGGTGCGGGCCACCGCGACCAGGTTCTGCCGTTCGGCGTCGAGCCACGCCTGGGCCGCGGCCGCATCGGGCAGCGGGATGACGGCGGCGCCCGGGGGAACGGCCGGCCGCCGGTGCGCCTCGGCCGGGTAGAAGTGGTCGGCAGCGCGGGCCGCCATGTCCACGTAGTGCCCGCAGATCCGCTCGGCCGGGGCGGTGGCGCCGGTCGCCGCGGCCAGCCGGGCGGCGTAGGCGCGCAGCAGGTCGTGCAGGCCGAACCGGCCACCACCGGCCGGGAAGACCAGGTGCGCCTTGCCGAGCGTGGCCAGTGCCGCCCGTGCGTCGTCGAGGGTGCCGCCGGTCAGGGCGGCGACGGCCGGGGTGGTGAAGTCGACGCCGGGGTGGTGCCCGAGCGCGGTGAAGGTCGCGGCGGCCGTGGCCGGCAGGTGGCGCAGCGACCAGGAGAACACCGCGGAGACGGCCGCGTACGCATCCGGGTCGGCGCTCAGCACGTCCAACCGGCTCTGCTCGTCGTCCAGCTCCTCGGCCAGGTCGCGCAGGCTCAACCCGGGCCGCCCGGCGGCGTGCTCGGCGGCGATCCGCAGCGCCAGCGGCAGGTGCGCGCACTGAGCGGCGAGCCGTTGTGCCGCTTCCGGCTCGTCGAGCACCCGCTGCCCGATCAGCTCGCGAAGCAGATAGATCGCGTCGAGCGCGGGCAGCACGCCGAGGTCGACCCGCCCGGCGCCGCCCACCGCCACCAGCCCGGACAGCCGGTCGCGGCTGGTCACCACGACGGCGCACCGGCCCGCCCCGGGCAGCAACGGGCGGATCTGCTCCACCCCGGCGGCGTTGTCGAGCACGATGAGCGCCCGCCGCCCGGCCAGGGTCGTGCGGTAGCGGGTGGCCCGCGCGTCCGGGTCGGCCGGGATGTCGGCGAGCGGCACCTCCAGCGAGGCGAGCAGGTGTTCCAGCGCGGTGGCGGCGCTCATCGGCTGGGCCGGGTCGTAGCCGTGCAGGTTGACATAGAGCGTGCCGTCGCCGAAGCGGTCCGCGACCCGGTGGGCCCAGACCATGGCCAGCGCGGTCTTGCCGACGCCCGCGGTTCCGGAGATGACCGTCACCGGCGAGACGGCGGAGAGCGATTCGAGCTCGGCGAGCTCGGCCTGGCGGCCCACGAAGGACGGCACCGGCGCGGGGAGCTCGGCGGGCACCGGCGCGCGGTCCGCCCGGGCCGGGCCACCGGTGAGGGCTTCATGGTGCACGGCCTGGAGTTCGGCGCCCGGGTCGATGCCGAGGTCGTCGGCGAGCCGGCGCCGGGTGCGGCCGAAGACCTCGAGCGCCTCGGCGGACCGGCCGGCGGCGATCAGTGCGTGCATGAGTGCGGCCGGCAGCGTCTCCACGTAGGGGTTCGCGCCGATCAGCTCGGTGAGCGTCTCGATCGCGGCGGTCGGCCGGCCCAGCTGCGTCTCGGCCGCCGACCAGGCGACGACCGCGTCGATCCGCAGCTGGCACAGCGCCTCGCGGGTGCGGTCCGCCCAGGCGCCGCGCAGCCCGGCCAGCGGTTCGCCGCGCCACTGTTCGAGGGCCTCGCGCAGCAGGTCGCGGCGGCGCTCGCCGGTCGCCGCGGCCGCGGCGTCCACCAGGCGGCGGAGCCGGTGCGCGTCCACCCGGTCGGGCGGCAGCCGCAGCAGGTAACCGCCGGAACTGGTCTCGATGATCGGTTCGCCCGCGTCTCGCAGCAGGCCCCGCAGATAGGCGATGAGCACGTGCAGGGTGCGCCGGGCGTTCGTCGGGGCGGTGTCCCACACCCGGTCGATCAGCGTCTCGGTGCTGACCAGCCGGCCGGCGTCGCGGCCGAGAGCGGCCAGCACCAGGCGCTCCTGCGGACGCCGCGGGGTCACCGACCGGCCGTCGATGTCGAACTCGACCGCGCCCAGCAGTCTCAGCTCCACGCTGCACTTCCCCGGAGTGGGCGTTAGCAATCCACTAAGGATTCACCATACCGGCAGATCACACCATGAAGGACATGGATGAGGTACGGGCGGAGCCGGGTGCACTGGTTCGGCTGGCGAAGACCACACTGGCCGCGGCCGATGACATGACAACCGCCTGGTCGGCGGCGCAGGAGGCGCTGGCGCCCCCGGTGACCGCCTTCGGGAACACCGAGCAGGCCGGCCGGTGCGCCACGTTGACCGCGCAGGCGGAGGCGGCGGCCGACGACACCTGGCGCGTGATCACCGGGGTGTACGAGGGCGACGTCGACCGGCTCTACCGGGTGGCGTTCGCGTACCTCCAGTCCGATCAGGAGGCGGCGGATCGGCAGCGCACCGGCGGCGGGATACGGGGGCCGCTGTGACGATGCCTGCCGAGCCGCCGCCCCCGCCGCCGGCGCCCGCCACCATGGACAACCTCTGGGACCTGGCCGCCGACCCGGCCGCCGTGCACCGGGCGGGGCAGCTGTGGCTGACCTTCGTGCAGGCGGCCGATGCCGCGCGGGACCCGGTGCCGCCGGCCGCCCAGCTGCTGCGCGGTGATGCCTGGAGCGGCGAGGCGTCCGACACCTATCACGATCACCTGGACAAGCTGGACGCCGGCGTCACCGAGCTGCTCGACGACGCACGGCAGGTCGGGGCGGCGCTGGCCGAGATGGGTGACGCGCTGACCACCGCCCAGCACGAACTGGACGCCGGCCTCAGCCGGGTCGGCGTGCCCGCCACCGTGTCGGGCGACCGGATCACCTTCCGGTTCGCCTCGGCCGAGGACGTCGAGCGGCTGAACGTCGCGATCGACGAGGCCATGCGGACCCGGGGCGGCCTGGACGCCGACCAGAGCCGTTTCCGGTCCCGGATCGACGAGGCCGAGCTGGACCTGCGGTCGCTCGCGGGGCCGTGGCGTGACCAGGCGGCCGGCAACGACGACGGCTGGGCGCCGCCCGCCGAGGCGCAGGGCCTCAACTGGATCTACGACGGTGACTCGGTCGTGCTGAACACCGGCCCCGGCGACAATCAGGTGCTGATCTCGCGGGATCCGGTCACCGGCGAGCAGATCGTCCTGGTGGACGGCATCACCACCCGGTTCCCGGCCGGCGACGCGATCACGATCCGGGCCGGCGCGGGCAACGACGTGGTGGACGTCGCCCCGGGCACCCGGATCGCGCTGACCGTGCTGGGCGGCGACGGCGACGACGTCCTGCGTGGCAGCGATGGCGCCGACCGCCTGCTCGGCCTGGCCGGACGGGACGTGATCGAGGGCCGCGGCGGCGATGACCTGATCACGGCGGGCTCGAGCAGCCCGCCGCCGGCCACCGCGGACGGGGAGCGCCTGTGGGTTCTCGACCAGATCGACGGTGGCGCCGGTAACGACCGGCTCTACGGGAGCCTCAGCGGCAAGGAGATCCTCACCCGGCCGGCCGGGGGTGACGTCGCCGGCGACCGGATTCTCGGCGGCGACGGCGACGACCTGATCGAGGGCGGGGGCGGCGACGACACGCTGGACGGCGGCGAGGGCGTGGACACGGCACGGGGCGGGTCCGGCATCGACAACGTCTTCGGTCGCGGTGGTGACGACACGCTCGCCGGCGGCGCCGACCGCGACTACGTCGACGGCGGCGCGGGCGACGACGTGCTGGCCGGCGGGCTCGGCGATGACACGCTCTACGGGCTGGCCGGCGCCGACCGGCTCGACGGCGGCTTCGGGCAGGACTACCTGGAGGGCGGCGCGGGCAACGATCTGCTGGAGGGTGGCGCCGGCCCGGACACGCTCTCCGGCGGCCGCGACGACGACGTGATCCACGGCGGCGCGGACGACGACGTCATCTACACCGGCGCCGGCCGGGACGTCGCCGACGCCGGCGCGGGTCTCGACACGGTCTACCACCAGGCGGGCGAGGACTCGGTGCAGAGTGCCGAGAATGCGGTCGACGTGCAGATCTCCGACCAGGCGAAGTACTTCGTGATCGAGGGCTCGCCGGAGTTCGTCGACCGGGTCCAGTCCGATCTCGACCTGTTGCGCACGTCGCCCACCGGGCAGCAACTGCTCGGCAAGCTCCAGCAGATGCACGACGACACCGCCGGCTGGTTCTACGAGGGCAGCGGGGTGACCATCCGGGAGTACGCGACGGAGAACGGCATGGAGCTCACCACGATGATTCCGCCCGGCTTCGACTCGTCCGAGGTCACCATCAACCCGTCGCACGACACCAACCACAGCGGGCCGCCGGTCGCGGTTTTCTATCACGAGCTCGCCCACGTGTACGACTTCACGTACGACACCTGGGTCCCGGGCGACTACACCGGCGACGACAATCCGGGCGTGCCGAATCTCGAACGCGAGGCGGCCGGCCTGCCGATCGACGACGACTTCGACCCGTCCACCCCGGACCGGATCGACCCCCGCCATCCGTACGAGCTCACCGAGAACGGGCTGCGCTCGGAGCTCGGCTCGCCGCTCCGGACGGAGTACTGAGCAGGCCGCACCGATCTTCGGAGCGGGCCCGGTTTGTCGCCGGTGGATGAAGTGAAAAGCTCGACCGGCCGTCAGCCGCTGAGATGGGCGGTGTTGTCCAGCCAATACTGGGCGAGGGCGGTGTCGCCGGCGACGCGGAGGGGGCTGATTCGGCCAGGTGACGGGTCTGTTCGACGATCGCTTGCCGGGCGTGCTCGGCGTTGAGCTCAGCCATGGGATTGTCCTTCCGTAGGTTCTGCTGTGACTGACCCAGCGTGCCGGTCGAACTCATCGGTCATCCGATTATCCGGTCAGCCGGGCGCCGAGCCGGTCGACGCGGTAGATCCGGCGGCCGTCGACCCAGAGCCAGCCCCGGGCGAACGCGGTGCGGTCGTCGATCTCGAGGATCTCCAGCTCGATCGTGATCAGGCGGTCGGTGGGCACGACCTGGCCACGGTAGGTCCACTTCAGCGGCTCGCCGAGCGCGATCGGCTCGCAGCGGGCGCCGGGCCGGTCCGCGCGGTCGGTCAGGTACCACTGCAGCAGCTGGCACATCGCCTCGACGCCCAGCGAGCCCGGCATGACCGGGTCCTGGAAGAAGTGCGCCTTGAAGAACCAGTCGCCGGGATCGACGTCCTTCTCGGCCCGCAACCGGCCCAGACCGGCCGCCCCGCCGCCGGGCCAGTAGCCGGTGATCCGGTCGAGCATCGAGAGCATCGGACCGGCCGTAAGGGCGAGCGACGGGATGTTGTCGCACGGTTCGGTCAGGCGCTCGCGCTCGGCTGGCGTCGTGGGCAGGCCGGGCTGCTGCGCGAAGGCCGTCGTCAGGAAATACCCGAACACGGCGGTGCCGCTCAGCAGCGGCTCGCCGTCGGCGTGGCACTCGATCCGGAACGTCTCGATGATCATTCCGGCGGCGCGGGAGATGTTGGTGAGTTCGGCGCGGGTGCGCACGACACGGGTGGCCGGCCGCACCTCGCGCCGCACGACCAGGTCGCCGTCGAGGTTGCGGAACAGCAGCTCAGCGTCGATCTGCACCGGGCTGCCGACGTAACACCCCAGCCAGCCGCAGGGCTGCAGGGCGATCTCCATCAGCGCGGCGACCGGCATGGAGCCACCGACGAAATACCAGGCCTCATCCGGTACGTCGTACTCCGCCACAACCGCAGTGCCGGCCGCCATGCCCTGATACGGGCCATCGACGGCGGTGATCCGGCTGAGGAAGTGGTACGGCGGCCCGGGCAGACGCGGTCCGCGGCGGGCGCCGTCGAACGCGTCGGCCATCGGCCCGAGCCCGTCGGCCGGCCGGCCCCATGCGCAGGCCAGCAGCGAGGCGTAACCGAGCGGCAGGTCCCCGAGCCGCGCCACCGGCCGTGGTTCGCGGTGTCCGGCCAGACCGCCGAGCTCCGGAAGGGGCAAAGGCTGGGCGGTCGGCTGCACGACGGGCGGCCCGAGATGCCGCCAGTGATCGAGCGGCCAGTCCGGCACCAGCCGCACCGCGCAGTCGGCGATGTGCAGGGCCTTCACGCCGTCCACCGTGACCAGCACCTCGGCGACGAGGGTCGGGAACGGGTCGGCCGACATTTCGGTGACGAACACCTCGTACGTCAGCTTGCGGCTTTTCGGGGTGACCTGGCCCCGGCAGCGCATCCGCGCGGCGCGCCCCGGCACCGGTTCGAAGCGCCAGCCGTCGCGATCGATGGTGTGACCGGAGGCGGCCAGATAGAACGACAGCGCCTGGAAGCAGGCCTCCGACATGAGCGTGCCGGGCATGCAGGGGTCGTGGTGGAAGTGCCCGTCGAAGAACCAGTCGCCGGGGTGGACCGCCGTCTCCGCGCGCAGGTAGCCGCGGGGATCGAAGACCGGCACCTCGTCGAGCAGTCGCAGCCGGCCCGATCCGATGCGAGGCGTTCGCACGTGGGCGCGGGTCCGCGCCCAGCCGGGTCCGAAGCACTCGTCCGGGCGCCCCTCGGCGAACGCGGCCACGGCTCCGGCGTCGAAGGAGGCGGCGGACGGATCCGGCGGGCTGACCTCGGGCGCGTCCCACAGCACGCCGCCGGTGTTCAGCAGTTCGTCGTCGGTGAAGAACCCGGCCTGGCCGTTGCGCACAGTGAGCAGCAGCGCGTCGCCCACGTGGCAGTCGTACTCGAAGAAGAACAGCCGGATCGGGCCGTGCGTGACATGCCGGACGACCCGGATCTCGAAGCGGAGCGTCCGCCCGGGCCCGGGCGGCGGGCCGTGGAAGGTGACGTCGCTGCCGAGCAGGCGGTAGACCCGGTCGCCCCGGTTGTGCAGGTCGGCGCCGAGCCAGCTGATCAGCAGCAGGTCGGCCTGGCCGGCCTCGACGACCAGTCCGGCGGGCATCCGGCCGGCCGGGTCGAGGTACCAGGAGTCGGGGCGCACGTCGGTCTCGGTCCAGATGACGCCCGTGCCCAGCCGGGCGGGCTCGGCGTCGATCCCGAGGACGCGATCGGCGAGCAGCAGGGGCGGGCCGGGCATCCGGGTCTGCCGCCGATCGGCGTCCTGCCCGGCGAACGCGGGTCCGAACAGGTCGGAGATCCGGCCGTGCGCGAGGTGTTCGAGCTGCGCGCGGTCGAACTTCGGCCCGGGAAATCCGGTGGTCGCCTCGGGCCTCGCGACCACGGCCCGGCCGCTCAGGAAACGAGCGTGCGCGGCGGCCTGGAGCTCCAAATATTGGAGGTGCGTGGCGGTGATGGCGGCCCACCAGGCGAAAGCCGGCGCCGGTGCTCGCTGCGGCGCGAGGTCCGGGGCGGGCGCCATCACCTCGTACTCCTGCGCCGTCTCGGTCAAAATCGGGGCGGGGAGCCGCTTGGGCAGGCTGATCGTCGCGCCGCCGCCCGCGGGCGGAAACCCGAAATGCTTCGCGAGCGCGTCGTGCCGCACCGGAACGCCGGCGGCAGCCAGCTCGGCGACCGCCACCGACAAAGACCACAGACCTTGACCGGGTACGGCGTCCAGCGCCACCGCGACGTGATCCCGCCCGCCGAGGATGCGGCGCGTCCAGCCCGTGCACTGCGCGCCCGGACCGTGCTCGATGAAGACCCGGACGCCGTCCTGCCAGGCCCGATCGATCAGGTGGGGAAAATCGACGGGGGAGAGCATCTGCTCGGTGATCGCGTCGGCGGCCGATTCGGTGTCCGGGTGGTACCAGTCGCCGGTCGCGCCCCGGTAGAACCGGATGCCCGGCACGCTCGCCGTGGGCCGCCGATGCAGCGCCCGCCAGCGATCGCGCACCTCGGCCACCTCGGGCACGTGCGCCACCAGCAGCGGGAGCCGGATGCGGGCGGACGGGTCGAAGCGCTCGGCGAACGCCGTGCAGGCCTTCTCCTCCCCGGCGACCACACAGGTCCCGGGCGCGCACACCGCCGACAGGTACACGGCCCGCTCGCCGGCGACCATGGCCCGCACCAGTTCCGGGTCCGCCGCCAGGAGGTAACCGGCCCAGCGCTCCCCGGCTATGCCGTGGCGTTCCCAGAAGCGGCGGACCGCACGCAGCTCGCCGCTCAGATCGTGGGTGAACAGGCCGTCGGCCCGGGCGTCGGCGACCATGCCGGCCACGTCGGTCCAGGCCCCCAGCGCGACGAGGGCGGCCGATTCGCCGGCCGAGTAGCCGAGCGCGGCCTGCGGTTCGAGACCCAGAACCCCGCGCGAGATTCGGGTGTGCAAGCTCGCGAGGGCGCCGACGGCGAGGATCTGGTCAAGGAACTCGGATCCGGTACGGCCGTCGTGCTCCGCGCCGGACGCCGGGGGAGCGAACGCGAACGCCAGGTCGGCGCCCATACCGGGGTAGAACGACGCGCCGTTGGGATAGACGAAGGCCGTCTCGCTGCCGATCGGCGTCTCGCGGAAGGCCACACCGGCCGGCCGCAGCGCCTCGCCGCGCAGCCAGGCTCGTGCGCCCGCGAGCTGCGCGGCCAGATGGGCGGCGTCGCGGGCGGGGACGGCCAGGCGGGCCGGGCCGATGTCGCTCTCGACGCCGGCCGCCGCGGCGGCGAGCACTTCTGCCCGATCCGCACCCGAGTAGACGTGCAGCGTGGGCACCGGACCCGGCGCCCACGGCGCGGCGTCGGCCGCGCGCAGCCGGACCCGGGCGGGTGGCGCGCCGAGCACCGGCGTGACCACGTCGGCGGTCATGCCCGGGTCGGGCTGTGCGGGTTGTCCCGCGCGTGGCCGAGCCCGGTGCCGCAGCGCGACGGCCGCGACCGCGACGTCGAGCAGCCCGGCGGCGGCATGCGGCGCGCCGAGCAGCCCGGTGGGGAAGTCGCCGCCGGCCGGCGGCTCGCGGTCGATCAGGGCCAGGACCTGATCGCCGTCGCGGCGCGCGTCGTCCCGGCGTTTCAGCACGAGGACGACGGCGGCGTCGACCGGCTCCCCGGCCCGGCCAGGTCCGGCGGTGTCGGTATGGCCGGGCCTGGCGGTGTCGGTCTGGCCGGGCCTGGCGGTGTCGGTCTGGCCGGGCCTGGTGGTGTCGGTCTGGCCGGGCCTGGTGGTGTCGGTCTGGCCGGGCCTGGCGGTGTCGGTCTGGCCGGGCCTGGCGGTGTCGGTCTGGCCGGGCCTGGCGGTGTCGGTCTGGCCGGGCCTGGCGGTGTCGGTCTGGTTGGGCCCGGTGGTGTTGGTCTGGTTGGGCCCGGTGGTGTTGGTCTGGTTGGGCCCGGTGGTGTTGGTCTGGCGGGGCTCGGTGGTGTCGGTTCGGTGGAGCCCGGTGACGGCGGCTCGGTGCACGGGCTCGTCGGAGAGGTCGACCGCGCCGACCAGCGCGGCGTCGATCTCTCCAGCCCGCAGGGCCCGGGCCGCCAGCTCCAGCGCCACGATGCCGGAGGCTTCCTCGGCGCTGACGGCGAAGCCTGGCCCGGAGAGGCCGAGTTGGCCGCCGATGCGGTTGGCCGTGATGTTGGCCATGGCGCCGAGCACGCGGGCGGCGGTCAGGGGCGGGCTGAACTCGTCGCCCGCATTGAGGCGCTGAGCGGCGTGGGCGCGGGCGATCTCGGGATCGCAGCCCATGCCGACGAGGACGGCCGTGCGCTCCGGCGGCAGGTCGATGCCGCGGACGGCTTCGCGCGCGGCCTCCAGCACGAGGATCTGCTGGCCGAGCGTCTCGCCGAGATCGCGCGGCGGGTAACGCAGGTCGTCGAGCGCGACCTCGATGGTGTCCGGCGCCGGACCGGGCGGCCGCCCGCTCAGCACGGCGTCCCGGAGCCCGTCGGCGCCGATGTCCCCGATGCGGGCGCCGATCGCGACGATCGCGATCTCCGGCAATGCCGGCCGGTCGGGCTCCGCGGCGGTGAGCGGCGGCCGGCTCGGCACCGCAACGACGGACGGCGGCTGGCTGGGCGTTGCGGCGGTGAGCGGCGGCCGGCTCGGCACCGCAACGACGGACGGCGGCTGGCTGGGCGTTGCGGCGGTGGACGGCGGCTGGCCGTCGAAGGCCTCGACGATCAGGTGTGCGTTGTTGCCGCCGAAACCGAAAGCGCTGATCGCCGTGCGCCGCCGCGGTCCGGGCCACGGCTCGTTCGCCCGGAGCAGGCGCAGCGGGGCGTCGCGCAGTTCGTCGATCGGGTCGGTGGCGCCGGCCGTCGCCGGGAGCGTGCCGTGCTCGATTGCGGCGAGGAGCTTCAGCAGTCCGGCCGCGCCGGAGGCGGTCAGCAGGTGGCCGACATTCGACTTCGCCGAGCCGATCGGCAGCGGCTCCGCCCGCCCATGGAAGTACCGGCTGGTCGACCGGGCCTCCACGGCATCGCCGATCGGCGTACCGGTGGCGTGGCATTCCAGCAGTTCTATTGTCCCCGGGCCGAAGCCGGCCGATCGGTACGCCGCGTCCATGGCCCGGATCTGGCCCTCTTCCGACGGCACGAGGAACCCGCCGGTCCGGCCGTCGTTCGACAGGCCGATGCCGCGTACGACACCGAGGATCGGAACGTGCGCGGCCACCGCGTCGCGCAGCCGCATGAACGCGAGCAGGGCCGCGCCCTCGGCCGGGATCAGCCCGTCGGCCCCGCGCTGCAGCGGCCGGCTGCGGCCGGACGGGCTCAGCGCGCCCAGCGCCGCGAACCCGGCATCGATGATCAGCCCGTCGCAGCCGCTTACCGCTCCGGCCAGCATGAGGTCGGCCGAGCCGTCGTGCAGCCGGTCGCAGGCGATCTTGATCGCGTACAGCGCGGAGGCGCAGGCGGCATCGAGGGCGAGCGACCCACCGGCCAGCCCGAGCGCGGCCGCCGCCGTGTGCGCCCACAGTCCCGAACAGAAGCGATCCCGTGGGTCGAGGCCGTCCGGGTGGTCACCCAGCCAGATCCGCTCGGCGTAGGCGGCCAGGCTCCGGCTGGGATAACCCAGATTGCCGAGGACCAGCCCGGTGCGGCCCGGGCTTGCGTGGTCACCGGCCTCGCGCAGTGCGGCGCGCCCGGCGTGCAGCACCCACTGCAGAGCCGGGTCGTACGCGGCGACGTCCCCGGCCGCGGCGGCGAAGCCCGCCGGATCGAAGACCTCGTCGAAGCCCCGGACGAGACCGGCCATCACGCCGGTGCGCAACGAGCCCGGCGGCATCCGCCACTCGTCCGGTCGCGGCGTCGCCAGATCGATTCGGCCGTCCGCGATGTTGTCCCAGAACTGCTCCGGGCTCAGCGCCCCGGGCAGCACGCAACCGCGTCCCACGATGGCGATCGGCTCGAACTGCGGTTCGGTCACGCCGGGGCCGCCGGCGCAAGGTCGGGCCGCCGGATGAGGCGGACGCCGAGCAGCTCGGTGCGGACCCCGCCGTCCTCGTCGAACAGCGCGATGTCGCAGCGCATCTCGTCGGTGGCCGCCGCCGTGGCGCGCACCAGGCAGCGCAGCGCGGCCGGCGCCGGCCCAGGACGGTGGACGTGGATCGCGTCGACGCCCATCGGCAGCGTCGCGAAGCCGGTGGCGTGCCAGGCCCACAGGACCGCGGTCTGCAGGGCGCCGTCGACCGCGGCCGGGTCCGTCCACCAGGAGTGATCGGGCCAACCGGCCTCCCGCACGCCCGCGACCAACGCCTCGGCGCCGTCCTGGGAAAGCCCTCGCACCTCTCGCAGCACCTGGAACCGAGGGCCGTGGAACAGCGCGGCCGAGTCGTAGGCGGACACTGCGGTGATGGGTCCCATCGAGGCCGGCGTGGTCCACGCCCGCGGCCGTTTCGCAGTGATGAGCCGGGCCCGGTAGTGGTCGCCGACCCGCAGCTCGTCGGCCGTGGCCTCGATCGTGAAGCGGTGGCCGGAGGTCGCCAGGCCGGGCAGTTCGATCCGGTGCAGAACACGGACGTCAGCCAGCGCGGCCGGGCGCCCCGGCTGCCGCGCCTGCCCAACGGCGAAGAACCACTCCACCGCCATGGCCAGCGGAAGCACAGGCACACCGGCCGGCGCATGGTCAGCCAGGAAGCCATGCGTGCGCACATCAACCGAGGCCACGGCAGCAAAGCGCGGCCACCCTGCGCCGGTGGGCTGGTCTGTGGCGGTGGCGTCTTCGCCGGTGATCAGCACCTGGACTGCGTCGCCGGGGGTGGTCAGCTCCGTGACGAAGGCGCGTGCGCCGGCGGCGAGCGGGATGAGTGGGACGCCGAGGGTGCGGAACTGGGCGGCGTGGGCTGCGGTGACCATGCCTGCCTCCCATGGTCCCCAGCCGATCGCGTGGACCTGGCAGGACGGCCGTCGCCGCTGTTCGGCCAGGGCGATCTGGTTGAGCACCTCGTTGGCCATCGCGTAGTCGCACTGCCCGGGGTTGCCGAAGCGGGCTGCGACCGAGGAGAACACGCACAACAGGTCCAGCGGGTCATCGGCGGTCGCTTCGAGCAAGGTGCCGAGCCCGTCGACTTTGGTGGCGTAGACGCGGTCGAACTGTTCATCGGTCTTGTCCGCGATCCGCTTGTCGGCCAGGACGCCGGCGCCGTGCACGAGCCCGGTGACGGGGCCCCACTCCCGGCGGGCCTGGGCCAGCTCGCGGTCCAGGGCGGGGCGGTCGGTGACGTCGGCGGTCGCGTACCGCACGGTTGACCCGGCCCGCTTCAGACCGGCGAGCGTGGTGCGCACTTCTCGGCGGGCGAGGACGGCGCGCGCCCGGGTGGTCAGTTGGGCCGGCGTGGCGGTGGGGTCGTGTCCGGCCAGCAGGCGGGTGAGGGACGGCTCGTCGCGGGCCGTGGCCAGGAACTCGGGTTCGTCGGCGAGGGTGGTGCGGCCGAGGAGCAGCATGCGCGGCCGGGCCGCCTCCGCCAGCGCGAGCATCGCGGCCGCGGTTACCCCGCGCGCGCCGCCGCTGACGACGAGGACCGACTCCGCGGTTACCGCCAGGCCGGCAGTGGCCTCGCCCGCTGCCTCGTGTTCGGCCAGGGCCCATCGGGTTCCGTCCGCGCGCAGGCCTACGTCGAGGGTCGGGCCGCCGGTCAGCAGCTCGGTGACGATCGCGGCGGCGATCTCGTCCGGCTCGCGGCCGCCGCGCTCGCAGTCGATGGCCTTGGCCGCAACCGCCGGCCATTCCAGCGCGGCGGTCCGGGTGAGCGCCGCGAAGCCGCCGAACCGGGCGCGCCGCGGATCGGGGTCGGTCAGCCCGAAACAGCCGCCGGTGTCCTGCACGGTCACGAAGACGCCGCCGTGTTCGGCCATGCCGGCCGCGACCGCCCGGGCGGCCTGGAACGCGAGCCGGCCAGCCGGTCCGGCGTCCGCGGCCGGCGCCAGCCCACCCAGCAGGATCACGCCATACGCGTCACTCGGCGGCACGTCTTCGCTGGTCGCGGCGATGCCATGCGCCCGGAGACGCTCGACGACGGCGGACGCCAGCGCGCTGCCGCCGTCGATGACGACGACCGGTCCGTCACCGAGGCCGGCCAGCGCCAGGCCACAAGCCGGTGCGGCGACCGGCTGGACCGATAATCGCGGCAGCCCAGGACGACCCGGCATCGACGCCGAGCCGGTCCCGATGCTCGCGGTCGGCGCGGAGGCCGGCAGCGTGGATTCGGCCGTCTCGGCGGTCTGGGCGGACGCAGTGATCCACGCGGTCTCAGCGGCCTGCGCGGTCTCAGCGGCCTGCGCGGCCTGGGTGGTCTCCGTCGTGACGCCGCGCATGACGTCGTCGAGCGTGCGCGCCTGAAACAGCTGGGCCATCTGTGTGGAGTCGGTCGCCGGCAGCCCTTCGGCGCGATCCCGGACCGCGGCGAAGATTTCCACCTTCTTGATCGAGTCGATGCCGAGGTCCGACTCCAGATCCATGCCGCCGTTCAGCATGTCCGCCGGGTAGCCGGTCTTGTCGGCGACCACGGACAACAGCAGCGCGAGACTCACCGGCTCGGCGGCCACGACCTGCTCGACCGGCGGTGGCGGTGGCGCGGGGGCAAAAGCGGGCGGGCGAAGGCCGGGTGCCTCGAAGGCAGGCGGCTCAACAGCCGGCTGCTGGAAGGGCGGCGGTTGGTAGGGCGGCGGTGGGAAGGGCGGCGGTGGGAAGGGCGAGGGCTGGAAGGGCGAGGGCTGGAAGGCCGAGGGCTGGAAGGCCGAGGGCTCGGGGGCCCCTGGTGGCGGGGCAGGCAGGCGGAACTGATCCGGCCGTGGCGGCTGCCCGGTGAATGCGGCGAACGTGTTCTCGGCCATCTGCAGGAAGGCCAGGTGCGAGTCGGCCAGAACGCGCTGGAAATGCATATGCGCCTCGGCGGTCTGGCGCTGCATCTCCTGCACCGCGGCCAGCCACTCGGCGCTGGGCTGGGGGTTCGGCTGGGTCATCGGGACGACAGGCTCCTGAATGGTCGGCGGGCTGGGCTGGCTCGGCCGGGTCGGCAGGCTCTGCAGGGTCGGCGGGCTCGGCCGGGTCGGCAGGCTTTGCAGGACTGGTGGTGTCGGCAGGCTTGGCAGGGTCGTCGGGGTCGGGGCCGGCTGGGTTCGGGTGGGGGCCGGAGGAGCGATGTAGCCGGCGCCGTTGACGCGCATCGGCATTCGGGGCGGCGCTGCGCTTGGCGCTGGGTCGTCGGTGAGCGGCAGCTTTGTCAGGTCCATCGCTACGCCGTGCACGGCGAGCCGGCCGAGGCCCTCGGAGAGCGCGGTGACGCCGTGCCGGCCGCGGCGGTCGAGGCTGACCGCCAGGTGCGCGCAGTCGCCGAGGATCCGATCGATCAGCCCGGTGAGGACGGCGCCGGGGCCGACTTCGACGAACGTGCGCACGCCGGCGGCGTACATGAGCTCGATCTGTTGTTGGAAAAGGACCGGGGCGCCGGGATGCCGGGCGAGCGCGCGCCGGATCTCCGCGGGTGATCGGCTGTAGACCGCCGCGTCCTCGTTCGCGTAGACGTCGAGGCGCGGTGCGGCCAGCTCGAGGTTTGACAGGAAGTCGTGCATCGGGGCCTCGGCCGAGCGCATCAACGGGCTGTGGAAGGCGGCGGAGACCGCCAGTCGCCGGGCGGTGATGCCGTCCGCAGCAAGGCGTTCCTGCAGGTCTTCGATGGCCGGCACGGTCCCGGCGACGACGGTCTGCCGGGGTGCGTTGCGGTTCGCGATCCAAGCGGTGCCGTCCTTGAGCGCCGACTCGACGGTGTCCGCGTCGGCGTCGACCGCCAGCATCGTGCCCGGGGTGGCGGCGAGCCCTGCCAGCAGTTCGCCCCGGTGCCGGGCCAGGCGCAGCAGGCCGGTCGCGTCCATCACCCCGGCCGCGTGCAGCGCGACCAGCTCGCCGAGGCTGTGGCCGGCGACGCAGTCGGGGGCGAGCCCGATCGACGTGAGCACCGCGAGCAGCGACAGGCTGTGCGCGGCCAGCGCCGGCTGCGCCCAGCGGGTGTCGGTGAGCCGGCGTTCCTGTGCCGCCCGCTGTTCGTCGGTGAAGACCGGTGCCGGGAAGACGACGTCGGCCAGCTCCGGGCCGGCGGTGAAGTCCCAGACGTCCTGCGCCGCGGGGAGAGCCAGGGCGAGTTCGGCGCCCATCCCGACGTACTGCGAGCCCTGCCCGGGGAAGACGAACGCGATCCGGCCGGGGTCGGCTGGCCCGCACTCGTAGAAGACGCCGCCGGGCAGGGTGAACGGCACTCCGGGCTGCCTGGCGATCATCTCCGCGGCCCGGTCTAGTTTCTCGCGCCGGTCGGCGGCGTCGTTCGCCACCACGGCCAGCCGGTGCGGGTCACGGGCGTCGAAGTGGTCGCTCCGCACGAGACCGGCCGGGGAATCGGCGCTGAGCAGGACGAGTTCGGCGGCGCCGGCCCGGAGGCGTACGGGCGAATTGTTGTTGGCATGCTCTTCGAGGGTGACGTGGAAGTTGGCGCCGCCGAAACCGAAGCTGGAGACCGACGCCCGCCGCGGATGGGCGGTGGGCCGGGTCCAGGGGCGGGCGACCGTGTTCAGGTAGAACGGGCTGTCCTCGATGCCGAGGCCGGGATGGGGTTCGCGCACCTTGATGGTCGGTGGAAGCACTCGCTGGTGCAGGGCCAGCACCGTCTTGACCAGGCCGGCCGCGCCCGCCGCCGCCTTGGTGTGGCCGATCTGCGACTTGATGCTGCCGAGCGCGCACCAGCCGGTGCCGGGCCGCCCGGTCTCGCCGAAGACGCGGCGCAGCGACTCGAACTCGGCGGCGTCGCCGGCTCGGGTCGCGGTGCCGTGCGCCTCGACCAGGCCGACCGTCTCCGGGCCGTAGCCGGCGGCCTCGTACGCCCGGCGCAGTGCCCGGACCTGCCCGGTGGCCATCGGCGCGTAGATGGCTCCGCCCCGGCCGTCCGAGGAGGTGCCGAAGCCGCGGATCACCGCGTAGATCCGGTCGCCGGCGCGTTCGGCGGTGTCCAGGCGTTTGAGGCCGAGCATCGCCAGGCCCTCGCCGAGCAGGGTGCCGTCGGCGTCGGCGGCGAACGGGCGGGCGTCGCCGGTGGGGGAGAGGGCCGGTGTCTTGCTGAAGCACACGTACATCAGTGGGTTGTTCGTCGCGTCCACCCCGCCGGTGACCACCAGGTCGGCCTGGCCCAGGGCCAGCTCGTTGGCCGCGGCCGCCACCGCGGCGAGCGAGCTGGCGCAGGCAGCGTCGATGGTGCAGTTGGTGCCGTGCAGGTCGAGGCGGTTGGCGATCCGGCCGGCCACCACGTTGGACAGCAGGCCGGGGAACGAATCCTCCTGCCACGGCACGTACTGCTCGGCGATCCGGTCGCAGATCTTTTTTGCTTCGGGCAGCGACGTCCCGAGTGAATGGAGGGCCTGGAGCCACAGCGGGCGCTGGATGCGCGCGTCCATCGTGCCGACCCGGCTGAGCGTGGAGCTGCCCAGGATGACGCTCACCCGTTCCCGGTCGAGCGGGGCGGCCAGGTTGCGGCCGAGGTCGGCCAGCAGGGCGTCGGCCACGGTCAGGCCGAGCAACTGGGCGGGGTCGATGGCGCCGAGCGTGCTCGGCGGCAGCCCGTGGGCGAGGGCGTCGAACTCGATCTCCGGCAGGAACGCGCCCCGGTTGCTGTACGTCGTGTCGGTCGTCGCCGGGTCGGGATCGTAGAAGCCCTCGGCGGGCCAGCGGCCGGGCGGCACCTCGGTGATCAGATCGCGGCCGGTGACGATGTTGCGCCAGAACTCGGTCGCGTCGCGCGCCCCGGGCATCAGGGCGGCCAGCCCCACGACGGCGATCGGTTCCATGGCCTCTCCTCCGGACAGCAGACGTGGGCGCGACTCGGGACAGCAGACGTGGGCGCGACTCAGGACAGCAGACGTGGGCGCGGGGCGAAGGCCTCGGCGGGCACCGGGACGCCGTAGGACCGCAACTGGTGGGCGCGGGTCACGACGGCTGCGCCTTCGAGCAGGTTGAGGGCGATCTGCACGACCGTGCGGTGGGCCGGCTGGGCGAGCGGGCTGCCCGCCGTCCATCGGTTGAACGCGCCGATCGCCGGGCCGCACCAGATCTGGAAGTCGGTCTGCCGGGTCGCTTCACCGGTGATCGCCCAGCGGCTCGACAGGCCCAGATAAGAGCGAAAGACCAAGGCCATCTGATGGTACGGATCCAGCTCCGCCCGCTCGACCTCGCGTGGGTCGCGTTCCCGCCAGAACTGGCGGGTCTGCTGCCAGCAGTCCTCGAAGGTGCCGCGCAGGATCTCCTTCTCGATCCGCTCGCGGGTCGCGTCCGGAATCTCGGCGAGCGACCGGTGGGCCAGATAGACGTCGTAGAGCTGACCGGCGCGCGCCGCGAACATCGTGCCGCGCCGCAGCACCTGCACCTTGACGCCGTACTCGAACATGTCGGCGGCCGGCGCCATCGCGACGTCGGCCAGATCGGCCTGCGCGAGCATCTCCTTCGCGGCCGCGGAGAGCCCGGCCTCGCGGGAGAGCTGGTTGATGGTGCCGGTCACGACGTAGTCGGCGCCGGCGGCGAAGGCGGCCGCCACCCCGGCCGGGTCGCCCAGCCCGCCGGCTGCACCGACCCGGATCGGCCGGGTGTATCCGTATTTCCTGGTCAGCTCGTCGCGCAGCGCCCGGATCACCGGGAGGACGACGGCGAGCGGCCGGTTGTCGGTGTGGCCGCCGCTGTCCGCCTCCACCGTCACGTCCTCGGCCAGCGGCACCCGCGCCGCGAGGCCGGCCTCGTCCGGGGTGATCTGGCCGCGTTCGACGAGCCGGCGCAGGATCTCAGGCGGCGCGGGGGACAGGAACCGCGCGGCGACCTCGGGGCGGGAGACCTTGGCGAACAGCTGCCGGGCCCGGCCCTCGGGGCGCAGCCCGGCGACCGCGCAGCGGACGACCGCCGGGGTCAGTTCCATGTAGGCGGAGGCCGAGACCTTGGGCACCGCGGCACGGATCAGCAGGTCGACCAGGCGTTCCTCGTGCCCGGGCTCGCTCGGCGAGTGGATCAGGTTGACCCCCCAGTTGTCCCGGCCGGGCAGGCTGTCGCGTAGTTCCGCCACCGCCCGCTCGGTGGCCGGCAGGGCGAGCCCGGCGGCGCCGAAGAATCCGAGCATCTGCGCGCGGGCCATCGCCACGACCGACGCGACGGTCGCGATGCCGCCCGCCATCTCCCCGGCGACGTACGGAAATCGCACGCCGTGGGTTTGATTGAAGGAGCGGTCGCCGAGCCACTCGGGATAGAGCGGGGGCAGCGAACCGACCAGTTCGAGCCCCGGCTCCGGGCCGGCCGAGGCGGTGTGGAGCCGGCCGCCGAGCGCGACCCCGGGCTCGTGGCCGGCGCGATCGCGCACGAGGTGCGCAGGCTCGCGGAAGCGGTGCACGCACTCGGCGATGCCCGCGGGCGAGAAGTCGGCCGCACGTTCTCCCGGCAACCAGCGCACCGCGACACCTCCCCCCGGCAGGCGCCCCTCACGTTAGTGCATCGGCGCTTGCCTTGGTCCACTTAAGATGGCGGCGTGACCCCGAGCCTGCTCATCACCGTGGCCGAGCGCCTCGACGCCGCCGCTCGGGCACCGCTCTACACCGTTCTCGACCGGCACGGCCGGGAGGCCGACGCGGCCGACTGCGCGGAGATCGTGCGGCGCGCGGCCGGCACAGCCGACCTTCTCGAGGCGGCCGGGGTCGGGCCGGGCGACCGCGTCCTGCTGGTCTTCCCGCCGGACGACGCGCTCGACTTCGTCGCGGGTTTCTTCGGGTGCATGCTGCTCGGCGCGATCGCGGTTCCGGTGGCGAGCCCCGATCCGCGACATCTCGACCGGGAGCTGCCGAAGCTGCGTCATGTCGCCGAGGACAGCGGCGCCCGCGTCGCGCTGACGCACGCGAAATACCGCGCGTTCACCCGGCTCGCGTCGGTGCGGGACGGCGTGGCGAACCGGCTGCGCGGCCGGGATACCGCGAGCTGGCCCGAGCTCTCCTGGCTCCTGTCGAACCGGGTGAAGCGGGCGGCGCCGGCGGCGGCCGCGGCCCGGCTCGCCCGCGCGGTGGAGCGGTTCGGCCCGGACGACATCGTGTACCTGCAGTACACCTCCGGCTCGACGTCGGCGCCCAAGGGTGTCGTGGTGCGCCACCGCAACCTCGTGCACAACCTCGAGCTCATCGCGCGCAACACCCAAGTCGACGGCGATTCGGTGCTGGTCGGCTGGGTGCCGCTCTTCCACGACATGGGCCTGGCCGGCGGGATCCTGAACGCGATGTACACCGGGGCCCGGTGCATCGTCTTCTCCCCGCTGACCTTCCTCGCCGCCCCGCGCCTCTGGCTCGAAGCGATCGACCGCTACCGCGGCACGCACATCGCCGGACCCAACTTCGGTTACGAGTACGTCCTACGTGGACTTCGCGAGGACGACGCGTTCGACCTGTCCTCGCTGCGGGCCACCCTCCAGGGCGGTGAGCCGATGCTGGCGGCGACGATGGATCGCTTCGCGGCCGGGCTCGCGGCGATGCGCTTCGATCCGGCGTCGTTCGTCAACGTCTACGGCATGGCCGAGGCCGTCCTTTTCATCAGCGGTCCGGTCGGCCACGCGCCGACGCTGCTGCACGCGGACCGGGCCACGCTGGACCGGGACGGCGTGGTCGTCCCCGCCTCGCCGGGCGCGCCCGCGGTGACGCTCGTCGGCAGCGGCGTCCCCGACGCCGAGCTCGGCGTTTCGGTGCTGGCGGTCGACCCGGAGACACGACAGCCCCGGCCACCGGGCGTGGTGGGCGAGCTCTGGGTGTCGAGCGCCAGCGTGTCGAGCGGTTACTGGGGGCGCAGCGACGAGGAGAACGCGGCCGTCTTCGCCGCGCGCCTGGCGACCGGGGACGAGCGGCGATTTCTGCGCACCGGCGACCTCGGGGCCATCGGCGCGGACGGCGAGGTGTTCATCTGCGGCCGCCGCAAGGATCTGATCATCGTCGGCGGCCGCAACATCCACCCGCAGGACCTGGAGGCGGCGGTGGTGGCGGCCGATCCGATCCTGCGGCCGGGCAGCGCGGTCGCTTTCGGCGTGCGGGCCGGCGGCGCCGAGCGGGTCGTGGTGGCGGCCGAGGTGCGCCGCAAGGCCCTGGACGGCGGCGAGGCGGTCCCGCTCGATCGCGCGGTGGCGTCGATCCGGGCCGCGGTGGCCGCGCACAGCGGCGTGCAGTGTCACGAGGTCCTGCTCCTGCGGCCCGGCCGCCTTCCCAAGACGACCAGCGGAAAGCCGCGGCGCGGGGAAAGCCGGGACCGATGGGCGGACGGCTCGCTGCGTAAGGCGGCGCTTTCCGGCCCGGAACGGTCGGGCACCGTGGCGGACGCGCCGTCGGGGGAGTACGTGCTCCGGCTGCTCCAGACCGAGGTTGCGGCCCTGCTGCAGTTGCCCGCCCCGGACGACGTGCCGGTGGATCAGCCGCTGCGCGATGCCGGCCTGGATTCGCTCGGGATGATGGACCTGGCCAAGCGCATCGAGGACCGGACCGGAGCGCACGTTTCGCCGGCGACCGTCTCCGACGGCTCGACCCTGCGCGACATGGCGGCCTTCGTCATGACCGGCCTCGACCGGGCGCCCGCCGAGCCGCCGGAAGCCCCGCAACCGGGCGACGTCCCGTTCAGCCCCGCTCAGGCGCACGCCCTGCGGCTGGACCACTGGAACTGGTGGAACCGCGCGATCATGCTCGACGTGCACCGGCCGCTCACCCCGGAGCGCCTGGGCCGGGCCGCGGCCGCGCTGGTCGCCCGGCAGGACGCGCTGCGGCTGCGGTTCCGCCGCGAAGGCGGCCGGTTCGCTCAGCACTACGGTGACGCCGAGAGCAGTTTCGCCGTCGAGTCGGTCGACGCCGACGGGGGTGAAGCGCTCCTGAACTACCAGCATCACCGCCTCGACGTCGAGAACGGCCCGGTGATGCGGCTCCTGCTGATCGGGGCGGGCCCCGCGCAGCGGCTGTTCATCGTCCTCAACCACCTCGTCATGGACGGCGTCACGCTGGGCATCCTGGTCGACGAACTGGACCAGCTCTGCCGGCTGGACGAGCGGGGCGAGCCGCTGGTTCTGGCGCGGACGTCGGCGCCGTTCGACGCGTACACCCGCTGGATGAATGATTTTGCTCGCGGGGGAGCGGCTGCCGATCTGGATTTCTGGCGCGCGCAACTCGAGGCGCCGCCGCCGGCCGGCTACGACTCCCGGGTGCATCCGGGCCTCAAAGAGAAAGACGTCACTTTCGTACGCCAATACCTGAGTCCCGACGAGACGCGCGCGCTCCGTGCCGTGCGGAGGGACGGCCGCCGCTCGCCGATCGCCACCACGCTGCTCACCGCGCTGGTGCGGACCGCTCAGCACCGGTGGAGCTGCGGTCGTCTTGCGATCCGGCTCTCCAGCTCGGGACGGCAGGCGGCGGTGCACGGCCTCGACCTGTCGCGGACGGCCGGCGACATGCACTGCACCTTCCCGCTCGCCTTCGAGGACAGCTCCGGCCAGAGCCCGGGCGAGACGCTGACCGCGGTGGCCGAACGGCTCACCCTCGTGCCCTCGGCGGGCGTCTCGTTCGAGGCGCTGCAGTACCTGACCGATGACCCGGGCCTCGCCGGCTCGCCGGTCCCGACGCTCTGGTTCAACTTCCAGGGCGAGGTGCCGGCGCGCAGCCGCAGCGGCCTCTTCTCGCCCCGGGACGCCCCGCTCGGCGACATGTGGGACGCCGAGTGCGGCCTCAAGCAGCCGCCGCTCTACCTCGAGTGCTCCATCATCGAGGGGACGACCCGCCTCGACTGGTGGTACTCGCCGCACCACCTGGGGTGGACCGGAGCGGAGATCGACGAGTGGACGGCCCGGTTCGCGGGCGAGCTGCGCGGCCTGATGACCGACCAGTCGTGAAGGCGGTCATCGCGGCGGTGGGCCTGCCGGCGTTCATGGTCTCGCTGGACAATCTGGTGGTCACGACCGCGTTGCCGGCGATGCGGACCGCGTTCGACGCCTCGACCGGTGATCTTCAGTGGATCGTCGACGCCTACACCCTGCCGTACGCCGCGCTGCTGCTCACCGCGGCGGCGCTCGGTGACCGATTCGGCCGGCGGCTGATCTTCATGATCGGCATCGTCGTCTTCACCTGCGCTTCGGCCGGTTGCGCGCTGGCCACCACCGTCGGCGCGCTGATGATCGCCCGCGCGGTGCAGGGCGCCTCCGGCGCGTTCGTCATGACGCTGTCGCTGGCCCTGCTGGCCGCCGGCGTGCCGGCCGGGCGGCGGCCCCTGGCGATCGCCCTGTGGAGCGGGTTCACCGGTCTCGGCGTCGCGATCGGGCCGGTGCTCGGCGGAGCCGTGGTGGAGGGGCTGCACTGGACCTGGATCTTCTGGCTCAACGTGCCGGTCGGACTGGTCGCGATGCTGCTGGCCGGCCGGCTGCTGAGCGAATCCCGTGGACAACCACGGCGGATCGACTTGGGCGGCATCGCCCTGCTCACCACGTCGATCTTCGTGCTGGTCCGGGGCGTGGTGGAGGCGCCGGCACACGGGTGGAGCTCGCCCCGGGTCCTGGCCGCTCTGGCCGGCGGTGCGGCGGTGTTCGGCCTGTTCCTCTGGTGGCAGTCGCGCAGCGCAGCGCCGATGCTGCCGCTGCGCCTGTTCCGCTCCCGGGAGTTCAGCGTCATCAACACGCTGTCCTTCAGCCTCAACATCGGCGTCTACGGCAGCATCTTCCTGCTCGCGCAGTTCTTCCAGGTCGTTCAGGGCGCCGACCCGTTGCAGGCCGGTCTGCGCACCCTTCCCTGCTCGCTGGTCCCGCTGTTCGTCGGCCCGGCCACCGGCCTGCTGATGGCCCGGTGGGGCGCGCCCCGCCTGGTCGTCGCCGGGCAGGCGCTGGTGGCGCTCTCACTGGTCTGGATGGCCACGGTCTTCGCCGCCGACGTCCCCTTCCCGGTGCTGTTCGGCCCGTTCCTGCTGGCCGGCATCGGGCTGGGACTGAGCTACCCGCCGATCAGCGCGGTCGCCCTCGAGGCCGTCCCGGAACACGAACGCGGCGTGGCCGCGGGCGTCAACAACACCGCCCGCGAGCTGGGCGTCGCCGTCGGCGTGGCGATGCTGGTCTCCATCTTCGCCACCGAGGGCGGCTACACCCCGACCACCTTCGTCGACGGCCTGGTCCCGGCCCTGGCCGCCGCCGCCGTCATCGTCGCCGCCGGAACGGCCCTGGCGTTGCTGCTCCCCGGAGTTCGCCGGGCGCAGTTGCTGGCCACCGGCGACTGACCTCCGCGTGCCGAGAATGTGGGATTGCGGGACCGCCGCGTCGGCCGCCTGTCTCATCTCGCGAGCCGCCGCACCGCCACGCCGGTCACGACGCTGGCGAAACCGGCGACGAACAGCCACAGCAGGGCCGATCCGGTCGTCGGCAGTGTTGTGCCGGTGCTGGACTTCGCGATGGGAAGGTCGAGGCGCAGAGCCCGGAACTTGCCGGACTTGTCGACGCCGGCGGCGACGAACGAGTGCGTGCCGACGCTGAGGTTGTCCGGAACGTCGACCTCCGTCTCGAACGCGCCGTCGGCGTCGGCGGTGACCGTGCCGAGCACGGTGGGCTTCGAGTAGACCGCCAGCGTGATCACGGAGAACGGCGCGTAGCCGCGTCCGGACATCTTCAGCTTTCCACCCGGCGCGGCCGAGGTGACCGGGCCGTCGGGCATCTCCAGCGGCAGGTTGGTGACCGGAGGCGCGTTGGGCACCGTCAGCTCGGTCGGGGTCACGGCGTTCGAGGACGCCGAGCTCGGCGAGTCGCCGGCGGCCGAGACGGCCACCACACTGACGGTGTATGAGGTCCCTGCGTCCCCGCCGACCACACAGCTGGCGCCGGTGCTCGTGCAGCTGGCTCCGCCCGGGAAGGCGGTGGCCCGATAGCCGGTGATCACCGCGCCGTTGGCGGCCGGCGCGTTCCACGACACGGTGATCGAAGCGAGGCCGGCGGTGGCGCTGACGCCGGTGGGCGCTTGCGGGGTCACCGGCGCGGGCGTCGTCGGCGCGGTCGTGGGTGCGGTTGTGGGCGGTGCGGTCGTGGGTGCCGTCGTGGTCGGCGCGACGGTTGGCGCCGTACTCGTCGGTGCCGTTGTAGTCGGCGTCGCCGCGGGTGCGGTGGTGGCCGGTGCTGAGGAGGCCGGCGCGGTCGTGGTCGGAGCGCTGGTCTGCGGGGTTGTCGGAGTTGTGGTCGGCTCGCTGGTCGGCGGGGTCGTGGGCGGCAGGGTCGAGGGCGTGACCGCGACGGTCGCCTCCTCGCTCCCGCCGCTGCTGTTGTGGGCACGCAGCCGGATGTTCCAGGTCTCGTCGTTCGACAGGTCGGACACCGTGGCGATCAGCGCCCCGTCCGTCCCCGGCTCGGTGGTGAGCGGCTCCCAGTCCTCGCTGTTCTCGAGGAGGACCTGGTAGGTCAGATGGCTCGGATCACCGCCGTCGTCGGCCGGTGGGAGGAAGCTCAGCCGGGCCGAGGCGTCGGCGGGCGTGGCTTGCAGCTCCCTCGGCGCCGAGGGCCGCGCCGCCGGGGTGCCGGATGCGGGCTCGCTCTCCTCGCCGTCGTCGACCTGGTTGACGCCCCGCACCCGTACCTCATAGGTCGTGCCGTTCTGCAGACCGGTGACGACGCCGCCCTGTCGTCCTCCCCGGTCGATGTCGTCGAGGGTCAAGGGCGTCCACTCGCCATCGCCGACCTTCACCTCGAAGCGGTCGGCCGGATACCGGCTCGGCATGAAGACCACCGTGAGTCGCTCGTCGCCCGACTCGAGCGCCACGTCGGCCGGGGCGCCGGGCGCGACGACCTGGGTCGGGAAGACCATGGTGGAGGCGTAGACGCCGGCACCCTCGGCATTCTTCGCGCGCAGACGGATCAGGTTCGCCGGCTGGGTCAGGTTCTCGATCACGACGCTCAGCGTGTCCGACCCGTCGTCCGTACCCTCGCTCTGCGCGCTTTGATCGTCTCCGTCGGCGGGCGGGCTTTCGTCGTCCGAGGGTGTGGTGGGCTCGTCGGCGGGTGGGCTCACGTCCTCGGACGGAGTGCTCGGCGTTTCCGTGGGCGAGCTCTCGTCGTCGCTGGGAAGTCCGTCCGTGGCCGCCACCGGAGTCCAGACCGCACCGTTGACGCTCGCCTCGTAGCCGGTGATCTCGCTGATGCCCGGATCGATCGGCGGGAAGAACAGGGTCGCCGACCTCTCGCCCGCCCGGACCTCGGAGAACCACGGAACTGCCGGTAAGTCACTGTCCGGCGTGACCGTGGTGCTCGCCACCGCACCCGTCATGTCGGTGGCCGGGTCGTAGGCCCGGAGGTACAGGGTGTTGGTCTCGTCGTTCACCAGCCGGTCGAAGACCACCTCGAATTCGTTCTCGGCGGTCGGGACGACGTTGACCCCGCGCCACTCGACGCGATCGACCGAAATCATCCATCCCCTGGTCGGAACGCCGTTGTCGGCCCCCGGCGTGAAGGTCACCGTCGCGGCGGCGTTGCCTGGCACCGGCGTACCGAAGACCGGCTTGTCGGGGCCGATGTGGGGAGAGACGCTGTTGGACTGGTTCGGCAACGAGCCGCCGGTGTCGTTCCCGTCCGCGGTGTTGAAGGCGGCAACCCCGAACATGTAGGTCTTGCCGTTCTCGAGGTTCTCGATGGTGCACGTCGTCTCTCGGGTCGCGCAGACCGGAACATCCGGCGCCGGCACCGGTTCACCGATCTCGTCACCGACGAACGTGGCGACCTCGTACCGGATGTCGGAGCCGCCGCCGTTCGTCCCGGAGGGGCTCCAGAAGACCCGTACCTGCCCGTCTTCGCCCTCGGCCGAGACGGCGCCCGGCATAGTGGGGGCCGTCCGCACGGCGATGGAGGTCAGCCCCTCGATACCGGTGGCGACCGTCGTCGAGGAGAATTCCGCAGCTGGCCGGCACAGAATTTTGCCATCGCTCGACGCGTAATACAGGTCGCCACTCTCGCTCACCGCCAGGTCGACCGGCGCGTCGTCCAGGTTGCCGACGAGGACCGTTTCCGACTCCTGGACCGGGTCGTACTTGACGATCCTCGTGGGCTGGCCGAGGTAGAGATTTCCCGCCGCATCCGCCGCGAGGCCGGACGTGGATTCGCTCGGCACGACCACCTGCACGCCGTCGCCGCTCCGGTATCGATAGACACCGCCGTCGTCGCCGTCGATGAAGTACACGGCGGCCGCCGTGCTGACCACCTTGGTCGGGTGCACACCCGGCGCGAAGATCGCCGCCACGTCGTCGGGGTCCTTGACCTGCAGCGAGTCGGAATCGGCCACAACGACCCGGCCGTCCCGGACCGCGACGTCGGAGGCGCTCGACAGATCGGGGAACAGGGACTCTCCCCACGTGGCGTCCGGCTTGAACTCGCGGACGAGAGGGCCGGCCCCGGACCCGCCGGCGACGTAGACGGCGCCGTCTACGTCGAGAGCCACGCCGGCCGGATCCGCGACCGGAAAGGTCTTCGGATTGCTGCCGTACGGCCCGACGCGCGTGAGCCCGTCCGATGCGGTGAAGTAGAGGATGGCTTCGCCGAGCCCGTTCACCGCCGGCTCGGCCATGGCCGGTGGTGCGCCGACCAGACCGACCAGGCCGACCACGAGCACCGTCAGCAGCGCGGCGCACCAGCGCCGCGGAATAGATCCGAACATCTCGTCGTCCCGCCGTGAGCCGTGTCTGAATGCACGACAAATCCGAGAAATGTCGACGCAGACTCACGTTATGGCGGCGAAACGTCCTCCACGCGCCATTCGCCGAAATTCTGGTCCGGCCGCCTCATCCGCGCAGCGGCACGCCCTCGGGAACGGACCCGGACAGGTAGCTGTGGGCCTCGTGTTCCGGCAGCGGGCGGGACAGCAGGAAGCCCTGCACGCTGTCGCAGTTGGCCCGGCGTACGTGCGCCAGCTGGTCCTCGGTTTCCACGCCCTCCGCCACCACCGTGAGTCCCAGCGTGTGGCCGAGCTCGGTCACGGCGCGGATGAGGGTTCCCTGGTTGCTGTTGTCGAGGTCGAGGAAGGTTTTGTCGATCTTCAGGACGCTGACCTGAAGGCGCAGCAGGGACGCCACCGACGAGTAGCCGGCGCCGAAGTCGTCCATGGCCAGCCGCACGCCCCGGCTCTTGATCCGGCCCAGTTCGGCGGTGACGATGTCGGACTCGTCCAGCAGGAGGCTCTCGGTGATCTCCAGAGTCAGCGCGGCGGGCGGCAGGCCGCTCTCCTGCAGCGCCTCGTCCAGGTGGGCGGAGAACGTGCCGGATTGCAGTTGCCGGACGGACACGTTGACGGTGCCGATCAGGTCCGTGCAGCCGGGCACCGAATGCCGCCAGCGCTGGACCGTCGCGCAGGCCTGCCGGAGGACGTCGCGGCCGATCTCGCGGATCAGGCCGGACTCCTCGGCCACCGGGATGAACGTTCCGGGCGGGATCAGGCCGTCCTCGGGGTGCCGCCAGCGGGCGAGCGCCTCCACGGCGGTGACCCGGCCGGAGTCCAGGGCGACGATCGGCTGGTAGAAGACCTCGATCTCGCGCGCCTCGACCGCGCGGGCCAGTTGCTGTTCCAGCCGGACCCGGCGCCGCGTCTGGTCCCGCATGTCGGAACGGAACACCTCGTAGCGGGCCTTGCCGGCCTTCTTCGCCGCGTACATTGCGATGTCGGCGTCGGCGAGAAGCTCTTCGGCGCCGGCCTGCCCGTCCAGGTGGGCGATCCCGACGCTCGCGTTGATGCTGACCTCCTGCCCGGCCACCGGGATCGGCCGCTGGATCGCCTCGATCAACCGCCGGCTCGCGGCGACCGCGCCGTCGAGGGGGTCCTCCCGGACGATGACGAGGGCGAACTCGTCGCCGCCGAGCCGGGACACGGTGTCACCGGCCCGTACGCAATCGCGGAGGCGTTCCGCGATCACTCGCAGCAGCTCGTCGCCGGCGCCGTGGCCGAGCGTGTCGTTGACGTTCTTGAATCCGTCCAGGTCGACGAGCACGGCCGACGGCGCCCCGGTGGCCTCGCCGGGCGCCTGAATGCTGTCAGCCAGCCGGCGGACGAACAGCGCCCGGTTCGGCAGGCCGGTGAGCGCGTCGTGGAACGCCTGGTGGGTGAGCTGGTCCTGCAGCGTACGGCGTTCGGACACCTCGGCGACCAGCGCGTCGTAGGCCTGCACCAGCCGGCTCCGGGTGCGGCGCCGGAGCAGGACCAGCCAGCAGGCGGCCATGATGATGACGAGGGTCATCAGCACCGCGAGCGCGTTCTGGCTGTCCCGCTTGGCCTGCAGGGACTGTCGGGTGGCTCCGTAGAAGAACTGCTCCTGCTCGTCGTACATGCCCTTGACCTGAACCTCGGTCTGCGAGACCAGGCCTCGGGCCGAGATGATCGCGACGTCCCAGTCGGTCGTCGTGCCGTCCAGGCGTGACCAGGAGAAACGGTCGAGCGACGCCTGGATCGCCCGCAGTTCGCGCACCTGGGCCGAACCGGCCGGGAACAACCCGTCCACGACGGTGAACATCCGGCCCAGCAATCCCCGGCGCACGGTGATCTCGTCGGTGCTGTCGCCCTGGCCCTGCTGGGTCAGCTCCAGCAACAGGTGCAGGGTCGCCAGCTGCAGATTGTGCAGGTTCGTCGTGCGCTGCTGCGCCACCGAGACGTCGGTGGTCATCCGGCCCAGAAGGACGCTGTTGCGTACCACGATGCCCAGCACGCCGACGGTGGCGCCGATCATCGTCACCACGAGCGCCACGTAGGTGATGCGTTGCCACAGCCGTCCCTCGGATACCGCGAACGGAACAGCTTCCGCCTCGGATTCCGTCGGCATCACTGGACAGCTATCTCCTTGACGCTCCACACCCACTGATCCGCGTTGGTGCCGGCCTTGACGCCGTCGGAGAACACCACCCGGCTCGGGCCGCCCTGATCGATCGGGATGGCCGAGCCGTCGCCGGCCCGGGTGGCCAGCATGATCCCGCCGGCCCGGATGTCGGCCAGAGACAGATCGACCGCGTAGTCGTCGAGGGCGGTGATATGCAGCCTGGTGGCGTCGGCCGGCACACCGGCAACCGCCACGAGGTCCTTCAGCCAGACCCCGCGGAACTCCATGTCCGCCTTGGTCCACGGCTCGTACAGCTTGACCTGGACCAGGCCGAGATCCTCGACGGTGCTCTGGTCGAAGACCAGATCGGCCCCCTTGTTGGAGGTCGAGATCTTCCCGGTCATGGTGAACAGGGCCTTCCCAGCCGGCGTCGGAACCGTCTGTCCCGGCTTCAGCGTGGCGACGCTGATGACCCGGGCGGCCGACGGCGTCGCCGGCCCGGGCGCCGCCGCCTGCGTTCCGGAGGAGCCACTGCTACAAGCGGCAAGCAGCAGTACGGCGGCGACCGCGCCCATCCGCCAGGATCTGGTCGACTGCATCGCGCTCTCCCCACGCCGCCGGTCACCGCTCAGGCACGGCGATCAAGCTTCGAATCGGCACCCGCGCGTCACTTCTGAGGGACCCGGCGCCCGCGGGTGGGCCGAGTTCCGCATCCCGGCCGCAGCGGGACAAGGCCCGAGCGAATGGCAGAAAAAGGTCGTTTGAGTGGGATCCAAATCGGTATTCGGGGTCCATGAGATTAATGACCCGGGCGGTGCTGGTAACCGCCGTGACCGCCGCTCTCGGCGGTACGACCTATCGCGTCGTCGCCAGGCGGCGGTCCGCTTCCGCGCCGTCCTCCGGCCGGCGCCATGTGATCACAGTCCAGCGGCCCTTCGATGAGATAGCTGAGGTGCTGCCGGAGCCGTTGAGCGCCTACCACGGAGCCCTGGACGTGCAGCTGCGGGCGGCTCCCGCCGATCGGGGCACGGAGATCAGCGCACGTGCTCTGAACGACACGGTCTCCGACGGCGACATCCGGCGTCTGCTGCGGGAGAGCCGATCACTTCTGGAAGTCGGCGACGTGCTGCAGCCGGGCGGCCCGACCAGCACCCCCACCGCGCTGAACGCGCCATTGCGCGCGGCCACCCGGCACGGTCGCGAAGGGGGACTGCTGTGAAGGCGTTGCAGTGGCAGGGCGTCAACAAGCTGGCCGTCGGGGAGGTGCCGGACCCGGAGATCCGCAACCCCGGCGACATCATCGTCAAGGTCACCCGGACCGTCACCTGCGGGTCGGACCTGCACCTGATCGGCGGTTACATCCCGTTCATGGAGAAGGGCGACGTCCTCGGTCACGAGTTCGTGGGCGAGGTCGTCGAGGTCGGATCCGACGTCCGCAACCACCGGGTGGGTGACCGGGTGGTGGTGTCGTCCTTCATCGCCTGCGGCAAGTGCTATTTCTGCGCCCAGGAGCTGTTCTCGCTGTGCGACAACGGCAACACCAACCCGGCCATCACCGAGACGCTGTGGGGACAGGCCCCGGGTGGCTGTTTCGGGTACTCGCACGCGATGGGCGGCAACCCGGGAAGCCACGCCCAGTACATCCGGGTCCCGTTCGCCGACGTCGGCGCGTTTATCGTGCCCGAGGCGGTCACCGACGAGCGGGCCCTGTTCGCCTCCGACTCGGCGAGCACCGGCTGGATGGGCGCGGACCTGGGCGGCGTCCGGCCCGGTGACGTGGTGGCGGTCTGGGGCGCCGGGGCGGTCGGGCAGATGGCGGCGCGCGCGGCGGTGCTGCTCGGCGCCGACCGGGTGATCGTGATCGACCGGTACGAGAACCGGCTGGGCCAGGCCGAGAAGTTCGCCGGGGCCGAACCGCTGAACTACGAGCACACCGACGTCGAGGCGGAGCTGCGGGAGCGCAGCGGTGGCCGGGGCCCGGACGTCTGTATCGAGGCGGTCGGCATGGAAGCGCACACCCCCGGCGCGCAGTTCCTATATGACCAGGTCAAACAGCAGCTTCGCCTGCAGACCGACCGGCCGGCGGCGGTACGCGACGCGATTCACGCCTGCCGCAAGGGCGGCTCGGTCTTCGTCCTCGGCGTGTACGCCGGCTTCGTGGACAAGTTCCCGCTCGGCGCGCTGATGAACAAGGGACTCACCGTGCGCGGAGCGCAGATGCACGGCCAGCGTTACATCCCGATGCTGCTCGATCGGATGGCCCGCGGCGAGCTGGTCACCGAACACCTCGCCACCCACACCATGCCGCTGGCCGACGCCCCGGCTGGCTACCGGATGTTCAAGGACAAAGAAGACGACTGTGTACGGGCGGTGTTCCTGCCCAACTGACGCGATCCGACCGGCCCGGGACGAGTCGCCTCAGCGCGGCATCCCGGGCCGTGTCGCCGTCATCCGGCGACGATCAGCTCGGCCAGCCGGTCCAGCACCGCGGCGGTGTCACCGCCCGCACTCAGGATCCGCCGTTGCCGGGCCGCGCCGGTGCCGTCCCGCCGGAGGCGCGCCAGCTGCGCCTCGACGACGTCCTGGTCGCGCTGGCGGCGAAGGACCGGCCCGACGTAGCCGACCAGCTCGTCCACCAGGTCCCAGGCCGGCCGGGCGCACTGCGAGCGGAGATCGGTCAGCGTGCCGTCCAGCGCGGTGCGCGCCGCGTTCCAGTGCGCCGCCCGCAACAGATCGTCCGGAACGCGCCGGGCCGGGCGGCCGGCCGAGATGTCGTCCATGGCCGTCGCCACCAGCGCCCGGACGAGGCCCGCGATCACCACGGTGTCGTCCACGGTGGCTCCGACGTCACCGACCCGCACCTCGACCGTCGGGAAGGTGGCGGACGGGCGGGAGTACCAGAGGACCATGGTGTCGTCAAGCATGACGCCGGCCGACACCAGCGTGGCCACCGTCGCGTCGTAGCCGGCGGCCGAATCGGCGTGCGGCGCCGGTCCCAGGCTGGGCCACCGTTGCAGCTGCACGGACCGCCAGCTGGCGTAGCCGGTGTCCGCGCCCCGATACAGCGGTGAGTTCGCCGCGAGCGCCTGCACGACCGGCAACCAAGCCCGCAGGTGGTTGCCGACCTCGATGGCCAGCGCCCGGTCCGGCACGCCGACGTGGACGTGACAGCCGCACACCGCGGGGTCGGCCGCGATCGGCCCGTAGAACCGGGCGATCTCGTGGAACCGCGGGTTCTCGGTCGGCTCCAGGACGGGCTCGGCCACCGGGGTCGCGCCGACGGCGACCAGGCGGGCGCCGGCGTCGGCCGCCGCGGCCGCGGCCGCCCGCCGGTTGTCCACCAGGTGCTGCCGGAGCTCGGCCAGCCCGGTACAGACCGGGGTGACCATCTCGATCATGCTGTGCCGGAACTCCAGGCGGCTCTGCCCGCGCACCGACTCGGGCAGAGCACTCAGCACCTTCCCGGCCAGCGGCACGTTCTCACCGCTGTGCGGGTCGAGGAGCAGGAACTCCTCCTCGACACCCACGGTCGGGGCCGGACCGGCCCCGGTCACCGCGGGCGGGTGGCGGTCAGCACCACGACCGCGACCCGTTCGGCGTGCTGATAGGCGGGGGTGTCCAGTTCCTCGCCGTACACGTCCGGATCGACCTCGCGGTAGGTCCAGGCCAGGCCGGTCCGGCTCAGCCGCTGTTCGGCGGCCTCGCGGAGCGGGTCGCGTCCCTCGATGATGCCGGTCCCGCTGAACAGCACCAGCGAGCCGCCCGGCGCCAGCCGCTGCTTCGCGGTGTCGACGACCGCGAGGGGGAGCTGGTTGCCCTGCGGCCCGCCGCCGTCGCGGTAGGTGCGCCGGGCTGAATCGATCATGAACGGCGGGTTGGCGATGATCAGGTCGAAGGCGCCGTCCACGCCGTTCAGCAGGTCGCTGTGGCACAGCCGGACCCGGTCGGCGCCGGCCAGCGCGGCGTTTATCCGGGCATACCGCAGCGCGGTGTCGTTGATGTCGACGCCGATGACCTCGGCCTCCGGCGCCCGCTTCGCGACGGTGATCGCCCCGGCCGCGGTGCCGCAACCGATGTCCACGGCCCGGCGCACCGGCGTGGCCCGCGCCGCGATGTGTGCGGCCGCCGCGTCGGCCATCCGGTACGTGTCCGGGCCGAAGAAGACCGAGTCGGCGGTCGCGGTCGGAAAAGTGGAGTGCAGGAACAGCTCGTCGTCGTAGGAGGAGAACCGGATCCGGCTCCGCCAGCCGTCGCCGTGGCGCTCGAGGGCCCTGGCCGCGTCCAGCAGCTCCATCAGCCCCGCGGGCAGGACCCCGGCCCGGAACGGCCGGCTCCAGCCCAGCACGTCCCGCTCGGTGCGGGCCCACGCGTTCGCGGGACGCCGGTTGACCCGCTCATGGGTGGCCGGGGTGATCGTGGTGAACCGGTAGCCGAGGTCCCGAAGCGCCCGGCCGAGGCGAAGCAGCGCTTCGTCGGCGGCGGCGTCGGCATGTGGTGGTGCGGCCGCTGCGGCCGTGCCGGTCGTCGTCATGGCGAGCCGGATTCCCCGCCCCGCGCGACCTATTCGCCGCTGATCAGGAACACCGATCGGGCGGCCGCAGATCCAGCGTGCCGCCGCGGGTGATCGGCTGAACGCCGGTCAGTCCCTGCGCCCGCGCGCGGGCCAGGAAGTTGCTCAGCGGCGACTTCATCACCCGGTAGTCGTCGAAATGCACAGGAACGGTCAGCCGGGGCCGGATCAGGTCGGTCAGGTCGGCGCCCTGCCGGTCGTCCATGGTCAGCAGCAGACCGAGCAGCCGGGTGCCGCCGAGGTGGATGAGCATGGCGTCGATCTCACCGAACCGCCGCGGTATCTCGGCGAGGCCGGGGTCGTACAGCGTGTCGCCGGTGATGTACAACCGCAGCGCGCACCGCCCGTCCTGTTCCAGCTCCACCACCGAGCCCATCACGTCCGGCAGCAGCGCGTCGGCCAGGCCGGGGCCGTGTCGGCCGGGCACCGCGGTGACTCGCAGCCGCTGGCGGTCCCGGGTCCATTCGTGGCATTCCCAGGTGGGCAGCCCGCGGACCGCCTCGAAGTGCCGGCGGCGCAGGCGGCGTTCGGCCTGGGGCGTCGTGATGATCGGCAGGGAATGCTCGAGCTGCTCCCGCGCGGCCCGGTCGAAATGATCGCCGTGCAGGTGGGAGAGGAGCACCGCGTCCACCTGCGCGAGATCGAGCGCCGCCAGCGCAGGATCGGTGAGCCGGCGGGTCCAGGCCCCGTAGCCGAGGTAGACGCGGCTGCCGGCCGGCCCGAACGCCGGGTCGGTCAGCAACGTGAACTCGCCCAGCCGCAGCACGGTCGTGGCATTGCCGATGAAGGTGACGTCGGCCCGCATGCTCACTCCCGCAACGACGACCGGCCGGCCGCCCAGGAGTCGAGCACCGACGTGGCCCACCGGGCGTCGACCGCCAGGGCACAGCGGGCGCCCCAGACGACGTCGCCGGCCAGTTCCGGCTCGGCGGCGGCGAAGGAGCCGCACAGGTCGTGCGCGGCGATCTGCTCGTGCACCGCGTCCGCCTCGACGTGCTCGTCGTAGAACGCTGTCGCGCTCGCGTCACCGCCCAGCCGGCGCAGTCCGTTGGAGTACGCCCGGTTGGGGATCGAGGAGGTCATCTCGTAGGCGGCGAGGTGACCCAGCAGGGCGCCCCGGCGGCGGCGGTGCAGCGCGAACAGCGACATCACGTTGTTGGCGGCCAGCGTCGCGGCCGGGACCGCGTCGACGTACGTCCCGTAGGTCAGATCGAGGCCGAACCAGCTCATCGTGCGCTTGAAGAGCTCCTGGTGCATCTTCGGCTCGACGCCGCCGCCGTACTCGTCGAGCTGGATCTCGATGAGCGCCGCCTTCGGCCGCCCGGCCAGGCGGGGGATCACGTACGTGTGCGGATCGGCCTCACGCAGGTGGTAGACGGAACGGTGCGTGACGAACTCGCGGAACTGCTCCTGGGTCGCCCGGCCACGAAGGTACCCGGACAGCGACGGCCCGTCGTCGGCGGAGACCAGCTCGGTCAGCCGGTGCGGCACGGTCGCCGGATCCACCGCCTCCGGCGGGCCGGCGAGAGCGTGCAGATCGGCCTCGAACCGGTGTTCCAGCGCGCCGCGCAACCGCAGCAGCTCCGGATCCCACTCCCAGCGGTCGTCGACCCCGTCCCAGCCGCGGTAGGCCATCTCGTAGCAGACGAACAACGCCAGGTGCAGATCCTCCTCGTCGTCCGGCACCGGCGTCCGCGGCAACGTCGACGCTTTCCCGCCGAGCAGATCGATCAGCGCGGTGGAGACGGCACCGCGTGGCGCAGGGAGTTTCATGTCGGCTGGCTTCCCTCGCACGCCTGCGATAAACGCCGCCGGCTCATCGCGGGGCCGGGGTGACGCGGTCGGTGCCTGCCCGGAAGTTGATCGCCTTGTGGGTGCCGTCGCAGAACGGCTTGATCGCTGACTTGCCGCACCGGCACAGGGCGACCGTCGTCCGGCCGGCCTCGATCGGCGTGCCGTCCGGCGTGGCGATCTCGAAGTCGCCGCGGACGATCAGCGGGCCGTCCTCGTACGGGATGATGGTCGAGCTCATGGCGGACCGAATGCCCGCCGGCGAGCCGGTCAAACGGCCCGGCCTACCGGGCTCCGCGCCGGTCCAGCGGGCCCCAGCCGGCCGCGTTCTGGGCCTCGACCAGATGCTCCGCCTCGATCAGCGCGGTGTCGGCGATCCAAGCGACCGGCCGGCGCACCCGGACCAGCGGCTCGTTGTCCGGTCCGCGGCCGCACTGGCTGCCCACCAGCACCCACGGGCGGACCGTGGTCCCGTGCTCATACCGCAGGTGGCGGTAGTCGTACAGCCGGCGGGCGACCCAGAGCCGCATCGACCGGTCACCCCACCACGGTTCGACGGCCAGCGGGTTGGCCGACAGGCCTGGCAACGGCACCCCGGTCAGCGAGTCGCGGCTGGCCCCCTGGCGCAGGTCGCCGGCGGGACCGGCCGACCACCGTACGAACAATTGATCTTTTGCTGCGTACGCGGTGACCAGTTCGGCCAGCTCGTCGAGATCGGCGATCGTGGGCAGATTGTCGTACACGGTCACCCGCGTGCCCCGATTCGCGGGCGTTAGTCGTGGTCCGCCCGGACTGAACCCGAACGGAGCATGTCGCGGCCGATACGGGGTACCCCACCGATCCGATTCGTATCGTGAGGTGATCCGATGACCCGCGACGTCCGCGAATTTCTGTCCGCGCATCAGGACGTGCTCGTCGAGGAACTCGTCGGCTGGCTGCGGATCCGCTCCGTCGCAGGCCTGCCGGAACGCGCTCCCGACCTGATCAGGTCGGCGAACTGGCTGGCGGCGGAGCTGCGCGCCACCGGCTTCCCGGCGGTGGAGGTCTGGAAGGGCGAAGCCCCCGCGGTGTACGCCGAATGGTGCGCCGCGCCCGGAGCGCCCACGGTTCTGATCTACAGCCATCACGATGTGCGGGCGGCCAAGGACGAACTGTGGGAGGAAACACCGCCGTTCGAGCCGGCGGTGCGCGACGGGCGCGTCTACGGCCGCGGCGCCTCCGACGCCAAGGGCCAGATCATGAGTCACGTCTGGGGCATCCGCGCCCATCTCGCCGCCACCGGCCGCGACGCGCCCGCGGTGAACCTCAAATTCCTGGTCGAGGGCGAGGAGGAGAGCGGCTCGGCGCACCTGGCCGGCCTGCTCGACGACCACCGCGACCGGCTCGGCGCCGACCTGGTGGTCTTCTCCGACACGCTCACCTGGCGGGCCGATCATCCGGCCGTCTGCACCAGCGCGCGGGGGATGGTCATGGCCGAACTGGGGGTGTCCGGCCCGCTGCGCGACGTGCACAGCGGGGCCGCCTCCGGGCCGGCGCCGAACGCGGCCGTCGAGCTGGCCCGCCTGCTTGGCCGGTTGCACGACGACAAGGGCCGGATCACGCTGCCCGGCTTCTACGACACGGTGGCCGAGCCGTCCGAACGGCGCCGGGCCGAACTGGCCGCCCTGCCGTTCACCGAGCGGGACTGGCTGGACCGCTCGGAGACCCGGAGCATCACCGGCGAGGCCGGCTATTCGGTGCTCGAGCGGCTGTGGGTCCGCCCCGCCGCCGAGATCATCAGCATGGTCGCCGGGGACCCGGTCGGGGTCACCCGCTCGGCGATACCCGCGGTGGCGACCGCGACCCTGAACATCCGGACGGTTCCCGACCAGAAGGTCGACGAGGTCGCCGGGCAGTTGCGGCGCTGGGTGGCCGAACAACTCGCCGACACGGTCGAGTACGACCTGACGATCGCGCGGGAGACGGCACAGGAGCCGTACCGGACGCCGGACGATCTGCCGGCGCTGGACGCGCTGGCGGTGGCGATGCACGACGGCTTCGGGCAGCCGCCCGGCCGGATGGGCAACGCCGGTGGCGGGCCGGCCGAACTGCTCAGCCGCACTCTCGGCGCTCCGGTCCTGTTCTTCGGCGTCGGGCTGCCCGAGGACCGGTGGCACGACAGCGACGAGCGGGTGTCCATCGAGATGCTGATGAACGGGGCCGCGACCCTGGCGCACCTGTGGTCCCGCCCGTCCGCGCTGCGGTGACCGACGGTCTCGGCGCCTCGCCGGCGATGGGCGGGTGCGGGGGTGTGGGATCGTTGCGGGTGGATGTCCGTTGCCGCCGGGGGTGCTGTGCTCGAGGTGCGTCTGTTGGGGCCGGTGGAACTCTGGGCCGGCGAACGGCAGCTGCCGATCGGGGAACCGCGCCAGCGCGCGGTCCTCGCCGCCCTGGCCTGTGAGGCCGGCCGGGTGGTCACCGCCGAGACGCTGATCGACCGGGTGTGGGGCGAGGCCGCGCCGGCCCGGGCCCGGCACGCGTTGCAATCCCATCTAGTCCGGGTGCGGGGCGCGCTGCGGCGGGCCGGCGCCGACCCGCTGACCCGGCGGTCCGGCGGTTATCTGCTGGATCTCCCCGCCGATCGGGTCGACCTGCTCCGGTTCCGCGCGCTCGCCGCGAACGCGCACGGCGACGTCGGGCTGCTGCGCGAGGCCGTCCGGCTGTGGCGGGGCGAGCCGCTGGCCGGGATCTCCGGCGACTGGGCCGCCTCGATGCGGGCCGGCTGGGACTCCGAGCGACTGCTCGCGGTGGTGGCCTGGGCGCACGCCGAGCTCGAGGCCGGCGACCCGGCCGCGGTGATCGGGCCGCTCGGCGCGATCGCGCGGGAACAGCCGCTCGTCGAGCCGGTCGCGGTCGCGTTGATGCGGGCGTTGCACGCGGCCGGCCGCACCGCCGACGCGCTCGGTCAGTACGCCGCGTTGCGCCGCCGGCTCGCCGACGAGCTGGGCGCCGACCCGGCGCCGGCCACGCAGGCCGCGTACGCCGCCGTTCTGACCGGCAACCAGGCCGCCACCACCGGATCGATCGAGCGGGCGCCCGCCCAGCTGCCGGCCGACGTGACCGGATTCGCCGGCCGGGCCGACGCGCTCGCCTACCTCGACAAGGTCCCGTCGCTGGCGGTCATCGGCGGCTCGGCCGGCGTCGGCAAGACCGCCCTGGCCGTGCACTGGGCGCACCGCGCGGCGGCCCGTTTCCCGGACGGCCAGCTCTACGTCGACCTGCGTGGCTTCGGCCCGGGCGGCACGGCGACGGACCCGGGTGAGGCGGTCCGCGGCTTCCTCGGCGCGCTCGGCGTCCCGGCGCCGCGCATCCCGGCCGAGACCGGCGCCCAGTCGGCGTTGCTGCGCAGCCGGCTGGCGGACAAGCGGCTCGTGCTGGTGCTGGACAACGCCCGCGACAGCGACCAGGTGCGCCCGCTGCTGCCCGGCGCCGGCTCCTGCGTGACGCTGGTGACCAGCCGCAACCAGCTCACCGGGCTGGTGGCCGCGGACGGCGCGCAGCCGCTGCGGCTGGACGTGCTCAGCCACGGCGAGGCGCAGGAACTGCTGGACCGGCGGCTCGGCGCCGGCCGGATGGCCACCGACCGGGCGGCCGGTGACGCCATCATCGGGTTGTGCGCACGGCTGCCGCTGGCGCTCACGCTGGCCGCCGCGCACGCCGTGATGCAGCCACATGTCGGCCTCGCGGAGCTGGCCGGCGGCCTGGCCGGGTGGGCCACCCCGGCCGGCGACACCCCGGACACCGACATCCGGGCGGTGTTCTCCTGGTCGTACGAGGCGCTGAACCCGGCCGCCGCGCGGTTGTTCCGGCAGCTCGGCGTACACCCGGGTCCGGATTTTTCGGCCGCGGCAGCAGCCGCGCTCTTCGGTGGCGAAGGTGACGAGGGGGAGCTGGCCGAGCTGGTGGGGGCGAGCCTGCTGACCGAGCACGTGCCGGGCCGTTATCGCCTGCACGACCTGATGCGGGCGTACGCGCAGGAGATGGCGGCCGAGCCGGGGGCGGCGGACCGGCTGCTCGACCACTACCTCGGCACGGCGTTCGCCGGGGCGATGCTCCTGGCGCCGGCCCGGCCGGCGCCGATCCGGCCGATCGATCCGGCCGGCGAGCCGCTCGCCGATCAGGCCGCCGCGATGCGCTGGTTCGCGGCGGAACGGGCCGTGCTGCTCGCGCTGGCCGCCGCGACCGGTGGCGACCGGCCGTGGCAACTGGCCTGGGCGCTGGACACCTTCCTCTACCGGCAGGGCCCCTGGCACGACCTGGTCACGGTGTGGGAGGCGGCGCTGGCCACGGTGCGGCAGGAGGAGGCGCGGGCGTACGCGTACGCCCGCCTCGCCCGGGCTCGGACCCTGCTGGACCGCCCCGCCGAGGCCGACCGCGACTACCGGCTGGCGCTGGCGCACTACGAGCGGGCCGGGGACCGGCCGGGGCAGTCCGGCGTGCACCACGAGATGGCGATCCTGTCCGAGCGGCAGGGCCGGATGCGCGACGCCCTGGCCCACGCCGAACGGGCGCTGGAGATCTCCGACTACGCCAATGCCAACACCCTCAACACCGTCGGCTTCTACCGCGCGCAGCTGGGCGACTTCGCCGGGGCGCTGGTGGCCTGCGAACGGGCGCTGGCGCTCTACGAGCAGAGCGGCGACGTCGACAACCGGGCCGCGGTCTGGGACAGCCTCGGCTTCATCCGGCACGGACTCGGGGAGTACGCCGCGGCGGTGGACTGCTACCAGAGGGCGCTGGGGTTGTACCGGCAGATCGGCGACCTCTACTGGGTGGCCGACACGCTGGTCCACCTCGGTGACACCCATCGAGCCTGCGGGCGGGACGCGCAGGCGGTGGCGGTGTGGCGCGAGGCGCTCGGCATCTACGAGGAGCTGGGTCACGCCAACGCGGCGGAGGTCCGCGCGCGACTGTCCTGACGGTTCCGCAGGAATTCCGCAGGGGCCATGCGCGATCGTCGATCCCGACCTGACGTCAGCGAAGGGAGCCGAGCATGGCTGCGATCACCAAGGGCACGACCTGGGGCCGCCGCGGTACGAGCTGGAACCGCCGCGGGGCGACCTGGGGTTAGGCGCACGCGAACGGCGCCGCCCGGGGGGTTCTGGGCGGCGCCACCCGCTTTTCGGAGGGGATTTTGGCGACCTACCGCGAGCTTTTCGCCTACCGCGAGTTCCGTTACCTCTACGGCGGTCAGGTGCTGTCCTACCTGGGCGACCAGGTGGCGGCGATCGCGGTGGCGGTGCTGGTCTACGACCGTACGCAATCGGCGTTCTTGTCGGCCGTTGCCTATGCCAGCTCCTGGTTGCCCGGGGTCTTCGGCGGCCCGATCCTGTCCACCTACGCCGACCGGCTGCCCCGCCGGGCCGTGCTGATCGGCTGCGACCTCGCCCGCGCCGTGCTGATCGCGCTGGTGACCGTGCCGGGCCTGCCGCTCTGGTCGGCGATCGTCCTGCTCTACCTGGCGCACCTGTTCTCCCCGCCGTTCGTGGCGGCCCGCGCCGCGATCATGCCCGAGGTGCTGCCCGGCGAGGCCTACATCACCGGCAACGGGCTGAGCAACATCACCCACCAGCTGAGCCAGCTGCTCGGCTTCGTCGCCGGTGGCGTCGTGGTGGCGGCGGCCGGCCCAGTTTGGTCGATGCTCGCCGACGCGGCGACCTTCGCGCTGTCGGCGGCGCTGATCGCGCTCGGTGTCACGCGGCGCCCGGCCGCCCTGGCCGGCGCCGCGCCGCAACGGCTGCTGGCGCAGTCCCGGGACGGCATCCGCTACATATTGGCCGACCCGTGGTTGCGCACCTGCCTGGCGCTGGTGTGGGTGGCGAGCGGATTCGCCTTCGCCCCGGAGGCGATCGCCTACCCCTACGCGGCTTCGCTCGGTGGCGGCCCGGCCCAGGCCGGCCTGCTGCTGGCCGCGCCCTCGGCGGGTTTCCTGCTCGGCGCGCTCGCGATGACCCGGGTGCTGACTCCCGGCGCCCGGGACCGCCTGCTGCGCCCGGCCGCCGTGCTCTCCACCGCGGCGCTGGTGCCCATGCTCGCCCGCCCCGGACTGCCGGTGGTGCTGATCCTGCTGGCGGTGGCGGGCGCGGGCGCCTCGTTCATGGTGCCGCTCAATGCGATCTTCGTGCGCCGGGTGGCGCCGGAGTTCCGCGGCCGCGCGATGGGCGTGGCCGCCTCGGGTCTGCTCGTCTGCCAGGGCCTCGGGTTTCTCGCCACCGGCGGCGCCGTGCAGGCCGGGCTGGCGCCCGCGACGGTGGTTGGCCTGAGCGGCCTGCTCGGCACCGGGGCGATCGTGCTGACCAGGTTCTCGCGATCAGGAACCGGCCGCCGGCTCGACCCGGCCGGCCGGGTCGTCGCCGGCGGGTAGCGCCGGCATGGTCCACACTGGATCAAAAACTGGCGGGGGAGAGAAGCGTGAAGCGTCGTTCGGTGCTGGTGGTGGGTGGCGGTATCGCCGGGCTCGCGCATGCGATCGCGATGCGACGAGCCGGGCACGACGTGGAGGTGCTCGAGATCCGGCCCGATTGGGCCGTCGCCGGCTGGGGCCTGAGCCTCACCGGACCGGCCCTGCGTGCCCTGCGCACCCTCGACCTGGCCGGCGAGTGCATCGCGGCCGGCTCGCCGATCCACCGCACCCAGCACAACGACCCGGCCGGCGAGCTGCGCGCCACCCTCGAACCGCCCAGCGTTCTCGGCCCCGGCCAGCCCGCCGAGGCCGGCATCGGCCGCCCGGCGCTGCACCGCATCCTGCGCGAACGCGCCGCCGGCCTCGGCGCCACGCTGCGCACCGCCTGCACGGTCCGCGCGATCTCCGACGGACCGGACGCCCTCGTCGCCCGGCTCTCCGACGGCACCGATCGCACCGTCGACTACCTGGTCGGCGCGGACGGGGTCCGCTCCCGCATCCGGGAACTGCTCGGCCTGGCCGGCGACCCGTGGTACACCGGCCAGATGGTGTGGCGGGCGCTGGTCGACCGGCCGGCGTGGGCCACCGACATCCACACCTTCGGCGGGCCGGCCGGCACCACCGGGGTCATCCCGATCTCACCGACCCAGGCGTACGTGTTCCTGACCGAGGCCCGCGACGCTCCCGGCGAGGTGCCCGACCAGGAGCTGGCGGCGCGGATGCGTGACCTGCTGGCGTCGTTCGGCGGCCGGTTCGCCGCCGTGCGCGACGCCATCACCGCGCCGGACCAGGTCGTCCGCCGCCCGATCCACGCCCTCTTCGTCGAGGGCCCGTGGCATGCCGGCCGGGGAGTGCTCGCCGGCGACGCCGCGCATTCGCCGTCGCCGCAGATGGTCAGCGGCGCGGCCCTGGCCATCGAGGACGCGGTCGTGCTGGCCGAGGAGGTGACCGGGCAGGACGACCTGGCGGCCGCCTTCACCGCGTACGAGAACCGTCGCCGCGACCGGGTCCGCGCCCTGGTGGAGACCTCCGTCGAGATCGGCCGCCGCGAGCGTGAGGGCCACCACCACGAGGTCCACCAGTTGATCGGCCGGGGCCACGCCGCGATGGCCGCCCCGATCTGATCCCGGCCGGGCGATCAGTGCACGATCACCGGAGCGGCGCCGGCCGGCGCGTCGTCCGACGGCTGCGCGTCCTCGCGTTTGCGGGGCAAGAACAGCGCCGCCACCACGGTCACCGCGACCAGCGAGAACGCCACCCAGTAGGTGTGTGCGAAGGCGTTCGCGGCCTGCGCCAGGCCCGTCTTGACACCGGCCGGGCCGCCGATCTGCGCGGCGATCGCCGGGTCCTGGCGGGACGCGATCGCCGGGCCGGCCAGCTTCGCGTCCTTCAGGCCGTTGGTCAGGATCACCGACATGATCGCCACGCCGACCGAGCTGGCGATCTGCTGGGTGATGTTCAGCAGCGTCGATCCGCGGGCGACCTCGGCGTTCCGGAGGGTCTTCAGCGCCGAGGTCATGATCGGCATCATCGTGCCGCCCATCCCCAGGCCCATGACGAACAAGGTCAGGATCAGCCAGCCGTACGAGGTGGTCGAGGTGATCTGGGTCAGGCTCGCCATTCCGGCCAGGATGAACAGCAGGCCGAACGGCACGATCCGGCCGACCGGCAGCTTGTCGCTCAACATGCCGGCGATCGGCATGGTCAGCATCGCGCCGAGACCCTGCGGAGCCACCAGCAGGCCGGCTTTGAGCACCGACTCGCCCCGGATCTGCTGGAAGTACGTCGGCACCAGCAGCAGGCCGCCGAAGAAGGCCACGGCGAAGAGGAACATCGTGAGGATGCTGATCGCGAGGTTGCGGTTGCGGAACAGCCGCAGGTCGAGCAGCGGGTGCTCCGGCTTGAACGAGTAGAAGACGAACCCGATCACCAGGGCCAGTCCGACCAGCCCGGGGATGAGGACCTCGGCCGAGCCGAGCGTGCCGGTCCGCGGGATCGAGGAGACGCCGTAGAGGAACAGCGCCAGGCCGGGCGACATCATCAGCATGCCGACGAAGTCGAACTTCTCGGACGGGTGCGATGCGTCCTTGGGCAGGACCACGAACGCGTAGATCAGGGCGATGGCGCCGATCGGCAGGTTGATCAGGAAGATCCAGTGCCAGCTCGCGGTGTCGATCAGCCAGCCGCCGAGAATCGGGCCACCGATCGGGCCGAGCAGCATCGGGACGCCCAGGATGGCCATCAGCCGGCCCATCCGCTTCGGACCCGCGGCCCTGGTCATGATGGTCATGCCGAGCGGCATCAGCATGCCGCCGCCGAGGCCCTGGAGCACCCGGAAGGCGATCAGCAGGTTGATGTCGTTCGCCATGGCGCACAGCGCCGACCCGATCGTGAACAGCGTGATCGCCGTCAGCGGCGGCGGGTCAGGAACTGACCGGCACCTCGACCCGGCCGGCCGCCCAGGGGAGCACGTCGCCGGCCGGCAGCGGCCGGGACATGTGGTAGCCCTGCGCGAACGGGCAGCCCATCGTCTCCAGGACGGCCAGTGCCTCCGCGCTCTCCACGCCCTCGGCCACGACCTTGAGGTTCAGCGCCCGGGCCAGCTCCAGGATCGCCCGCACGATCGCCTCGTCGCTCGGCGACTCGTGCACGCTCTTGATGAACCGGCGGTCGATCTTCAATTCGGTCAGCGGCATGGTCTGCAGGTACGCCATCGACGAGTAACCGGTGCCGAAGTCGTCGATCGACAGCTTCACGCCGAGGTCACGCAGTCGGTCCAGGATCGTCTGCACCTCGGCCGGATCGCTGATGATCGACGTCTCGGTGATCTCCAGGGTGAGCATGGCGCCGGGCACGTCGTGCCGGATCAGCGCCGCCGACACCCGGTCCGGGAAGGCGTTGTCGTAGAGCCCGCCGGCCGCGATGTTGACCGCCACCGGCAGCTCGACGCCGGCCTCCCGCCAGGTCACGTGCTGGCGCAGGGCCAGCTCGAGGATGGCGTCGGTGAGCGCGACGATGATCTCGTCGTCCTCGGCCTGCGGGATGAACTCGCTCGGCGGCAGCAGCCCGCGGGCCGGGTGCTGCCAGCGCACCAGGGCCTCGACCCCGACCAGCTCGCCGGTGCCGGTCGCGACCTTGGGCTGATAGTGCAGCACCAGCTCGTCCTCGGCGATCGCCCGGTGCAGCTCGCCGATCACGCCGAGCTGCTCCGAGCTGCGGATGTCCGCCTCGGCGTCGTAGATCGCGGTGCCCGAGCGGGTCCGCTTGGCGGTGTACATCGCGATGTCGGCGTGCTGGAGCAGTTCGGCCGAGTTGGCGCTGTGCAGCGGGTAGACGGCGGCGCCGATGCTGCCGCTGATGTCGACCTGCACCCCGTCGAGCTCGGCCGGGCCCTGCACCGCGTCGAGCACCCGCCGGGCCAGGTCCAGGCAGTCGTCCGCCGAGCCGACGCGGGGCAACAGCACGGCGAACTCGTCACCGCCGAGACGGGCCACGGTGTCCGATTCCCGTACGGCGTCGGCCAGCCGTGCCGCCACCTCGGTGAGCAGCAGGTCGCCGGCGTGGTGGCCGAGGGTGTCGTTGACCTCCTTGAACTTGTTGAGGTCGAGCAGCAGGAGGCCGACCGGGTCGCCGCCGCGGGCGGCCTGGGCGAGGGTCCGGTCCACGTGCTCGGCCAGCAGGGAGCGGTTGGCCAGCCCGGTGAGCCCGTCGTGGCCGGCGCGGTACCTGCTCTCCTGGGCCTGCCGTTCGATCCGCCGCTGGTGGCCGATCATCAGGGACGCGCAGAGGATCAGCAGCATCATGTCGACGGCGACGATCGCCCCGGCGGCCACCAGCGTCTTGTTGTTGCGCTCGTCCACCGCCAGCAGGTACTGGTCCATGTCCAGGCGCTTGCGGGCGACCTGGGCCATGCCGCTCTTGCGCAAGGTCGACGCGGCCAGGCTGGCCTGCTGGGAGAGGGCGTCCACGGTGGTCCGGTCGCCCTTGCCGTCGGCCGCCACCAGCTGGTGCAGGGTCTCGGTGTAGGCGGCGTACGAGTCGGCGAGATCGGCCGCCTCCGCCTGGTCGGTCTCGTCGCCGTTCGCGGTGAGCCAGTCGATGTTGCCGGTGGCCGAGCCCATCGCGGACAGCAACGGCTGGCGGCCGATGTCGGTGCTCGCGCGCAGGTAGTCGCCGAGCATCTCGTACTCGATGCTGACGTTCTGGGTGAGTGCGCCCCACTGGTCGCTCTGCATGCCGGCCTCCCGTACGTGACGGGTGGTTTCGACGTTGCCGTTGATGCTGTAGCCGGCCAGTGCGGCGAGGGCGGTGACGCCGAGGGTCAAGCCGATGACGGCGGTGCGCGCCATCGCCTTACTGCGGACTGCCTTGCTGATCACCTCGCACCCCCCATACTGAGGTTGCCATGAGAAATCGTCTTATTTCAGCCTTTGCTGGCGTTCTGCTTGTCGCGACCTCGGCTGGCTGCTCGAAGAGCGCCGGTAGCGGCGGCACACCCCACGTGGCGTTCGTGGTGGCCAACACCCAGCTGAGCTTCGCGGTCCAGATGGGCGCGGGCTTCACCGCCGGCGTGGCCCGGGTCGGCGGGGTCACCGGCGAGGTGGTCGGCCCGGACATCGTCGACGGCCAGGGCGAGCTGAAGATGTTCCAGGACCTCAAGACGCGGGTGAAGGACGGCATCTCGGTCTTCACCCTGGCCCCGGAGATCTTCACGCAACCGATGGCCGCCGCGGTCAGCGACGACATCCCGCTCATCGCGGTGGACAACCCGCCACTGGCCGCGTCGAACGTCAAGCTGTTCGTCGGCAACGACAATTATCAGCTCGGCAAGATGCTCGCGGACGAGGCGGTCGCGAAGCTGCCCGCGAACGCTACCGGCAAGATCATCCTTGGCACGTCCGCACCCGGGGTGAAGGTGCTGGACCGCCGGGCCAAGGGCATCCGGGACGAACTGATGGCGAAACTGCCCGGCGTGACGGTGGTCGGGCCGTTCGACACCAAGCAGGAGACCGCCGCCAACCTCGCGGCCTGGCAGACGCTCACCGAGGTGAACAGGGACGCGATCGCCTTCCTCGGCACCGGCGACGCCGACGGCTGGAACCTGGCCGCGATCAAGGCCAAGACCAAGGCCACCTGGATGGCCGGCGCCTTCGACCTGGACCCGAAGTCGCTGGCCGCGGTGAAGGCCGGCCAGCTCGCGCTGGTGTCGCCGGAGCACTTCGTGAAGGGTGAGGTGGCCGGCCGGTTGCAGGCGCAGCACGCGAAGGACGGCAAGGCGCTGCCGGAAGGCTGGTATTACACCCCCGGCCTGGCGGTCAACGAGAGCAACATCGACGCCGTGATGGCCCGCCAGGCCAGCACCGACGCCACCGCCGCGGCGGTCGCATCCACGGTCGACCAGGTCCTCGGCGACGCCTCCTACTTCCGCAAGATGTCCGACGTCAGCTGACCGGGTGCTGTCCCGCATCCGTCCCGTTCGCGCGGTACGCGCCCACCCGATCATCGGCGGTCCTCTATCGTTGCGGGATGCGGCGACGGACCGTGTTGACGACCGCGGCGGCGGCCTCGCTGGGCGGGTGTGCGCCGGCGGCCGCTCGCACCGGCGCGCCCTCGCCACCGGCGCCGCCGCGACGCGAGCATCAGCCCGGAGTCGTTGCACCGCCGTCCGGGTTCGCCACCCTGGTGGCGCTGGACGTGACCGGCTCCGCTCTCGACCGGCCGCTGGTGGCGCTGGCTGCGCGGATCAAGGCCGCGACCCCCGCGACCGTCACCCTGGGGGCGGGCGCGTCGCTCTTCGACGACCGGTTCGGGCTTTCCGGCGTACGGCCGCGAGCGCTCACCACCATGCCGTCGTTCCCGAGTGACGTCCTCGAGCCGGCCCGCTGCCACGGTGACCTGTTGCTGCAGGTGTGCGCCGAGACGCCGGACGAGGCGGAGGCCGTCGCGGACGACTTGGCCCGATCGGCCGGCGCCGCGCTGTCGACCCGGTGGCGGGTGAACGGCTTTCGCGGGGAGAACACGGTCACGGCCGGCGGGTTGCCGACGACCCGCAATCTGTTCGGCTTCCGGGAGGGCGCGGGCAACCCCGACCCAAGGGACGACACGCTGATGGACCGGCTGGTCTGGGCCGGTGACGGCGAGCCGGCGTGGGCGGCCGGGGGCACCTACCAGGTGGTGCGGTTGATCCGGTTCGCCGAGCAACTGTGGAACCGTGACCCGGTGGTCCGGCAGGAGGAGATGATCGGCCGGCACCGTGCCGACGGGGCCCCGCTGGCCGGCGGGCCGGAGGATGCCGCGTTCACCTATGCCGGTGACCCGGACGGCCGGGTCACGCCGCTGGATGCGCACATCCGGCGGGCCAACCCGAGGAGCGCGGACAGCCAGGACCATCGGATTCTGCGGCGCGCTTACTCGTACGCGGAAGGTCTGGTCTTCATCTGTTTCCAGCGGGATGTCGAGAGTGGTTTCGCGACGGTGCAGCGGCGGCTCGCGGGTGAGGCCCTGGAGCGTTACGTGTTGCCGTTCGGCGGGGGCTATTACTTCGTGCCGCCGTCGGTCGAGGCGTTACGACGCCTGGCTGAGTAGGCGCTGGGCGGCATGCAGGCGGGCCTGCGCGGCGGCGCCCGCGCGCTGCACGGCCAGCAGGAGCCCGGGGACCTGATCGCCGCGGGCGAGGGTCTCGGCAATGGCGGCCGACACGTCGTGCGAGATGCACGCCAGATGGTCGTCGACCGCGCTCAGCTCGGCCAGGGTGGGCGGCGGCCGGCCGCCCGGGTCGCGGCGGGCGGCCCGGGCTTTCTGCCAGTGCGGCCGGAGCTCCTCCGCGTCGGCGCCGGCCTGCTCGCAGAGGGCGGCCACCACCTTCCAGGGCGGCACGCTGTGGCCGGTCAGATAGCGGGACAGGGCCGAGTCGCTGGCGTAGGTGACCGCCTGCAACTCCCGTAGCGTCATGCCCGACCGGGCTCGCAGCGAGCGCAGACGGGCCGCGAAATCCGGCGTTCGAGCATCGTTTTCCATGGCGCCTCCCCCGTGTGCAAGGCATGTCCGACCTTACGACCATCGATGTCCGTCTGTCTGTCCCGATCCTGTCCCGTTGTCGGTCGCAACCGTCCGAGCGGCCGTTCGCCGCCTCCACACTGGACCGGTCCGGACCGGACTGGGCCGGATGGGACTGGGGGTCGGGATCATGTTCGTTCGTCGCTCGACGGTCGTGCTCGCGATCGGTGTGCTGTTCGCGAGCCAGTTGACGTACTCATCCCGGCCCGACGCGGCCGCGGCCTCGGCGATGCCGGCTCGAGGCGCTCCGGCGCTCCGGGCCGAGAACCAGGTCCGGCCGGTCGCCCGGGCGGCCGCGAGCGCTCAGCCCGCCGACTACGCGTACGACGCGGCCGGGCAGTTGCGCGGCGTGAGCCACTCCGCCGACGGGGCCGGGGCGCGGTATTCGTACGACGATGCCGGCAACCGGACGTCGGTCGACCGCACGGCGGCCGGCGCGCTGACCGTCTCGGCCATCGCGCCGAGCCGGGCGCCGGTCGGCGCCGCCGTGGCCGTCAGCGGCACCGGCTTCGCCACCACGGCCGCCGGCAACACGGTCACGTTCAACGGCACCGCCGCCACCGTCACCTCGGCCTCGGCCGGCCGGCTGATGGTGACCGTGCCCACCGGCGCGACGTCCGGGGCCGTCGCGGTCACGACCGGTTCGGCCACCGCGACCGGGGCGCAGACATTCACCGTGACCCCGTCGGTGCCGGCGCCGGTCGTCAGCGGTTTCAGCCCGGCCTCCGGCGCGGCCGGCACCAGCGTGACGATCACCGGCTCGGGCTTCTCGGCCGCGCCCGCGGAGAACAATGTGTCCTTCGGGCGCACCCGCGCACGGGTCACCGCGGCCGCCGCGATCAGCCTCACCGTCATCGTGCCGGCCGCCGCCGTCTCCGGCCGCATCAGCGTCGCCACGGCCGGCGGCACGGCCACCGCGACCAGCGACTTCGTGGCCGTGACGCAGCCGTTCGGGGCCGGCGACATCGGGACCGGCGCCGTGCTGACCGCCGACGGGACGGCCACCACGGTCAGCTTCGCCACCGCGGGCAAGGTGGCCGTCCTGCGCTTCGCCGGGGTCAAGGGCCAGCGGCTCAGTCTGGGTCTGACCGGTTCGACGGCCGGCGACATCACCATCTACGGCTACACGCCGTACGGCGCGACCTTCGCCCGGGACGAGTACGACCAGCCCTGGCAGGTCTCCACCTTCGACGGCGGGCTGGCCATGCCGCCGCTGCCGACCACCGGCACCTACCAGATCGTGCTGAAGCCGACGTCGTCGACCGCGACCGGCACGGTCGTCGCCACGCTGTCCAGCAAACTCCTGGCCACGCCGGTGCTCGGCGGCGCCGACACCGCGCTCACCTTCAGCCGTCCGGGCCAGCAGGCCGAGCTCACCGTCGACGCCCAGGCCAATCAGCACATCGGGCTCGGGTTCACCGGCAGCCTGACCGGCACACTGGTCGCCGAGGTCCAGGACCCGGCGGGAACCCCGGTGGTCTGGACCAACGGTTACGAGTACTCCCGGCAGCTGGACGATCTGCCGTACGGCGACGTCGACTTCACCACCGTCGGCGCCGGTCGCTACACGGTGCTGCTGCGCAGTTATGAACAGCGAACCGGGTCGCTGACCGTCACCACCTCGGCCGCCGCGGCCGGCGGCGCCCTGGCGGTCGGCACGGCCAAGACCGTCTCGGTCACCCGCCGCGGCCAGGACACCCTGCTCACCTTCGCGGGCACCGCCGGGCAGAACCTCGGGCTCGACCTCAACAACGTGACGACGGTGTATTACCCGACGATCACCGTCCTCGCGCCCGACGGCACCACGCTGACCCGGATCGGGGCGCCAGGCAGCTGGATCGACCTGCCGACCCTGCCCGCGACCGGCACCTATGCGCTGCTGCTGAGCACCGGGTCGGAGACCGGCAGCTACACCGCCACGCTGGTCCAGCCGACCAGCGGGGGAACGCTCAGCCTCACCGGCGCCGGCACCGCCGTCACGCTGAGCGCCGGGAAGGCCGTGACGCTGACCGTGGCCGGTACGGCCGGCCAAGAGGTCACGGCCGCGATGAGCAACTGGACGATACCCAGTTCGGCCGACGCCCTGATGTCGGTCACCGGCCCGGACGGCGGATTCCTCGACGATGTCTACCTCGACTCCACGAGCGCCGTCACCTTTCCCACCGCGACCACCGGCACCTACCGCCTCGTGCTGCGGGCGGAGGGCGGCTCCGGCGGGCTCACGGTCACCGCGTCGCCGACGATCGAGGGCGGCGCCCTGACCGTCGGCACCAACAAGACGATCACCTCGCCGCGCCTGGGCCAGCCGACCCGGATGACGTTCACCGGCGCGGTCGCCCAGCGCCTGAGCATGTACATCAGCGACTACGGGTACACGTACGTGGTCTGGGTGAACGTGACCCGGCCGGACGGGTCGGCGGTCTACTCCGGCTGGCTGGACGATCTGTGGCTGGCGATGGACCCGCTGACCGTGGCCGGCACCTACCGGCTCGAGGTCCAGCCGCGCGCTTCGACCGGCGGTTCGCTCACGTTCGCCCTGGTCCAATCCATCGACGGTGGCGCGACTGCGGTCGGTGGCGCGGCCAAGGCCCTGACCGCGACGGCCGGCCGCTACGTCGACACCACCATCGCGGTGACCGCCGGCCAGCGGCTCTCGTTCGGGTTCGGCAGCTGGACGTTCGCCGCTTCGACGATCTACGTCCGGCTGGCCGGCCCGACCGGCACAGTGATCTTCGGCGAGGCCATTCCCAAGGTGGCCAGTGTCGACACCTACCAGTTGACGGCGGGCACGTACCGGCTGTCGGTGATGGCCTCCGACCATGCCGCCGGTTCGGTCAGCGTGACCGTGTCGGCCCAGATCAGCGGGGGAGCGCTGGCCCTCAACACCGGCAAGACGGTCACCGCGAGCCGGCTCGGGCAGGCCACCTGGTTCACCTACGCGGGCACGACCGGTCAGCTGCTGTCCGTCGCGTTCACCTCGGTGACGATGCCCTACTACCCGTACGTCTGGGTGCGCCGGCCGGCCGGCTCCGAGCTGGCCTACCTGCCCGGCGCCGCGACGGTCAGCATCCCGTCGCTGCCGGCCACCGGCACGTACGAGATCCTGATCGGCCCGAACTCGGCCACCGGAACCGCGGTCGCCACGCTGAAGACCCGCACCTCACTGGCGGCCCCGGCGGCCGGCGGAGGCGCCGGTCCGCAGCGGGCGCCGGCCGCGACGGTGCCGCACCGCACCCATCCGGACATCAGGCCGTCCGCGAAGGCACAGCCGGAAGCCGGCCCGGCCGCTCTTCCGGCCGCCGGTCAGGCCGGCGAGAGCTGGACGCCGAACGCGGCCAACCTGTCCGGCGCCGGCTGGACGACCGGGCGCGGCACCCCGAAACCGGTTCCCGGCCCGCTGCGCGCGCTGTCCGGGGCCACCGCGCTCAGCGGCCGCATCCGCACGCTCGACGACAAGCCGCTGCCCAACGTCACCGTCCTCGTCGACGGCCGGCGGGAGCTGACCGACGCCAACGGGTTGTTCCTGGTGAAGGATGTCCGGCCCGGGCATCGGGTGCTGCGGGTCGACGGATCCACCGCGAACACCCCGACGCGCACGTTCGGTCTCCATGACATCGGGGTCGACCTCGCAGCCGGGCAGACGACGGTCCTTCCGTACACGATCTGGCTGTCCAAGCTGGACATGACGCACGTGGTCGGCTTCGCGTCGCCGACCAGGTCGGAAGTCACCATCGAGACACCGGCGGTGCCCGGCCTCCAGGTCAAGCTGCCCGCGGGCACGGTGGTCCGGGACGTCAGCGGCAAGGTGGTGACCCAGCTCGGCATCACCGCGATTCCGGTGGACCGGCCGCCCTTCCCACTGCCGCCGTCGCAGGTGCCGAGCTACTTCACCGTGCAGCCGGGCAGCGCCTACCTCTTCCCGGCCGGCGCCCGCGTGATCTACCCGAACTTCACCCACGCCAAGCCGGGCGCGCCGATGGACTTCTGGCACTACGACCCGGCCGGCAAGGGCTGGTACGTCTACGGCAAGGGCAAGGTCACCCCGGACGGCCGCAGCGTCGAGCCGGACAAGGGCACCGAGGTCTACCAGTTCACCGGGGCCATGCTCATCACGCCCGGCGCGGACCCGCCGCCGGCCGCCGCGCCGCCGGCCGGCCCGCCCAACACCGGCGGGGACCCGGTCGATCTGAGCACCGGCCTGCTGGTCGACACGACCACCGACCTGAGCGTCAACGACGTGATCCCGCTGTCGCTGACCCGCACCTACCAACCGTCGGACACCGGGAAACGGGCGTTCGGCGTCGGCGCCAGCTTCAATTACGGCCTCGACCTGTACTCCGAGAACCGCTTCTACGAGTGCTGGCTCATCCTGCCGGACGGCGGCCGCGTCCGGTTCCACCGGACCAGCCCCGGCGGCAACCCGTCCACCGGCTACATCAATGCCGCCTTCGCGGCCGATCCGACCCCCAGCGAGTTCGCCGGCGCCACGCTGATCTGGAACCACGACGGCTGGGATCTCCGGACCACCGACGGCACCACGTACGTGTTCGGCGACGAGTCGCCGCTGCAGGCGATCCGTGACAAGTTCGGCAACACCGTCACCCTGACCCGCGCCCCGGCCGGGCCATGGACCGACGGCATCACCCGGGCCAACGGGCCGATCACCCAGATCACCTCGCCCAACGGCAAGTGGATCAAGCTCAGCTACGACACCGGCAACCGGGTGACCCGGGCCGAGGACGCGCTGGGCCGGTCGGTCGACTACGGCTACGACAGCGACGGGCACCTGCACACGGTCACCGGGCCGGACCATGGCGTCACCACCTACACGTACGAGTCGGGGCGGCTCAAGACGATCACTGACGCCCGCGGCACCACGTACCTGACCAACGACTACGACGCCAACGGCCGGGTCCGGCAGCAGACCCTGCCCGGCAACGCGACCTATGGGTTCGCGTACACCACCGACGCCGCCGGAAAGGTGACCGAGACCCGCGTCACCGACCCGAAGGGCCACGTCCGTCGCGTGACGTTCAACGCGACCGGCTACTCGACCGGCGACACCTCGGCCTACGGCACGACCCTCGAGCGGACCACGGTCATCACCCGCGACCCGGCCAGCAATCGGGCGACCGCGTCGGTGGACGCGCTCGGCCGCCGCACCGAATTCGGCTACGACGCCTACGGCCAGGTCACGTCGATCAAGCAGCTCGCCGGTACCGGCGACGAGCGCACCCAGGTGATCGCCCGCGACGGCCCGTTCGGCCAGATCAGCAAGACCACGGACGGCCTCGACCACAGCACGGTGTACGGCTATCAGGCCGACGGCGCCCTGCACACGATCACCGACCCGATGGGCCGCAAGGTCACCATCGACACCAACGAGGCCGGCCAGGCGAGCCGGGTCACCGACAACGACAACAAGCAACAGACGCTTTCGTACGCGCTGGGCGACCTGGCCGGCGTCACCGACGCGCTCGGCAACACCACCCGCCGGTTCCAGGACGCGGCCGGGCGCACGCTGCGCACCGCCGATCCGGCCGGGGCCGTGGCCACCTGGACCTATGACGGCGCCGGCCACCTGGCCGCGGCTACCGACCCGCTCGGCCGGACGACCGGATACCAGTACGACGCCAACGGCAACCTGCACGTGGTCACCGACGCGCGTCAGCACACCACCACCTACAACTGGGACTCGTCCGATCGGCTGTCGAGCGTCGTCGACCCGCTGCAACGCACGCTCACGTACACCTACGACGCCGCCGGCAACCCGGCCACCACCCTCGACGGGCGCCACCAGACGACGCGCTTCGACTACGACGAACTCGACCGGCTGAAGTCGGTCCGCTACGCCGTCGACGGCGACACCCAGGAAAGCCAGACCACCTACACGTACGACGCCGGCAACCGGGTCCGGACCATCGCGGACTCGGCCGGCGGCGCCACGACGTTCACGCCGGACGCGCTGGACCGGCTGGTGGCCGAGAGCGGTCCGAGCGGCGACGTCGGCTACGGCTACGACGACGCCAACCGCCGCACCAGCATGACGCTGGCCGGGCAGCCCGACACGATCTACGGCTACAACGACGCCGACCAACTGACCAGCGTGGTCCGGGGAAGCGAGCAGGTCGGGATCGGGTACGACACGGTCGGCCGGCGGAAGACGGTGACCCTGCCGGCCGGTGTGACCCAGACGTACGGCTACAACGCCGACGGCGACCTTACCGGCCTGACCTACGGGCAGGGCGGCACGACGCTGGGCGATATCGCCTACACCCTGGACACCTCCGGGCGGATCACCCACGTGGACGGCAGCTATGCGCGGGTCGACCTGCCCGGCGCGTCCGGGCCGGCCGCCTACGACGCGGCCGATCAGCTGAGCACCAACACGTACGACGACGACGGCAACCTGACGTCGGACGGCGGGCACACCTACACGTGGAACGCCCGCGGCCAGCTCACCGGCCAGTCCGGGCCGGACGTGACGGCCACCTACACGTACGACGGCCTGGGCCGGCGAACCGGTCGCACGACCGGCGGCGCCGCCACGGCCTATCTGTACGACGGCCCGAACGCCGTGCAGGAGAAGACCGGCGGCGCGATCTCGGCGACCATGCTGACCGGCGGGCTGGACGAGACGTTCGCCCGGACCACCGCCGACGGCTCGCGGTCGCTGCTGACCGACGGGCTCGGCAGCACCGTCGCGCTGGCCGGCTCGTCGGGCGTGGGCGCGGAATACTCCTACGACCCGTTCGGCCGAACCACGGTCGCCGGTGACGACGGGGACAACGACACCCGCTTCACCGGCCGTACGGACGAGGGCGACGGGCTCTATTACTACCGCGCCCGCTACTACTCGGCGACCGACGGCCGGTTCCTCAGCCGTGACCCGGTCGGTCTGGCGTCCGGTGGCACCAACGCCTACACGTACGTCTCCAACCAGCCGACGAACCTGATCGACCCGAACGGTACCAAGCCTCGTGCACCCGGCGCCGATCCCGAGTGCGACCCGGCCGTCGAGGACTGCGGGGCACGGATCGTCGACATGTGGGGCAACGACATCTCCGACCCCGACCCGATCGCGGCCGAGCTCAAGGGCCACACCGATCAGGCGCTGACGGAATGGGACAACGGCCAGATCGGATATTCACCCAAGGATCTGACCCGCATCGCCAAGAATCCCCACATGGCCGACACCATCAAGGGCAACATTCTCGACGGCCGGGTCAAGGAACTGGCCGGTAACAATCCGGCACTCAGCGATGTCTATCCGAATCCCGCCGGATATCCGGGCCCGGACTTCGTGAATGGTGGCACCCGGACGGATGTCGGCTGGTACGACCTGACCACCGGAAGAATGTGGGGGCAGCACATGTTCGACTATGGACCGACCTACGGACCGGGCATAGGTATACTCTGGCAATGAATTCGACCCCGCCGAAATGGAAAAGCAGGTGGCGGACCTCGTCGGGCGGCAAACTGGCCGACGAGGCCGTCCGCCGGCTGCGGGCGGGCATGGGCCTGTCCGGGCTGGGTCTCGACCTGGTGGACGGCCGGTTCGATCTGCGCGGGATGAGCTGGGCGAGGTCGGCCGGCCCGTGGGAGGGCGTGGTCATCGAGGGGGTCGCCGTCGACCACGCGGACCTTCGGCACCTGCGCTTCGTCGATTGCCAGATCCGGGATTGCCGGTTCGAGCGGGCCGACTGCCAGGACTGGCGGTTGTGGGGCACGACCGTCGAGGACTGTTCGTTCGACCAGGCGGACCTGCGCAATTCCTCCCTGGGCGCATGGCGCGACGGGCGCGGAAACACGTTCCGGCACGTTCGTTTCGTCTCGGCCAACATGGTCTCCGTGGGCACGAGCGCGGCCACCTATGTCGATTGCGATTTCTCGTTCGCCAATTTGACCCGGGTCAATTTCTGGCAATCGACGCTGATCGACTGCACGTTCGCCGGAAATCTGGCCGATGTCGTTTTCGACGGGCGCATGCTCGGCGAGGAAAAGCCGGATCCCAACCCGATGAGAAACGTCGACTTCACCCACGCCAAATTCGACGGGGCTGATTTCCGCGGTGTCAATTTCGGTTCGGTGAAATTGCCCGACGATCCGGACCTGATGCTGGTCGGCGATATCGGCCTCGTCGATCGCGCATTGAGCGTTCTGGCGGCCCGCCCCCAGGGCCCCGCCACCGGCCTGGCCTCGGCCATTCTCCAGCAGGTGCGGCGCTTCTACGCCCCGGGCGCCTCGGTGCTGCTCAACCGCCGTGACTTCGACATGGCGGCAGCGGAGCTGACCGACGCCCTGCGCCAATCCGGCTGGGCGCCACCTTCCGGCTAGGAGCGTTTCAGGCGGAAGATGCGCAACTGCCGATGAGGGGCGCGGAGCTTGTAGTTCTCGTAGCCCGGCCACTGGTCGACGATCAGCTTCCAGAGCCGGTCCCGGTCCGCCCCCTCGGTCTCGGCGGCGGTCACCGCGATGTCGCGTCCGTCGAGCGTCACCCGCGCGGCCGGGTCGGCGCGCAGGTTCCAGGACCAGGCGGGGTCCTTCTCGCCACCCCAGTTCGAGGCGATCACGATGAGGTCGTCGCCGTCGCGGACGAACTGCAGCGGATTGCTGCGCGGCAGTCCACTGCGGCGGCCGGTCGTGGTCAGCAGCAGCGACGGCGCCATGCCGAGCGCCACCACCCGTCCGCCGGTGACCCGGCCGAGCCACCGGTCGACGTTCACCAGACGCCGCGCGACCGGCGTGAAACCAGGCAGCGCACCGGCCGCGCGCCACATCTTCTGCCACATGATCTGTTACATGCCTCGGTTCAGCTGAGCGGTTCGGCGCTGGGGGTGACCGGCGGGGTGTCGTCGGGGGCCGGGGTGGTCGGCGCGGTGGTCGGCTCGGTCGGCTGCGGGGTGTCGTCCGGGGTGGGCGACGACGTGGCCGCGGTGGGGGTCGGCGTGGCCGACGGCGAGCTGCTCGGCGAGGCGGGCGGCGTGGTGGGGCGCTGGGCCGGGGTGGTTGCGGCCTTTCGCCGGACGTGGCCCACGCTGGTCGCGGACGACTTGCGAACCGACGTGGTGGCCGGTCGTGACGTCGGCGCGAGGCTGGTGATGAGCGGCGTGGTCGTCGCCGGGTGCGGGGCTTCCACGGCTGCCTCCGCCGATCGGCCGCCCGGGGTGGCGGTGCCGTTCGCCAGCTGCACGCCGAGGATGCTCAGCACCGCCGCGACCGCCGCCGCGGAGGCCATGACCGCCGTGCGCCGGCGGGATCGGGCCGGTCGCGCCGGGCGGGGGTGCTGGGTGGGGCCGGCGATCCGGCGGAGGATTTCCGCGGCGGCCGTCGCCTCCGGGCGGCTCTCGGTCGCGCAGGCGTCGTAGAAGCCGACCAGGTCGCGGGGCACGCCGGTGATGCGCGGCAGCGGGCCGTCGGGGCGCGCGGCCGTGCCGGTCAGGCAGGCGAGCAGCAGCGGGCCGAGCGCCTCCACGTCGGCGCCGGTGCCGGCGCCGTTGCGGCCGGAGGCGGTGGCCATCTCGAAGTCGACGACCTTCACGCCGTCCGGGGTGAGCATCACGGTGCGGGGGCTGACATCCCGGTGGACCAGGCCCTGTGCGTGCGCGGCGGCCAGCGCCTCGGCGACGCCGGTGCAGATCTCGGCGGCTTCGCGCCATCGAACGGCGCCGGTGCGGGCCAGCCGGTCGGCCAGGGTCTCACCCTCGAGAAATTCCATTACCAGGTACGGGGTACGGCGGTCGCCGTCACTGATCTCGCCGTAGTCGTACACCTGCGCGATGTTGGGGTGGCTCAGCCCGGCCGCGGTGCGGGCCTCCTGCAGGACGTCGGTCTCCTCCTCGCCGTACGCCAGGAAGATCTTGACTGCGACGGAGCGTCTCAGGACGGTGTCGAAACCGTGGTGCACGACCGCGCCGCCGTGCCGGCCGATCGGGTCGCCCAACCCGTACCGCCCCGCGAGCATCTGCACTGCGACCTCCCCATGGTGGCGACAGCTTACCCGGGTGACGGCCTGCGGAAACTGCGTCGGTCGTCACTTCGTTACAGACCCATGTCCGAGCGGAGTGCGGCCACCATCTTGACGTTCGACACGTAGTCGTCGGCTGAGGTGGCCTCACTGGCCTGATTCAGCCCGTACGGCCAGAAATGCTGGGTGTCGGCGTAGAGCACGGCCGCCGTGTTGCCGGTGAGCGCACGCAGCTGCGCGATGGCCTTGCTGCCCGTCCACTGGCCGCCGGAGACGTGCGACGACCAGGTGCCGTAGGTGCCGACGCCGAGGGTGTGCGCGATCTCGTGCTGGGCGGTGGCCTGGTTCATGTACCCCCGGCTGCTGCCGAACCGGATCGTGCCGTTGTAATTGCCGTCCGCAGTGGCGACGCTCGTGTCGTAGGTGACGTTGAGGGCCTTCGCCGCGCCCAGATAGCAGTTGTACTCGGCCACGGCCAGGTTCATCGCCGTGGTGATCTGGTTGTAGGCGTCGGTCTGGTCGGCGGTCGGCGACGAGGCCCGCGCCAGCGTCCAGGTGAGGCCGCCGGCCGCCGGGCAGCCCGCCGACCCGACCGTGACGTTCCACTTCTGGTTGCCGCCGCCGTTGCAGGTGTAGAGGTCGAGCAGGGTGCCGTTCGCGGTGCCGGCGTTCAGCGCGTCCAGGCAGAGCCCGGACGCGGCGCCGGTGATCGTCCCGCCGTTGGTGACGTTCCACTGCTGGCTGCCGGCGCCGGTGCAGTCGCCGATCACCGCGGCGGCGCCGGCCGTGGCGCCGCCGTTCAGCGCGCCCAGGCACTTGGTGCCGTAGACCCGCAGCTCCTTGGCGGCGGTGTAGTTCCACTCCTGGTTGGCGCCGCCGTTGCAGTCGTACAGCGCCACCTGTTTGCCGTTGGTGGTGCTGGCGCCGGGCACGTCGAGGCAGCGCCCGGACGCGACGCCGCGAACCGCGCCGATGGCAGCGGAGGCCGGCCCGGCCGAGACGACGAGGAGCGCGGCGCCGGCGAGGGCGGCTACGGAGAGCGCGGCAAGACCACGCCGGGCGCGTCGATGCATGGGTGTCCTCCGTGGGGGCGGAAGGCGCGAGGTGGCGCACAGGTAAGGTACGCATCAACGTTCATCAATGCAATGGTGCCCGGGTCACAGCAGGTCGGCCAGCAGGCCCGCCGCCCGGTCGGCGCCGTCGGCCGGGACCGGGCGGTAGTGGACCTCGCGCCCGATCTCCGCCGCGATCGCCTCCGCGAGCGAAGACGGGGTGAGGTCGTCGTAGTCGATCCGGTGGCCGGCGTGGTGCCGGCGCAACCGGTGATCCACGTGGAAGTGCTGCTCGAAGTGGTGGCGCAGCGGGACGTAGATGAACGGCCGGTTGTTCGCGGTCAGTTCCATGCAGGTGGTCAGCCCGCCCTGCACCACGGCCAGATCGGCCGCGGCCAGGTGGCGATCCAGGTCCGGCAGATATCCGTGCAGTTCCAGGCCGTCCCGGCGGGCGAACGCCGACGGGTCGATGCGCGGGCCGGTCACCACCACCATCCGCAGGCCGGGCACGCGGCGGGCGGCCTCGGGGTAGGCGTCCACCGCCCGGCGCAGCAGGTCGTGCCCGACCCCGGAACCGCCGACCGTGACGACGCAGACCGGCTCGCCCGGCCGGTAGCCCAGGGCGGCGCGGTCGGCGGGGGAGGAGCTGGTCACCTGGCCGGCGAAGTCGTAATGCGCCTCCGTCCACTCGCGAATGGACGGCAGGCCCGGCCCGAACCGCGCCGGCACGATGTCGTCCGGGTCGCCGATGAAGACCGCCCGATCGCGCAGGCGGGGAAAGCGGGCGATCCGCTCGATCATCTCGGCGTTGTAGTCGGCGGCCACCAGCGTGGCCCGCTCGTCGTCGTCGGGCATCGGCAGGAAACCCACGAAGTCGGTCAGCCACGCGTACGCGAAATTCTTCAGTTCCGGATTTTCGTGCAGGAAGTGGTCCACGTCCCAGGCCTCGTCCCCGACCACCAGGTCGTAGCGCTGCTCGGTGACCACGTCGTGGAAGACCATGAAGTTGTTCGTCAGCACCTCATCCATGGTGCGCAGCGCCTGGAACGCGTGCAGGTCGTGCTCGCCGGACTCGGCCTCGATGTGGGCGGACTCGTTGCGCAGCAGCCGGCTACCGGGGTGGATCCGCTCGCCGGCGTCGGCGAGCATGCGGGTCACCGGATGCTGGGTCAGCCAGTCGATCTGCACGCCGGGGTGGCGTTCCCGCAGCTGCCGCGCGATCGCCAGGTCTCGCCGCGCGTGGCCCAGCCCGATCGGTGAGCAGAGATAGAGCACGCGTTTCGGCCGGTTGTTCCATCGCGGCCAGCTACGCCGGCCGGCGGGGGCGCGGAACCGTTCGGCGAACCGGCGGATGATCAGGTTGGTCTGGACCGGGTCGCGGACCAGCGGGAGGTGGCCGGCGCCCTCGATCGTGACCAGCTCACCGCCGGTCAGCTCGCACAGCAGTTCGCTGCGGGCCGGCGGTGAGATCCGGTCGTCGGTGCCGTGCAGGGCCAGCAGCGGGGTATCGATCCGGGCGCACCAGGCCCGCAACGCCGGCTCGTCCGGCCGGGGCGCGCGGCTCTCGGCCACCAGGACCTCGCCCGTGGTTTCGAGGGCCCAGCCCACGCCGTCCTCGATCGCCTTGGTGGAGTGCGGCTCGGGGAAGCACTGGCCCAGGAAGAACCAGGCGAAGTCTTCGTAGTGCGACTGCCAGTACGACCAGTTGTACTTCGCCCAGTGGGCCGGTGGATCGGCGCCGAGCAGGGGCACGGCGGTGGCCGGCAGATCCGGCGCGGGGGCGGTGACGTTCAGGTTGGTCGACCGGGCGGCGTGCGGGGGCAGGGCGATGGCGGGGCCGATGACGACGGTGCCGTGCACCCGGCCGGGGTGTTCGGCGGCCAGTTCCAGCGCCCAGTTGGTGGCGCGGGACAGGGCGACGAGCACCGCCTTGTCGGTGCCGGTGGCGTCGAGCACGGCCAGCGCGTACGCGACCTGGTTTTCCTGGGAGTACGGCTCGCTGTCCAGCGGGCGGTCGGATCGGCCGTTGCCGGGGCCGTCGTAGGTGACCACCCGGAAGAGCCGGGACAGGTACGGGACCTGCAGTTTCCACAGCCGCTTGTGCACCAGGGTCCACGAGGGCATCAGCAGGATGGTCGGGCCGGCCTCGCCGTACACCTCGAAGTGGATCTTGATGTTGCCGTGCTCGACGAAGCCGTCAGTGTTCGCCATGACTCACCCCCGGGCGGGGAACGAAGCGCGGCACCCGCGCCAGATAGTCCGCGTAGGGGGCGCCCAACTGCTGCTTGAGGTCGTGTTCCTCGAGACGCACCCCCACCATGATGTACGCCGTGGAAGCCCCGGCGAAGAGCAACCGGCCGGCGCTCATGTCCGGAACGACCCAGAAGGCGATGAGGAAGCCGGTCATGATCGGGTGCCGGATCACCCGGTACAGCGGCGGTTCGCGGAAGGCGGGCTCGGCGTGCCGGCGGGTCAGCACCTGGCGCAGGCCGAACAGGTCGAAGTGGCCCAGCGCGAACGTGCTCAGCACCAGGAAGGCCCAGCCGAGCAGGTAGAGCGACCAGAGCGCGGTGCGGGCCCAGCCGGTCTCGACCGACCAGACCGTCGCCGGCCAGGGCTGCCACAGCCAGAGCAGGAGTACGAGGGCGGCCGTGGCGGCGAGGACGTAGGTGCTGCGCTCGATGGCCGGCGGCACGATCCGGGTCAGGCGCTCCTTGAACCACGGCCGCGCCATCACGCTGTGCTGGACCGCGAACAGGCCCAGCAGGGCGAGGTCGACCAGGACCGCCTGCCAGGCGGGAGGCGCCGTTCCGTCGTCGACGCCCTTGGGCACGACCGCACCGGCCAGGAAGCCGATCGTGTAGAGGAACGCGCCGAGGAACGCCAGGTAGGTGACTGTTCCATAGGTGAACGTCAGTGCCTTGCGGAGCATGTGCGTCTCCCTCCCCTGAGTCGGTCGACCGACCGAATGCGGGGAAGCTATCATTCGGTCGACCGACCGACAAGGGGATACGACGTGAACCCGACAGCCGACCGCATCATCGAGGCGGCCCGCGACCGCGTCCTGGCCGACGGCTTCGCCGCGCTGTCCACCCGGCGAGTCGCCGATCAGGCCGGCGTTCCGCTCAGCCAGATCCACTACCACTTCGGCGGCAAGCAGGGACTCGTGCTGGCGCTGCTGGACTACGAGAACCGGCGGCTGGTCGACCGGCAACGCCGGATGTACGGCACCGAGACGCCACTGTGGAAGCGCTACGAGCAGGCCTGCGACTTCCTCGACGACGACCTGGCCTCGGGTTACGTGCGCGTCCTGCAGGAGATGATCGCGGCAGGCTGGTCGGACCCGGCGGTCGCCGAACGCGTCTTGGCCCTGCTGCGGTCGTGGTTCGAGGTGCTGACCGAGGTGGCCCGGGAGGCAGAGCAAAGGTTCGGCTCGCTCGGGCCGTTTCGCGCCGAGGACGTGGCCGGGCTGATCGGGCTGTCCTTCCTCGGCGGCGAAGCGGTGATCCTTCTCGGCGGGACGGACTGGAGCTCCCGGACGCGCGATTGGCTGCGCAGTCTCGGCACCGCGATCCGGCAGCTCGAGGAACCGGCCGGCCTCAGTCGGTCTTGACCACCCCGATCACCGTGTCCGCGAGCACCGGGCCGTGCACGGTCGAGTCGGCGGAGTGTGCGCGATTGTCGCCGAGGACGAACAGGCTGCCCGCCGGCAACGTGACGCCGGGGAACGGTTCGTTGACGCCCGGCACCTTCAGGTACGGCTCGTCGATCGGCTTGCCGTTGCGCTGGATCCGCCCGGCGTCGCAGCAGGCGATCGTCTCGCCCCCGATCGCCACCACGCGGTAGATGCGGGCCGTGCCCGTCTTGTCGGGGTCCCACTCGGCCGGCGCCTTGAAGACCACGATGTCGCCGTCGACCGGCTGGTAACTCCCGGGCTTCACCACGGTTGCGGTGATCTTGCTGTCCAGAGGCAGCGTCGGCTCCATGGCCGGCGAGGCGATCGTGTAGCGCTTCTCGCCGGTCACCGAGTGGACCACTCCGCAGGAGGCGAGCAGCGGAAACAGAAGAAGGAGGAGCCCCGTTTTTCGCACGGGCGAATCATGCCAACCCGATCCGTCCCGCGCTGCCCCGCTAACCGGCGCGGGCGTCGAGGTCGGTGAACGACACCTCCGCGGTGGGTTCGGCGCCGTTGTTGGTGACGCCGAGCAGAATCCGGCCGGCGGTCAGGTCCGGGTCCGTCACCGCGCCCTGCACGGCGTTCTGCCCGTCGACGGTGACGGCGGCGTGCTGGTTGGAGATCACGATGGCGAGCTCGTGCGGGCTACCTGGTTGCAGCGGGCTGGACGACGTCTTGCCCAGCGAGGTCAGCAGCGCCCCGTCCAACTCCTCCAGCTCGACCTGGTCGGCGCAGGCGGTCAGCTGGTAGCCCCGGCTGCCGCGGTAGCGGAACCAGACCATCGCGCAGGCGTCCGCGCTCGCCAGCTCGACGTGTACGGAGATCGACTGGTCCCCGGCGAACGAGTCGTCCGGCCCCAGGCACTGGTAGGTCGACCGGCCCTTCACCCGGGCCTGCAGCCGGCCGTCCCGGAACGCGCAGCCACCGGACGCCGCCACGCTCTCCCGGAACCGGCCCGGCCCGCGCAGCGGATCGAAGAAGGACGGGCCGCGCAGGCTCGGCGCCGTCGTCGCCGTCGCGACCTTGATCTGCGGTTGCTCGGTCGCCTGGGCCACCGGCTCGCCGGTCGTCCGGGCGTACGCGACCGTCGCCGCGGCAACCGACGCCAGCACCAGCGCCCCGGCCGCGAACGCCAGGCGCCGCCTCGTCACCCGGGGGGCGGCAGCCGGCGGCGGCCGGTGGCCCCGGCGGGTGGCCGTCCGCGGACGGTCGATCTGCACCGGGGCGTTGACCGCCGGCGGTTTGGGGCGGTCGTCGATCATCTGCTGCAGCAGCGTGCGCGCGTCGAACCGGCCGCCGGCCGGCCGGGCTCTCGGGCTGTCCGGTGGGGTGTTGACCGCGAGCAACTCCTGCAGCAGCTCGTTCGCGGCCGGCCGGTCGCCGGGGTCCTTGGCGAACGCCCGGCCGATCAGGCCGACCAGCGACTCGGGCATCCCGCGCAGCTCGGGTGGCTTGGTGAGGATCTGGGCGGCGGTGGCCACCGGCGTCTCGCCGTGGAACGGGTTCCGCCCGGTGCCGGCGAAGACGATCACCCCGCCCCAGGCGAAGATGTCCGCCGCCGGGGTGACCGGGCCGACCTCGGGGTCGAGCCGTTCGGGAGCCATGTAGTCGACGGTGCCCACCCAGCGGCCGGGCCGGGTGTGCTTGGTGGTCGCCTCCAGGGCCCGGGCGATGCCGAAGTCGATCACCTTGGGCAGGCCCAGCGACAGCAGCACGTTGCTCGGCTTCAGGTCACGGTGGATGACACCGGCGCCGTGGATCGCGGTCAGCGCCGCCGCCACCCCGACCGCGACGCTGTGCAGGTCGCCGGCGGACATCGGGCCGCGGTCCTCGACCACGTCCTGCAGGCTGGGGCCCTCCACGTATTCCACGACCAGGTAGGGCGTGTCGCTGTCGGGATCGGCGTCCAGGACCGCGGCGGTGCAGAACGACGGGACCTGCCGGGCCCGCGCGACCTCGCTGCGGAACCGGGCCCGGAACTCGGAGTTGTCGGCGTGCTCCGGCCGGATCGCCTTCACGGCGACGGTCCGGCCGGCGGGGTCGCGGCCGAGGAAGACGGTGCCCATCCCACCCTCGCCGAGCAGGGAGAGCAGCCGATAGTCGCCGAGTCGTCGCGGGTCACCGGGCCGAAGGGGCCTAGTTGGCATGGGCGTGCTCCATGGCGGCCATGGACGTGTTCACGGGCTTAGATGCGTTGGCTCGCTGAATCACGGGAGCATGCTCATCTCGTACGCGAAGGAAGGTCACGCAAGGTTACGAAGATCCGATCTGGACGATCCCCGATCTTACGACCGGCTGTCACGCGTACGAGCACGTGACAGCCGTCATTTTGCACACTCTTCTTGTTACTCACGGGTTTTGGCACGTTCCACTGTGGCAACACGGAGCGTATGCGGCATTTCGCCGCCACCTGTCTCAGATGCAGTTTGCGAGGAGGTACTCCTTCACCGTGGTATCCGTCCCGGACCGGGTCTCCTGGGCGATGCGCTCCAGCAGAGCCCGGCCCGAATCGGCGAAGACCCAGTACTTCCAGGTCGGGACGGCGTCGATGGTGTGCTGGTCGGCGGCCCGCCGCTGGGCGTCGCCGGTGAGCCAGTCCTGGTACCACGCGCACGCCGCGGTGATCTGGACCTGCTGGCCCAGGGCGGTGCGCTGCACGAGGACGCGCTCGGTCATCGGATAGCGGGCGAGCAACCGGTCGTAGGTCGCCCCGGCGGGCAGCGGGAACTCGGCGGTGAGGTCCCGGACCACCCCGGTGATCTCCGGGGCGTCGGTGTAGAGGAGCTCCTCGCCGGCGACCGTTTCGCCGCCGTCGCCGTACACCCCGCTGTGCATGCCCTGGTACGCGACGACCCCGGCCACCGCGATGCCGGGCACCGCGATCGCGCCCGCGGTGACGAGAGCGACGACGTAGCCGCGGCGGCGCCGCCGGGATCGTACGGTGGCCGTTTCGTTCTCTTCGGTGTTTGCCTGCATCAGGATCTCCTGTGCCAGGGCCTCTGCGGCCTCGTCCGGCAGAGCGGCGAGATCGACGCGCAGCGGATCGGCGGCCTCGGCCGGGGACAGCCCGTCCCAGGCGGTCAGCATGAGCAGCTCCCGGTCGATCTCGGGCAGGGCGTGCAGGCCGGCCCGGACCGCCCGGGCGTCGTGCCGGGCGAGCGTCACCGCCGCGGGATCGGGCGGCGTCGACCGGACGGCGTCGCGCAGCGCCGTGGCGAGCAGGCCGCGGCGCAGGTCGCCACGCCGCTGGTTGGCCAGCACGAGCCGGGCCACGCCGTAGAGCCACGGGCGCGCGGCCGGCCCGGCCGGCACGTCGGCCCGCCGTCGCCAGGCGACGGTGAACACCTCCGCGACCACATCGGCGGCGTCCTCCGGGTTGCCGGTGCGGCGCAGCGCGTAGCCCAGGATGTCCCGCCACGTCTCGGCGTACAGAGCCTCGAATCTGGTCCGTTCCACGGCTCCTCATGTCCGGCTCGCGTCAACTGTTTCACCTAAGGCCGGTCCTGGTGCGGTGACCGGCTTCCTGGGGCCGAACGGCGCCGGCAAATCCACCACCAGCGAAAACTTAGGTTGCGATCTGCGTCCGGCTCAGCCCGCCCGGGGAGCTGCCGCGCTGTTTAGTTTCGTTGACAAACGCACTCACGAGGAGGCATCAGCGATGGCTTTCACGGCAGGGGCCGCCACGGTCGACATCACACCGGTCGAGCTCACGGCGCTGAACCCGATCGGCGGCACGTCGTTCGCCGGTGTGCACGACCCGATCCACGTGCGCGCCCTGGTGCTGAACGACGGGGCGACCGAGGTGGCGCTGATCTCGGCGGAGCTCATCGAGTGCGGCGACATGCGCGAGCTGCGGGCCCGGATCGAGGCCGAGCTCGGCATCCCGGCGGCGCACGTGATGATCACGGCTACGCACACCCACAACGCGCCGCGGCTCGGGTCGGTGTCGCCGGGCGCGCTGGCGCACGGCGGCGGTGCGGAGTCCGCGGCGTACACCGGCTGGGTCTTTGATCGGATTTTGATCGCCTTGCGCACGGCTCGCGATCGGGCGCGGCCGGCGCGTTTCGGGATCGGCGCCGGGCAGGCGGAGATCAACGTCAATCGCGAGGTGTACGCCGAGGGCGGCTGGCGGCTGGGCTACAACCTGGCCGGGCCGACGGATCCGCGGGTGTGGGTGCTCCGCTTCGAATCCCTGACCGGTGATCCGATCGCGGTCGTCGCCAACTACGCGGTGCACTCGACGGTGGCGCTGTGGACCCGGGAGGTCAGCGGCGATCTGGCCGGCGCGGCGATGCGGCATGTCGAGGAGGCGATCGGTGGCGTGGCGCTGTTCACGCCGGGAGCTCTCGGCGATCAGAACCCGCGGGTGTCGCTGGAGGGCCGCTACGGCGGCTTCGGCCCGCACGGCCGGATGCCGGCCGAGGCGGAACGGGCGTTCGCCTATGCGGCGGTCGACGCGCAGGGGCTGATGCTCGGCGCCGAGGTCGTCCGGGTGGCAGCCGGCCTCGGCGACCTGCAGCCGGACGCGCGCCTGCGAGCGGTCGAGGAGGTCGTGCCCTGCCCGGTGAAGAAGGGCCGCGACGTGATGGCAAGCATGCGGCAGGCGGAAGTCGACCGCGTCGACCTGCGGCTGTCGCTGATCCTGATCGGCGACGTGGCGCTGGCCGGGGTGTCGGGGGAGGTGACCACGACCGTCTACCGCCGGCTGGCCGCCCGGTCGCCGCTGGCGCGGACGATCCTGGTCTCGATCGCCAACGACCGGATCGGATATCTGCCGGCCGACGAGGCGTTCGACCGGCCGGTGCACTCGGTGAACGGCTGCCCGATCGTGCGCGGCCATGCGGAGCCGGCGATCGTGGACGGGCTAAGCCGGATGATCCGCGAGGCCGTGTAGGGCCTCGACGAGGCGGACGGCCACGAGTTCGGCGCTGCCCGCCGCGTACTGCGAGTTCATGGCGGCGTAGGTGACGCGCCCGTAGCTGCCGGCGTCGGCCATGTACTTGGCCGCCCCGTTGGCCATCGTCACGACGAACGTGACCGGGAACGGCGAGTTGTTCTTGATCCACCGGCCCGTCGTGCAGGTGAGTTCCGCCTGCACCGCGGCTATCCCGAGGCCGCCGATCCGGGCCGCCCACAGCGGCGCGGTGGTGGTGCCGGCCGCCCGGTAGTCGTAGGCGCGCTGCGGCCGGATCTCCTCCCGCCGCGGCAGCGGCTGTGCCCCGACCTCGACCGCGTCGTGCACGAGCCGGATCCGTGGGGTCGCATCGGCGCCGCCCAGGCGCTCGACCGCCTCGACCGCGGCGGCCCCGACGTGCTCGCCGGTCCGGGTGGGCGCCTGATCGCCCGCCGCGCCGACCAGGAACAGGGCCACCGCGCCGGGACAGGCTCGCTCGACATGGCCGGCCGCGGCGCCGGCGAGATCGGCGCTGACCACCTTCGCGCCGGAGTCGTGCACGGCCGAGGCCTGGACCGCGTAGTTCATCAGCACCGCGATCGGGCGGCCCTGCTCGTCGTCGACGCGCAGGACTCCCAGCTCCTTGTCGGACGGCCCGGTCTCGTTCGTCCCGAGCCACCAGCCGCCGGGTGTCGGCACGTCCCGGTTGACGTTGACGTCGGCCGTACCGACGGTGAATCCGATCCGGGCCGGCCGCATCCGGCGTGCCTGGCCGGCCGCCTGTTCGACCGCGTCGTCGAGCGCCCGCTGCAGCTCCGGCGGGCCGCCCGGCATCACGTGCGGCGCCGAGAACGTGTGGCTGGCGCACACGAGCACCTGCGCGGGGTCCACGTCGGCCGCGCGGCTCAGCGCGGCGGTGATGCCGGCCAGCGACTCGGCTCCGATCGAGGTCTGGTCGAGCACGGCCAGCGCGATCCGTTGCCCGTCCCGTTCCAGCAGCACGACGCGGGCGTGCAGCGGGTCGCGTTCGGCCACGAAGCCGTCGACCGGGAAGAGCCCGGCGGGCAGGACGATCCGGGCGCGGCCGGCGCCGGCGAGCAGGGGCGAAGAGATGTCGGGCATCCGTCTCGTCTACCAGACCGGCGCCCCGGCGCAGGACGCACGAGCATGCAACCTAAGCGTGCGTACGGCTCGGTTAAAAAATAGTTTTGTCAGCAATACCGTCGGGCTGCACCTGCAACTTTGGTGACTCGACGAGGAGAGATGAAGATGAGGACATCGATCCGGCGGTCCGCGCTTGCGGCATCCGTCGTTGCCGGGCTCGCCGTCTCCGCCTGTGGCGGCGGCTCGTCCGATACCCCTGCCGCCGTCAACACCGCGGGCAGCGCCCCGACCGGCATCACACTCACCCTCTGGCACAACACCGCCGATCCGCAGGCACTGCTCGACCTCTACAAGAAATATGAAGCGGCGTCCGGCAACACCATCCAGCTGGTCGACGTCCCCTCGGCCACCTACCCGCCGGCAATCCAGTCGAAGTGGGCCACCGGCGAGCGGCCCGACCTGCTGGAATGGCACGGCAACAAGACCGACCTGCTCGCCCTGAACGGCGCGAACACGATGCTCGATTTGAGCAGCCTCGCCTTCGTCGCGAAGGAGGGCGAGCTGGCGAAGGTGGCCGGCAACATCGACGGCAAGGTGTACGCCGCGTCGATCGGCTTCCCGTCGGTGTCCGGTGTCTTCTACAACAAGCAGGTCCTCACGAAGGCCGGGATCGCGGCGCCCGCCAGTTACGCCGACCTGACCGCCGACTGCACCACGCTGAAGGCGGCCGGCGTCACCCCGCTCTACATGGCCGGCGGCGACGGGTGGCCGCCGCAGATCCTCGCCGGCTGGAATTACATGGCCGAGTCCAACGTCGGCGCCGCCTACTCCGACGACGTCAACAGCGGCAAGACCAAGGTCAACGACGCGAGCGGGCCGCTGGTCGCCGGGCTCAAGGCGTTCGACTCGCTGCGCACCTCCGGCTGCTTCAACTCCGACGCCACCACCGCGAAGTGGACCGACTCGCTGAAGGCGCTGCTGGACGGCAAGGCCGCCTTCGTCGCGCAGAACTCCGACAGCATCAGCCAGCTCGACACCATCGCCGGCGGCGACACCAAGAAGGTCGACGACACCATCGGCTTCGTCGGCGTCTCCGCCACCAAGCAGCTCGCCAACTACGCGCCGACCGTCCTCGGCACGTTCTACGCGCCCAAGACCGGGGACGCCACGAAGGAACGCGCGGCCGCCGACTTCGTCGACTTCATCACCGGCAAGGGCTACGCCGACTACGTCCAGGCCTCCGGGGCGCCACCGACCCTCAGCGGTACGGCGGGTCCGCAGTTGCAGGGTTTGTGGCAGGAGGTGCAGACCGCCTACCAGGGCGGTGCCGGGCTGACCGTCATCTCGCAGTTGCCCGGGTTCAACAACTTCGGCCCGGAGGTCGACAAGCTGCTCGCCGGCCAGGAGAACCCGCAGCAGACCGCGGACAAGATGCAGACCTACTTCCTGCAGGCCCAGGCCGCGATGGGCAAATGAGATGGCCATCACCCGCCGGGGCCGGCCGGGCGTGGCCGTCTTCGCGCTGCCCTCCGCCGTACTCGTGCTGCTGTTCTTTCTCGTACCCTTCCTGGCCAACGCGGTCTTCGCGTTCGTGCGATGGACCGGCTACACCGACACCCTCAGCTGGGCCGGGCTGAGCAACTTCACGTTGCTCGGCCGGCTCGGCATCCTCGGCCACGCGATCCGGATCACGGTGATCTACGCGGTCATCACGATGGCCGTGCAGAACGGGGTGGGGCTGGCCCTGGCCACCGCGCTCGAGAGGACCAACCGGGTCAACACCGTCTTCCGGTCGATCTTCTTCGTCCCGGTGCTGATGTCGCCGCTCGCCGCCGGTTACATCTGGTCGGCCGTGCTCAGCCCGGACGGCCCGGCCAACGACTTCCTCAGCGCGGTGCTACCCGGCTCGATCCACTACGCCTACCTCGGGCACGGCGTCTCCGCGCTGGTCACGGTCGCCTGCATCGACGCCTGGAAGTGGAGCGGGCTGGCCACCCTCGTCTACATCGCCGGGCTCAACCGGATCCCGGCGCAGCTGACCGAGGCCGCCCGGATCGACGGCGCCGGCCCCTGGCGCCGCTTCTGGTCGGTCAAGTTCCCGCTGCTCGCGCCGGCCGTGACGTTCAACGTGGTGATCACGCTGGTCGGCGCGTTCAGCGCGCTCGACGCCGTGTTTGCCACCACCGGTGGTGGCCCCGGCGACGCCACCACCCTGCTCAACGTGGCGCTCTACCTGCAGTACGGGCAAAGCTACTTCGGGCAGGCCAGCGCGCTCGGTCTGGTGGTCACGCTGCTGGTGGTGCTCACCGCCGTACCGCTGATCACCTGGCTCCGCCGCCGGGAGGTGCCGATGTGATGGCCGCCGCCCGCCGCTACGTCCTGTTGTCACTGTTCGCGATTCCGTGGATCGTGCTGCCGCTCTGGCTCCTGGTGGTCAACTCGGTCAAGACCGAGGGCGACGCCTCGCTCCTCTCGATCGGGCTGCCGGCGCACTTCAACGGCGGCGCGAACTACGCCACCGTCCTGCACCAGGGCCGGTATCTCGTCGGCCTCGGCAACAGTCTGCTGATGGCGGTGCCGAGCATCGTCATCGTCCTGCTGCTCGGCTCGATGGCGGCCTGGGCCTACGCCCGATCGCCGCGCCGATCGCTGCGTGTCACCTACTACGTCTCGGTGCTCTCGGTCGTGCTGCCCCCGGCGATCATCCCGACCGTCTACACCCTCACCCAGCTCGGCCTCAACGGGTCCCGCGCCGGTTACCTGCTGACCATCGTCGGCACTCGCCTCGGCATGGTCATTTTCCTGTGTACGGGCTTCGTGCGCTCCCTGCCGACCGACTGGGAGGAGGCCGCTCAGCTCGACGGGGCCGGCCGCTGGCAGGTGTACCGGCGCATCGTGCTCCCGCTGCTGTCACCCGCCCTGTTCACCGGCGCCGTCCTGCTGGTGATCAACGTGTGGAACGACTTCTTCTTCGCCCTGTTCCTGCTCCAGGGGCCGGGCCGGGTCACCCTCCCGCTGACGCTCTACCAGTTCGCGTCGTCCTCCGCGTACGGCCTGCGCTGGAACCTGGTCTTCGCCCACGTGATCCTGACCAGCCTGCCACTGCTGGTCGCCTACGTCATCCTGCAGCGCCGGGTGCTGGCCGGCCTGACCGAGGGCGGCACGACCGGTTGACCCTTTCGACGAGAGGACCTTCGATGCGACTAGGACCGCCGTCCGGCATGGACCCGGAGCAGGCCGCGCTGATCGACCGGATCATCGGCCGGCGCGGACCGCTGAACGGGCCGTTCAGCGTGCTGATGCACAGCCCACAACTCTGCGACCGGGCCGAATTGCTGTCGTCGTTCTGCCTCTACGAATCGTCCCTCCCGCCACGGCTGCGCGAGCTGGCCCTGCTGGTCACGGCCCGCCACCACGGCGCCGCCCACTCGTGGCTCGCCCACGTCGGCAAGGCGGCCGAGGCCGGGGTGGACGCCGGCGCGCTGCGGCGCCTGGCCGGCGGTCTGCCGCCTGATTTCCCGGCGGCGGACGAGGCGTCGCTCTACCTGTTCGCCACCGAGCTGCTGACACGGCACACCGTCACCGACGAGACGTACGCCGCCGCGCGTGCGCTGTTCGGCGAACAGGGCCTGGTCGAGCTCGTCGCCGCGCTCGGCACTTTCGCCATGCTGGCGATGGTGCTCAACGCCTTCGAGGTGGACCTGCTGCCCGGCGCCGAGCCGCCGTTCTCCGTCCCGGACGCCGACCCGCCGAAACAACTCGCCCATCTGCTGCCGGCCTTGTGGCGTGGCGTCTACGACGCGACCAAGGGCTCGGAGGAGATGCCGGCCATGGAGTCGCAGGTGCAGATCCTGCGCAAGCTGGTGTCCGGCGGTGAGCTGTCGCCGGCCCGGCTGGCCGAGGAGCTGCGGCTGGCCCGGCCGACCGTCAGCAACTCCCTGCGCGCGCTGGTGACCGACGGGCTGGTGGAGCGGGAACGATCGGCGGCCGACGGCCGCTCGGTGGTGCTCCGGGCGACCGAGCATGGAAAGGACGTGCTCTACACGTTCCGGCAGGGCCGCGCGGATGTGCTCGCCGAGGTGCTCGGCGAGCTGTCCGCCGACGACCAGGAACGGCTGGTGGCCGCGCTGCCGTCGCTCGACCGCCTGCTGGATCGGCTGGAGGCCCGCGCCGACGCGGAATGGAACAGCCGGCGCGGGCCGGTGGCCGTGCCGCGGCACGGCCACCAACCGGATCAGCGCCGATCAGGACAGCGTGATGGCGTCCAGTTCGGCGTAGCCGGTTCCGCCGGCGAAGTACGGTGAGCCCTTCGCCAGCCGGATCGTGTTCCAGCCGGCGTTGAGGTTCACCGTGGTGCTGACCGAGGCGCCGAACGATCCCCACGCGCTGGTGGCCGGGTAGGTCACCGTCGACCAGGCGCTGCCGTTGGCGGCGAGGCCCTGGGTGGCGTTCGCGCCGGTGCCGTTGGCGTAGCCGATGCTCATCGTGTAGGCGCGGGTCTGCGGCACGTTGACCAGGAAGTCGACGAACGAGGCGCTGCGCATGTCCGCCGTCCCGTCGATCTGGCCGACGTAACCGCCGCTGGACGCCGACGCCGAGGAGAACCGGTTGGCGTTGACCACCGTGGCGTTCTCCGCCTCGTAACGCTGCTGCCAGGTGGGCACGCCGCTGACCGGGGTGACGAGCAACTGGTAGGAATCCAGGGCGTTCATGCTGTTGACCGCCACGCTGATGCTGCCGCTGACCACGTTGTAGGTGCCCGACGTGACGGCGATCGGCGCGCTCTGGTTGGTGGTGCGCCCGGTGGTGCCGCTGCGGGTCAGCGTCACCCGGACCTGGGTGCCCAGAGCCGCGAGCCCGTTGACCTTGACGGTGTTGTTGCCGCTGTCGCCGCCGAGCACCACGTTGACGATCTTGCGGGTGCTGTCGTACGCCGCGACCCCCTCCAGCCACGAGCCGGGGACCGTCTGCACGATGTTGCCGGCCATGTCGCCGTACCACTTGTAGGGCCAGTACGACGAGGTCGGCGCGTTGTTGTAGAGCAGGCCGTTGAGCGTGCCCGCCTCGTACCAGTAGGCGCGTTCGGCGTCGCGGATGCCGTGCCGCTCGAAGACGGCCATGTAGTGGACCGCGACGCTCGGGATGTCCACCTGCGACGGTGAGGCGTACTCGTTGATCGAGATCGGCCGCGGGGAGACGCCCAGCGAGGTCTCGATCGCCCGGTAGTCGGCGACGTGGGCCTGCACGTTGAGGTAGCTGTCGTTGTCGAGCTCGTGCCACACGATCACGTCGGGCAGCGTGCCGGTGTTCTTGGCGTTGGTCAGGAAGTCGACCATCCAGCTGTGGTTGTAGATCGAGTGGCTCGGCCCGACGATCGGGGTCACCGCGTCGAGCGAGCGGATCAGCTGGTAGGTGCGGGTCCACCCGGCGGTGAAGGACCCGGCCGACGCGGTGTTCCACGTCCAGTCCGGCTCGTTCCACAACTCGTAACCGTCGACGTTGGTCGTCGTGGTGGCGGCCAGGCGCGCCTGCACCATGGTGCGCACCTTGGACTCCCAGTCGGCCCAGCTCACCCACTTGTACGGGAAGTTCGGGTAGATGTCGGGCAGGCGGTAGAACTGCTGGGCGCCGCCGCTGGTCACCTTGCCGGCCACCTGCAGGCCGTCGCAGCACGGCTGGGTGGCGCCGTTGCCGAGCTGCTGACCGCCGGGCGGCGGCTGGGTCAGGTGGTTCAGGCGCAGCGGGTACATCATGCTCAGCGGTGGATTGTTCCCGGTGTTCACGGCGTAGAGCCCGCCGGACGCCACGTGGGTGACCGGCCGGACCGTGGTGCCGACGTTGACGGTGAGGGTGTTCCCGGCCGCGTGGGCCGGTGCGGACAGCGTGCTGGTGGCGAGAACGGTGAGGACGGTCAGGGCCGCCGCGGACACGGCGGTTCTTCGGGTGCGCACAACATCACCTCGGGGGTAGTGACGGCAGCGCCTCCGATGTCGCTAGGGGAGGTCGGACCCGCGGGTCGTCGGGGCGGATGGGGGAGGCCACCGCCGAGACCGATCATCAAAGGCATGAAGGAAAACGATTGCCTTGACGCTAGGGAGCGTTGCGTACGCATGTCAAGAGCTTGACTGCGGTCAATGAGCGGGTAGCGGTCGGAGAGGGAAACAAATCAGGAAACGCGTTCGGCCGATACCGCCGTCGCGGAACTCGAGGACGGCTCGGCGGCCAGCCGGTCGATCTCGAGCCACATGGCCTCGTCCGACCAGTAGCCGGTGTGCCGGCGCATCGGTGGCATCGGCTCCCCGGCGACGTACCAGGCGGAGCCCGGGTCCGGCAGCGGGACGTCGACACCGGCCCGCCCGACCGGGCCGCCGATGTAGTCGGTCGGGTAGGAGAAGTTGCGCCACTCCCGCAGGCGGTCCAGGACCTCGCCGTGGACGTAGGCGGGAAACGCCCACCCGTACAGCTTCCTCAGGGGTGAACCGAACGTGACCAGCGCGGGCTGGCCAGCCGGTTGCTGGACCAGGGCCAGCGCGGCCAGCACGCTGCCCTGGCTGTGCGAGACGACGACCACCCGGCTGCCGCTGTCGTTCAGCCACCGGATGCGGCGCTGCAGGTCGGGCACCGCGCGTTCGGTGTAACAGGGCGGCGCGAACGGGTGGAACGAGCGCGGCCAGAACGTGCCCACGTCCCACAGCACGCCCAGCCACCGGCGGGCGTCCGGGCGGCCCCAGCCCCACCTCAGCAGCGCGACTCCGGCTACCGGGATCAGCCCGGCAATCGTGACGGCCAGGTCGTCGCCGAACGTCGGCAACGGGTTGCGCAGGGCGCCGATATCGGCCTGGATGCCGGCGAGAACCACGGCGGCGATCGCCACGAAGCCGACCAGCAGATAGCGCACGTCGGGGGCGAAGCCGGCCAGCTTCCGGCCGCGTGCGACGGCCCGGACCCACCGCATCCGGCGCCGGCGTTCCCCGTCACAGATGCCGTCGATCGGCAGCGCGTTGCACCGCCAGGCGTCCCAGGGCGGCGGCGGGGCCGGGGTCGCGGCCGCCCGGCCGGCGTACTCGCCCAGGACCGCCCCCGTGCTCCGCCCCGCCAGGGCGTAGCGGATCAGTTCGACCAGCAGGAACACGATGCCCACCGCGATCGGCGCCAGGGTCAGCCACGGAACCTGATCACGTAACGCGGCGAAGACCGCGTCCTTCGGCAGGCCGAGCGATTTCGCCGCGGTGACCAGGCAGCCCAGGCCGGCGACGTTCACGCTGAGCAGGCCGAGCACGGCCACGATCAGGGGCGCCGCCGGCCAGGTGGGAGGGGTGCGCGGGGCCTTCGTGCCGGGCGCGCCGCGCCGGATTCCCGCCCACCGCAGCAGCGCGATCGTGGCCAGGACCGGCAACCGTGCCATGACCAGGGCGACGATCAGCCAGAACGTCTCGACCGCAATGGCGTGCATGTGCTCGGCATTCGGACGGAGGGGGTCCTTCACCGGGTTCGAGTGCCAGGCGAGCACGGCGGCGGTGCAGGCCAGCGTTGCGGCCGCGACGACCAGCGGCCGGATGGCGCGTTCCCCGCCGGCCTCGGCCGCGAGCAGCACGATCGAGCAGGCGAGCACCGTGCCCGCGGCGATCTCCAGGCCGGGGCCGAGCATGCCGCCGGACAGCCAGGCCAGCGCGAGGGCCAGCCAGGCCAGTCCGGCGCCGACGTGCAGGAGCCCGAGCCGGCGGACGGTGTCCGCGCCGTTGAAGAACTGCGGGTCGGCGACGCCGTCCGGCCGGGCCGCGGCGCTGCCCCGGTAACGCCGGCGGTCCGGATCGACCGGGGTGACCTCTTCGTAGCGATGCCGGGCCTGCCGCGACAGCAGCCACAGCACGAGGAGGACCGCGGCGGCGACGGTCGCACCGACCACCACTCGAGGTCCCGTTTCCAGCCCGCCGATCGGGGCCCGGACGATCCTTTCCCACTCGGCGCCGGCTTCTCGGCCGGGCGGTTCCCGTACTGGAAGGCCCACAGGTCGATGGCGGTCAGCGCGGCGATCAGCAGCAGGTTGAGCGTGATGCCCAGCGCCGCCAACCGGCCGCAGGCCCGGTGCGCCGCGAACGCCCACCGGTCCGCCCGGGTCCGGGCCGAGCAGGTCCAGCCGGCCAGGTTCGCCAGCATGAACGGGAACAGCAGCACCCAGAGCGCCCGGGCGCTGCTGCGCGAGGTCATCCCACCCCAGCAGTACGCCTCCACCCGCCGCCCCCGCTGCTCGGCGTCGGCCGCGTAGAACCCGGCGATCCGATCTCCCCAGATCTGCCGGTGGGCCGTCGTTCCGAGCAGCGCGTCCGGTCCCGCCCCACCCACGCCGTGCACCCGTAGCTCGGTGATCCGGGACGACGCCGGCATCTCGCTCTACCTGACCCGGTTGCGGTGCCTGGCCGCCTGGGCGTTGAACGCCTTGAGCGGCAGCGGGTCGGCATAGGTGGTCGGTGTGCCGTGCGAGTCCTGGAATTTGTCGAGATAGAAGTAGCGCTCCCGGCCCAGCGGAGGGAGGTCGTGATCGCCGTCGGTGCCCCGGGTGTTCCACCAGGCGAGCCCCCAGAACGGCCAGCCGAGTTCGGCCTCGCTCCAGGTGTCGAGCTCCGTGCAGATGCCGTTGATCCAGCCGGCCCGGCCCCGGCCCGCCGGGTCGGACGGGATGCCGATCGCGCCCAGTTCGGCGATGATGCGCGGCCGATGGTCGCGGGGGCCGTGGCGGTAGCCTTTGAGCCCCGACAGGAAAGCCACCGGATCCTTGTATTCGGTGGCCGCGTGCTTTCCGGAGCGATCCCAGGAGTTCATGTACATGTCGATCGCGTACAGATCGCTGAACGCCGGACCGGGATCGTACTGGCCGTAGTCGTGATGGCCTTTGTTCTGGTCCTCGATCCACTGCAGCGTGAGGATCGGCCCGGCCTTCACCCTCTTCCGTTTGTCCGCGGGCAGATCCACGATGCAGGAATTCCACCAGGCCCGGTAGTTGTCGAGATACTCGCCCGGATTCTGTTTGAAGTGGCGCTCCGGTTCGTGCTGGTCGGTCAGCAGCAGCAGGCGCACCCAGTCCGGCATTGCGGCGATGCGCCGGTGCATCTCCCGGAACTTGCTGCTGTCGCCGTTGATGTTGCTTGACAGGAAGGGCACCACGCCGTTGTCCCGGCAGTAGGTGAGTCGCTTGTCATCCCACTCCGGAGGCAGTCCGTCGGAGTCCGGGAAGATTCGCATGAAACCGTTGAGCGGAATGACTTCCGGACCGTAGTGGTCGTTGTCGAGCTCGCCTTTCTTCATCGTCGCGCCGATCCAGTAGGACCACGCCGAGTTGGCGTTGCCCGGAATTTCCTCAGCCGCCAGGGCCGTGCTGATCTGCACGGGAACCACCTCCGCGGTGAGTAGACACCGCTCGAACCAATGCGGGCCGCGTTTGTCCGGCGTGGCCCACTTTCGTGTTGACCTTCACGCTGTCCGGCCTGCCGCACCGGCGCGCGACGCGATCATCGACATATGTCTGGAATTCGGCTGGCGGCTCTGGTAATGACCATCGGACTCGGCGGGGCGGTGCCGGCGCAGGCGAAACCGCCGCCGGCCTCGTGGGCGCAGGACGGCTTCGGGCCCGGAAACACGAGTTACAACCCGACCGAGTCGGTCATCAACGCCGGCTCGATCGGGCGCCTGAAGCTCCGCTGGACCGTCGCATCGGCGCCCGGGGCGCCGGGCTGCCGCCCCGACCCGCTCGCCCCGCTGGCCGTTGACGACCGGGTCTTCCGGCGTGACGCGAGCGGCGTCGCCGGCTACGACGCGGCGAGTGGCAAACAGCTGTGGCGCAACGCCTCCGCCGGCACCGCCGCGGCCCTGATCGCCGCCGGCAACCTGATCCTGGTCTTCGACGGCGGTTGCTATTCGGCCAGCTCCTACGGCAGTTCGGTGACGGCCCTCGACGCCGGCACCGGCGCCCGGCGATGGACCCGCAGCGGCGGCTGGACCATCGACACGGCGGTTGCCGACGCCGGCACCGTGGTGACCTCCGGCTACTGCGGCACGTGCGAGGACGCCCAGCACGGAGTCAACGCCTACCGGCTCACCGACGGCGCGCTGCTGTGGTCGCGACCCGGCCAGGTGCTCGCCGGCCCGGTCTCCGCGGGCGGCCTCGTCCTGCTGCGCGAGACCACCGGTGGCGCGGAGACCTGGGCCAGCCGCATCAGCACCGGGAAGCCGCTGTGGGGAACGAGCCGGTCGTCCAGTGTCAGCGCCGCGAGCCCGGACGGCACCCGGTTCTACATCCGGGACGACGACAGTCTCTGCGCCCGGCTCGTCGGCAACGGCAAGCCACTGTGGAAGATCCCGAAGGAGACCGGCGATCTCGCCGCCGACGACCGTTACGTCTACGTCGCTTCGGCCGGCCGGATGAACACCTACGACGCGAAGAACGGCCGGCTCGTCTGGACGCGTGCCCTGGCGAGCCCGCGTGAACCCGTACGCGCCGGGGGTCTGCTTTATGTCCTTTACGGCAAGGGCAGCCTCGCGGTTCTCACCCCGGCCGACGGCCGGCCGGTGGCGGCCAAGGCGACGTACAGCGGCCTCAGCGAGCACGTCGTCCCGGCCGGTGGCCGGCTCCTGATCAGCGGCGAATCGTCCCTCCGCGCGTACGCGCCCTAGAGCGCATCTGACGGATCATGGTCGGCTCCGGTCGGGTTTCGCGCGTAGCCAGATCATGATTGAGGCGATGGTTACCGTTGCTTCGTAAC
>NZ_JBEZYA010000032.1:0-109203 GCF_040638295.1 Actinoplanes sp. NPDC026619
CCGTTACGAAGCAACGGTAACCATCGCCTCAATCATGATCTGGCTACGCGCGAAACCCGACCGGAGCCGACCATGATCCGTCAGATGCGCTCTAGAGCTCTCCCTGGTAAGCCAGCACCCCCCGGTTGACCGCTTTGATCGCCTTGCGGGCGGTGTCGCGGACCTCGGCCGACGCCGCCGACGCCTCCCGGATCTGCCCGAGCAGGTCGAGCACCTGCCGGGCCCACCGCACGAAGTCACCGGCCGGCATGTCGGCGTCGTAGTTGTGGCCGCTGGCCAGCACCTTGGCGAGCGGCTCGCCCCGGGCCCACCGGAACATCGGCCAGACGAACCCGGGGTCGGGCTCGCGGGTCAGGGTGAGCCCGTGCGCGGACTCGTCGGCCGCGATCTCGCCCCACAGCTTGGTGCAGGCGTCGACCGCCTCGGTGATCGGCCCCTTGGGCACCGAGGCCCGGTCGTCGCCCTCCCGCCGCGACTCGTAGAGCACCATGGACACGGCCGCGGCCAGTTCCTCGGGATCGAGGCCGTCCCACACGCCCTGCTGCAGGCACTCGGCGACGAGCAGATCGGCTTCCGACCAGATGCGGCCGAGCATGCGCCCGGCCTCGGTCACCCCGCTGTCGCCGGCCAGGTACCCGCGCTCGGTCAGCACCGCGCAGACCTGGTCGAACGTGCGAGCGAGCGACCCGGTGCGGCCGGCGACCTTGTCGCGCAGCGCCTCGGTGTCGCGCTGCAGGCGGTGCCGCCGCTCGGCCCAGCGGGCGTGCTCCTCCCGCTCCGGGCAGGCGTGGCAGGGATGCTGTCGCATCCGCACCTTGAGCAGCGCGATCTCGGCGTCCTCCCCGGAGTGGCCGCCCCCGCCGGCACCGCGCCGGCCCCGGCGGCCGCCGCCGTGCCGGTCGAGACCGGTGGCGGAAATCTGCGCGGCAAGGTCACGCCGGGCGGCCGGCGAACGGTGGTTGAAGTGCTTGGGCACCCGGATGCGCTCCAGCACCTCGACCTGGCCCGGGAAGTCGGCCGGGCTGATCCGGCCGGCCCACCGGTCCTGGGTGAGCACGAGCGGCCGCGGCTCGCCGAATCCGCCGTCCGCCGGCTCGAGGACGACGGCGAGCCCCGCGCGCCGGCCCTGCGGCACCCGGATCACTTCACCGGCCTTGAGCCGTTCGAGTGAGGACACCGCCTCGGCCCGGCGCTGGTTGGCGCCCTGGCGGGCGAGGGACCGCTCCCGGTCGGCGATGGCGACCCGGATCCCGAAGTACTCGTCGAAGTCGCCGTGGTGGCAGGCGCCGTCCTCGCCGTACGTCTCCATGGTTTCGACGTTGCGCTGCACCTGCCGGGCCAGCCCGACCACCGAGCGGTCGGCCTGGAACTGCGCGAACGACGACTCGAGCAGGTCACGGGCCTGGTCGGCGCCGACCGTGCCGACCAGGTTGACGGCCATGTTGTAGGACGGGCGGAACGACGACCGCAGCGGATAGGTGCGCGTGGAGGCGAGCCCGGCCACGTGCCGCGGGTCGACCTCGGGGCTCCAGAGCACGACCGCGTGCCCCTCGACGTCGATGCCACGACGCCCGGCCCGGCCGGTGAGCTGCGTGTACTCCCCCGGAGTCAGGTCGACGTGCGCCTCGCCGTTGTATTTCACGAGTCGTTCGAGGACCACGCAGCGGGCCGGCATGTTGATGCCCAGGGCCAGCGTCTCGGTGGCGAAGACCGCCTTGACCAGGCCGTTGACGAAGCACTCCTCCACCGCCTCCTTGAAGGCGGGCAGCATGCCGGCGTGGTGCGCGGCGACGCCCCGCTCCAGGCCGTCGAGCCACTCCCAATAGCCCAGCACCGACAGATCCTCACGCGGGATCGACGCGACCTTGGCCTCGGCGATCCGCCGGATCTCGGCCCGCTCGTCGGCGTCGGTCAGCCGCATGCCGGCCGCCAGGCACTGCTGCACGGCCGCGTCGCAGCCGGCCCGGCTGAAGATGAACAGGATCGCCGGCAGCAGGCCGGAGCGCTCGAGCCGGTCGACCACCTCGGCGCGCGGCGGCGGCTGCCAGCGCCGCGACCGGCCGCCCTTGTGCCCCGGACCGTAGGAACGGCCGGTCATCTCGATCCGCCGCTCCATCTCGCGCGCGTAGCGCAGCAGCTCCGGGTGCACGTCGTGCTTCCTGGCCGCGTCGGCGTCGTGGAACAGGTCGAACATGCGCCGCCCGACCAGCATGTGCTGCCACAACGGGACCGGCCGGTGCTCGCTGACCACCACCTCGGTCTCGCCGCGCACGGTGACCAGCCAGTCGGCGAACTCCTCGTAGTTGCTGACTGTCGCGGACAGCGAGACCAGGTGCACCGAGGACGGGAGGTGGATGATCACCTCTTCCCAGACCGCGCCACGGAACCGGTCGGCGAGGTAGTGCACCTCGTCCATCACCACATAGGCCAGGCCCTTGAGCGCGGCCGACCCGGAATAGAGCATGTTGCGTAGCACCTCGGTGGTCATCACCACCACCGGCGCGTCGCCGTTGATCACGTTGTCGCCGGTCAGCAGCCCGACCTTGTCCGGCCCGTAGCGCTCGACGAGATCGTGATATTTCTGGTTGGAGAGCGCCTTGATCGGGGTCGTGTAGAAGCACTTGCGCTCCCCTGCCCGCAGCGCGAGATGCACCGCGAACTCCCCCACCACCGTTTTGCCGGCGCCGGTCGGCGCGCACACCAGCACGCCGCTGCCCCGCTCGAGCGACTCGCACGCCGAGCGCTGAAAATCGTCCAGGTCGAAGCCGACATCCAGCATGAAGTCTTCCAGCGCCGGAAACTCGGCCTGCCGGGCCGCCCGCCTCTTGGAATCCGCATACCGCTCGGCGGGACTAGTCATGACCACAAGGCTAGTTCGTGGGTGTGACAACTGGGAGCACCGGCGGGCTCGGTATGGTGCACCCGTGCCGGAAGCTGTGGAATCGACCGATCACCCTCCCCATCGGCCGTCCCGTCAGGTGGACGCGGTGCTGTTCGACTTCCACGGCACACTGGCCCAGGTGGAAGAACCGGTCCGGTGGGTTCTGCAGGCGGCCGCGGCCTGCGGCCGCGAACTCGACCGGGGCAAGGCCACGGTTCTCGCCGACCGGCTGGTCATGGCGGGGCGGGCCGGCGGGCCGGTTCCACACCGCGTCCCACCCCATCTCGCGGAGCATTGGGCCGACCGCGATCTGTACGAGCACAGCCACCGCGCCGCCTACACGGGCCTGGCCGCGACCGTGACCACCGACGTGGACGGCCTGCCGGACGCGCTGTATGAGCGACTGCTGGACGCCGACGGCTGGCTCCCCTACGCCGACAGCAAGGCGACGCTGCGCACCCTGCACGACGCCGGCATCCGGGTCGGGGTGGTCAGCAACGTCGGCTTCGACATCCGCCCGCACTTCGCGTCGTGGGGCATGGAATCGCTGGTGGATGCATTCACCCTGAGCTACGAGGTGGGCCGCCTGAAGCCCGACGCGGCCATCTTCCTGCGGGCGTGCGGCATGCTCGGCGTGGACCCGGAGCGCACGCTGATGGTCGGCGACACCCCCGCCGACGCCGGCGCGGTCCAGGCGGGTTGCGCGGCCCTGGTGCTGCCTGCGGCCGAGCCCGGCCGCCCGAACGGCCTGTCGGCAACGCTGGCCCTGACCGGCTGCCAGGGTCAAGCGTAGGAGTCGAGGGCTACGCCCTTGCGGGCGCCCCGCGGCTTCTTCGCCTCGGCCTCGGCCTTGACCGGCTCGGTCACAACCGGGGCGGCCTCGGCGGCGGCCGGCTTGGCCGGCTTGGCCGGCTTGGCGGCCTTGCCGGTGGTCTCGTCGGTGGTCGCGGTGGCTGCCGCGGCGTCGGCCATCGCCTTCAGCGAGGAGCGAGCCGCGTCGAACGCCGACGTGGCAAGCGCGGCGGCGTTGGTCAGCGAGCGGAGCGAGTTCAGCGACATGCCAACACGTTCGGCCGCCCTCGGCGGAACTGACCGCGAGGCCGCCCACGCAACCCGACCGCACCCGAAAATACGGCGAAACCGGTCAGACGAGCAGCCGCAGCGCCCCCGGCACGCAGGTGATCTCCATCGGGAGCGGGCCGATGCGCTCGCCATCGGCGTACGCGATGATGTCGTCGGCGTGGAGCCGCACCTGCCGTGCCCGGAATGTCCGGACCCGGGGGTCAGTGATGTGCGTTCCGCGCCGCAGGCGCGGCTTCAGCCGGGTCATCGCGATCCGGCTCAGCGGCGCCGCGATCACCACGTCGAGCAGCCCGTCGGCCGGATCCGCGTCCGGCAGGATGCGCAGGCCGCCGCCGTAACTCGGGCAGATGCCGACCGCGACCAGCGTGCCCTCGAAACCGCGGTCCACACCGTCGATCTCCAGGGCGTAGACCCGCGGCCGCACCCGCACCATCTCCAGCACGATCGCCAGGTCATAGCGCCGCGGACCACGCGGCCAGCGCATCCGGTTGGCCCGCTCGTTGACGATCGCGTCGAAGCCGGCCGCGAGCACCGCCCCGAACCACCGCGTCTCCCCGTCGGTCCCGCTGGTCAGCGCCAGATCAATCGGCCGGTGCCGCCCGGCACGAAGGGCGTCGGCAATCGCCGACGCGGCCCGCAGCGGATCAGCCGGTACGCCGGTGCCCGCCGCGAAGTCGTTGCCCGTCCCGGCCGGCACGACCCCGAATCCGACCGGCTGCGACGCGGCCGCCTGCAACGCCTGGTGAACGGTCCCGTCCCCACCCACCGCGACCAGCGCGACCGCCCCGTCGGTGACCGCCCGATGGCAGACCTTCTCCGCTTCCTCCGAGGTGTGCGCCTCCAGCAGCCGCACCGGGTGACCGGCCGCCCCCAGGCGCTCGACCACCCCCGGAAGCAGACCGCGGTGCCGGCCACGCCCCGCACGGGGGTTGGCCAGCACCGCGATGTCACCGCTCGTCATGGCGGGTGACGTTACTACGTCATGTCGTCGTAGCGGCCCTCGATCGGCCGCGGCTTGCTGACCGGCTCGGGCGCGTCGATCGGGCTGGCCATCTCGACCGGATCGGACGCGCCGACCGGGACGCGATCATCCTCGAGCGGCGAAATCGTGTCGTCGTCGAGCTCGGCGTAGATCTCCTTGCCGCGACCCTTGCGCCGGTCGTTGATGAACGCCACGCCGACCGCGATGAAGTAGAGCAGGCACATGCAGGCGGCCAGCAGCGTCATGCCGAACGGGCCCGGGTCGGGCGTGGCGATCGCGGCGAACGCGAACGACAGGAAGATCACGACCCGCCACCAGCTCAGCAGCCGCCGGGCGGTGACCACCCCGGTGAAGTTGAGCATCAGCAAGATCAACGGGAACTCGAACGCCGCCCCGAACAACAACAGCATGCTGGTGACGAAGCCGATATAGCTCGACACCTCGAGTTTTGTCGACTCGCCGAGGACGCCGGCCTCCATGATGAAGGCGAGGCTGTGGCCGACCACCAGGTAGGCCAGGACGGCGCCGACCACGAACAGCGGCGCGGCGATGGCGACGAAGAGGTAGGCCCACTTGCGCTCGTGCCGGTGCAGCCCGGGCGCGATGAACGCCCACAGCTGGTAGAGCCAGACCGGGGCACCGACGATGATGCCGACCCACAGCGCGATCTTGAGGCGCAGCATCAGACCGTCGCCGACCCCGAGGACGACGAAGTCGCAGTACTGCGTGCCGTCAGCGTGCAACGCCCATGAGGAGGGCAGCGCGCAATACGGCTGCTTGAGCCGGTCAAAGACCCAGTTCGAGAGAATGAAGCCGACGACCAGGCCGACGATGAGGCCCAGGGACGCCAGGAAAAGCCGGTTACGCAGTTCCCTGATGTGGTCGATCAGTGTCATCGAGCCATCGGCGGCCTGCTCGAACTTGCTGGGCCGGCCCTGGCGGCGAAGGGTCAGCGCCATGATCGACGGTCAGCGGTCGTTGGTGCGCTGCACCGGGTCGACATAGGGCTGAGCCGGCGGCTGCTGGAACTGCGGCTGAGCCGGCTGCTGGTACTGCGCGGACGGCGGCGCCTGCTGGTAACCGTTCGGCTGCTGCACGTCGCCCTGCAGGGGCGTCCGGTTGTACTGCGGCTCGGCCTTCTCGGCGACATCGTTGTTCTCGTCGATGAGGCCCTTGGTCTCCGCCTTGATGATGCGCAGCGATCGGCCGAGCGACCGGGCCGCGTCGGGCAGCCGCTTCGCGCCGAACAGCAGCACGAGGACGACCACGAAGATGGCGATGTGCCATGGCTTGAGGGCACCCATGGGAGAACTCCAGTCGGTCGGATCAGTTGTGCGGGGTCCATCGTACGTGTCTATTCCGGGAAACCAGCGTGTCGGTAGCCCCAGGATTTCCTGACTTTCGCGAAGTCTTGGACAACAGGGAAGGAACGCCGCAGGTTACCGGCGCAAGCCAACCGCTGTAAAGATCATTGGCGAGCCGAAAGTTTCGCCGCCCGCTCCTGCACCGCCAGAACGGTCCGCTGCAGCTCCGCCGCCTTGCCCTGCAGTTTCATCGCGGACTCCTGCCGGATCTGCAGGCCACGCACGGCTCGTCGCAGCTTGCCGAGCCGGCCCAGCAACGGCACCGCCGCCGACAGAAGAATGATCAGAGCGACGACGACAACGGCGATCCACACCCAGAGCAGCACGATCGCCACCCTACCCGGCGGGGCTGGCGTACTGATCGAGCGCCGCGGCGGCCTGCGCGCGGATCCGGTCGAGAAGCTCCGGCGGGCCGATCACCGTGACGTCCGGGCCGAGGCCGAGCAGCAGCCGCTGCGCCCAGCCCAGGTCGGTGACCCGCATGGTCACCACCCACTCCTCACCCGGGCCGTCCCGGCGCACCTCTTCGACCGGGTAGTACTCGGTGACCCACCGGCTGTGCCGGCCGATCCGCAGCGTGACCAGCGGCAGGTCGGGCGTGGGGCGGAAAACGCCGTCGGTGACGTCCTGCGGCACCGCCTCCGAGGGCGGGGCGGAGAGCTCGTCGAGCGGCGTGAACGCGTCTATCCGGTCGACCCGGAACATCCGGGTGCCCTCGGCCCGCCGGCACCAGGCCTCCAGGTAGGCGCGCCCGTCCACCATCACCACCCGCATCGGGTCGATGACCCGGTCGGTGGTCTCGTCCCGCGCGGCCGTGTAATAGGTGATGTGCAGCGCGTGCCCGCCCTCGACCGCGGCGCGGACCCGGTCGAGCTTCTCGGCGTTGGCCGGCAGCTTGACCGCGACCGGCGCGTCGGCGAGGTCACCGGCCGCGTTCTCGATCTTGGCGAGGGCGCGTTCGATCACGTCGCGGGTGCCGGTGCCGGGCGTCTCGGCGAGCATCCGCAACGCCACGACCAGGGCGAGCGCCTCGTCCGGGTTGAGGCGCAGCGGCCGGTCGATGCCGGCGTCGTGGCTGATCGTGACCCGGTCGCCGTCGAGCGCCATGTCGATGAGGTCGCCCGGACCGTAACCGGGGAGGCCGCAGACCCAGAGCAGCTCGAGGTCCTCCCGCAGCTGCTTCTCGCTCACCCCCTGGTCGGCGGCGGCCTCGGCGACGAGGATGCCCGGCCGGGCGAGCAGGTAGGGCACCAGGTTGAGCAGCCGCCCGAGACGGTCGACGGAGGTTTTCGGTCCCGTCATGCCGTGCCCTCCTCCGGCATGCCCTTCTGGCGCTCGCCTGCGGCCTGGGCGTGCAGCTCACGGAAGTGCCGCTCGGTGCAGGCGGTCATGCCGCCACCACGCCGTCGTGCCGGGTCATGACCTCTTTCAAGCGCTGAATCACGGCGTCGCGAACCTCGGGCGGACCGTCGACCCGGACATCTGGGCCGTAGCCGACGATCGTGGCGGCCAACCGTTCCGCGTCCGCGTAGGGAAGCGTAAGTCGATCGCCGTCCGGCGAGGGCAGCGTCTCGACCGCCCAGCGGCGCAGGCCGGCGGCCTTCCCGGGGCGAGCGACGACGGTGGCGCGTCCGTTACGCGGAGTTTGTCCGTCCCAGCCGGCCACATGACTGAGCAGGTCGACATTCGCCGGAGGCGAGAAAGCGCCGGGCCGCCCCGCTGTCCGGACATTTCCCACGATGCGCGACAGCCGGAAGCAACGAGTGGCACTTCGGTCCCGATCATGACCCACCACATACCAGCGGCCCCGCCAGCAGACCACGCCCCACGGCTCCAGGCGGCGGGTGACCGCGTCGTCGACCTCGGGCACTCGGTAACTGAACGTGACCGCCCGCCGATCGCGCGCCGCCGTGGTCAGCGGCCCGAACGCCGGGTCGACGGTGACCACCGGCTCGACGCCCAGGGTCGCCTGCGGGTCGACCTCGACCCCGGCCGCCCGCAGCTTGGCCAGCCCGGACGACGCGGCGGCGGCCAGCCCCGCGTGCTGCCAGAGGCGGGCCGCGATGCCGACCGCCGCGGCCTCGTCCGGTTCGAGGATGATGTCGGGCAACGCGTACTCGCGGTGGGCGATGCGGTAGCCGGGCTCCTGGTCGAAGATGCTCGCCGTGCCCGTTTCCAGGGGGACGCCGAGCTCGCGCAGCTCCGCCTTGTCCCGCTCGAACTTCCGCTGGAACGCTTCGTGGTCGCGCGGATCCGACGGGTCGTGCTCGTAGCCGGGCACGGTCGCGGCGATCTGCGCGGCGGTCAGGAACCGCCGTGTGGACAGCAGGCAGATCACCAGATTGACCAGGCGCTCGGTGCGGGTGCGCGACACGAGAGGCAACGCTAGCAGCCTGGCCGCCCCGGCGGTTATTCGTAACCTGCCGGGGGAAGGATGGTCGTTGTGACAACACAGGACGAGACCCCGGTCGGTCTCGCAGCGGCGGAGCCACTCGATGCCGGCCCGGAAAACAACGAGGGCAACGAGAGCGTCGGCACCGTCATCCTGGCGGGCGCGGCCAACCTCGCGATCGCCGTGGCGAAGCTGGCGGCGGGCCTGTTCTCCGGCTCGGCAGCGATGCTCTCCGAGGCGGCCCACTCGATCGCCGACACGATCACCGAGGTCTTCCTCTACGTGGCGCTGGTGCGCGGCCGGCAGCCGGCCGACGAGGAACACCCGTTCGGGTACGGCAAGGAGAGCTTCGTCTGGGCGTTCATCGCCGCCCTGTTCACGTTCGTCGGCGGCGCCGGCTTCTCGATCTACCACGGCATCACGGCCATCGTCGCCGACGAGAAGAGCACCGAGTTCCTCTGGTCGTACGTCGTGCTCGCGATCTCGTTCGTCGCCGAGGGCACGTCGTTCCTGCGCGCGCAGCGCCAGGTGGCCGGCGAGTCGCGCCGCTGGGGCGTGACCCGCTCCCGGTTCCTGCGCCTGACCCCGGACACCACCGTCAAGGCGGTCTACTTCGAGGACTCCGCCGCCCTGATCGGCCTGGTCATCGCCGCGCTGGGCCTGCTGCTCACCGAGCTGACCGGCAACGAGCTGTGGGACGGCCTCGGCTCGGTCGCGATCGGCATCCTGCTGTTCATGGTGGCCGCGATCCTGGCCCGCAGCAACGCGTCACTGCTGGTCGGGCGCTCGGTGCCGCGCCGCCTGCACAACCAGATCGCGGCCGACATCAACAGCATCCCGATCGTCGTCTCGGTCCCGACGCTGCTGACCATGCAGCTGGGTCCGGGCGAGATCCTGGTCGCCGCCAAGGTCGACTTCGACGACGACGTGAGCGGCGGCGAGATCGAAGAGGCGTCCGACGAGGCCGAGCGGCGCCTGCGCGCCCGCTACCCGGCGATTCACTATGTGTTCCTCGACCCGACCCGCGGCACGGCCGGTCAGAACCACGTCGACGGCGGGGTCGAGTAATCTCGCCGGTCATGGTGCGGTGGCGGTCCGGGACAGTCCGGGCAATTCGGCGTCGTTGGCGGGGCGCGGTCGAGTTGGACGTGCAGGTCGGCGACGATCAGCTGCGCGCCCTCGCCTATCCGGAGCTGGTCGGCGAGCCGGAGCCGGGCGACCGGGTGCTGCTCAACGTGGGCGCGCTGGTAATGGGCCTGGGCACCGGCGGATATGCCCTGGTCGTGGCCCTGCCCGACCGGCTGCCACCCGATCCGGCCGACGACGGGACCACGCGCGACACCGGTCATCTGGTGAAGGCCCGCTACACCCCGCTGCAGGCGATCTCGCTCGGCGTCGACGAGGAGGCCTCCCCGCACCGTTCCGTCATGGAACACGCCGAGTCGCTCGACGGCATGCCGGTGGTCACCGCGGATCTGCATTCGGCCCTGCCGGCCATCCTCGCGGGGATCAAGGCCACAAATTCAACGGCCCGGATTGCGTACGTCATGACCGACGGCGGCGCACTTCCCGCGTGGTTCTCGCGCACCCTGGACGGCCTGGCCGGCCACCTCGCCGGCACCGTCACCACCGGTCAGGCGTTCGGTGGCGACCTCGAGGCGAGCACCGTGCACACCGGCCTGCTGGCCGCCCGGCACGTGCTGCGGGCCGACATCACGATCGTCGCGCAGGGCCCCGGCAATCTCGGAACCGGCACGCCCTGGGGGTTCTCCGGGGTGGCGCTGGGTGAGGCGATCAACGCGATCGGCATCCTGGGCGGCCGGGCGGTGGGGAGTCTGCGGGTGTCCGACGGCGACGGCCGGCCCCGGCATCGCGGGGTGTCACATCACTCGCTCACGGCGTACGGGAAAGTCGCTCTTCTCCCCGCCGATCTGCCGGTGCCGGACGACGGCCTCGAACCCGCCCTGGCCGCGGTGGTCGACGCGGCGCTCGTGCCGCTCGCCGAGCGGCACCGCCTGGTCCGCGTCCCGGTCGAAGGCCTCGACGAGGCGCTGCGCAAGTCACCCGTCGGCCTCTCCACCATGGGCCGCGGCCTGGACGCCGACCACGCCTACTTCCTCACCGCGGCGGCAGCGGGACGGCATGCGGCGACGCTTCTGCTGACCTGATCCGGTTGCGGCCGGCCGCCTTCGCCTCGTAGAGCAGCTCGCCGGCGCGCTGGATCAGCTGATCGGCGGTCTCGGCGTGATCCCGGACGGCCACCCCGGCCGAGAACGTCTGCCCACCGGGCGTCGCACGCAGCGCCCGTTCGAGCACCTCGCACGCCTCGCCGGCGCTCGCGTCCGGCAGCAGCACGACGAACTCCTGGTCGCCGACGGTTGCGGCGCGGTTGTACTACTCCGGATCGTCGGCCCGCAGCTGCTCGAGTGCCGTCGCACGGTCTCCTCGGAGATGCTCTCGCCTTCCAGCGTGACCGTCCTCGTCTCCCGTACCTGTCCGTCGACGACGGTCTCGGCGGTCAGTTTCAGCTGCCGCTTCTGCGGCCGCCTCAACCAGAGACCAACGAGCCGGACGAACCCGGCCACGGCCGCCGGCCCGGTGAGCGACAGCGCGATCTCACTCCACGGCCCCTTGACGCCCTCCTCGACGACGGCCCGTTCCTTCACCAGCCCGGCCAGCTCAGGAATGTCGCGTGCGAGCAGCCAGAACTCCGCCGCGGCCTCGCGGACCGCGGAGTGGTCGATCGGCAAGCCGGCCACCACGGGAGCAATTGTTACGTGGAGTCGCGGCATCGTATCCTCCTGTGCATAGCCGAGAGGCGGTCGAGTGTATCGAGCTCTCCTGACCTGTAACTCCCGATATGAGTTCCTGCCCGCCCTCAAAGGGCCGCGCAGTGACGGCACGCTGTTTCGGGGTGCGCTCACCCACGACCAGTCCGGGCTGTTCCACGACGACGACGTCAGCGTCTGTTTCGATCTGACTCAGCGCGAGATCCTCGAGGAGACCAGCTCGGACGCGGGAGCTACCTGCTCGGCGCCACCACGACCGCCCAGCGCGCCGCGGACGCCCCGTCCGACGGCCGGCCCAGCCCTTTCACGAAAGCCCTGGTCGACGGGCCCACCCACGGCGCGGCCAGCACCCACAACGACGGCATGGTGGATTTGGCCGACCTCTACCGCTATCTCAGAAGTCGTGGCGGTGACGGGATGGACTCCTACCAGCGGTTCGACGGCATCGGCCGGGTCGTCATCGCCCGCCGCGCCGCGCGGATGCGTGCTCCCGCCCGGGCCGAGCGCCTCCCGTTCCTCGACGAGGTCACCGGCCTCACCACCATCGACCCGAGTCGCCTGGCCCGCTTCCGGGCCGACCTCCGGCCGGGCATCGTCGAGCGCCTTCCGGCGGCCCTACCCGCGGCTGACTTCCTCACCCAAGCCCACCTGTTGCGGGACGGGCAGCTGACCCGGACCGGGGCGTTGCTTTTCGGCGCCGCGCCGACCGCCGTGTTCGCCAATGCCATCGTGCAGTGCCGACAGATCCACGGAGTCAACAAGTCCGACCTGGCCGAGGACCGGGCGCCGTTGGACGGCTCAGTGGCCGAACAGATCGTGCAGGCTCGCGACTTCGTGGCCCGGCTGGCCCGGCGCGGCGATCGGCCGACCGCCGACTCGGCGGTAGCCCAGACCTACTACACATTCCCGATGGTCACCGTGCGCGAGGTGATCGCCAACGCCCTGGTCCACCGCGACTACGAGCAATCCGACAGTTGCGTTCACGTGCGCTTCTACGCCGACCGCATCGAGGTCGTCAGCCCCGGGCGCTGGCACGGCGTCGATCTGGAGACCCACGGGCGGCGGCCACTCGGCGCCCTCGCCGCCGAGTCCAAGAAACGGAACTTCCGGCTGGCCAGCATCCTCACGTGGATCCGGGTGGTGGAGGGCGAGGGCAGTGGAATCCCGCGGGCCCTCGAGGAATGCCGACAACTCGGTGCGGAGGAGCCCACCGTCACTTTCGCCGACGACATCGTGACCGTCACGATCCATCCGGTCGACCCCCCGACGACGGCCGACCTCGACATAGCCCTCGATCCACCCATCCGCATCCAGCCACGAGCCGGCGGCTCCCGACCGCGCACGGAGGAGGACCACCCGGTCTTCTTCATGAGCTACGCCCGGTCTCCGCGGAGCGGGCAATCGGCGGCGCTGATGGAGCTGAACCCGCATGTCACGGCGTTCTACGACGATCTCTCAGCCGATGTCAATGACCTTCTCGGCACCGGCCCGGGGAAGGAACCGGGATTCATCGACGAGAGCGTGCTGGGCGGCGAACGGTGGACACGGAAGGTTCTACGGGCGGTGAACAGCTGTCAGGTCTTCCTGCCCCTGATCTCGTCGGCGTACTTCACCAACGAGTGGGCTTCCGCCGAGTGGAATGCGTTCGCACGCCGAGAGGTGCGTCCGCGAGCGGGCGGGGAAGTCAGCAGCAGCGCCGCCATCATCCCCATCGTGTGGATCCCGATGCCTGAGTCGCAACTTCCCGAGGTAGCCGACGTTCCGCACTTCGTGCCGCCCAGACTCTCGGCCGAGGCCCGCGAGATGTACCTCCGCGAAGGTCTCTACGGGCTGCGCCGCATCGGCGCGCACAACGCCTACGACGAGATTGTCTGGCGGCTCGCGCAACACATCGTCCAGACCCTCCAGGAGCTGGACGTCGCGCCGGGCCGGCTTCGCTCCCTCTCGTCTCCCGATCAGGACGAAACGACCAAATAGAGCCAGCCGAGCACGAACAGGCCCAGCACGGTCGTGAGCACCCACGTGGGGATGCGGTGGCCGCCTGCCCGGTTGCGCCGGATCTCCGTCCGGATGCGCTCCCGGCGCCGGTTCAGGCGGCCCCACGCCACGTCTTCCGCGGTGCGTTCGGGTTTGTCCTCGGTCATTTACATGCTCGCGATGAGCCGTTCCACCCGTTCGTCATACGCCCGGAACGGGTCCTTGCACAACACCGTGCGCTGGGCCTGGTCGTTCAGCTTCAGGTGCACCCAGTCGACCGTGAAGTCGCGGCGCTTCTCCTGCGCGTGCTTGATGAACTCGCCGCGCAGCCGGGCCCGGGTGGTCTGCGGCGGTGTCTCCTTGGCGGCGAAGATGTCCAGGTCGTTGGCGATCCGGTCGACCTGCTTGCGCTTCTCCATCAGGGCGTAAAGCCCGCGGCCGCGGCGCACGTCGTGGTAGGCCAGGTCGAGCTGGGCGATGCGCGGGTGCGACATCGGGATCTCGTGCTTTGCCTGGTAGCGCTCGATCAGCTTGTATTTCGAGACCCAGTCGATCTCACGGGAGACCGTGTCGAGGTTGCCGCTCTCGACCGCGTTGAGCACCCGGCCCCACAGCTCGACGACCCGCTTGGCGGTCTGGTCGCCGCCGCGCCGCTCGACGAACTCGGTCGCTTTCGCCAGGTATTCCTGCTGGATCTCGAGGGCGCTGACTTCTTTGTTGTTGGCCAGCCGGATCTTGCGGCGGCCGGTGATGTCGTGGCTGACCTCGCGGATCGCCCGGATCGGGTTTTCCAGCGACAGGTCACGCATGACCACGCCCGCCTCGATCATCCGCAGCACGATGTCGGCCGTGCCGACCTTGAGCAGCGTGGTGACCTCGTTCATGTTCGAGTCGCCGACGATCACGTGCAGTCGGCGGTAACGCTCGGCGTCCGCGTGCGGCTCGTCTCGGGTGTTGATGATCGGCCGGGACCGGGTGGTGGCGCTGGAGACGCCCTCCCAGATGTGCTCGGCCCGCTGCGACAGGCAGAACACGGCACCCCGCGGAGTCTGCAGCACCTTGCCGGCGCCGCAGATCAACTGCCGGGTGACCAGGAACGGGATGAGGACGTCGGCCAAGCGTCCGAACTCGCCGTGCCGACTTACGAGATAGTTCTCGTGGCAGCCGTACGAGTTACCGGCCGAGTCGGTGTTGTTCTTGAACAGGTAGATCTCGCCAGCGATTCCTTCATCGTGCAGCCGCTTCTCCGCGTCGACCAGCAGACCCTCCAGGATCCGCTCGCCGGCCCGGTCGTGCGCCACCAGATCGACGACCGAGTCACACTCGGGCGTCGCATATTCCGGGTGCGAACCCACATCCAGGTAGAGCCGGGCTCCGTTACGAAGGAAGACGTTGCTGCTGCGCCCCCAGGACACCACTCGGCGGAACAGGTAGCGAGCCACCTCGTCCGGTGACAGCCGCCGCTGTCCCCGATAAGTACACGTGACTCCGTACTCGGTCTCGAGGCCGAAAATTCGCCGTTCCATGACGAAACACTAGCCTCATCCGGCATCCATTGGCAGTCACCACTCGCGCATTCCCCGGCACTACGCGTCGACCCGCGTTCACCGGAACGGGTGTTGATCAGCAGAGCGTGACTAAACTCGCGGGACGATGCACCTCTTGGTCACCGGCGGCGCCGGCTTCATCGGATCGCACTTCGTGCGGTCGGTTCTGGCCGATCGGCTGCCCGGGCTGGAAGGCGCGTCGATCACGGTCCTCGACAAGATCGCCTGGGCCGGGAACTTCGCCAACCTCGGGCCGGTCGCCGAGAGCAGGCGCCTGGATTTCGTGCCGGCCGACGTGGGCGACGCCCCGGTCGTCGGCGCCGCCCTGCGCGGGCACGACGCCGTGGTGCACTTCGCGGCCTCACACGGCGGCGCCGACGTGGCGGGCATCGAGATCCTGCTGGCCGCCGCGCTGCGCCACGACGTCGCCCGCTTCCTGCACGTCTCCACCGACCAGGTGTACGGGTCGATCGAGACCGGCGCCTGGCACGAGCGCTCGCCACTGGCCCCGAGCACCCCCGACGCGGCCGCCAAGGCCGGCTGCGACCTGATGGCCCTCGCCTACCACCGCGCCCATGACCTGCCCGTCGTGGTGACCCGCAGCAGCGACAACTACGGCCCCTACCAACACCCCTGGCGGACCGTCCCCCGCCTCGTCACGAGCCTGCTGGACGGCCGCCCGGCCCCGCCGCCCGGCGACCGGGTGCGCGACTGGCTGCACGTCGACGACCACTGCCAGGGCCTCGCCCTGGCGCTGCTGGAGGGCCGACCCGGCGAGATCTATCACATCGCGGGCAGCCTCGAGCTGGCCGAACGCGACCTGACCGACCTGATCCAGGCCGAACTGGGCCTGACCCGAAACCGGTTCGAGCCGCCCGCCGCCGAGCCGCGCTGGGACCGCGCCGAACCGGTCGGCCTCGAGCCGCGCTGGGACCGCGCCGAACCGGTCGGCCTCGAGCCGGGCTGGGACCGGGCCGAACCGGTCGGCCCCATGCCGGGCTGGGGCCGGGTCGAGCCGCCCGTCGCCGGACCGGGTCGGGACGGCAAGGCCGGCGACCGGCGTCGCGCCCTCGACGACGACAAGATCCGCCGGGAGCTGGGCTGGCGGCCGCACATCGAGTTCACTGCCGGCCTGGCCTCGACCATCGCCTGGTACCGCGAGCACCCCCGCTGGTGGCGGGCCCTGCTGTCGGAGTGATCGCGTGCTACGGATTGATCCATGGAAACCGCTCTGGTTCTCGGCGCCGGCGGCATCACCGGCATCGCCTGGCATCTCGGCCTGCTGATCGGCCTGCGCGACGCCGGCGTCGACCTGACCGGCGCCGACCTGGTGGTCGGCACCTCGGCCGGCTCGGTGACCGGCGCCATCGTCACCGGCGGCATCGATCTGGCCGACGCCCGGCGCCTGGAGGCACGGATGGGCGCCTCGGACCCGCCGATTCGCCCGGACTGGTCCCGCGGCTCGCAGGCCTACGCCGCACTGACCGACGACAGCCGCGACCCGGCCTCGATCCGCGCGGAAGTGGGCGCCCTGGCCCTGGCCGCCGACGTGGTGCCGGAGGAGCCCTACGTGGCGATGCTGACCCGCCGACTGCCCCTGCACGAGTGGCCGTCACGCCCGCTGCTGATCACCGCGGTCGACACACACAGCGGCGACCCGGTGGTCTGGGACCGCGGCTCCGGTGTCCCGCTGGACCGGGCGGTCGCGTCCAGCTGTGCCGTGCCCTGCATCTTCCCACCGGTAACAGTCAACGGCAGCCGATACATGGACGGAGGCGTGCGCTCCGGAACGAACGCCGACCTGGCCGCCGACGCAGCCCGCGTAGTGGTGCTGGCACCGCTGGCCCCGGTCCGCATGCACGGCGCCCCCACCGCCGAGATCGAGGCCCTACGCCGCCGCTCGAAGGTCGCCCTGATCGCCCCCGACGAGGCCGCCCTGGAGTCCCTCGGCCCGAACGTCTTCGACGCCGCCCGGTGGGAACCAGCCATCGAGGCCGCAATAGCCCAGGGCCACCGCGTCGCCCCCGAAGTCAGCGCCGTCTGGCAAGACTGACCCGCACCACTGGGGCGCGGCACAGCAACGCGGGCGCGGCCGGAAGGCCGCGCCCGCAGTTCAGCGCCTTGGCGTCAGGAGCCGTCGCCGTTGGTGTCGTCGGCCGGCTCGGCGGGGTCGTCGGACGCCTGGGCGTCCTTCTCCACCACCGGGGCCGCCGAGACGGTCGGCTTCTCCTCGGCCGGGCCGGGCGGGGCCGCGTCGGTCTCGCCCAGTTGGTCCTCGGCCACGGCGCCGTGGCCGAGCAGGGTGGTCAGCGACGCGTCGGCGATCCGCCGGAACGTGCGGCCCTTGCGACGGCGGTCGAGCACCGCCACCTCGAGCTGTTTGGCCTCGAGCTGCCGGGTCTGGCCGTTCTCGCCGCCGACGCTGCCCAGCGCCTTCGCCGCGAGGGCGAGCGCGGTCGGCAGGTCGGCCGCGTTGTCGTGCCCCTCGCGGAGCACCGTGGAAATCGCCTCGGCCTGGCCACCCATCGCCATGAAGCCGGGCTCGTCCATGACCGAGCCGTCGTACGTGATGCGGTAGAGCTCGTCGGTCTCCGGCGACGCCCCGACCTGCGCGATGCAGATCTCCACCTCGTACGGCTTCTGGGTCTCGGAGAAGATCGCACCGAGGGTCTGGGTGAACGCGTTCGCCAGGCCCCGGCCGGTCACGTCGCGACGGTCGTAGCTGTAACCGTTGAGGTCGGCCATCCGCACGCCGGCCCGGCGCAGGTTTTCGAACTCGTTGTACCGCCCGACGGCCGCGAAGCCGATCTTGTCGTAGATCTCACTGATCTTGCGCAGGGTGGTGATGTTCTCGGCGACCATCAGGATGCCGCCCTCGTAGGACAGCACCAAGGCGGAGCGGCCGCGGGCGATGCCCTTGCGGGCGTACTCCGAACGGTCGCGCTGGACCTGCTCGGGTGATGCGTAGAACTGCATGGCCACGGGTGGCTACTCCCTCTCTCCCGGCATTGATCAAGCTTGGTGGAAGCGGGACTCAGCCGCCCGGGTTTTCCATCCGGCCCGCGACGACCTGCTCGGCCACCGCCGAGATCTCTTCCTCGGACAGCCGGTGGGTGCCCTGCGCCGTAGCCGACATCACCACCGGGTAGATCTTGCGGGTCACGTCCGGTCCGCCGGTCGCGGTGTCGTCGTCGGCCGCGTCGTAGAGCGCCTCGACGGCCAGCCGGACCGCGTCGGTGGTGCTGACGCCCTTGCGGTATTTCTTCTTCAGCGCGGACTTGGCGAACAGCGAGCCGGAACCGATCGAGTCGTACCCGGTCTCCTCGTAGAGGCCGCCGGCCACGTCGAAGCTGAAGATCCGCCCGGCCTTGGCCGGGTCGGACGGCGAGAGGTCGTAACCGGCGAACAGCGGCACCACCGCGAGGCCCTGCATGGCCGCGCCGAGGTTGCCGCGAACCATGCCGGCCAACCGGTTCGCCTTGCCGTCGATCGAGAGCATGACGCCCTCGATCTTCTCGTAGTGCTCCAGCTCGACCTGGAACAGCCGCATCAGCTCGATGCCGATGCCGGCCGTGCCGGCGATGCCGATCAACGAATACGAGTCGGCGGGGTGCACCTTTTCGATGTCCCGGCTCGCGATGAGATTGCCCATGGTCGCCCGGCGGTCGCCCGCCATGACCACGCCCTCCGCGGTCGCGATCGCCACGATCGTGGTGCCGTGCGGCGCCATGTCCCCGGCCAGGCCCGGCGGCAGCGGCCGGCGGCCCGGCAACATCTCGGGGGCCGCATGGGTCAGGAACTGCGTGAAGGAGGACGTCCCCGCATTGGTGAAGATATCCGGCAGCCGCCCGGATGGATCAAAGTCCTTGGCCACGTGGTTCCTTTCAGATACGTGATCGCTCCGGCGCCGATGCCCCCGCGCGCCTTTGCAGTTGAAGCACAATATCCCGCGGGACCCACCCGGTGCGATGATCGTGATCGACGTGTCAGAGCCTCAGCCTGCCCGATCCGGCGTGCGGAGGCCGCACTTCTCCCGGCATTGCCCGGACCACCTGAAACAGGCCGTCCGGGCTTTGCCGCTTCGCTCAGAGCGAAACCGTTGCCCGACCCGAGGATCGGACAAACGGGACTACTGGCCGCCCTTCTGGACGTAGCCGCGGACGAATTCCTCCGCGTTCTCCTCGAGAACCGAGTCGATCTCGTCCAGAAGGTCGTCGACGTCTTCCGTGATCTCTGCGTGCCGCTCCGCTACCTCAGGGTTGGCCTCGACGGTGACGTCCTCGATCTCCTCGTCGCTGCGGCTCTTGCCGGACTGCGACTGACCACCTGTGTCTCTGGTTGCCATGGGATGTCCCCCTTCTGAGCCAGCTCACTGCGGAGCCACCCGAAGTCGCACAACATCGGGTATGCCAAACCTACCGCGCGGCTGTGACAAAACGACGCCCGGGCGTGAGCGAATCTCAGCGCGACGTAATGACCTCGAGCAGGTCCTTAGCACTTTCGCACTTGTCGAACAGGGCGCCCACGTGCTTCTTGGTGCCTCGCTCCGGCTCCATCATCGGCACCCGGACGAGCGACTCCCGGCCCACGTCGAAGATCACCGAGTCCCAGCTGGCCGCGACCACTTCGGACGCGTACTGAGCCAGGCAGCGGCCCCGGAAGTAGGCCCGGGTGTCCTCCGGCGGCTCGTACATCGCGTTCTGGGTGTCCTCGTCGGCGAGCAGCGTCTTCATCGAGCCCCGGGCCACCAGGCGGTGGTAGAGGCCCTTCTCCGGGCGCACGTCCGCATATTGCAGGTCGACCAGCTGAAGCTTCGGCGACGACCAGGCCAGATTTTCCCGCTCCCGATAGCCCTCGAGCAGCCGCAGCTTGGCCACCCAGTCGAGGCTGTCGGAGAGCAGCATCGGGTCGCGGCCGAGCTTGTCGAGCACGTCCTCCCAGCGGTCGAGCACGTCGGCCGTCTGGTCGTCGGCGTCGTCGCCCTGCCGCTCCTCGACGAACGCGCGGGCCCGCTCGTAGTAGGCCCACTGCAGGTCGAGCGCGGTGAGCCGGCGGCCGTCACGCAGCCGGATCAGGTGGGTCAGGGTCGGGTCGTGGCTGACCGACTTGAGCTCGCTGACCGGGTCGGCGATGCCCAGGTCGCCGCTGAACACCTTCTCCTCGATCATGGCGAGCACCAGCGACGTGGTGCCCATCTTGAGGTAGCTGGCGATCTCGGACAGGTTCGCGTCGCCGATGATCACGTGCAGGCGGCGGTACTTGTCGGCGTCCGCGTGCGGCTCGTCCCGGGTGTTGATGATCGGCCGCTTGAGCGTCGTCTCCAGCCCGACCTCGACCTCGAAGAAGTCGGCCCGGGAGGAGAGCTGGAAGCCCGCGCCCGAGCCGTCCTGCCCGATGCCGACCCGGCCGACCCCGGTGAACACCTGCCGGGTCACGAAGAACGGCGTGAGGTGGGCGACGATGTCGGCGAACGGAGTCTGCCGGCGCATCTGGTAGTTCTCGTGGGAACCGTACGATGCGCCCTTGTTGTCGGTGTTGTTCTTGTAGAGCTGGATCCGGTGCGTGCCGGGGATCGTGGCGGCCCGGCGGGAGGCCTCGGCCATGACCCGTTCGCCGGCCTTGTCCCACTTCACGACGTCGAGCGGGTTGGTGCACTCGGGAGTGCTGTACTCGGGGTGCGCATGATCGACATACAACCTGGCGCCGTTGGTCAGTATTACGTTGGCCAGGCCGAGGTCTTCGTCGGCGAGGGCGTCGGCCGGGTCGTAGGCGGCGCCGGAGTAGGTGAACCCCCGGGCGTCCCGCAGCGGCGATTCCTCTTCATAGTCCCAGCGTGCACGCCCGTTGCGGTTGAGCTCAGGCCGGGCACCGTAGGCGTTGACCACCTGCGACGAAGTCACCATCGGATTGGCGCCGGGTTGCCCGGGCACCGAAATGCCGTACTCGACCTCGGTACCCATGATCCTGCGAACGCTCATGCGACCACTCCGCCCCTGCCGGTGCTGCTCATGCATCGAGCCTAGACGCTCTGCGCGCGTTCTCCCCCTGCCCCGTCGCCGTGGCGGCACGCTGAGTGGCGAGCAGGCTCGCCGGAACCGGTGGGGGCAAAAGCTTGGCGGTCAGCTTCCGGCCCAGTGCCTGGCCCGGGAGTTCCACCATCCGGTACGCAAGCCAGGCCACCCCAAGAGCGATGATCACGTACGCCACCCCGACCGCGACCCTGATCACACCGGCACTGTTCCCGATATCCGGGACGATACGCGGCACCAGGATCAGCAGCACCACGTGCAAAAGGTACAACGAGTAACTGATCCGGCCCAGCCAGGTGAGGAACGCCGGAACCGGTCGGTTTCTCATGGCGTACGCGAAAAGGAACGTGACCGCGACCGCGCCGACGTTGGCCGACCAGACGCGCAGCGCCGCGTACGTGCCGAGGTGTGCCCAATGCGCTCCGACCACGCCCAGCGCGACCGTCGTCAGGGCGAAGGTCGCCGGCCGGCGGCCGAGCTGGCCGTGCTGCCACCGGTAGATGACGGTGCCGGCGAACATGACCGCCAGCAGCAGCAGGCCCTGCCAGCTCGCGATCACGGTGCTGTTCTTCGTGTCGTGGCCGTTGAACGCGGGCAGCAGCAGGAAGGCGATGCCGGCGGCGCCGGCGAGAAGAACAAAACGGTCCATGACGTACGCGAGGACGCTGAGCCCGATCACGACGACCAGGATCGCGGCCGTGATCCGGCGCTGCCCCGGGTCGGCCCCGAAAAGGTTGTCCGGCAGCCGCACGAAGGCCAGCAGAGCCAGGCCGGACGCCCACCAGGCGCTGTGCCGGTGCAGTTTCCAGGCGAACAGGCCGGAGACGACGAGGTAGAAGGTCATCTCGTAGGAAAGGGTCCAGAAGACGCGGGCGGCGCCGCGCTGGCCGAGCAGGTCGGGCATCATCGTGGCGTGCGCGAGGACGCCGGTGACGGTCTCCTGCCGGAGGGAAGCCTGCCAGCTCATCCAGCCGGCTGTGCAGAGCACCGCGACGCAGGCGATCGCGAACAGATATGCCGGATAGATGCGGCAGAGGCGGCCGATCCAGAAGCGGCCGAGGCTGCCGTGCTTCTCCAGGGACATCGGGATGACGTAGCCGCTGACCAGGAAGAACAGCAGCACGCCGTACTTTCCGAGGTCGATGTGGCGCATGACCGCGAGATGCCGCTCGTTGCCGAGCACGAGCGGGCTGAGGTGGAAGGCCATGACGGTCACGGCGGCATAGCCGCGGAGCGCATCGAGCCAGGCCAGGCGTACCGGATTGGGCGCGGTCATGCCCGGTGCAACGAGAACGCGGGCGGAAGGGTGATCCCCGCCGCCCGCGAACCGCTGCTTGCCTTACAGGTACTGACCGGTGTTGCTGGCCGTCTCGATCGAGCGGCCGGCCTCGGCGCCCTTGCCACCGGAGACGAGCGTGCGGATGTAGACGATCCGCTCGCCCTTCTTGCCGGAGATGCGGGCCCAGTCGTCCGGGTTGGTCGTGTTGGGCAGGTCCTCGTTCTCCCGGAACTCGTCGACGCAGGAATCGAGCAGGTGCTGCAGGCGCAGCCCCTTCTTCCCGGAGGTGAGGAACTCCTTGATCGCCATCTTCTTGCCGCGGTCCACGATGTTCTGGATCATCGCGCCGGAGTTGAAGTCCTTGAAGTACAGGACTTCCTTGTCACCGTTGGCGTAGGTGACCTCCAGGAAGCGATTTTCCTCGGTTTCCGTGTACATCCGCAGGACGACGGCCTCGATCATGGCGGCGACCGTGACATCCCGGTCGTTGCCGTGCTCGATCAGGTCATCGGTCGAGAGCGGCAACTCCGACAGGATGTACTTGGCGAAGATGTCCTTGGCCGCCTCGGCGTCCGGACGCTCGATCTTGATCTTCACATCGAGACGGCCGGGACGCAGGATGGCCGGGTCGATCATGTCTTCCCGGTTGGATGCGCCGATCACGATGACGTTTTCCAGGCCCTCGACGCCGTCGATCTCGCTGAGGAGCTGGGGAACGATCGTGTTTTCCACGTCGGAGGAGACGCCGGAGCCACGGGTGCGGAAGATCGAGTCCATCTCGTCGAAGAACACGATCACCGGGGTGCCCTCGCCGGCCTTCTCCCGGGCCCGCTGGAAGACCAGGCGGATGTGCCGCTCGGTCTCACCCACGTACTTGTTGAGCAGTTCCGGGCCCTTGATGTTGAGGAAGTAGCTGGTGTGCTTCTCCTCGCCACGCCGCTCGGCGATCTTCTTGGCCAACGAGTTGGCCACCGCCTTGGCGATCAGGGTCTTGCCACAGCCGGGCGGGCCGTAGAGCAGGATGCCCTTCGGCGGGCGCAGGTGGTGCTCCCGGAACAGGTCGGCGTGCAGGAAGGGCAGCTCCACCGCGTCGCGGATCTGCTCGATCTGGGAGTGCAGGCCACCGATGTCGGAGTAGTCGACGTCGGGGACCTCCTCCAGGACGAGCTCTTCCACCTCGCTCTTGGGGATGCGCTCGTAGGCGTACGCCGAACGGGGCTCGATCATGAGCGAGTCACCCGCGCGGAGCTTGCTGATCTCGAGCGAGTCGGCGAGGAAGACGATGCGCTCCTCGTCGGCGTGCGAGACCACCAGGGCCCGATCGCCGAGCTCGCCGTTCGGGCCGGTCAGGACCTCCTTGAGGAGCACAACCTCGCCGGTGCGTTCGTACCCGAACGCGTCGACGACGTTGAGCGCGTCGTTGAGCAGGACTTCCTGCCCACGCTTGAGCTCCTCGACCTCGAGTGACGGCGACACCGCCACCCGCAGTTTGCGGCCACCGGTGAACACGTCGACCGTGCCGTCCTCATGAGCTGCCAGGAAAACGCCGTAACCGCTGGGCGGCTGGGCGAGCCGGTCAATCTCTTCCTTGAGAGTGACGATCTGGGCCCGGGCTTCCTTGAGGGTCGCCACAAGCCGGTCGTTGTTCTCGGTCAGTCGGGCCAGCTGCGCCTGCGTTGCCGCGAGCCGTTCCTCGAGCTGCCGGACGTGTCGGGGGCTTTCGGTCAACTTCCGCCGAACAAGGGCGAGTTCCTCCTGCAGGAACGCGACCTGGCTGGAGAGATCGTTGGCCTCTTTCTCCCAACGTGCGCGTGAATCCGCCTCGTCGCTACGTGCCACGTCCCACCTCCCCGGGGGCTCGAACGTCTTGCGATAACACTAGCTGCTGTGGGCGGGATTTCGACCCATGCAACACCCTCGTCACCGAGTCTTGATCCATTCGGTCAGTGGCGGCAAGTTGGTTGTCGGGGGCATCCGGTACCGTCGGTCGGGACCATTTTCAGGAGGTTGCAGTTGTCGACGCCGACCGGTATAGGGGAGCTTCAGGTCTGGGTCGATCAAGACCTGTGCACCGGTGACGGGCTCTGCGTGCAATATGCACCGGAGGTCTTCGAGTTCGACATCGACGGCCTTGCTTACGTCAAGGATCAGGCCGGTGAGCTGCTGCAATCCCCCGGAGCGCGCACGGGGGTGCCGGCCCACCTGCGGCTCGAGGTGATCGACTCGGCCAAGGAGTGCCCGGGCGACTGCATCCACGTCGTGCGGTCCGCCGACGACGTCGAGGTGGCCGGCCCGGACGCCGACTGAAAGACTTCCCGGGGTCCGTCGTTTCAGCCGCCGAACCTTCGGCCGACCGTCCCCAAAACGCGGAAAATGTCACATCCCCGAAATAAACGTCCGCCGCCCCGCCCACCACCCTTGAGCGGACTGAAGGCTCAAAAGACTCAGAGGGTCGGCCGGCCCACCAACGAGGCGACAACGCGGCTGAACTCCTCGAGACGGGCAATCTGCCCCGGCCCGCCGTCGTCCAGCGTCTTGCCGAACCGCAGCGCGTCGTGCCGCAGCGCGGTGCGGCCCTCGCCCTCGTCCATGCCGGGTGGCGGCACCGCGTCGTCGATCGAGCTGAGCAGCAGGTAGACGTCGATGCTGTCGACCCGGGCCTGCCCGTTGGGGGTGCGGGTGAGCCGCCGGCGGCAGCCCACCTCGGTCACCGTCGAGAGCGGCACCACCCGCAGCGACGAGGTCATCGAGCCGACCGGCCCGTCCCCGGGCGCCACATCCTCACCGTGCCACAGCACCAGGCGGCTGCCGTCACAGATGACGACCTCCTGCCAGACGCCGTTGACCTCGTTGACGAAGCGCTCGAGGGTGAAGCACAGCACCGAGGCGCCGCGCAGCACCCCGAACAGGGCGTCCAGAGCGACCTCGGGGTCACGCAGGTAGGCGCGGGCCGCCGAGTCGAGATCCTGGTAAGGAGACCAGTCCGGGAAGACCGCCGGCATCTCGTTACTGCCGCCGAACGGCGGAGAACTCATCGCTCCCACCCGATCCTCCCCGTGTTTTAGGCCCCTTGGAAGCTACCCGAATGCGGCGGCCCGAGTCACATCGCTTGTGCGGGTCCCTCGTCGATCCGCTCCGCCTCGGCCGCGAGCGCCGCCTGAGCGGCGCGGCGCAACGCGTACGCCTCGGCGCCCTTGCTCGGTTTGCGCCGCCGTAGCGGGGCCGTGACGCCCGGCGCGAGCTTGCGCGCCGACACCAGGAACGCCGTGTGCGCCACCATGCGGTGGTCGGGACGCACCGCGAGGCCCTCGGCGTGCCAGTCGCGGACCAGCGACTCCCAGGCGCGCGGCTCGGTCCACCCGCCCCGCTCGCGCAGCGCCTCCACCAGCTCCGACAGCTGCGGCGTGGTCGCCACGTAACCGATGAAGACGCCGCCGGGCACCAGGGCGCGCTCGACCATGTCGAGCGTCTCCCACGGGGTCAGCATGTCCAGGATGATGCGGTCGAAACCGGTCTCGGTGCAGTCGGCGACGTCGCCGTTGTGCAGGTGCCAGGCCGGGTGCGGGCTGCCGAAGAACGCCTCGACGTTCTTGCGGGCGATCGCCGCGAAATCCTCCCGCAGCTCGAACGAGTGCAGTTCGCCGCTGCTGCCGACGGCCCGCAGCAGCGAGCAGCTCAGCGCGCCGGAGCCGGCGCCGGCCTCGAGAACCTTCGCACCCGGGAAGATGTCACCCATCGCCACGATCTGCGCCGCGTCCTTCGGGTAGATCACCTGGGCGCCGCGCGGCATGCTCAGCACGTAGTCGCTGAGCAGCGGGCGCAGCGCCAGATATTGGGTGCCGCCGGCCGAGCTCAGCACGCTGCCCTCGGGCAGCCCGATGATGGCGTCGTGGTCGAGGGCGCCACGGTGTGTGTGAAACGACTTGCCCGGCTCCAGCACGATCGTGTGCATCCGCCCCTTGGGGTCGGTGAGCTGGACTCGGTCACCCGCCCGGAACGGCCCGTGGTGAGCAGGCATCGAATCCTCGACGACGGTGGCAGGCGAACTGGTCACTAACTCTTCTCTCTTCACGGCTTCTGGGGCGCTGATCTTCTCAGCCGGCGCGGCTCCAGGATGTTGGCGACGTCTCCGACACGGAGCACACCCACCACATCCTCGCCCGAGGTCACCACGTACTGCCCGGCCGGCTGGGCCTGCAGCGCGCGCACCACCTGCTCGCCGCTGAGCCCGAGCGGGAGCGCGGGCACGGCGTCGCGAGAGCGGGACACGGAGTCCACAGCCACCCACGGGCGCCGGTCGACCGGAACCCGCTCGGCGGCGACCGGGTCGACCAGTGCGGTGAGATTACCGGCCGAGTCGGTGACCGCCAGCACCACGTTCGGCCTCGGGTCCTCGGAGCGGCGGCGCTGGGCCTCGCCGAGCGGGGTGCCGGCCGGGACGGTCAGCAGCGGGCGGGCCAGGACGGCCAGGTCGACCAGGGGGAACCGGCGGGTCATCCGGGCCAGCCGGATCGACTGGCCCGCGCCCTGCCACAGAGTGAAGACCACGAGCAGCACGAACGCGAGGCCGAACAGGGTGATGAACTCGAGCCGGTAGAGCCAGATCGCGACCACCATGCAGACGAACGCCAGGATCCGCCCGGACCAGGCGGCCGCCTCGGTGGCCCGGTTGCGGTCCTTGATCAGCGCCCACAGCCCGGCCCGCAGCGCCCGGCCACCGTCGAGCGGCAGCCCCGGGAGCACGTTGAAGATCGCCACGAGCAGGTTGCTGGCGGCCAGCTGGAACGCGACCTGGTCGGCGAGGGTGCGGTCGGGCAGCGCCAGAGTGGCCGCCGTGGCCGCGCCGCCGAGCAGCAGCGACACCGCCGGACCGGCCAGGCTCACCAGGGCGTCGATCTTGGGCGACGGCGCGTCGCGGTCCATCTCGGTCCAGCCGCCGAGCAGCTCCAGGGTGATGCCGCGGACGCCGATCCGGTAGCGCCGGGCGGTCAGCGCGTGCCCGAGCTCGTGCAGCAGCACCGAGCCGAGCAGGCAGCCCACGAAACACAGGCCGACCAGGTAACCCAGCGGGTCGGGCAGGCCGAGCTCGGAGCGCACCCAGTTGCCGTAGACCACGGTGACGAGCACGGCGAGCAGCAGCATCGAGCCATTCATGTACACCGGGATGCGCAGCACGTGACCGACCGGCCGGCCCGGTCGTCGAGTCGGCTGCGACGCGCTCTGCTGCTCCACGCGCTAGATGCTACGTAAGCCCGCTGAGTGGGGTCGCCCCGCGTTTTCGTCGTACCCCTGCCCTAGCCTCTTCCCCATGACGGCACAGACGGTCTCCCCGCCCCCGCCCGGCAACTCACCGGCGGGTCCATCGCTGTCGCCGTCGCGGGCGGCCGACTTCAAGACCTGCCCGCTGCTGTTCCGCTTCCGCACCATCGACAAGCTGCCCGAGCAGCCCAGCGCCGACCAGGCCCGGGGCACGCTGGTGCACGCCGTGCTGGAGCGCTTGTTCGATCTGCCGGCGGCTGAGCGCACGCCGGCGGCCGCCGAGGCCCTGGTCGAGCCGGCCTGGCAGGCGCTGCTGGAGACCGAGCCCCGCCTGACCGACATCTTCGCCGCCCCGGTGCGGCCGGCTCTGATCGACCAGGCCGCCCTGATCGCCGAGGCCGACGCGACCGGTCCCGCCGCCCCCTCCGACGACGAGGCGTCGCGCCTGGCCGCGTTCCTGGCCGGCGCCGCCGCCCTGCTCCAGGGCTATTTCGCGGTGGAGGACCCGCAGCGGCTCGAGCCGGCCGAGCGCGAGGCCCTGGTGTCGACGCTGGTCGACGACGAGCTGCTGATCCGGGGTTATATCGACCGCCTCGACGTCTCCCCCGCCGGCGACCTGCGCGTGGTCGACTACAAGACCGGCGGCGCCCCGCGCGAGGCGTTCGAGGGCCGGGCGCTGTTCCAGCTGAAGTTCTACGCCCTGGTGCTGTGGCGCACCCGTGGAGTGGTCCCCCGGGTGCTGCGCCTGCTCTATCTGAAAGATGCCGAGGTCTGCGACTACAGCCCCGACGCCGAGGAGCTGGAGCGTTTCGAGCGCACGCTGGTGGCCCTGTCGCAGGCGATCGAGCTGGCCAAGCAGAATCAGGATTTCCGCCCGAAACCGAGCCGCCTGTGCGGCTGGTGCAACCACCAGGCCCGGTGTCCCGAGTTCGGCGGCACCCCGCCGCCGTTCCCGACCACCGAGGTGATCCGCGTCGACATCACCCCCGCCGACGACGATCGCCTAGGGTGACGCCCAGACCTGCCGGGTGAGCGCGGCGGGCACGGTGGCGAAGGGGCGGTTCGGCGGGGTGAGCGAGACAGCGGCCAGACCGCTGCGCGTGCTGCTGGCGGACCCGGCGCCGATGCACCGGTCCGGCCTGCGCATGGTCCTGGCCCCGAGGTCCGGCCCCGCGGCGCAACCCGGCCTTGCACACGGCGCCGCAGCACGGGACGACGGCGCGCGCGGTGCCGCAGCACGGAACGACGGCGCACACGGCGCCTCAGCGCGGGACGACGGCGCGCACGGCGCCTCAGCGCGGGACGACGGCGCGCACGGCGCCGCGGCGCCGGACGACGGCGCTCGTGGCCCGGTGGCGGAGATCGTCGTGGTCGGTGAGACCGGCGACGGCGCCGAGGCGGTCGAGCTGGCCCGGCGGCTGCTGCCCGACGTGCTGATCTGCGAGATCGCGCTGCCCCGCCTCGACGGGCACGCGGTCGCGCGGGCGGTCACCGGGGCCGGCCTGCCGGTGCGGGTGCTGATCCTCACCGACCACGACAGCGACGAGCACGTGCTGGCCGCGATCGCGGCCGGCGCCGCCGGTTTCCTGCGCAAGGACGCCCCGGCCGCCGAGGTGATCACCGCGGTGCGGGCGGTGGCGACCGGCGGCGCGGTGATCACTCCCCCGGTGCTCGCCCGCATCCTGGTCCGGGTGGCCGAGGCGTTGCCGGCCCCCGAGACCACCGTGACCTCGAAGCTGGACACCCTGACCGAGCGCGAGCGCGAGGTCCTGGTGCACGTGGCCCGCGGCCACTCGAACTCGGAGATCGCGATGGCCCTGCAGGTGAGCGAGACAACCATCAAGACGCACGTCGGTCACGTCCTGACCAAGCTCCGCCTCCGCGACCGCACCCAGGCCGTGGTCCTGGCCTACGAGACCGGCCTGGTGAAGCCCGGCACCTGAACACCCTGCTCGGCCGCCCTGCTCGGCACCGATCTTGCCCACTGCACCGCGGCCCGGCGCGACACGGCCCGGCGCGACACGGCCCGGCGCGACACGGCCCGGCGCGACACGGCCCGGCGCGACACGGCCCGGCGCGACACGGCCCGGCGCGGCGCGGCCCGGCGCGGCGCGGCGAGGACGCCGAGGCCGGGGGGACATGCCGCTGCGCCCGGTGGGAGCACCGGGCGCGGGCGGTCAGTGTCGGCGGGGGTTCGGGGTCGGGCCTCGGCTCCGGGGCCACTCGGGCTGGGCCGGCCGGGTGCGGCGCGAGCTGGTCAGCCGGCGGTGGCGCAGCGTGTGAGCGGCCAGCTCCAGGTCGAACAGCGACGCGGGGAACATCAGGCGGCCTTGGCGGTGTCGACGGCGCGGTGGACGTGGATGTTGCCGCTGGCCGTGCGGATCTTCAGCTCCAGGGTGATTGGGTTGTCGGCCGGCGGGACGTCACCGGTCGCGGTCAGGTCGCTGGTCGAGCGGCCCGACGCGGTGCTCAGGTCCATCCACACGCCGGAACCGGCGGCGACCCCGACCTGGACGTCACCCGACGCCGTCTTGACGCTGGCCTGGCCCTGGCGCAGGCGACCCACGCCGATGTCGCCGCTCGCCGAGCCGGCCCGCACCGAGGACTCGAGGCTGCCGGCGCGGATGTTGCCGCTCGCGGTCTGCGCGTTGACGTCACCGGTGACGTCACCGATGTGCAGGGCGCCGGAGGCGCTCTTGATGTGCAGCCCGCCGCCGACCCGGCCGACCACGATGTCGCCGCTGGCCGAGTCGAGGTGGGCGTCGCCGGTCACCTCGGCCACGTCGATGTCGGCGGAGGCCGCGGTGATATGGGCGGCGGAGTAGACGCCGGTGGCGCGCAGGTCGGCCGCGGCGCTCTTGGCGTGCAGGCTGCTGCCGATCGGCACCCGCGCGGTGATCCGGAGTTTCGGGGTGCGGCGCCACAGCCAGTGCTCGCTGCCGGGGGCCTGGATGAGCAGGGTGCCGTCGTCCAGCTCGACGCGTGTCTTCTGGGCGGCATCCTGCGCCGCCTCGCTGCTGTCGAGCGGCTGCACGTCGACCTGGATGCTCGCTCGCTCCTCGGCGGTGATCTCGACGAGACCGCCCTGGGCGCGCAGGACGAGCGTGACGGGGGTGGAGTGGTCGAACTCGTACATCGGAATTCCTCTCAGGCCTGGAAGTAGCCGGTCATGCGCTTGCCGGAGCGCTCGCTCCGGCCCGGCTGGGGCTGGTTGCGGGAGGTGAGGGAGGACGTCACGGCGCGGACCAGCCACGCGTTGACCGAGACGCCCTCGGCGGCGGCCATCTGCTCGACGTGCGTCTTGAGCGACTCGGCCATCCGCAGGGTGAGGCGGGTCAGGTCGCCCTCGCCGCCGGTCGGCGGAGGTGGCGGCAGGTCGGGCTGCTCGGGCGCGGTGCGGGTGACCACAAGGTCGGCCTCACGGCCGCGCAGCCGCACCTCGACGGTGGCGTCGGTGAGCCGGGTGGTGATCTCGGCGGCCGCGTCGGAGAGCGCCTCGAGCAGCGCCAGCCGGGCGGACGCCTCCAGCGAGTGGCCGAGCATCTCGGCCGCCCGGGTGGTCTCCGGACCGCCCGGCGCCGCGGCGGCAGCGAGGTCGGCCCGAAGGGCTTCGAGGTACGGCGTCAGGTCCATGTCACCACTATGACGTCATGGATGACGTCAGTCAAGTGTCAAACGACGTCGATCTGACGGCACTGATGACATCTCAGGGTGGTCCCTGACGTCACCTGGGGTTCACCCCGTACCGAAATCTCGCGTCGTCCTCCGACTGTGGACGGACGTTTCGCGCCTGCAGCGCCGGAAGACTGAGCCCTGCCGGCCGGGCGAAAGCCCGGCCGGACCACAAGTGGGGATTCGGTCGGCCCGGCCAGACGGGGGCGGGACCGCACGGGCTAGGGGGCAGGACGAGATGAGCGAGACCAAGGTGCTGGAGCCGATGGCGGCGCGCGCCGAAGAGGTCTGGAAGGTCTACGGGAAGGCGGAGGCGCAGGTCGTTGCGCTTCGGGGGGTCAGCGCGAGCTTCGCGCGCGGGAAGTTCACCGCGATCATGGGGCCGTCCGGCAGCGGCAAGTCGACACTGATGCACTGCCTGGCGGGGCTGGACACGGTCAGCCGCGGGACGGTGCACATCGGCGGCACCGAGGTGACCCGGCTGGGCGACAAGGCGATGACCCGGCTGCGCCGCGACCGGGTGGGGTTCATCTTCCAGCAGTTCAACCTGCTGCCCACGCTGACCGCGGCGGAGAACATCCGGCTGCCGCTGGACATCGCCGGCCGCAAGCCCGACCGCGAGTGGTGGGACACGGTGATCGACACCGTGGGCCTGCGCGACCGGCTGAGCCACCGCCCCAGTCAGCTCTCCGGCGGCCAGCAGCAGCGGGTGGCGTGCGCGCGGGCCCTGGTCGGGCGGCCGGACGTGATCTTCGCGGATGAGCCGACCGGCAACCTCGATTCGAAGTCGGGCGCCGAGGTGCTCGGCTTCCTGCGCGACAGCGTGCGCGAGCACGGCCAGACGATCGTCATGGTCACCCACGACCCGGTGGCGGCCGGCTACACCGACCGGGTGATCTTCCTGGCCGACGGCGCGATCGTGCACGAGCTCGCCGACCCGACGCCGGAGACGGTGCTCGAGGCGATGAAGTCGGGCGAGGTGCTGGTCTGATGTTGCGCGCGACGCTGAAGAGCCTGCTCGGGCGCAAGCTGCGGCTGGTGCTCTCCGGGCTGGCCGTGGTGCTCGGCGTGATGTTCGTGGCCGGCGCGTTCGTGGTGACCGACACGCTGGGGCGCTCGTTCGACCAGCTGTTCGCCACCGCGTTCGCGGGCACCGACGTGTCCGTTGCGGCCAAGCCGAAGATCCAGGTGTCCGAGATGGAGGGCGAGCAGGTCCAGTCCGCCCTCCCGGCGGCCGCGGTGGCGCAGGTCCGCGATGTCGCCGGGGTGAAGAGCGCCACCGGCATGGTCAACGCCGACGGCGCCCGCGTGATCGGCTCCGACGGCAAGGTCCTGGCCGGCACCGGCCCACCCCGGCTCGGCGAGAACTGGGTGGGCGAGAGCGACCTGCTGAAACTGCGCGCGGGTCGCGGCCCGCAGAAGGACGACGAGATCGCGGTCAACGCGCTGATCGCCAAGCAGGGCAATCTCAAGATCGGTGACCGGGTCGGCGTGCTCACTCTCGAACCGAAGAAGCTGTTCACGCTCGTCGGCATCTGGGGCTACCAGGGCGACAAGGACTCGATCGGCGGCTCGCAGGAGGTCGCGTTCACCGAGCCGGTCGCCCAGCAGCTGATGATCGGCAAGACCGGCGAGTTCACCTCGATCGACGTGAAGGCCGCCGAGGGGGTCACGCCGGAGCAGCTGCGCGACCAGATCTCGCAGAAGCTGGGCGCCGGCTACGACGTCAAGACCGGTCAGCAACTGGCCGACGACAACGCCGCGGGCCTCAAGGAGTTCCTCGGCTTCTTCAACAAGATCCTGCTGGGCTTCGCGAGCGTCGCCCTGTTCGTCGGGATCTTCCTGATCCTGAACACGTTCTCGATCATCGTGGCGCAGCGGACCCGGGAGCTGGCCATGATGCGGGCGCTCGGCGCGAGCCGGCGCCAGGTGATCGGCTCGGTGCTGCTCGAGGCGGTGGTGATCGGCCTGGTCGCGGCGCTGCTCGGGCTCGGGGCCGGGGTCGGCGTGGGGGCCGCGCTGGGCGAGCTGTTCGCGTCGCTCAACGACGGCTTCGAGATGGCCACGGTCGGCGTGCCGTTGTCCGCGATCCTCAGCTCGCTGATCGTCGGCGTGCTGGTCACCGTGGTCGCGGCGGTGCTGCCGGCGCTGCGCGCGTCGCGCATCTCCCCGGTCGCGGCGATGCAGGACGTGGCCACGCCGGACCGCCCGCTGACCAAGGTCAGCGTGTCCGGCGCCGTGGTCGGCGCGGCCGGCGGCACCATGCTGGCCATCGGTCTCTACGGGTCGGGCGGCCTCTGGCTGATCCTCGGTGGCGTGCTGGTCAGCTTCATCGGTGTCGCCCTGCTCACGCCGCTGATCGCCCGGCCGGTGGTGAGCCTGCTCGGCCGCCTGTTCTCCTGGTCGGTGCCGGGCCGCCTCGGCCGGCTCAACTCGGGCCGCAACCCGCGCCGCACCGCGATCACCGCGGCCGCGCTGATGGTCGGCATCGCCCTGGTCACCGGTGTGACCGTGGTGATGGACTCGGCCAAGACGAGCCTCGCCGCTCAGGCCGAGGACACGATCAAGGCGCAGATCGTGATCGGCGGCGACCAGAACGGCCCGCGGCCGCCGACCTTCGACCCGGCGGTGCTCGAGAAGGCCAGGCAGGAACCGGGCGTCCGCAATGTCGCCGGCATCTGGAACGATCAGGCCCAGATCAACGGCAAGCTGGAGTACGTCACCGCGACCGACGATCTGGCCCAGCTGACCGACACGTACGGGGCGGCGCCGCTGCCGAAACTCGCGGACGATCAGATCGTGGTGAGCTCCGAGACCGCTGCCGACCACCAGTGGCAGATCGGAAGCGTGCTGACCGTCCAGCTGTCCCGCGGCGACGAGCGGCGCTACACGGTCAGCGCGATCTACCAGGAGAACACCCTTCCCGCCAACTATCTGCTCCCGGCGGCGGCGACCAAGGACTTCGGCATCCCGCAGCCGAACTTCGGGTTCGTCCGGCTCGACGACGGCGCCACCCTCGCGCAGGTGCTCCCGGGCATCAAGGCCCTGGTGGCCGACAGCCCGGAGGTGTCCGCCACCGACCGCACGACCTTCATCGACCAGCAGGTGTCCGACTTCGACACGGTCATCACCATGGTGCAGGTGCTGCTGGCGCTGGCAATCCTCATCGCGGTGCTCGGCGTGGTCAACACCCTGGCCCTGTCGGTGCTGGAACGCACCCGTGAGCTGGGCCTGCTGCGGGCTGTTGGCCTGAGCCGCTCCCAGACCATGCGGATGGTGACGGTCGAGGCGGTGGTCATCTCGGTCTTCGGCGCACTGCTCGGGGTGGTGGTCGGCTCCGGGCTGGGCGCGGCGGTGGTGCGGGCCCTGAACGACGACGGCATCACCAAGCTGGTGCTGCCGTGGGGCGGGATGGGCCTCTACCTGGTGCTGGCCGCGCTGGTCGGCGTGCTGGCGTCGGTGTTGCCGGCGATCAAGGCGGCCCGGCTCAACGTGCTGGCCGCAATAGCTGCCGACTGACCAGCAACTGGGTCAGATAGGCGGGGTCCACGCCGACGAGCGATCGCCGGAGGTGGACCCCGTCGGTCGGCGGCAGCTCCAGCTCGGCCGGCACGGCCAGCACGACCGCCCCCGAGGCGAGCGCGCTGGCCACGCCGGTCGGCGAGTCCTCGATCGCGACGCACTGGTCGATCGGCACGCCGAGCAGGGCGGCCGCCGTCTTGTACGGCTCCGGGTCGGGCTTGGGCATGCTGACCTCGTCGCCGCAGACCACGACGTCGAAGTTCTCCCGGCCGAGCGTGTCGAGAGCGGCCTCGACCAGGATGCGGCCGGTCGAGGTGACCAGGGCGGTGGGCAGGCCGGCCAGCTTGACCGCGCGCAGCAGCTCGGCCGCGCCCGGTCGCCACACCAGGCCCTCGCGGAACAGGTTGAACACCCGCGACGTCAGCCACTTCACGTCGGCTTCCTCGGGGCGGTCGGGCTGGCCGAGGTCGTCCCGGAAGATTTGCATGCTCTGCTTCATGCTGCCGCCGACCATGGCGGCCCGCGCCTTGGGCGAGAGCGTGCCACCGGCCCAGGCGGCCAGCTCGTGCAGCGCGATCTCCCAGACTTTCTCGCTGTCCACCAGCGTGCCGTCCATGTCGAAGAGCACCGCGGCAGGTCGTTGTGAGTTCATCGCCCCCGATTCTTCCCGCCGGGACGGGTCTCCGGCACGTCGTGTGACACAAGTGGCAGAGTTGACCCCTGTGCATCCCCCGGAGACTCGGTTCGGCGCCGAGATCGAGATACCCGCCGCGGTCCGCGCGATAGCCGCAGGTCGCCCCCTCACCCCAATCTGGCGAAATGTCCTCGGCGGCCTGACTTATCGCGTCGGCGACGGCTATTTCGTGAAGTTTGCGCCGAAAGGCACGGGGCTGCCGCTCGCGCGTGAGGCCGAGCGCCTCGCCTGGGTGCGGCAGTACACCCCGGTCCCCGAGGTGGTCAGCACCGGCGCCGACGAGACCGGGGTCTGGCTCCAGACCAGGGCGATCGACGGCTGGTCGGCGGTGGACGAGCGCTGGTCGAAGGAAGAGGCGGTGACGGCCATCGCCGAGGGCCTCAAACAGCTGCACCACGCCGTACCGGTCAAGGAATGCCCGTTTGACTGGGGTGTCGAGAGCCGCCTGGCGAAGAGCCCTCGCGACCTCTCCGACGCCCACCAGATCCACCGTGACCTGGGCATCGATGAGGCGTGGCGGCGAGCGGAGAACCCGCCGCCGGTCGACCGCCTGGTCGTCTGCCAGGGCGACCCGTGCGCCCCGAACACCCTGCTCGGCGCGGACGGCACGTGGATCGCCCACGTCGACATGGCCTCGCTCGGGGTGGCCGACCGCTGGGCCGACCTGGCGGTGGCGTCCTGGAGCCTCGGCTGGAACTACGGTCCCGGCTGGGAGGACCTGTTCTTCCGGACCTACGGCGTCGAGCCGGACCAGGAGCGGATCGCCTACTACCGCCTGCTCTGGGACCTGGGGTCCTGATGATCGAGGACGTCACCCCCGAGACCCTCCGCCCGGTGCGGCGCTCCATCCTCGTGCAGCGCTGGGCCGACCTCACGTTCCTGCACTGGCCGGTCGCTCCCGAGCGGATCGCGCCGCTGCTGCCCGCCGGCACCAGGCCCGACGTGCTGGACGGCGTCACCTACATCGGCCTGATCGCGTTCCGGATGGTGGGCGTCGGCTTCCTCAACGGGCCCGGCGTGCCCTATTTCGGCACGTTCGGCGAGACCAACGTGCGCCTCTACAGCGTCGACGCCAACGGCCACCGCGCCGTCGTCTTCCTCTCCCTGGACGCGGAACGCCTGCTCCCGGTGCTGACGGCCCGCCTGTCGCTGCGCCTGCCCTACATGTGGGCAAAGATGCGGCTGAACCGCGAGAACGACGTCATCTCGTACACCTCGAAGCGCCGCTGGCCGCCACCGCGCGGCGCGAGCAGCGCCCTCACCGTGCGCATCGGCGCGGAAATCGCCGAACCCTCCGTGCTGGAACACTTCGTCACCGCCCGCTGGGGCCTGCACACGACCGCCTGGGGCCGCACGATCCACCTGCCCAACGAACACCCACGCTGGCCCCTGCACCGCGCCACCCTCCTGCACCTGGACGACGAGCTGATCACCGCCACCGGCCTGCCCGCCCCGGACGGCCCTCCGGTCAGCGTGCTCTACTCCCCCGGCGTCGACGTCAAATTCGGCAAGCCCTTGAGGGGTACGGGAATCTGAGTCCCCGAACACACGGCGGCCGTCCCGCCCGCAGCGCCCGGCCAGGCGCCACTCCGGACCGTCGCGACCCACCGGCCCGGCGACCCCCCACAGCAGACCGTCACCGCCCGCCATAAGCGCAGCGCGACGGAGTCGCATGTGGCGGGGCAGTGCCACCATCGGGGCATGGACGACGAGGAGTTCGGCAAGAACCCGCTGGCTCCGGTCGGTCTGTTGCTCAGCATCCTCGGCGGGCCGCTCGGCCTGATCGTCTCGTTCCTCGCGCTGCGCCGCGCCGACCGCACCGGCGAGGGCCGCCGGATGGCGATCGCCGGGCTGACGCTCTCCGCCATCTGGATCACGATCGCCGTGTTCACCCTGGCCGCCCTGGTCAACCCGGGCGACGGCCCGACCGCCGGCGACGCCGTTGCCGTCGAGGCCACCGGCACCACGGTGACGGTGAACCCCGAGGTCGCCGACGAGACGACCCCGCCGTCCGCGCCATTGATCACATCGAGCGAGCTGAGCGCCCTGGCGCACGATTCCGCCACCGTGCGCGGCAAGACCTTCACCGTGTCCGGCCGGGCGGTCAGCGACGGCACCGAGACCGACGACGTGATCGCCGCAGTGACCGCACCCGGCGACGACGTCCGGGTGATTCTGCGCGGCCCGCTGGTCGGCGACATCGAGCACGACGAGGATTTCCAGGCCACGGTGACGGTCACCGACACCAAGGTCATCGGCCTCCCGGTCCTCCAGGTCTCCGACCTCGACATCCCTTGAGGTGACACCGGCTTTCTGAAAAAGGGGGCCTCGGAAGGTGATTGAGGCACCGGCTTCCAGGATCTGGGGCGGCAGCTCGCGTGGGCGTCGGGCTCGGACGTCTCCTAGGCGAGCAGGCCGCCGGTGGCGCGGATGTTCTGGCCGGTGATCCAGCCGCCGTCCGCGGAGACCAGGAACGCCACCACCGCGGCGATGTCGTCCGGCGTGCCCAGCCGGCCCAGCGCGGCCAGTTCGGCGCCCTTCGCGAGACTCTCCTCGGTGTTCTCCGCGCGCAGCAGGTCGGTGTCGGTCGCTCCCGGGGAGACGGTGTTGACGGTGATGCCGCGCGGGCCGAGTTCCCGGGCCGCGACCGCGGTGAGCTGTTCGAGGGCGGCCTTGCTGGCGCAGTAGAGGGTCAGTCCCGGCGCGGCGGCCACGGTGTTGAGCGTGGAGATGTTGACAATCCGGCCGCCGTCGCGCAGCAGGGGGATCGCCGCCTGGACCGCCAGCAGCGGAAACCGGAAATTGACCGTGAACACCCGGTCGATCTCCTCGACGGTCAGCTCCGCGATCGGCGTCTGCGACACCGCCCCGGCGTTGTTGACGAGGATGTCGAGCCGGCCGCCGACCTGCTCGAAGATCGCCCCGAGATTCCCCAGGTCGGCCTGGTCGGCCCGCACGCCGACGGTCCCCGGCACCGGATCCGCCGGCTTGTCGTGGGCGTAGGTGAACACCACGTGCGCGCCGGCCGCGGCGAGCCGCCGCACGATGGCCCGGCCGATCCCCCGCGATCCGCCGGTAACGACCGCTGTCTTCCCGCTGAGCGTCATGCCCTCCGAGGCTAGGCAGTCGCCATCGGCCGGTATTGAACAAATGCGCGCAGCTCGCCGGGCGTGACGCCGGCCATGGCCCGGGTCTCCCGGCTCAGATGAGGCTGGTCCGCGTAGCCGCTGTCGGCCGCCACCTCGGCCAGCCCGACGCCGGCCCCGATCAGCTGCACGGCCCGCTGGAACCGCGCGATCCGCCCCACCGCACCCGGCGAGAGCCCGAACGCCGCCCGGAACTCCCGCTCCAGCCCGCGCCGCCCCACCCCGAGCTCCACCGCCAGCTCCCCGACGCGAAGCCGGCCGTCAGCACGCTGCAGCGACGACCAGGCTGCCATGGCCAGCCCATCGGCACGCCCGGCCGATCCGGCGCTCCCCGTCGGGCCCGTTTCCGCCGTGCCGCATCTGCCTCCGGGCGGCGCGCCGGCCACATCGCCGCGCCGTCTGGCGGCCGGTGGCACCGGCCGGGTGGACGGCAGGCCAAGGCAGCGAGCCACAATGTCGTCGAGCAACCGGAACCTGGACGGCCAGTCGGCGGCGCCGGACAGGCGCTCCGGAAGGTCGGCGATCGGGCCGCCCGGCAGCTCGTCGAGCCGCAGCGTCTGGCCGACCAGCTCCCGCATCGGTAGGCCGAACAGCGCGGTCACTCCGGCCGGAGTCAACCCGACCGTGACGCCCTGCCCCCACCTGGTCGGCCCGTCCGTGGTGGTGACCGCGCGTGGCCCGGTGACGACCGCCTTCTCCTCGGCGAAGTCCACGATCAGCGCCGCCACGCTGATCGGCAGCAGCCGGTGCGGCACGGCGTTCCCGCTCGCGGAGCGGAACCCGCCGTAACCGAGGACATGCGCCCGCAGCGCCGCCGCCGCAGCGCCCTCGACCGTCTCGCAGCCAGCGGCGTCCGCGCGGGCCGGCACGGAGTGGATCACCGCTGCCTCCACCCGCCGGTCACCCGGCCAGCCTTACCGCACCGGCCGGCCCGGTCAAGCCGATCGGCCGGGCGGAACCGCAGCGCGGGGCGGGTCAGACCTTGGTCGGCAGGCGGCGGTGCAGCTCGGCCAGCAGGACCTCGGGGCCGGGCGACATCAGGCCGACGTCGACGAGGTAGGAGACCTCGCCGCCCCGCTTGCGCATCCGGGGGGCGCGGCCGGGGCCGTCACCGGTCGTGGCGAAGTCGGCGGCCACCGGGGTGACGACCAGTTCCGTGAACGGGCCCCAGTGGCGCAGCGTCACCGCGGCCACCCCGGCCCACGGCAGGTGGACCGGCTTGCGGCCGGTCGCGGCGAAGTCGAGGCCGTGCATCGAGCTGTGCAGCCAGCCCAGGCGCTTCCAGGCCAGCAGCAGGACGGCGGCGGCCAGGACGACCGGCACGATCAGCGCTATCTCCAGGTACATCACCAGGTCGTCACCCGAGAGCGAGTCGCCGACGGCCAGCCGGATCGCGATGTGCAGGCCCAGGCTCACCACCCAGACGGCCGCGATCACCCACAGCATCGTCACGTACACCATGGCTCTGGGCTGGAAGAACGTCACGGTGTCGTCGGCCGGTCCGAGGACTTGGTCGATGTGCGCCACGGTTGCATTATGCGGGTTTATCCAACCCTTTGTCGGTATCCCCGGGATTATGACGCTATGACCGCGACGGCGACCGCCACGGCGCAACGGCTCACCGCGGTGGACGATCCCCTGTTCACCGCGGCCGCCGTGCTGTTCGACGAGTACCGGCAGCACTACGGGGCCAATCCGGCGCCGGAGGCGGTCGCCGACTGGCTGCTCGAGCAGGTGCTGTCGGCGCGGACACGGATCTATGTGGCCGGGACGGACGTCGAGGCGTACGCCATCTGCTCGATCGCGGTCGTGCCGGCCGCGCTCACCCTGCGCACCGCCTGGCTGGTCCGGGATCTCTTCGTCGCGCCGGAGGCACGCAACCGTGGCCTCGCCCGCAGCCTGCTCACGCTGGTGGCGGGCGAGGCACGCACGGCCGGCGCGCACCGGCTGTCGCTGCAGACCGAGACCAGCAACGTGCGGGCGATCGAGCTGTACGCGCGGAGTGGTTACTCCGTGCTGACCGACGTGGCGCTCATGGACAACGTGTTGTGAGAGTGCTGCGCCGGGAAGACCGGCGCGGCGGCCATCTTGCGCTCGTACGTCCGGGTGGCCGAGTACAGCTTGTAGATCAGCAGCAGCTCGAAGCCGATCATCAGAACTGCCGAGACCACCGTGATCCCGACGATCAGGTTCACCACCGGGCCGACGATGAACACGAACATCATGAACTCGATGCCGCTGAACACGTGCGCCCGGATGCGCTGCCCGAACAGCGCGTTCCGCACCCGGACGAAGAGCCCGAACCGCGAGCGGAAGTCGCTGAACACGTCATCGGCATCGGCGGACTCGGCCTCGGCCGCCGCTTCGGCGACGGGGGCCGGCTCCGGTCCGCGCACGGCCGCCAGCGACGTCCGCATGTCCGCCTTGACCTTGCCCATCTGCAGGGCGTTCAGGTAGCGGAACATGTCCAGGAAGAGCACCAGGCCGCCGAGCCAGATGTAGACGAAGTCGTGGGTGTGCGAGTACTGCCCGCCGAACAGGGCGATCGTGCACGCCGCCACCCGCAGCCGGTCGAAGACGTAGTCGAGCCAGGCCCCGAACACCGACCCGGTGCCGTTGAGCCGGGCGATCTTGCCGTCCATGCAGTCGAGCACGAAGCTCAGGTGGAACAGCACCGCCCCGAACAGCAGCCAGCCGTAGCCGCCGTGCCGCGCCTGCCAGAAGGCGGCGGCCGAGCCGAGCCCGATCACGAACGCGCCTGCGGTCAGCAGGTTGGGCGTGATCCACCGGAACGGCGACACCAGCCAGACCAGCCGCGAGGCGAGCGGGTCGACGAGCCACACCGTCCACCACGCGTCTCGCTGCTTGTAGGTCCGAGACCGGATCTCGCTGAGTGCGACCCGTCGCGCCATGCAACAACTCCACCGGGGTGCCGAAAAGGTGAACATTCGAACGCGCGGACCTTACCGGAAGCCGACATTCTGGGGGAAGCCACCAGACGGATGCGGTCGCGACCAGGCATTGCCGGGCCGTGGCAGGATCTTCGGACAGGCACCTCTTCGCGCCTTCGGGAGGCACATGGTGGACGCCGGCCACGTAGCGAAGGATCTCGAAGCGGTGATTCACACCGAGGAACAGATCCTGGCACGAGTGGACACTCTCGCCGCCGAGCTGCACGAACGCTATGGCGACTCGACCCCGATCATGGTCGGCGTGCTGGGCGGCGCGGCCACCTTCACGGTTGATCTCGCGCGGGCCTACCCGGCCCAGGCCGAGATCGGCTGGATGGCGATCAAGTCGTACACCACCCGCAACCGCGCCTCCGGCTCCGTCCGCCTCCTGAAAGATCTCGAGGTCGACATTTCCGGACGCGACGTGATCATCGTCGACGGCGTCATCGACACCGGCCTCACCATGAGCTGGCTGATCAGCAACCTGGCCCAGCGCGCGCCCCGATCGATCGCGGTCTGCGCCCTGCTGCGCAAGCCCGACGTGGCGCGCTTCGACGACACCCCCACCTACATCGGCTTCGATGTCGGCCCCGGCCTGATCGTCGGTTACGGACTCGACTACCAGGGGCGATATCGGAATCTGCGATGCACTGCGCTGATCGTCGAAAATGCCATGAAACCAGCGAATGGTACGAGGCAGCCCGGCCCCCGACCGCAATGACGCGCGCCCGGCCACTCGGTTGGCGCGAAGTGCGGCGTACGCGCCGTCCGCCCGCTGCGGCCCGGACCAACGAGAGCCAACGCCGTACCAAAGCTGCCGTTTTCTCCGCATTTTTGCTTGTGATCCGGCTCTCGGAAGCGGGGGTCGGGCGCGCTGCGCGGCGCGGCCACTGAGTGCCGCACACGCACCGCACGTAGGCTGTCACCTATGACTGAGTTCGACGGCCTCCCGCTGCTTCGCTCGCCTGTGGCAATCGTCGCCTTCGAGGGCTGGAACGACGCTGCGGACGCTTCCACCGCGGCCGTGGAACACCTCGAGCAGGTGTGGCAGGCCCGAGAGGTCTCGACCATCGATCCCGAGGACTTCTACGACTTCCAGGTGAGCCGGCCCACGGTCACGATGGGCGAGGGCGAGACCCGCAAGATCGAGTGGCCGACCACCCGGTTCACCGTGGCCAGCCCCGAGGGCGCCGACCGCGACGTGGTGCTGATCCGTGGCATCGAGCCGAGCATGCGCTGGCGCACCTTCTGCGACCAGGTCCTCGAGCTCTGCCACAGCCTCGAGGTCACCCGGATCGTGCTGCTGGGCGCCCTGCTCGCCGACGTTCCCTACACCCGGCCGCTGCCGATCAGCGGCTCGGCCAGTGACAACGGTGTCGCCGACAAGTACAAGGTGGTCCCGACCCGGTACGACGGCCCCACCGGCATCGTCGGGGTGCTGCACGAGGCGGCCGGCCGGGCCGACCTGGAAGCGCTGTCGTTCTGGGTGCACGTCCCGCACTACGCGAACAACCCGCCCTGTCCGAAGGCGACGCTGGCCCTGCTCAGCCGCTTGGAGGACGTGCTCGACCTGCCGGTCCCGATGGCCGACCTGGCCGAAGAGGCGGACGAGTGGGAGAAGCGCGTGCGGGTCGCCGCCGAGCAGGACGCCGAGCTCGGCGAGTACGTCCGCGAGCTCGAGGAGCGCGTCGGCGACGAGGGCATCCAGCCGCTGACCGGCGACGAGATCGCCAGCGAGTTCGAGAAATACCTGCGCCGTCGCGGCGGCTCGGCCGGCCCCACCGCCGGCTCCTGGTAGGTCGTTGCCCGGCGTGTCGGCGCGCCGGTCACACGGCTTCAGGGCATCCTAGGAACCTAGGGGTCAGGAGGTCGTAATGACGATCAATCCCGGCGCGGCGGAGTTCCCGCACCGCCAGATCGCCGCCCAGCTGCGCGAGCGCATCCGCCGTGGCGACTGGCAGCCCGGCGAGCGGCTGCCGTCCATCCCGGCAATGGCCGAGATGTTCGGCGTGGCCAAGCAGACCGTGCAGCGCACCGTCGACCAGTTGCGCGTCGAGGGCGTCCTGATCACCAAGCCCGGCTCCGGCACCTACGTCCGCGGCACCCGGCGCCGGCTCAACCGGCTGTCCCGCGGCCGCTACGGCGCCCACCGCGGCTACCACGCCGACCTGGCCGCCCGCTATCGGCAGCAGCTGGTGTCGGTGGCCCGCGAGCCCGCTCCCCCGGAGGTCGCCGACGCGTTCGGCGTGCGCGACGGCACCGAGATGCTGGTCCGCCGGCACCTCGTGCGCGCCGACGACGCGACCGTCGAGCTCGGCGCCTCCTGGTTCCGGGTGGCGGAGACGTCCGGCACGTCGCTCGAACGGGCCGAGGCGTTCGGCCGCCCGCTCTACCAGGAGGCCGAGGAGGTGCTCGGCAAGCGCTACACGTCGGCCACCGACACGATCAGCGCCCGCCAGCCCAGCCGGGACGAGGCCGAGATCCTGCAGATCCGCCCGGACACCCCGGTGCTGCACCTGCTGCACGTGGCCTTCGACGAGACCCGCAAGCCGATCGAGGTGGCCCAGGCGACCTGGCCGGGTCCGATGACGACGCTGACCGAGGAGTACCGCATCCCGGCGCCCGTCCCGGCCCCCGACCCCGGACCGGGCCTCGCTCTGACCTGACCGGCCTCAGTTCGTCAGCAATCGCAGGGCCCGGGCGGCGGCCGCCCGCACCCGCGGGATCTCGTCGGTGAGCAGGGCGGCGATCGCCGGTTGAGCGGCATCCACCCGGTGCTGGGCGACGACCTTCGTGGCGTTCTCCCGCACCCGCCAGCTCTCGTCGGCCAGCGCGCTCAGCAGCGCCTCGACGATGTCCGGGTCGTGCGCGGCGGGGGCGTCGGGGGCGCACAGGGCCCACCGCAAACCGCGCACGCCCCAGACCCGCAGCCAGTAGCGCTGGTCCGGCGGCGCGTCCAGATAGCGCGGGCCGGCCGGGTTGCTGAGGATCTCCACCAGCTCGGGGTCGGTGTCGCCGCCGCCGATCAGGGCCAGGCAGCCGGCGACCACCTCCGGAGCGCCACGGGTCGCGCAGGCGAGTTCGATGCGCTGCTTCGGCGTGCTCGTCACGGCTTCACCGCCCCCGTAACAGCGTCACGGCGTCGCGCCCGTCACGTCGTCGCGCCCGTCACGTCGTCGCTCCCGTCATGCCCGGAGCTTACGGAGGAACCGCGGGATGTGGGTGGCCGGAAAGGCGAAGACCCGGGGAGCCTCGCGGCCCCCCGGGTCTCAGTCGCCGGCCTGGGAGGCCGGCATTACCGCTTCACGCCGGGGCTGTGCGCCCCGGCCGAATCGCGTCAGTTCAGGAGTTGCTGCCGATACCGAGAATGCCGATACCGCTGAGCAGGCTCCACTTCACATCGTGCGAGTCGATGTCGGTGCTGTTGTAGTAGGAGTAGTAGTCGCCTTCGTCATCCCAGTCACCGAGCTGCGCACCGTGGTTGTGGTGGCACTTGACCGGGTGGGCCGCGGCGGCGGAGGCGGGTCCCGCGAGAGCGAGGCTCGCGCCGGTGGCCAGCAGGAGGCCAGCGAGGTACATAACCGGACGACGCATGATAGTTCCTTTCGAGCGAAAGTATGACCAAGGAAATCTTGACTGTTTCGCCCGATTAATGTGGCTGTTTCTGGCAAAAGTACGGCGATCGCATAAAGTTTCGCCGAAATCGCCACGAAAAGGATGCGTGCTGGCTACAGTGCCCGTCCGCCACCCCTACACAGGCGAAACGGGCGCTGTTGCGCCCGTTTCGACGGAAAGTCCCTTTCGAAAGCCGAGTCAGACGCGGATGCCCAGCAGCGCATCCACCGTGCGGGACATCAGCGCCGGCGCCGACTCGTCGTCACCGGTGGCGGTCAGGGCCGCCTCGCACCAGGCGTCGACGACCGCCAGCACGGCCGGGGTGTCGAGGTCGTTGCCAAGGCTCTCGCGGACTGCCGCGAGCAGCCCCTCCCCCGACGGCCCGGTCGGGGCCACGGCCGCCGCCCGCCACCGGGCAAGCCGCTCCTCGCCCGTCTTGAGCACGTCGTCGGTCCACTCCCGGTCGGCCCGGTAGTGCCCGGACAGCAGCCCCAGCCGCACCGCCATCGGGTCGACGCCGTCGCCCCGCAGCCGCGAGACGAAGACCAGGTTGCCCTTGGACTTCGACATCTTCTCGCCGTCCAGCCCGATCATGCCGGCGTGCACGTAGTGCCCCGCGAACGGCGCCGCCCCGGTCAGCACCTCGGCGTGCGCCGCCGAGCACTCGTGGTGGGGGTAGAGCAGGTCGTTGCCGCCGCCCTGCACGTCGATCGTGTCGCCGAGCAGCCCGAGCGCGATGGTCGCGCACTCGATGTGCCAGCCCGGCCGCCCCGGACCGAGATCGCCGCCATCCCACGCCGGCTCGCCGTCACGCGCGCCGCGCCACAGCAGCGGATCGAGCGGGTCACGCTTGCCGGGCCGCTCCGGGTCGCCGCCCCGCTCGGCCGACAGGACGGTCATCTCGGCGCGCTCCAGGTTCGACTCGTAGCCGAACCGCGGTGCCGCGGCGACCGAGAAATAGACGTCGCCGGTGCCGTCGTCGAGCGTGTATGCCGCCCCCGCCGCCAGCAGCTCGCGCACGTGCCCGGCAATGGCCGGGATCGACTCGACGGCCCCCACGTAGTGCGCCGGCGGAATCATCCGCAGCGCCTCCATGTCCTCCCGGAACAGGGCGGTCTCGCGCATAGCGAGCACGATCCAGTCTTCCCCGTCACGGGCGGCGCGCTCGAGCAGCGGGTCATCGATGTCGGTGACATTCTGCACATAACGCACGTCGAAGCCGGCATCCCGCCACGCCCGGTTGACCAGGTCAAACGTGATCATCGTGGCCGCATGACCGAGATGCGTCGCGTCATAGGGCGTGATGCCACAGACATACATCGTCGCGGTCTCACCCGGCGCGGTCGGCTCCACCGCCCGGCGAGCCGTGTCAAACAGCCGCGGCGCCACCGCGTGCCCCGGCAGAGTCGGCACGTCGTGCCCGGTCCATGCGTCCATGGTCAGGAGCCTATCGAGCCCCCACGACAGAAACCGAGCCGTGAGGTTTACCTCACCACCCCACAACCCCCGCAGAGGTACGAGGGCCCGGCCGGCCCCCGCCACCCGGCCCCGCCACCTGCAACTCACCCTCCGCGCGCCCGCTGCGGGCGGGCCCGGCCCAAGCCCACCACCCGAGCCGCGCACGGCCGCTCGCCCTCCGCGCACCCATCACAGGCAGGCCCGGCCCAAGGCCGCCGGCCGAACCGTCGGCGACTGCTCGCCCACCGCCCGCCCGCTGCGGGTGGGCCCGGCCCAAGGCTGCAAACCGAACCGGGCACGGCTGCTCGCCCACCGCCCGCCCGCTGCGGGTGGGCCCGGCCCAAGGCTGCAAACCGAACCGGGCACGGCTGCTCGCCCACCGGGCGGCGCGCTACGTGCGGACCCGGCCAAGCCCGCCGACCGAGCCGGGCACGGCTGCTCGCTCGCCGCAACCGGGCGGGCGCGGCTGGTCGGCCTCCGGGCGCGCTACGTGCGGGGGCGACCCGCGGGGTCTGGCCGGGCCTTGCGTGGCAGGGCGAAGTGGGTGATGACCAGGTCGGCGGCCTCGGCTGGGAGCAGGTTGGTGTTGTCCAGGCGTAGGTGGTCGGGGTTGCCGGCGAACTCGTTGGTCGAGTTGAAGCGGTGTTCGGCCTCGTGTTGCAGCAGGAGCTCGCGGGAGCGGGGGATGTCGCGCTTCGACGGCTTTTCGGCCAGGCGCCACTCGTGCTCGTTGCGCCGTAGGCGCTCCTCCAGGCTGGTCTCCAGCTCGACGAAGAGCACCCGGCTGCCGCGGGCGCGGAAGGCCGTTGCGTAGCGTTCCACCGATTCGTCGCAGGTGGGCAGGTCGAAGGCCCAGACGTAGGTGAAGATCAGGCCGGGCAGGTCGCTGGCCGCTACCTCCTCGAACAGGGCTCGCCGGAAGCCCTCGACCAGGCGGGCGAACGGCGGCGTGCCGAACTCGAAGAAGCGCAGCACCGGCTCGATGGTCATGTGGTTGTGGAAGAGCGGGAAACCGGTGCGCTCCGAGATTTCGTGGCCCACGGCCATTTTGCCCACCGCCGGTGGGCCGATGATGAACAGCAATGTCGGGTCGGGCACGCCGCGAGGTTATCGGGACCTGCCGGGCGGCGGCCGCCCATTTTTGCGGGAGCGGCGTGGGGGCCGGGCCCGCCCGGTGGCGGCGCGCGGAGGGTGAGCGGTGATCAGCCGGGCGGGAAATGCGGGACTTGGCTACGCCGTATTTTATGAATCAGACCGGGGGCCACGGAATGGCCGGCCAATCCTGCGGGGGCTTGGGGAAACGGCCCGCTCTTTGCAGTCGCCGCACGCGCAGGCGGATGTGCTGGACCTCGGCGAGTGTCAGGTGTTCTTCCAGGGTTGCGCCCAGCGTGCTGTCGAGGTTGGCTGACAATGCCGCCAGGACCTCGGTTGCCTCGGCGATCAGCGATTTTCCGGTCCAGCCCCAGAGGACCGTGCGCAATTTGTTTTCGACGTGGAAGCTCACGCCGTGGTCGACGCCGTGGATTGCGCCGGTGGCCGGGTAAAGGACGTGGCCGCCTTTGCGGTCGGCATTGTTGATGATCGCGTCGAAGACGGCCAGGCGGGCCAGGCGGGGGTCGTCGGCGTGGGCCAAAGCGTAGGCGTCGCCGTCGTCGTCGCGGGCGTTGGCCACCGCGATCCAGCCCTGGGGGACGTCGTAGGCCGGGACGAAGCCGATCAGGGACTCGGCGTCGTCGGGCTCGTCGATCCACAGTTGCAGGGCGCCGACGCCGAGCGGGCCGTCGCGCAGGATCGTCGGCGGGACCAGGCCCCAGCCGGTCGCCTGGGAGACCAGGTAGGCCGAGACCTCGCGGCCGGCCAGAGTGCCGTCGGGGAAATCCCAGAGTGGGCGCTCGCCGCGGACCGGTTTGTACACGCAGCGGCGGGTCACCCCGTCGAGGGTGATCTCGGCCCGCAGCGTGGTGTTGGAAGCGTCGACCAGGCGCCCCTCGATCTCGATCTGCCCGCGGGCGAGCAACTCCAGGGCGTCGCTCTCCGCCAGGGCGGCCGCGGGCTCGGTGGTCACCGGTGGTAGCCGTTGTGCCGGGGGCAGAGGTGGCCGGCCGGGTCGAGCGGCTGGCCGCAGAGCGGGCACGGTGGGCGGCCGGCGGCCACGACGCGGCGGGCGCGGTCGATGAACGCCCGGGTGGCCTCGGGGCTCAGGCGGACCCGCAGGCGGTCGAGGTCGTCGTCGGGCTCTTCGTCATCGTCGTCGTCATCGTCGTCGGGGGTGGCCTCGTCGGCCTCGTCGTCGGCCTCGCCCAGCTCGATCTCGACCTCGGCCTCGCCGGCCTCGATCGCCTCGATCACGACGGTGCCGCTGTCGACGTCGAAGGCCAGGCCCAGCGTGCCGACGCGGAACTCCTCGTCGACCGGGGTGTCGAGCGGCTCGTTGTCGTGCACGGCGAGGATCGGGGCGTCGGGGAGGTCGACGCCGAAGCGCTTGTTGGCCTCGACTAGGAGCTCCTCGAGCTTTTCGGCGAGGAGCGACACCTGGACCTTCTCCAGGGCGACGCTGACCACCCGCCCGGCGCCGCGGGCCTGGAGGAAGAACGTGCGGTCGCCCGGCTCGCCCACCGTCCCGGCCACGAACCGCTCGGGCGGCTCGAACGAGTGCACCTGGTGGCTCATGAGAACAACCCTATCGACCCTTTCCCGGGATCGCTCACCCTGCGTGCCCCGGTTCGCCGAGGGCGCAACCAACACCCACCTGGGGTAACACGCCGGTCACACAGCGCCGCTCCCGGCCCCTCCGCCGACCGCGGCGTCCGAGTCGGTGGTGGCCGATTTGGGCGGAATGAGGGAGGCCAGGTCGCCGCCCTCGTTGACCCGCACCACGAACGGCCGGGTCGGGGTGTAGCGGATCACGCTGATCGAGGCCGGGTCGGCGACGATCCGCTGGAACTGGTCGAGGTGCAGGCCGAGGGCGTCGGCGATGATGGCCTTGATCACATCGCCGTGCGAGCAGGCGAGCCAGAGCGCCTCGGGGCCGTGCTCGGCGGTGATCTTCGCGTCCCAGCGGCGGATCGTCGCGATGGCCCGGGCCGACATGTCGGACATCGCCTCGCCGTTCGGGAAGACCGCCGCGCTCGGGTGCTGCTGCACGACCGGCCAGAGCGGCTCCTTGCTCAGCTCCTTGAGCGGGCGCCCCTCCCAGTCGCCGTAACCGCACTCGGTGAGGCCCTCGTCCTCGATCACCTCCGCGGCGGGCAGGACGATCTCGACGGTGTTGCGGCAGCGCTTCAGCGGGCTGGACACGACCGCGGCCAGGGGCAGGGCGCGCAACCGCTCCCCCGCGCGTTCGGCCTGTTTGCGGCCGGTCTCGTCGAGGTCGACCGGGCGGCGGCCGGCCAGCTCACCGGTCGCGTTGGCAGTCGTGCGGCCGTGCCGCAGCAGCAGGACGGTAGCCACTATTGAGCCACACCCGACTCTTCGTACGCCTCGGCGACGATCCGCAAGGTGTCGATGCCGCTTTTCAGATCACCCACGTACGGCGAGATCGACAGGGTGCCGACGCCGGCCGCGGCGTACTGCTTGATGCGTTCCTTGACCTGGATCTTGTTGCCGACGATCGAGGTGCGCTCGATGAACTCCTGCGGGATCGCCTCGGCCGCCTCGGCCTTCTGGCCGCTGAGGTAGAGGTCCTGCACCTTCTTGGCGGCATCGGCGTAACCCATCCGGACCGCGAGCTGGTTGTAGAAGTTTTGCTCCCGGCTGCCCATGCCGCCCACGTAGAGCGCCGCGTAGGGCCGGACCACGTCGGCGCACCAGGCGGTGTTGTCGCCGATCACGACCGGCACGGTGGGCGCCACGTCGAAGCCGGTCAGTCCGAGGCCGCGCTTGGCCCGGCCACGCTCGATTTGCTGCAGGTACTCGCCGGCGGCGTCGGGTGCGAAGAAGATCGCCAGCCAGCCGTCGGCGATCTCGCCGGCCAGCTCCAGGTTCTTCGGGCCGACCGCGGCCAGGTAGATCGGGATCTCCGTGCGCGGCGGGCGGAAGCCCAGCTTGAGGGCCTTGCCCGGTCCGTCGGGAAGCGGCAGCGTGTGGAACTCGCCCTGGTAGGAGACCGGCTCGCGGGCGATCGCCATCTTGACGATGTCGACGTATTCCCGGGTGCGCTGCAGCGGCTTGGCGAACCGCACGCCGTGCCAGCCCTCGGAGACCTGCGGGCCGGAGACGCCCAGGCCGAGCCGGAAGCGGCCGCCGGAGAGCGCGTCGATGGTGGCGGCGGTCATCGCGGTCATCGCCGGGGTGCGCGCCGGGATCTGCATGACGGCCGCGCCGACGTCGATCTGCCGGGTCTGGCCGGCCACCCAGGCGAGCATGCTGACCGCGTCCGACCCATACGCCTCGGCCGCCCAGGCCACCGCGAAGCCGAGCCGATCCGCCTCCTGGGCCATCGCCAGGTGATCGGCGGGCGTCGTCCACGCCGACTGATAGCCGAGGTTGATTCCGAGCCGCACAACGTCCTCCAGGTGCCGGTGATCCTGTTACCGAGCCTATCCACCCACGCTGCGTAGTTTCCGTCCGGTAACCGACCCGGTTGACCTGGGACTGAGCATTTTCCTGGGGACACAGTCCGAATAAGGTTCACTCATGCAACAGCGACCGCTCGGCCGAAGCGGGCTGGCGGTCTCCCGGCTGGCCCTCGGCACCATGACCTGGGGCCGTGACACCGACCCCGACGACGCGGCCGCTCAGCTCAAGATCTTCGTCGAGGCCGGTGGCACGACCATCGACACCGCGGACGTCTACGGCGACGGCGACGCCGAGGCGGTGATCGGCTCCCTGCTCGACCATCTGGTGCCGCGCGACGAAGTGATCATCGCCACCAAGGCCGGCCTCACCCCGCACGGTTACCGCCGCCGTGACGGCTCTCGGGGCAATCTGCTGCGCTCGCTGGACACGTCGCTGCGCCGGCTCGGCACCGACTACATCGATCTGTGGCAGGTGCACGGGCCCGATCCGCAGACCCCGCTCGAGGAGACCCTGTCGGCGCTCGACCACGCGGTCTCGTCCGGCCGGGTCCGCTACGTCGGCGTCTCCAACTTCGCCGCCTGGCAGACCGTGCGCGCCGCCACGTGGCAGACCGCCTACCCGGGCCGGGCCCCGATCGTCGCCACCCAGATGGAGTATTCGTTGCTGGAACGCGGCATCGAGCGCGAGCTGCTGCCGGCCGGCGCCGCCCTCGGTTTCGGGCTGCTGGCCTGGTCACCGCTCGGTCGCGGCGTGCTCACCGGGAAATATCGCAACGGCCGGCCGCTCGACTCGCGGGCCGCCACCGAGCACCTGGCCGCGTTCGTGCAGACCTATCTGGAGCCACGCAGCTCCAGCATCGTGCAGGCGGTGGTGACCGCGGCCGCCGGGCTGGGCGTCTCGCCGCTCGAGGTGGCGATCGCGTGGGTGCGCGACCGGCCGGGCGTGGCGGCGCCGATTCTGGGCGCCCGCACCGCCGGGCAGCTACAGGGCGCGCTGCTGAGCGAGGAGCTGACCCTGCCCGCCGAAATCGCCCAGGCGCTCGACGACGTGTCGGCCATCGACGTCGGATATCCGGAGCGTGAGGGTGTCGGTTACCCAGGCCGGCAGGGGTAGCCGACGCACGATCGTCCGGCGCATATTAGAGGCCATGGACTACGAATACGCGCCGCTGCGGTTGCCTTCAAATGTCGATCGGTTGACCGCGGCGGCGCAGCTCGCCATCCAAGCGGAGTTCTCCGGCTGGGAGTTGGCCCGGGTCCAGCTTTTCCGCGACGGCACCCGAAAAGTGGTGCTGCGTCGCCGGGTGCAGAACAACTCCCAGCCGGGACTGTCGTACTAAAAACTAGTGGTTGTGCCCCGCGTGGTCCTCTTCCTCATCGGGCAGGAAGGGATGCTCGTCGAGGCGGCCCACCAGAAGGTCACCCTCCCGGGGTGCGAAGGGTCCGTCGCCGTCCGAGTCCTCGTAGGCCTCGAGGTCCAGCGGCTCGGCGATCTCGCTCACGGTGAGCAGGCCGTCGAGCGGCTCCAGCTCGGGCACATCAAGCGACGAGAGTGAGCCGTCGCCGGCCTGCAGCAGCTCCAGCACGGCCTCGCCGACCGACTCGACCGCGCCGGCGTCCTCGTCCTCCGGCACCGAGTTGCGCCGGGCCGCGTCAGCCACCCGCAGCAGGGCCGCGACGCTGGGCACGCGGTAGTCGCGCCGCTGCCGGACCGAGATCACCTGAGGGTACGGGTCGGTCGACTCGGTGGCGTCGAAACCGTCCACGCCCAGGCCGAAGCGCTGGTCTGCCTCGTCCGGGTCGATCGATTCGACGTCCCACGGTGTGACCTCGCCGAACGCATCGAGCAGCTTCTCGTCGTACGCGAACGAGGCGTTGTTGAGGTTGACGTACGCCTGCCAGACGTCGTCGTCGTCGATGCGGCCGGCGGCCGCCTTGACCGCCGCGAGATGCGCCTTGGCGGCCTCGACGACCGCTTCGAGGGCGGCATCGAGTTCCGCGTTCTGGTCGGTCATCTATCGGGTCCTTCCGGGAAAAACGGCAAAATCAGCTGTTTCGGAGCAAGCGGTCCAGGACACGCACGCCGAACTCTAGTCCCTCCACCGGAACGCGCTCGTCGATGCCATGGAACAGCGCGGCGAAGTTGAGCTCCGGGGGCAGGCGCAGCGGCGCGAACCCGAAACAGTTGATGCCGAGCGTCGCGAACGCCTTCGCGTCGGTGCCGCCGGACATCAGATAGGGCACCGTGCGGGCGCCCGGGTCCTCCGCCCGCAGGGCCGCGCCCATGGCGTCGACCAGGGCGCCGCCGAACTCGGTCTCGACGGCCGGCTGCTGGTGCTTGTGCTCGATCTCGATGTCCGGACCGATGATCTCGCGCAGCTCGGCGAGGAAGGATTCGGCCTGGCCGGGCAGGGTGCGGCAGTCGATCGTGGCGGACGCCCGGCCCGGGATCACGTTGTCCTTGTAACCCGCGTCCAGCCGGGTCGGGTTGGCCGTGTTGCGGATCGTGGCGCCGATCAGGTTGGCGATCGGGCCCAGCTTCGAGACCGCCAGCTCCGGGTCGTCCGGGTCGAGCTCGATGCCGAGCGCGTCGGAGACCTCCTCCAGGAAGCGGCGCACGGTCGGGGTGATCACGATCGGGAAGCGGTGCCGGCCGACGGCGGCGACGGCCTCGGCGAGGTCGGTGACCGCGTTGTCGTCGTGGATGAACGAGCCGTGCCCGGGGCGGCCGGTGGCGTGCAGCTTCAGCCAGTCGAGGCCCTTCTCGGCGGTCTGCACCAGATAGAGGCGCAGATTCTCGTTCACCGTGTACGAGTAGCCGCCGACCTCGCCGATCGCCTCGGTGCAGCCCTCGAGCAGGTCGCGGTGCTTCTCGACGAGGAACTGCGAGCCGAACTGCATGCCGGCCTCCTCGTCGGCCGTGTACGCGATCACGATGTCGCGGGGCGGGACGTAGCCGGTGCGCTGCCAGTCGCGGACGACGGCCAGCATCATGGCGTCGAAGTCCTTCATGTCGATCGCGCCGCGGCCCCACAGGAAGCCGTCCTTCTCCTCGCCGGCGAACGGCGGCACCGACCACTCGGAGGCGTCGGCGGGCACGACGTCGAGGTGGCCGTGCACGAGCAGCGCGCCGCGGCTGCGGTCGGCGCCGGGGATGCGGGCGATCAGGTTGGCCCGGGTGGGCGCGGACTCGTGGATCTCGTAGGTGATGCCGACCTCGTCGAGCTTCGCCGCCACGTACTCGGCGGCGACGCGTTCCCCGACCGTGGTGTCGGCATCGCCGGTGTTGGTGGTGTCGATGCGCAGCAGGTCACGGCAGATGTCCGTGACCTCCGCGGCGGCGGTGGTCTCCATCGCCCCTTCTTACCAGGTGTTTGACATTTCATCCGGTCGGGTACCGCGGCGGCCGTGTCCGCCTTGAATCTTCCTCCGCTTCCCCCGGTCGGGGGCGAGACCACCGGCCGCAACGTCGTCGACGTGCTCAACCAGCAGCACCGCGACCTGATCGAGCTCAGCGACCTGCTCAAAGCTGAGCCCGACTCCCCCAAACTGAAAAGCGTCATGATCGCCGAGCTGTCCCGGCACCTGTCGGCCGAGGAGCAGTACCTCTATCCGGCCATCCGGAAGGCGGTGCCCGGCGGCGAGGATCTCGCGGCCCGGGAACTGGCCGAGGACCACGCCCTGCTCGTGCTGCTGCAGCGACTCGACAAGGGTGAGCCGGCCGTCGATGAGGTAGCCGAGGCGGTGCGACGGCACGTTGCCGCCGACGCCGAGGAGTTACTCCCCGTGCTCATGCAGATGGTTCCGGTCGAGGACTTGATTCGGGTCGGAAATCGCGTGGAGACCGCCGCCGAGGCCGCACCGACCCGGCCGCACCCCGGCACCCCGTCCGCCCCGCCGTGGAACAAGATCGTCGACCCGGCCGTCGCGGTAACCGACAAATTGCGGGATGTCGTGACTCGACGTACGACGTACCTCAGAGATTTGTAAGGTTCGTGTAAGGGTTTTTGTGAGGTTACCAGCCGGTTCCGTAACCGTTTTGTCACATGTGGAGGATCTTTCGGCAGGCTCCAGGGCTAGCCTTCGATGCATTTGAGGACCTAACGTCACGCTATGAACCTGGAGCTGCGGCATCTCAAGGTGGTCGTTGCCATCGCGGAAACCGGCAGCGTGACCAAGGCAGCGTCACAGCTCGGACTCGCCCAGCCGGCCTTGACCGCGCAGTTACAGCGCATCGAACGCACTCTCGGCGGACCACTGTTCGAGCGGGACCGCCGCGGCGCCCGGCCCACGGCTCTGGGTGAGCTCGTCCTCTCCCGCGCCCGGGTCCTGCTGCCGGCCATGAAGGGCCTGCAGGACGAAGCGGCCCGGCTGGCCGGCTCCTCCGGTTCGGACACGATGAGCCGCTATCGCATCGGGGCGCTCGGCGGCCCGATCCTCGGCGGCATGGTCTACCGGCTCTCCACGATCCAGCCCGACGCGCAGATCACCACCCACGCGTCGTACTACGTGGAGGAACTCGCCACCATGCTGCAGGGTGGCAAGCTCGACTACGCCCAGGTGGGCGTCTGCGGCGACGCCATGCCCTCGGCCGACTACGGCCTGGTCTGGCAGACCGTCGCGGTCGACGCGGTGTGTGTCCTGATGCCCGACGACCACCCGGCCGCCAAGGCCGTCGACGTCGACCTGGCCGAGCTGGCCCACGAGCAGTGGGCGGGCGGCACCGGCGACGGCTGCTTCGCCGACTGCTTCGCGGCGGCCTGCGCCCGGGCCGGCTTCACCCCGCGCCGGGTTCTCGAGAGCGACGTGCGCGGCTGCGTCGACATGGTCGAGTCGGGGCTGGCGCTCGGCCTGTGCCAGCCGACGTTCCGGCCGCCGGCCGGGCTGACCTCGCGGCCGATGCGTGGCGCACCGCTGCGCTGGCGGCAGGTGCTCGGCTGGCACCCGGAGTCGCCGGCCGCCCGCAGCGCGACCAAGCTGATCGAGATGGCCGAGGAGGCCTACCAGGAGGTCGTGTCCCGCAATCCGCTCTATGTCGAGTGGACGAAGGAATACCCGCACCTCGGCGGCGGCGTGCCCGACAACATGGCCCCGCTCAGCGCGAGCTGAACGGGGCCGATGCCGGCCTTACTGGAGCGATGCGGGCGCGGGCGAGCTCACGTCGAAGCTGAGCGTGCCGTCCGCCACCTCGACCCGCACGGTCTGACCCGGGGCCAGGTCGGCGGCGAGCAGCAGCCTCGACAGCCGGTTGTCCAGCTCACGCTGGATGGTCCGGCGCAGCGGCCGGGCGCCGAACTCGGGCTGGAAGCCCTTGTCCGCCAGCCAGTCCACCGCGTCCGTGCTGATCTCCATGGTCACGTCCTGCGCGTGCAGCCGGCGCCGAGTCTCCTGCAGCATCAGCTCGGTGATCTGCCGCAACTGGTCGGTCTCCAGCTGCCGGAAGACGATGATCTCGTCGATCCGGTTGATGAACTCGGGCCGCAGCTGGTCCTTGAGCCGCTTGTCGAGCCGGCTCCGCAGTTCCGCGTCCGCGCCGTCGAACGACGACCCGAACCCGACGCTGCGCCGCGTTCCGCTGATGATGTCCGAGCCGATGTTGCTCGTCATGATCAGCACGGTGTTCTTGAACGACACCGTCCGGCCCTGGCTGTCGGTCAGCCGCCCGTCGTCCAGCACCTGGAGCAGGATGTTGAACACGTCCGGGTGCGCCTTCTCGATCTCGTCGAGCAGCACGACGCTGTACGGGCGGCGGCGGACCGCCTCGGTGAGCTGCCCGGCCTCGTCGTAACCGACGTAACCGGGAGGCGCGCCGACCAGCCGCGACACGGTGTGCCGCTCCTGGAACTCGCTCATGTCGAGCCGGATCATCCGGTCCGAGTCACCGAACAGCGCCTCCGCGAGCGAACGCGCCAGCTCGGTCTTGCCGACCCCGGTCGGGCCGAGGAACAGGAAGCTGCCCACCGGCCGGTTCGGGTCGCCCAGTCCGGCCCGCGAGCGGCGGACCGCCTCGGCGACCGCCTCGACGGCGTCGTCCTGGCCGACCACCCGGTCGTGCAGGTGCCCCTCGAGGCGCAGCAGGCGCTCCCGCTCCTCCTCGGTGAGCTGCGACACCGGGATGCCGGTGGCCCGGGAGACCACCTCGGCGATGTCCGCGTCGGTGACCTGCGGAATGCCGTCCTTGGCAACCGTCGCCGAGTCGATCTTGGCGCGCAGAGCGTTCATCCGGTCGCGCAGTTCCGACGCCTTCTCGTAGTTCTCGGCGGCCACCGCCTGGTCCCGGTCCCGGGACAACTGCTCCAGCTCGCGCTCGTCCTCACGCGTGTCAGCTGACGGCGTCTTCACCCGCAGACGGACCCGCGCGCCGGCCTGGTCGATCAGGTCGATCGCCTTGTCCGGCAGGAACCGGTCGGTGATGTAGCGGTCGGACAGCTCCGCCGCCGCATCCAGGGCCGCGTCGGTGATGCGTACCTGATGGTGTGCCTCGTAGTTGTCGCGAAGCCCACGCAGGATCGCCACCGTGTCCTCGACGCTCGGCTCGCCGATCAGCACCGGCTGGAACCGCCGCGCCAGGGCCGCGTCCTTCTCGATGTTCTTGCGGTACTCGTCGAGTGTGGTCGCGCCGACCACCCGCAGCTGCCCGCGGGCGAGGGCCGGCTTCAGCATGTTCGAAGCGTCCATGCCGCCGCCGTCACCGCCGCCGCCACCGGCGCCCACCAGGGTGTGGATCTCGTCGAGGAAGACGATCAGTCCGTCGCCCTCGTTCTGGATCTCGTCGATGACCTTGCGCATCCGCTCCTCGAAGTCGCCCCGGTAGCGGGTGCCCGCGACCAGGCCGGCCAGGTCGAGCTGGATGACCCGCTTGCCCTCCAGGGTCAGCGGCACCTCACCGTCCACGATGCGCTGGGCCAGGCCCTCGACCACGGCGGTCTTGCCGACGCCGGCCTCGCCGATCAGCACCGGGTTGTTCTTGGTGCGCCGGGACAGGATCTCCACGGCCTGCTCGATCTCGTCGGCCCGGCCGATGACCGGGTCGATCTCGCCGCGGCGGGCCATCTCGGTGAGGTCCACGCCGTACTGCTCGAGCGTCGGGGTTTTGCCGTTTCCGGCCGGCGCCGTTCGAGCAGCGGGCTGCGGTTCGCCGCCCTGGAGCGCCTGCGGGTCGAGCTTGCCCTGGAGAAGGCGGCCGGCCGCCGAGTCCGGGTTGAGGCCGAGCGCCATCAGGATGTGCTCCGGCCCGATGTACGAGGAATCCAGCGCCCGGGAGATCTGCAGGCTGTCCAGCAGAGCCCGCTTGGCCTGCGGAGTCAGCGCCACCTGGTCCGGCGGGTTCTCCCGGATCCCGGCCGGGCGGCCCAGCGCGGTCAGCAGCGCCTCGGGGTCGGCGCCGGCCCGGCGAACGGTCTGCTTCATCGCGTCCTGCTGCAGCGCGCCCCACAGGAGGTGGTCGGTGTCCAGATCGGCAATGCCACGATCCGGGTCGGCGAGCTCAGCGGCACGGCGGGCGGCTGCGGAAAGCACCTCACGAGCGTCGCCGCTCATGTACTTGGTGATGTCGATGCGCTGCTGCCGGCGCGGCTCCGCCGCCCCGAAGAAGCGCGAGAACAGGTCGTCCCAGTTGCCGGGTCCACCCGGTCCGATCGGTCCGATGCTCATAAGTCTTCTTCTCTCTCGGTACGTCCGTTGCCCCCCGGTCAGCGCCAAGGTCCACGGGATAATTCCCAAGACTTGACACGAGTAGGCTCAACTTCATGACCGTACCTCTGGTGATCGTCGACGGGGCCAACGTCGTCGGATCCGCCCCCGACGGCTGGTGGCGAGACCGCGCGGCAGCGGCAATTCGCCTGCGTGATGCCCTTGCGGCGGTCATCCCGGCCGGCCTCCCGGAGCTGCCCGGCCCGGTCGAGGTCACGCTGGTGGTCGAAGGAAAGGCCAAGGACATCCCGCAGGCTGAGAGCGGCGTCACGGTGGCCCGGGCGCCGCATTCCGGCGACGACAAGATCGTGGATTTGGTACGGGATTCGAGCCGCGACCGCCGAATCGTGGTCGTCACGGCCGACCGAGCCCTACGCGATCGCGTCCAGGCGCTGGGCGCCGAGGTGCGGGGTCCCTCGGCGGTCCCCCGCCGTTAAGCTGTGCCGATGATCGCCCCGGCCGCCCCCGTCTCCGGGGCTCGCCGCGCCTCGGCGGCGGCCCTGCTGGTGCTCGCCCGCTGGGTCACGCCCGATCTGCCGCTCTACGGCAACGACCACGACCGCGGCGACTTCGCTCCCTGACCGCCTCAGCGCGGCCTTCTCCTTTCCTTCTCATCGCTGGGAGCGATGTTCCTGATGCCTGCCGTTTCTGCCGTCCTGCGCGCCCCGCACGTGCCGCTCGTCCTGATCGCCAGCCAGGTGGGCCGGCTGCCCACCGCGGCCGCGCCCCTCGCCCTGCTGCTGTTCGCCCGCCAGTCGGTCAGCCTCGCTGTCTCCGGCATCGTGGTGGCGGTGTTCACGGCCGGCATGGCCGTCACGGCGCCGCTGCTCGCCCGCGCCGTGGACCGCTGGCGCCAGCCACCCGTGCTCTACGGCTCGTCGGCGTTGTCGGCGGTCGGATACGTGCTGGCCGCCCTGAGCGGCGGCCGCCCCGCCCTGCTGGTGACCGGCGCGTTCCTGGCCGGCATGGGCACGCCTCCGCTGGAGGCCTGCCTGCGCGCGCTGTGGCCGCACCTGGTGCCACCGGCCGACGTCACCGCGGCGTACTCCCTGGACATCGCCCTGCAAGAGGTGATCTTCGTGGTCGGCCCGCTGGTGACCCTGGCCGCCGTGGCGGTCGCCGGCCCGGCGACCGGCCTGATCACCGCCGCCGTCCTGCAACTGGCCGGCGTGGCCGCCTTCGTGGCCGCCCCCACCGTGCGCCACTGGCGCGGCGAACCCGCCGGCCACCGGCACTGGGCCGGCCCGCTCCGCTCGTCCCGGCTGGTCACCCTGATCGCCGGCATCGCCTGCGTGGGCGCCGCGGTCGGCAGCATCCCGGTGGTCCTGACCGGTTACGCGGAGGCCTCCGGCGACCGCGGCCTGACCGGCTGGCTGCTGGCGTTCCAGGCCCTGGGCGCCCTGGTCAGCGGGCTGCTCTACACCCGCGCCCGCCCCGGGACCCTGCGCCGCCTCCCGCTGCTGGCCGCCTGCTTCACCGTGGGTTACCTGCCGCTGCTGCTGGTCCCGGCGCCGGCCGCGATGTTCGCCTGTCAGTTCGTGAGCGGCTTCGGCCTGCCCCCGCTGCTGACCGCCGCCTTCCTGGCCGCCGACCGCCTGGCCCCACCGGGAACCGCGGTCGAGGCGTTCGCCTGGATCTTCACCGCCTTCACGGTCGGCAGCGCCACCGGCGCCGCGATAGCCGGCCCCTTGACCGATGCGACGATCCGCACCGGTTTCACCTTCGCCCCGCTGGCCGGCCTCCTGGCGATAGCCGCGATGGCCGTCACCGCCCACCGACAATGCGGTCCGTCATCGGATCGCGCATAGGGTCGGGAGCAGTGTTTCTGATGGTGCCGATGGTAGTGTCGGCCGTATGACGGTGAGCATCTCGATCACACTCGATGACGAGCTGGGCGCCGAGCTCAACAACGCGGTCGCCGGCAGCAATCGATCCGCCTTCGTGGCCGAGGCCATCCGGGATTACCTGGATCGCCGCGCCGTCGCGGACGCGGCCGCCTGGCACGCGTCCCTCACCGGCCCGGACGCTGAGGTCTTCACCGACTTCAACGCCGAGTGGTGATCTCGAAGCGCGGCGACGTCGTCGACTACACCCTCGGCAGCCGGCGGATCCGGGTCCTGGTCGTGAGCGCCGACACGTTCACGCGCGCCTATCCCATCATCGTGTTGATCCACGACCGCGCCGACGGCGACGTGCCCGGCATCCTCCTGCCGCTGCCCGGCGATCTCGGCGGTGGCGGCACCATCGACCTGACCCGGGTCAGGTTCGCCGTGCCGGCTGCCTTCGGCCACCGGCACGGCCGCATCAACACCGCGCTCGCCGCCAAGGTCGATCAGGGGCTGCGCCGCCTGCTCGCGCTTTAGTCCACATTTCTCGGCCCGCCGGCTTCACTCGCGTACGGACCGACGATCAGCGGAGCGGGATTCGTTCCTGCTTGCTGCCGTAGCCGTCGACGACCGTGACGACCGCCTCGCCGGTCTTCTGGTCGAGAGTTATCCGGACCTGCACCCACCGGCGGCGCAGTTTCGTGATCAAGTCGGTCCACCCGGCAGCCGGCACCGATGCGGCCCGCGACAGGACGAGGCCATGATCACGGACGGCGGCGTCGCCGAACATCTCGATGAGGCCGGCCCACGGATCGCTCGGCTCGGTCACCGCCACGAGCACGGTGCGGGCGGCTTCCGCGTCAGCGTCGCCCTGGTCGAGCTGGTCCATCAGGTTGAGCTCGACCAGAGCGCCGAATCGGGGCAGCGGACCGCTGTCGTCGGCGCCGAGCCGGATCCGGAAGCCCAGGCTCAGGTCACCGGCTTCGGCCACCCCCACCTGGAACTCAGCCCCGCGACCGTCGTTCAGAGCGGCGAGCACCGCCTGATACTTCGCGATGAAGTAGGCGACGCGGACCAGCACGCCCGCGCCCGGCACGACGCTGTCGACCACACGTTCGGCCACTCGCCAGACCGCCGTCTGCACCGCTTTCTCGAAGAACACCGCCCAGGGACCCTCGCTTTCCGGCCCCTCCGGCAGCTCGCCCCAGCGCATCCGGTCCGCCTGAGCCTCGCCGATCTCGCGCGGGCCCACGGAGTCGGAGACAACCACCGGCTCCGCAAGCAACAGGCCCTCCGGTTCCTCGGAGAGTCCGAGTCGGTCCCCGTCGTCGAAGGGGTCGGGAAGACCGTCCGGCCGGCCGAGCGGGAGATCGTCGTCGATGTCGGGCTCGAAGTCGTCGGCGCCCCAGCCCTCGGGCGCGACCGCTTGCACGGAGGAGGACTCCCACTCGGGCGGGTCGTCGTCGCGGAACGAGGCGAGCGGCTCGAACGGGTCGGGAGGGTCGTTGAACTCGCGGAAGAACCCCATGGCGGAACGCCCTTCTGTCGCCTCCGAGGATGACACCTCGTCGCACACCGGATTCATTCCTGTTCACTCAGTAGTCAGATCTTGGACAGCTGAGGGCTAAGGCGGAGGTCGGGGACGATGCTTCGGGCAAGCGCTCTCCCTGGGTTTGCGAAAACGGGCGTGCGCGGACAGCGAGGCAGGAAGGGGGCAGTAGGCTGAGGGTGCAAGTCGGGTTCCGCACAGCAGGAGGCTGCACGGGTGGCCAGTGTCGCCGAGGTCAAAGCCGCCGTGGATGCCGCGCTCCAGCAGGTCAGCGAGGGGCAAGCGGCGATCCAGGCGGCCCGGGAGAAGCTCGGCGAGGCGCAGCAGAGCCTGGCCGCGGCGCTCGACGGCAGCGGGAGCGATGCGGTCGGCGCGGCGCACGGGTCGCTGTCGCAGGCCGACCAGTCGCTGGAAGAGTGTCTGGGTGCCACCGCTCTGGCGGTGGAGCAGGCGCAAAACTACACGGCGATGCTCTGACGCGATGTCGCTGATCCAAGAGCTCGGCGCCCAGCTTCGCGCCACCTCCGACGAGCTGCCCACCGGCCTGGTGACGGCCGCGATGGAAAAGCTGCGCAGCGCCACCGAGATCCTGATGTGGGTTCGGGAGACCTCGATCGACCCGGTCGGCGTGCCGCAGCTGGGCAACGCCACCGAGCATGCCGAACGGGCCGCCGCGGCGCTGCGGATCGCCCAGGACGCCATCGCCACCTATCTGACGCAGGTCGGGCTGACCGGCGACGCGGCCGCGCCGCCCGACTCGGACTGGAAGGCCGGGCTTGAGCGCCCGGAGGTCAAGCCGGAGAAGCCGGAGGACGCGAAGCCCGAGGGCGAGAAGCTGGGCCCCTGGTGGCATCAGCGGATCGCCCAGCTGACCGGCGAGGACGCGCCCGAGGTGAACGACAAGGACCAGCCGCAGGCGGACACGGCCGAGCTGTTGCGCCGGGTCGCGAGCGGGGTGCGGGCCGGGGACAAGGCACGCCTGGGCCGCGAACTGCATGCGGCGTCGGCCGCGACCGGGCTGGCGCTGTCCGCGGTGACCCCGGCCGTGCTGCATCGACTGGCCGGTGATCTGCTCGGGCACGAACCGCGGCCGGAGGATGTCGAGCGGCTGCGGTCGGCGGCTGCGGGGCGGGTGCGGTCGCTGCTGCCGGGCACCTCGCCGGCGGTGCTCGACACCCTGATCGCCCGGATCTGCCGGGTGCCGGTCGCTCAGCAGGGGCAATCCGGGCATCCCGCCGACAACGCTGTCACGGCGGGCGTGCTCACCGGCGTGCTCCTGGCCCGTCTCGGCCGCGACGCCAACACGCTCGACCCGAACGCCCCCGAACCGTTGCGCCGCCCCGAGGCCGCCGACGCCCGATGAGAACGTTGATAGCCCATGTCTGAGTCGTCGACCACGCAGCAAGTCATGGACATCCGGGCCGGGCTCTCGCACGCTCTCGGCGCGGCCGAGAACGCGCTGGCCGCCGCCCGCGTCGCCTACGAGTCGGCGGTCGCCCGCCGGGAGCGGGTCGTGCAGGCCGCGATCGAGCGCCGGCACAACGTGGCCGAGGCGCGCGACCAGCGGCTTCTCGAGATCGACGAGCAGAGCAGGAGAAACCTGTCCGCGTACGCCGAGGCCGCCGCGGGCGCCGCCGACCGGGCTGCTCCCGGCGCCGCCGGTGATCCGTGGGACGACTGGCAGGTCTCGCCGCTGGACACCGCGGCCGAACTGCGGGTCGGCCGGCTGCTGCTGCCGCATCCGGAGGACGTCCCGGCCCTCGTCCCGCTGCTCGACCACGGCCACGTCGTGGTGCGCGGCGATCGGGCCATCGGCGACGAGGTGGTCGCCGGGCTGCTGCTGCGGGCGCTGGGCACGGCCGCGCCCGGATCGCTGCAACTGTTCGGGCACGACCCGGACCACCTGGGTGGTGGGCTGGCCCGGTTCGCCAGCCTGGCGCCGGCCGGGGTGCTGCGGTTCACCGGGCCGGGCGAGCTCGGCTCGCTGCTCGACGATCTGGTCGACCACGTGCGGCGGATCAACGAGACGGTCCTGGCCGGGGAGTACACCTCGTTGCGGGAGCTGGCGGCGGCGACCCACCGGCGGCCGGAGCCGTGGCGGGTGGCGGTGCTGCTCGGCGTGGGCGAGTTGAGCCGGGCGGAGCAGACCCAGATGCAGCGGCTGCTGCGCACCGGCGCCGCGGCCGGCGTGCACCTGGTCATCCAGGGGATGCCGATGCAGCCGGGGCCGGGCATCGAGTTCATCACGGCCCAGCCGGGCGACAACGCGCATATCAGCAGCGCGGGTGCTCTACCCGTACGGCTGGATGGTGGTCCGCCGCAGCCGGTTGTCGCCGCGGCCTGTCGCCGGATCGCCGAAGCTGTTGCCGCCGGGCCCGCACCGGTGGCGCTGGACAGCCTGCTGCCGGCCGAGTTGTGGACGGAGAGCGCGGCGACCGGGTTGTCGGCGCCGCTCGGCGACGGGCCGCAGGGTGTTCCGGTGACCGTGACGCTGAGCGATTATCCGCCGCATGCGCTGATCGCCGGGCCGTCGGGCACCGGCAAGACCAACCTGATCTACGCGTGGATGGGCGCGCTCGCGGCTCGCTACTCCCCCGACGAACTGGCTTTCTACCTGCTGGACTTCAAGGAGGGGGTGTCGTTCGCGCGGTTCGCGCCGGGGCGGCGGGACCCGAGCTGGCTGCCACACGTGAAGCTCGTCGGCGTCAACGTCAACACGGACCGTGAGTTCGGGCTGGCGCTGATGCGGTTCCTCGGTGAGGAGCTGCGACGGCGGGCCGACGCCGCGAAACGGCACGAGGTGACCAACCTGGCCGAGCTGCGCGCCGAGGACCCTGATGGGGACTGGCCGCGGATCGTGGCCGTCGTCGACGAGTTCCAGGTGCTGCTCTCGGGCCGCGACGCGGTCGCCACCGAGGCTGTCGACCTGCTAGAGGACCTGGCCCGGCGGGGCCGCTCGCAGGGCATCCACATGATCCTGGCGTCGCAGGACGTCTCCGGCATCGAGGCGCTGTGGGGGCGGCCGGCGCTGGTCGCCCAGTTCTCGCTGCGGATCGCGCTCCCTCGCGCCCGGCGCGTGCTGGCCGAGACGAACACCGCCGCCGAGTCGCTGCCGCGCTACCACGCCGTGGTCAACGCGGACTCGGGGTCGATCGAGGCCAACAAAATCGTGCGGGTGCCGGCGGCCGGCGATCGTGACCGGTGGAACGCCCTGCAGCACCGGCTGTGGCGCAAACGCCCGGAGGGGCAGGGCCCGCCGCGGCTGTTCGACGGTGACGTGATCCCGCACCTGTCCGACAGCCCGGACTATCAGCGGCTCGCGCCGCTGGAGGGCACGTCGGCGCCGGTGGTGCTGCTCGGCGAGACGATCGACGTGGCCGCCCGGTCGGCGCGGACGGTGCTGCGCCGCGCGCCCGGCCGCAACCTGGCGATCCTCGGCACCCGGACCGAGGAGGCGTGCGCGATCATGGCGACCGCCGGGGTGTCGCTCGCGGCTCAGTTCCCGCCGGAGGGCGCCCGCTTCTCGATCCTCTGCCTCGACCAGGACGCCGCCCCGGCCGCCGAGGCGCTCTGTGCCGAACTGCCGGACTGCGGCCTGTTCTGGGCGGACAACGCCGACTGGCTCCTGGAGGACGCCGCCAGCGAGGCTTCGGCGTCGTGGCCGGCCGACCGGCCGCATTTCCTGATGGTGTACGCGGCGGATGCGCTGCCCGGCGGCAAGGTCGTCGCCGACCAACTGCGCACCATCCTGCGGCAGGGGCCGGAGCGGCGTATCCACGTGCTGGGCTGGTGGCGCGGGGCGGGGCTGCTGCGTGACGCGCTCGGCGGGCACGCGTCGCGGACCGATCCGATCGGCGCCTGGGTCGCCCTGGACGTGCACGGCAGCGAGCTGGCCCCGTACTACCCGGGCGCCGGCGCGCCCGTGTGGTACCCGCGGCCGTGGCGGGCGCTGCATTTCGACCGCTCGGTGCATCGAGGCGCCGAAGTGATCATCCCTTATGGACAACTATGAGCGACGTACGCCCGGCCGATTTCGACACCGCCGACTACCGCAGCGTGCTGCGGCGGCTGACCACGCTGGACGAGGAGGCGGCCAACCTGCGCGCCGAAGCGGTGCGCTGGCACGACGGCCGGATCCAGGCCGCCGACGAGGCGGTCCGCAAGGCCGACGAGGCGTTGAAGGCGGCGCGGCTGGATGCCGCCGAGGCGCAGCGCACCCTCGAGACGGTCGACGCCCGGGCGGCCGGCTTGTGGGCGGACTACGTGCACAAGGTCGGGGCGGTGGCCGAACGCTACGGCCGCGGCAAGCCGCCGGCGGTGATCCCGCGGCAACGCGGCGAGAAGGACGCGACCGATTACCTGGACGAGGTCGCCACCAAGGTGAAATACACCGCGCCGGCCCGGCCGCTGAACGCCGCGACCAAGGCGCTGTTCGCGGTGTTCGGCCTGGTCAGCGGGATCGTGGGGTCGGTCGTGTTCCGGGTGCTGCGGCAGAACGCGCAGGGCGCGCAGACCGGCACCTGGCGCGACGCCCTGCCGGTGGTCGCGCTCGTGGTGCTGCTGGCCTGCCCGGTCCTGGCGGTGGTGGCCGCCAAGCGGGTCGCCGACCGCCGCGCCGTCGGGCTGGACGTGTCGACGGTCGTCACCGTGCTGCTGGCCGGCCTGGCGACGGCCGGCCTGATTCTGGCCGCCGCCGGGATGGGCTGAGCCTCAGGCCGGTTCGGGATTGGCCTCAGGCCGGTTTGGGGTTGGCCTCAGGCCGGTTTGGGGTTGGCCTCAGGCCGGTTTGGGGTTGGCCTCAGGCCGGAACCACCAGGGCTTCGCGGAGCAGTCGCCGGGCCAGGACCAGGCGGTCCGCGTCGTCGTCGAGCAACAGGTCGCCGACCCGGGTCGGCTCGCCGCCGAGGGCCTGACGCAGCGCCGCCGCGCAGTACGCCGGAAAACGCAGCGTGCGGCCGGTGAGCCGGAGCACCACCTGGTCGGCGCCGTCCTCGGCGATCCGCCAGCGCAGGCCGCCGCGCACCGTGATGGTGTCGGCCGGGCCGAGCGCGTCGGCGAAGTCGAGCTGCCGCAGCGGGGCGACCGGTTCGGGGCGGGCCGACGGCCAGTCCCGGGCGGCGAGACGCTCGGCGACCTCGGCCGGCGCGGTGCCGGCCAGCCAGTCGCGCAGGGCCTCGACGGTCTCGGTCAGTTCCGGCTCGATCGCGTCGGGCTCGCCGACGTCGAGGCCGAACGGCAGGGTGGCGCGCAGCCGGGCGTCCTGGGCGGCCATGGCGAGCAGCTCCTCCACGATCGCGTACCGGGTCAGGGCCCGTACGCCGAAGGTCAGGTGAAGTGACCTGGCGCCTTGAGCCTGGGCCGAGTGCAGCCAGCCGCGCGGCAGGTAGAGGGCGTCGCCCGGCTCGAGAACCACGTCCAGGGCGGGCTCCCCTTGCGCGGTCGCGCCCACCTCGTCGGCGCGGCCGCCCCACGGCTGCTTCTCCAGGGGGTCGGCCAGGACCGGCTCGTGGATGCGCCACCGTTTGGTGCCGTCGACCTGGAGCACGAACACGTCGTGGGTGTCGTAGTGGGTGCTGAAGCCCTGGCTGGCCGGGGGCGTCAGGTACGCGTTCACCTGCAGCGGGCGGCGCAGTTCGGCGCCGAGCTCGCGCGCGTAGTCGATCAGTGGCGGCCAGATGCGGTGCAGGCCCTGCAGGACCAGGGTGGCGCCACCGGCGTACAACCGCATCGCCTCTTCGTCGACGACCTGGTCGCTGATCTCCGCGCCGGCCCCGCCGGAGCCAGTGAACCGGGCCGCCGGAAGCACTTTGCCCTCCTGGGCGACCCGCAGGAACGGGGTGCGCAGGCCGCGGCGGCTCAATAGCTCGTCGACCGCGTCGGGGGAAAGCAGGTCGGTGAAGCCGGCCGGGTCGGCGGCCCGGCACAGCAACGGCGCCCGCCCCCAGTGCGCGGCGGCGAACTTGTCCTGCTCGATCTTCACTATCCGGGCGAGTGCCGGGCGGTGACCGCCCGGCACTTCGATCGTCATGTCGCTTCCTCAGGCCGCGGAGCCGTCGGCGCCGCCGTCGTGCCCGTCCGGGTTCGCGCCGCCGTCGGCCGGACCTTCGCCGGCCGAGCCGTCCGCGCCGCCGTCGTGGCCGGCCGGGTTCGCGCCGCCGTCCGCCGGGCCCTCGCCCGCGGAACCGTCCGCGCCGCCGTCGTGGCCGGCCGGGTTCGCGCCGCCGTCCGCCGGGCCTTCGCCGCCCGCGGCCGAGCCGGTGGTGATGTCGTCGTCGCTGAGTGACATCGAGTTCTCCTTCGTTGTTGCGGTGGAGACCTCGGCATACCCCCGCTTGATCACATCTAACCTGCTGCCGGACCGGGTCACTCCCCCAGCAGTTCGATCAGCGTGGACGCGTTGCGCTGGGCGTAGTCGGAGTAGCAGTTGTTCATGAAGACCTGCGTCTTGTCGGCGTGCTCAGCCAGGTCGCGGAGCTGTGGCGCCCAGCCGGCGAGTTCCTTGCCGGAATATTCGTAGCCGAACTTCTCGTGGATGTCCTTGCTCGTCCACTTGGTGCTGTGGCCGTGGAAGCGGACCACCGCCAGGTCGGCCGTGGCCTCGACGATCGGCGGGACCGACGACTTGTGGCCCTGCGGCATGTCGACGCAGACGAACGGCAGCCGGTGATTGCGCAGGAAATCCAGGGTCTCGTTGCGGTTCGCGCCCTCGAACCAGGAGGAGTTGCGCAGCTCGAACACCGGCCGCAGCGGCTTGCACCGGGCCGCCACCTCGAGCATGTATTCCTTGTTGGATTTGCGGATGCCGAACCACGGCGGAAATTGAAAAAGCACGGCGCCGAGCTTCCCGGCCTCCTGCAACGGGTCCAGCGCCGAGAGAAAACGGCTCCAGACTTCCTCGTACGCCGAGGGCGGCAGATCGCCGGGATAGATGTTTTTCTTGTCGGTCTGCGGGCGCAGGTCCTTGTAGATTGCCGAGACCTTCGTCGGATGACCGGTGAGCAGGCTGAACGCCTTGATATTGAAAGTGAAGCCGGCCGGCGTGCGCTGCGCCCACAACTTCGTGGTCTGCTCGGCCGGCGGGCCGTAATAGGTCGAGTCGACCTCGACCACCGGGAACTGCTTGGCGTAATAGGCCAGCCGTTTCTCCGGGTCGTCGGCGGACGCCGGGTACCACCCCGACGCCAGCAGCGTCCGGTCGGTCCAGGAGGCCGTTCCGACCTCGATCGCGCCCACGTCAACCACCCCTGGGGATACGGCGGGTCCGCCGCTGGCACGCGGCGGACCCCGGTGTGACGGTGGGCTCAGCCGGCCCGGCGCTCGCGGTTCGACTTGCAGTGCACGCACGTGGTGGCCGAGGGGAAGACCTCCAGTCGCTCCCACGGGATCGGGTTGGAGCAACCCTCGCAGTTGCCGTAGGTGCCGTCGTCCAGCCGCTGCATGGCGTGCTCCGCCTGCGTGCGCCGGTCGAGGAGGGTGCGCAGCAGCGACGTGGCCGCGTCGCGCTCGGCCGTCTTGGACCCGCTGTCGGCCTGGTCGTCGCCGGCGGCGTCGCCGATCTCGACCAGCCGGAGCTTGTGGTTCTCCGCGACTGCCGACTCGTACTCGGTGTTCAGGCTGTCGAACCGGCCCCGGAGGATCGCCCGGATCTGCTCGACCTCCTCGGCCGACCGGCCTTTGGCGGTGGCGCTCTTCCCCGTGATCACAGCTCCATTGACGAGCATGCCGCTCCCCCTGCCCTTCATCTGCCCCTGCCGGCGGGTCCCCCCGCGGGCCGGCCCCATCGCACCGTGGGGCCTCCCGGTACCCGCCGCCGAAGATCCCAAACGGGCCTCCGCCGAAAAAAGTAACCGGAGCATAACTGTCAGTGGTCGACTCCGCCACAGACTCGCTTCACCAACTCTTCTCACTCACGTGAGACGACGAGCGCGGGACGGCGGGGGTCGTCGAGGCGGACGACCATGTCGGCGAACGCGGCGGGGTCGACCTCGTCGGCGTACCGCTCCAGGGCCGGGATGGTCCATGCCTGGTCGGACGGGGTGCGGCGGCGCAGCGCGGCCGGTGAGAGCTCCAGATGCACGGCGAAGTCGAAGTCGAGGCCGCCGCCCAGAAGGAGGGGTCCGCTGACCAGAACGACCGCGCCGGGCGGCAACGGGTGATAGGGCTCACGAGCGGCTCGATCGGTCCCGGCGTTCCAGAATTTGGTCAAGATCTTTCCGCTGCCGCCCGGGCCGGCCGGGCCGAGGACCTCGCGCGCCAGGGCGGACTCGTCGAACCAACCGGCGTAGAACGAGTCGGGGTTGGTGCGGCCCTGCTCCAGACGCAGCGAGGCGGGGCGGAGGAAGTCGGCGGTGTCCACCCGGACCGCCGGGCGGCCGCGCAGCCGCAGCGGCCCGACCAGGGCGTCCGCCAACGCTCCCGGATCGGCTGCCGCGGAGCCGTCGATAGCCACCCGCCGCAAACTGTCAGCTTCCCGACTCACTAGGTAGGAAGCCAGCTCATCGACGAGACCCTCTACGGACACCGGACGCACGCGCACGCCCGGCAACGCTACTCGTTGGCCTGGACCACCACGCGGGCGTCGTCGGAGAGGCGGTAACCCACGCCGTAGACGGTGGTGATCACCGGGAGGCCGCCGCCGAGCTTGAGCCGCAGCCGGCGGACGTGCACGTCGACCGTGCGCTCGCCGGTGTGCTCGTAACCCCAGACGCCGGCCAGCAACTGGCCGCGGGTGAAGACCCGGCGGGGCCGCTCGGCCAGGAACAGCAGCAGGTCGAACTCGAGCCGGGTCAGCGCCAGCGCCTCGCCGTCGAGCAGCACCTGCCGGGACGAGGTGAGCATGCGCACCTCGGGACCCGCCGGGCCGGGCTCGGGGTCGAGCGGGAACTGACCGGCCGGCTCGACCGTGATCGTGCCCTGGCTGATCTCGACGAGCTCGCGGACCGCCTCGATGAGCCGGTGCGCCTGCGGGGTGAGCGCGTCGGTGGTGAGTGGAATGGCGACCGTCACGGTCAATGAGGGGTCGGTGGGCCGGCGTGGTCCGGAACCGCGTCCCGGACCTGTGACATGGCGGTTGACACGAGGCGACAGCGCGCTTACCGGCATTGTGAAAGAGCCCCCTGAAATTGCATGGTCGGTAACCGTATGGGACCGATCACGCTCCGTAAATTCGCGGCAATAATTCCGCTACGGCCGTTGCCCGGTCAAGACAGCAACCACACTGTGGGAAAATCGTTCCACTTTAGCTTTGACGCACCGAAATGCATTCTGCGAACAGATTCTGTCAGCCTGCTTAAAGGTTAGCTAACGGCAACAGCGCTGGTACTTGCGGCGCAAGGCAACTACCGGCGTTATTGCTGAGACACGTGCCACATCTGCACGAATCCGCAGACGTGAATGTAAAAAAGGGATCCCCGCGTAGCAAGAACCTTGCTACGCGGGGATCTGGAATGATTCAGTTCGCGCCGGTGAGGCGGCGGCCCACGGACGCGATCAGACGGTCCAACTCGGAGCCGAACGGGTTGTCGTGCACCAGATAGGTCCAGGTGGCGCTGGGCCGGACGATCTCGGCGCGCTCGGGCTGCCAGCCGTCGGAGAGGTCGGTCTCCTCGAACGTCTCGATGGTGCGGGCCTCGATGTCGGTGAACAGCTGCTGGAAGGCCGGGACGGCGGCCCGGTGGAACTCGTCCAGCGGGTCCAGCTTGCCCAGAGCGCGCAGGTGCACACCCTCGCGGACCTCGTTCAGCTCGGCCAGGTGCTCGGCCCAGCGCCGGTCGAGGTGGAACAGGGCGATCGCCCGGCCGGCGTCGGACAGGACGTCCTCGTCGGTCTCCTCGGCCTTCTCCTTCGACTGCTCGAGCAGCATGATCGTGGCGACCTCGGAGGTGAGCAGCCGCTCCCGGCGCTCGGCCAGGGCGATCCGCTGCTGCTCGATCACGACGCTGTAGCGCCACGTGTTGCGGTGGATCTCGTGGTTGACGCCCTCGGCGACCCGCTGGGCGTGCTCGACCGCATATTCCACCTGTTCGTCGTGGACCACGCCGTCCATGTCCATCCGCGGCGAGGGCGGCAGCGCGTCGCCGGCGTGCCGGGTGACCAGCTCGTCCTCGAGGCTGACGAAGAACACCGAGCGGCCCGGGTCACCCTGCCGGCCGGCCCGGCCGCGCAGCTGGTCGTCGACGCGACGGCTGTCGTGCCGGCCCGCGCCGATCACGTAGAGGCCGCCCAGCTCGACGACCGCGTCCCGGTCGGCCTCGTCGGAGCCGCCGAGGCGGATGTCGACGCCACGGCCGGCCATCTGGGTGGAGACGGTGACCGCGCCGAGCGCGCCCGCCTCGGCGATGATGGTCGCCTCCTCGGCGTCGTTCTTCGCGTTCAGCACGTTCGACGGCACGCCCGCCGAGGCCAGCTGCTTGGCCAGCAGCTCGGAGGCCTTCACGTCGAGGGTGCCGATCAGCACCGGGCGGCCCTTCTCGTGGGCCAGCTTGATCTCCTCGACCAGGGCCTCGTCGCGGGTGTCGTGCGCCGAGAAGATGCGGTCGTCGTCGTCCTCCCGGATGTTCTCCGTGTTCGACGGGATGACCGCGACCTCGAGCTTGAAATATTCGCGAAGCTGCTCGCCGACGTGCACCGCGGTCGCGGTCATGCCGCAGACCGTCTTGTAGAGCGCGATGAACGCCTGCACGGTGATCGTGTCGAGGACCTCGCCCTCGGCGGTGGCGGTCAGCCCCTCCTTGGCCTCCACGGCCGCCTGCAGGCCGTCCGGCCAGCGGCGGCGCTGGGCGACCCGGCCGCGCATCTCGTCGATCAGCTCGACCCCGCCGTTGCGCACGATGTAGTCGACGTCGCGGCGCAGCAGGGCCTGCGCGTGCAGCGCCACGTTGACCGCGGACAGCTGGGCGACCTGATCGTCGGCGTAGAGGTCGATGCCGCCGAGCTTCTCCTCGAGCCGCTGCAGGCCGGTCTCGGTGAAGGCGACGCTGCGGCCGTCGTCGGCCACCTCGTAGTCCTTGCCGTTGCGCAGATCGCGGACCAGCTCGGCGGCGTCGTGCACCGGGTCGCTCTCGGTCGCGGTCGAACCGGCCAGCACCATCGGCACCCGGGCCTCGTCGATCAGGATCGAGTCGGCCTCGTCGACGATCGCGGTGGCCAGCTCGCGCTGCACCCGGTCGGCGATGTCGGTGACCAGCTGGTCGCGAAGGTAGTCGAAGCCGGCCTCGGAGACCGACACGTAGGTGACGTCGGCGAGGTAGGCCTCGCGGCGCTCCTCCGGCGTGGCCGCCTCGGTGACCCAGCGGACGGTGAGACCGAGCAGCTCGTAGACCGGCCGCATCCACTCGGCGTCGCGGCGGGCCAGATAGTCGTTGACGGTCAGCACGTGCACCGGGCCGTGGCCCAGCCGGACATGCCCGTACGCCGCGATGGTCGCGGTCAGCGTCTTGCCCTCACCGGTCGCCATCTCGGCGACCTGCCCGGAGAGCAGCGCCATCGCGCCGAGCAGCTGCACGTCGTACGGCCTCTGCTCGAGCGCGCGCCAGGCCGCCTCGCGGCCCACCGCGCAGATCTCGGTGTAGTCGCTCGCCTCGGCGGCTGCCGCGGTCAGCGCCTCGTCATCGAGCTCGCGCAGCGCTTCCTCACGAGCTTCGATCGCTGCGAGCCGCTTGTGGAACGGCGCCAGGTCGACCGTTGTGCCCGGACGCTGCAGAAACTTGCGGAACCGGCTCTTCAGCCGCTGCGACACACCCATGGCGCGAAACGGTACTTCATTTACCTGAAAGCGTGGCGCGCGACACCTACCGGTTCGTTCCGCTCGCCGGCCGGATGGTCTGACGTTTGCCCCCGGGCGTGGCCGGGCACTGGTTCGGCTACGAGGCGGCGTCCGTACGGGGAGGGAGACGAATTGCCTAGTCAACTCGTCTGCCGTCCGGTGCGGGACCGGCCCGTGGCGGTGCTCCGGCTCACCGGCACCCTCGACCCGATGACCGGCGACGCCCTTCAGCTGGCCATGCGGCACAGTCTCGCCACCGAACCCGATCGGCTCCTGCTCGACGTCTCCGGACTGCGGATCGGCGATCCCCTCGGCCTTACCGCGCTCAGCACCGTGGTCGGCCAGACCGCCGAGTGGCCCGACGTGCCGATCGTGCTGTGCGGCGCCGACGCCGAGACCGAGGCCGCCATCCAGTCGGCGCCTGAATGCACGAATCTCAGCTATGCGCACGACTGCGACACGGCCATCGCCGCGGCCGGCGCCGAACCGGCGCACTCGCGGGTGCGACTGCGCCTGCGGCCGGTGCCGGACGCGTGCCGCCAGGTGCGGCAGATCGTCACCCAGGCCTGCGAGGCGTGGCACCGCTCGAACCTGGCCGGCACGGCCGCGCTGATCGCCACCGAGCTGGTCGCGAACGTGGTCCGGCACGCCCACACCACCATGGAGTTCACCTTCGCGCTGCGCGACGGCCGGCTGCGGATGAGTGTGCGGGACGGCAGCCGGCGCATGCCGAAGCCCGCGGACCCGGCGGTTACGGCGCCGGGTGGGCGCGGGCTCTGGCTGGTGCGGGACCTCACCGACGCGTGGGGCGTGCTGCCGGTCAGCGACGGCAAAGTGGTCTGGACCCGATGGGCGGCGGCCGCTTAGCTCGGGCCGCCATTGCGCGGTAGGCCACTTGGCGGCTGGTCGGCGCCCTTCTCCCCGGTGATCGGGCGATTCAGCTGGCCCATCTGCGGCGGCTCCAGCGGCGGGCGGTTGCGGCGGGCCGTCTTCGGCTCGGCCTGCGGCGGCTGGTTCGGCGGGCCGGCCTGGTCCGTCTGGGGCTCGATCGGAGGACGGTTGGGGGCGGCAGTCGCGCCGAGGCCGCTGGGCTCCGCGGTTCCGCTTCCGCCGAAACGATTGGCCGGGTCCTCCGCTCCGGCCCCGAAACCGCCGGGCTGCGCGCTGGCGCCGAGACCGCCGGGCTGAGGGGCGGCTCCGAGACCGCTGGGCTGAGCCGTTGCCCCGGCACCGCCGGGCTCCGCCATGGCTCCGAAACCGCCGGGCTGCGCCGGGGGTCCGAGACTGCTGGGCTGCGCGGTCGCTCCGAACGCGCTGGGCTGCTGGTCGGCCGCCGGCGTCGCGCCGAGGCCGCTCGGCTGCTGCGCCGGACCGCCCAGGCCGGCACTCAGGCCGCTCGGCTGCTGCGCCGGGCCACCGAAGCCGCCGGGCTGCTGGGCCGAGCCGCCGAGACCGCCGGGCTGCTGGGCCGGGCCACCGAGCTGCTGGGCCGGGGCGCCGAGCTGCTGGGCCGGGGCGCCAAGCTGCTGGGCCGGGGCGCCGAGACCACCTGGCTGCTGCGCCGGGCCACCGAGACCGCTGGGCTGCCGGGCCGGACCGACCGGGTTGCCGGGCTGCTGGCCGGTGGCCGGGCCGGCCATCGGCTGCATCGGGGATCCGGGCGGCGTCACCAGGTACGGCTGGTCCGGGGCTGGGCGGCCCAGCGGGGCGGCGCCGTTCGACGGCGGCGGGCTGGTCGGGCGGGCGGCCGGCGAGATCGGGCGCGCCGCGGGCGGCTGGTTCACCGGCGGCGGCGCCATCGGCGGGGTGTTCATCGCGGTCGGGGCCGGCCGGGCCGAGGGCGCGAAGTGCGGCGCGTCCAGCGGGCGGGTCTGCTGGTGGTAGGTCTGCGGGCCGGAGAGCAGCGGATCGGCATCCGACGGATACGGCGCTCCGAGCGGCGCCGGGCCGGCCTGCGGGCGGGCCGGGCTGACCGGCCCGGCGGGCGGCATCGGCGGCGAGACCGGACGGAACGGCTGCACTGCGGGCTGGGCCCCGGCCGGCGGAGACCACGCGCCGGCCGGCGGCTGCGGCGGCGACACCGGTCGGAGCGGCTGCGCTCCGGCCGGGGACGTGGGCTGGGCCGACCAGGCGGCGGCCGAGGGCGGCGGCGAGACGGGCTGAAGCGGCTGCGCCCCGGCGTAGGGCCCGGACTCGGCCGACCAGGCCCCGGCGGCCGGCTCCGCGGGCGAGGCCGGGAACGGCCCGGACGGCGGCAACGGACCGGCTTGCGGCATCGGACCGGCTTGCGGCGTCAGGCCGGACTGGGACAGCGGGCCGGACTGAGGCATCGGGCCGGACTGAGGCATCGGGCCGGACTGGGACAGCAATGACGGGCCGGACGGCGGCTGGCCGGGCTGCGACAGGGATGACAGGCCCGACGGCGGCTGGCCCGGCTGCGACAGGGATGACAGGCCGGACGGCGGCTGGCCCGGCTGGGACAACGAGGACGGGCCGGACGGCGGTAGGCCCGGCTGGGACAACGAGGACGGGCCCGACGGCGGCTGGCCCGGCTGGGACAACGAGGACGGGCCGGACGGCGGTAGGCCGGAGCCGGGAAGGCCGGATGCGGCGAATCCGCTCGGCGCCTCGTCCGCCTCGGGGGCGAGTGACGACGCGTTCAGGCCGCCCAGGCGCGGTCCGGGCGGCTCCGCGTCCGGGCCGGCCGGCGCGGGCACCGGCGGCAGGTCGAACGACAGCCCGGCAGCCGACGGCGGCTTGTAGACGGGCGGCTCCGGCATGAGCGACGGTCCGAACGACGTCTCGAACGAGGACTCGTACGACGGCTGCGCCGCGGGCTGGGACAGGGGCGGCGACGCAGGAGCGGGCGACTGGGGCGACAGCGAGGGCGACGGGTCGAGCGGCGACTCGGGCGACTCGTGCCGGGACCGGTGCGACGGCTCGTGCACCGGGCCGGCCGCTTCGGCCGAGAAGGACAGCTCGACCGGCCCGCCGCCGAGCAGCGGAGACCCGGCCGACGGCCCGTTCCAGGCGGGCTCGTCCAGATCCGGCGACGACAGGTCGACCGGGGAGCTGAAGGCGAGCGGTGACGCGTACATCTCCTGCTCGAAGACCGAGGGGCCGCCCAGGCCCTGCCGATGCACCTCGATCAGCCCCGACGCCTCGGCGAGCCCGGCCGCCTCGAGCACTTCGGCGGCCGAACGCCCGGCCGGGCAGGGCAGTGGCTCCCCGCAGACCGGGCATTCGGTCATACCCTCGCTGGGTCCCGCCCCGCCGGCGTGCAGCTCGAGCATCTCCCGCGCGGTCTGCGCGAGCACGCTCTCCGGATCTACGAAGGCCTCTGTCGACGCCACGTCTCTGCCCCCAATTCGCCCTGTTCCGAGTCAAGTTCACCTTTTCGGAGCGGCGATTCGTGCGTTTTTCCATAATTCGGAGGCTGCTGTGACAGGCGTGAAGATTCACTCACGGTTCGCATCGAGTTGCTCTCCGTACGATATGAAGACATCCAGGAGGTGATCCCCCATGGACGAGGTCGAGCTGTACCGCGAGCAGATCCTCCGGCACGTCAGCCCCGTCATCACCGGCCGCTTCGCCGGCTACCAGGCCGCGTACACCCGTGAGGTGCGCGTCGGTCAGCCGTTACTGATCGTCGTCTTCCTCGCCGCCGGCATCGCCCAGATGATCGGCTCGCTGCTGCGTATGCGGGCCAGTCGCCGCAGTTTCAAGGATCTGAAAAAAGGACCCGAGTTCCTCGTGACACCGGTGCGGGTGCGCGACGACCTCGGCCAGACCTACGAGGTGGAGATGCATGGCCACCTCCCCCAGTCGGCCCTGCACCGGGGTGACCTCGTGCAGGTCCGGACGGCGCCGCAGAAGGACGCGCGGCTGCCGGTGAAGCTCGTTCAGGTGGTCAACCTGACCACCATGCAGCCGCTGACTCCGCGTATTCCGACGATGTGGTCACACATCGGCCCGGCCCTGCTGCTGCAGGCCGTTCTGGGCGCCGCGGTGCTGATCGCGGCAACGGCGATCTGGCTCGCCTGAGAAAGATCAAAACCGGCCACCGCGTCGCGGGCAACGTCGCCTCCGACGCGGTTACTCTGCGTCCGTTTGCGATCAACGGGCGAAGGGTACGCCCTGCCTGGCGCAGACCCGCTCGGTATGCGAGTTTAAATCTCTCGAGATAGGCGGTGTGCCGATGGGCGAGGAAGTCGAGCAGACCAACTTCACCCGCGAGGACCGGGCGAAATACCGTCACAAGATCCGCCGCAGTCTGGACGTGTTCGCCGCGATGCTGCGGGAGTCGCGTTTCGAGTTCGAGCGGCCGCTGACCGGCATGGAGATCGAGCTCAACCTCATCGACGAGGGCGCCGATCCGGCCATGCGCAACGCCGAGGTGCTCGGCGCGATCGCCGACCCCGACTTCCAGACCGAGCTGGGCCAGTTCAACATCGAGATCAACGTGCCGCCGCGGCGGCTGGCCGGCGACGAGAACGCCGATCTCGAGCGCACCCTGCGAGCCAGCCTCAACAGCGCCGAGAAACACGCCCGCGAGATCGGCGCGCACACCGTGATGATCGGCATCCTGCCGACGCTGCGGCGCGAGCACATGACGCTCGACGCGCTGTCCGCCAACCCGCGTTACAAGCTGCTCAACGAGCAGATCTTCGCGGCCCGCGGGGAAGATCTGGACATCCGGATCGACGGCATCGACCGGCTCGCGGTCACCACCGACACCATCGCGCCCGAGTCGGCCTGCACCAGCACCCAGTTCCACCTGCAGGTCAGTCCGGCGCAGTTCGCGGCGTACTGGAACGCGGCGCAGGTGATCGCCGGCATCCAGGTGGCGCTGGGCGCCAACTCGCCCCTGCTGTTCGGGCGGGAGCTGTGGCGGGAGACCCGGATCCCGCTCTTCGAGCAGGCCACCGACACCAGATCAGAAGAAATAAGAGCGCAGGGTGTACGCCCTCGGGTGTGGTTCGGCGAACGCTGGATCACCAGCGTCTTCGACCTGTTCGAGGAGAACGTGCGCTACTTCCCGGCGCTGCTGCCGATCTGCGACGACCTCGACCCGGCCGAGATCCTCGAACGCGGCGAGGTGCCCGAGCTCAGCGAGCTGCGCCTGCACAACGGCACCGTCTACCGCTGGAACCGGCCGATCTACGCGGTGGTCCGCGGACGCCCGCACCTGCGGGTGGAAAATCGCGTGCTGCCGGCCGGGCCGACCGTGCTCGACACCCTCGCCAACGCCGGCTTCTACTACGGTCTGATCCGCACGCTCGCCGAGGCCGAGCGCCCGCTGTGGACGCAGATGAGCTTCAGCGCCGCCGAGGAGAATTTCCACGCCTGCGCGCGGCACGGCATCGACGCCAGCGTGTTCTGGCCCGGTCTCGGCTACATCCAGGTCACCGAGCTGGTGCTGCGCCGCCTGCTGCCGCTCGCTGCCCAGGGCCTGGACCGGTGGGGCGTCTCGGCCGGCGAGCGCGACCGGCTGCTCGGCATCATCGAGCAGCGCTGTCTGACCCACCGGAACGGCGCCGCCTGGCAGGTTCAGACCTTGCATGCGCTGGAGGCTTCGGGGAGCGATCGGCAGGACGCGTTGCACGAGATGCTCCGCCGCTACCTCCCGCTGATGCATGAGAACCGCCCGGTGCACGAGTGGCCGTACCCGACCGATTGAAGAATGGCCGCTGAGCCGCCGGCAGCGAATGCCGCCCGGTGGCCACCGCCCGTTCCCGGACGCCGATGATCAGCATCAGGCCGAGCGCGATCATGACGGCCGAGAGCACGCCCAGCCGGACCGCGTCCGGGCCGGTGACCGGCAGGCTGCTGTCGTCGGTGTCCTGGGCGGTGAGCGCCAGCGGCACGTCGACGGCGTTGTTCGTCGCGATGCCGTCGGCGCTGGTGGTGGTGACGGTGACCCGCATGGCGTGGGTGCCGGTCGTCACTCCGTCGCCGAGCTTCAGGGTGAGCCACAGCTCCCCTCCGCTCTGGGCGGCGGCGTCCGGCGCCGAGCAGGTCACGTCGTTGGCGTTGCCCGTGGTGGCCGCGGTGCAGGTCGCCTCTTCGGTCGACGCGGCGCTGATGCTCTTCCGGCCGGCCGGCGCGCTCTGTTGCGTGGACGAATCCAGCGAGACCTGCGCCCTCGTAATCCAGACGCCGGTCGGCGGCTCGACGGTGAAGGAGACGTTGGCGGCGGTGCCGGTGCCGCCGTTGGTGTACGGGATCTTCACGACCGGGTTGCTGCTGCCGGCGACCGGAACGGTTCCGCCGTCATAGGTGACGCCGAGGTCGACGTCGTACTTGCCGAGCGTGAAGTCCGGGATGGCCACATCGTCCTCGCCGCCACAGGTGTAGTCGAAGGTGGGCGTGCCGGTGCCGAGCGCCTGGTCCACGCAGCCACCGGTGATCACCGTGCCCGCCTCGAGGTCCTTGTCGATGACCAGCGGCAGCTTGATGGTCGTCGAGTCACCGGCCGTCAGCGACCGCCGGCAGACGACGATCGTGGCGCTGCTGCCCTCGGTACAGTTGCTCGGCAGGGTGCCGTGCGACGTCCCGTCCGGCAGCATGATCGTCACCGGGTAGTCGTCGGCGTCGCCCGGTCCGTTGTTCTTCACCGTGATCGGCAGCACGGTGGTCTCCCCCGGCGCCGGCGTGGTGGGTGAGACCGCGCCGACCGTGACGCTCACCGTGAAGGTGTTCGCCACGGTGCTGACCAGCACACCGGAGGCGGTGAGCTGGTCGGTCAGGTCGGCGGCCCGCGCCAGCGTGACGCCGCTGACCCGCCACACGGTGGCCGTCGTGACGCTTGCGTCGACGCTGACCGCCAGCCGCAGGTTGCGCGCGGTGCCGGACACCAGCGAGACGCCGGTGCAGACCACGCCGGCCGAGCCGACCGTGCAGGAGTCCGACCCGAGGGTGGCGGAGTTGACGGTGAAGCCGGTCGGCAGGGCGTCCAGCGGCACGGTCAGCACCAGGTCGTCGTAGGCCGCGGTCGCCGACAGCGTGACGGTCGCGGTGCCCGAGCTGCCCGGCTCGATGACGGCGCCGCCGACGGTGAGCGTGCCGTGCGTGGCCAGCAGCACCTTCACCAGCTGGCGGCCGCCGCAGGCCGTGGTCGTGCCGGCGGTCACGCAGCCGTCGGCGACCTGGTCGCCGTCCTTCGCCGTCGACGACACCTTCAGCGGCAGGGACCAGGCCAGCGAGCCGCCCGTCGCCAGGGTGTAGGTGCAGGACACCTGGGTGCTCGTGACGACCCGGCAGGCGGTGGCGACTGCGCCGGTGAGCGTGCCGAAGGTGGCGTTGCTGGGCGCGGCGATCGTGACGGTGCTGTTCACGGCGTTCGCCGTGCCGCCGTTGACGCCGGTGACGGTCATCGACGTCGTGCCGCCGGGCTCCACCGTGCCGCTCGGGCTCGTCACCGTGAAGGTGACGGCGGCGGTCCCGCCCGGGGTCTGGATCAGGTCGGCGCTGCCGGTGTAGGTCTTCAGCCCGGCGAGGACCGTGATGCCGGTGGCGTGCCAGACGACCCCGGCCCCGACGCCCGCGTCGACCGACACGGTGACCGTGATCGCGGTGTCCACGCCGGCCAGCAGCGGCAGGTTGGCGCAGGTGATCCGGCTGCTGGTCACCACGCAGAGCAGGTTGTTCGGGCCGGCCGCCGCGGTGACGTGGAAGCCGCTGGGCAGCGTGGTCAGTGGCACCGAGACGGTCGACAGCGCGATCGCCGAGGTCGAGCGCACCTTCAGCGTGCCGGTGCCGCTGCTGCCGGGGGCGACGGTCACCGGCGTCGCGCTGATGGTGACCGGGCCCTTCAGGTGGATGTCGGGGATGGCGCTGTCCGGCGGGATGGTGCAGGTGCCGTCGTGACCGGCGTCGGCGCAGCCGCCGGTGAGCACGACGGTCGGGTCGGCGGAGCTCGCCACCTTGATCGGGAGCGGGAACCGCAGGTTCGCGGCGGCGTTCACCGAGAGCGTGCAGTCGACCCGGCGCGAGCTGGTCAGGGTGCAGTAGCTCGGGACCGGCGCCACGAACGTGGTGTTGTTCGGGGCGAGGAAGGCGTACGGGACGGCGGTCAGGTTGGTGGCGCCGCTGTTGGTGGCGGTCACGGTCAGCGTGCCGGTGTCGCCCGGGCTCAGCGTGCCGTCGGCCGGGCCGGTCACCACGACGGTCAGTCCGCCGGTGGCCGCGCCCTGCGGTGTCACCAGCGTGCCGGAGCCGTGGGACTCGATCGTCGTCGCGGTGGCCGCGGCGACCGGGGTGCTGATCGCGTCGATCCCGGAGGTCGGCGCCCAGGGAGTGGCCGACGTGGCCGACGACGACAGGGTCACCGGCAGCGAGACCGTCGCGGTGCCGCCGGCCGGCACCGTGACGCCGGAGCAGGTCACCTGGGTGCTGCCCTTGACGCAGGTGCCGCCGACGGAGGTGGTCGGCGTGCCGAGCTGATAGCCGGTGGGTGGCAGCGGGACGGTGATCACCGTGTTCGGGGCGGCGGCGTCACCCAGGTTGTCGACCGAGACGGTCGGCGTGCCGCTCTGGCCCGGGGCCAGCACGACCGGGGTCACCTTGACCGCGCCGAGCCGCACCTTGCCGGAGCAGATCGACTCGGCGACGGCGATCTCGCTGCTGGCCACGACGCCGAGGCCCGAGTTGGTCAGCAGGTTCACGTCGAGCGCCTGGACCTTGTAGGTCAGAGTGCCGGTGCCGCTGTCCCAGCTCGCGCTCTCCTTGTTGAGATCGGCGGTGAGCAGCGGGGAGAGGTCGACCGCCAGGCTTCCGGTGACGGTTCCGCGCGAGGACGTACCCACCTTGAGGTTGGCGATGCTGCTGGACCCGGTGATCTGCGAGGGGGTCATCTGGCAGCCGGTGCTGATCGCCCCGGTGTTGATGCCGAGCAGATCGAGGCTCGCGACCTGCGACGACGCCATGCCGCCCAGCCCGCCGGCCGCCGCCGCGGCGGTCGAGGTGACCGCGCCCAGGTTGGCGATCGTGCCCAGGTTCGAGACGACCGCGGACGGGATGGACTCGGTATCGGCCAGTCCGCTGGTCCAGTTCGCCCGGTTCGTCGAGATCGGGAGCGTTCCGCCCAGGACCGAGATCGACGCGCGCAGCCCCTGGGCCGAAGTGATGATCGAACTCGCGGCAGGTGCGGCGGCCGGGAGCATCAGCAGCCCCAGGGCGATCGCGGCCAGGGCCAGCACGGCCAGTCGGCGGCCTCGGGCTCGTCGTTGTGCAACCGCCGTCATCGCCGGTCACCGTCCTCTCGCCGGAAGGCCCGCCACAGGGCGCTCGGTCGCGCATGGCGAGGTCTGCGATATGCGTGCCGCCGTATCTCCGTGCCGGCGCGGTGGCCGGCGAGCATGCCGCCGCGCTCCCGTACGCCGATGAGCAGCACCAGGCCGAAAGCGACCAGGATCGCCGAGAGCAGGCCGAGCCGGGCCACGTCGGCGCCGGTGGTCGGCAGGTCGCCGTCGCTGTCGCTGTCCTGCGCGGTCAGCACCAGCGGAACCGAGACGGTGTTGTTCTCGGACACACCGTCTTTGCTGGTGGTGGTGATGGTGACCTGCATGGCGTGGGTGCCGGCCGTCACGCCGGTGCCGAGCGCCAGGGTCAGCCACAGCTCGCTGCCGGTGTCCGCGGCCGCGTCCGGTGCCGCGCAGACGACGTCGTTGACGTCACCGCCGGTCGCCTTGGTGCAGGTCGCCACGACCGTACTGGCCATCGCGGTGATCTTCTTGATCTTCAGTTTGCTGGCCTGCGCGACCTGCTGCGCGGTCGAGTCGTCCAGCAGGATCTCGGCCTTGGCGATGACCACGCCGGTCGGCGGCTCGACCGTGAAGCTGACGTTGTCGGCCATCACCGTGCCGTCGTTGGTGTACGGAATCTTCACCACCGGCCGGGTGCTGCCGCTGACCGGGACGGCGCCGCCGCCGTAGGTGACCGCCAGCTCCACGTCGTACTTGCCGATCGTGAATTTCGGGATGGCCACGTCGTTCGTGCCGCCACAGGTGTAGTCGAAGACCGGTGTGCCGGTGCTGAGGGCCTGGTCCACGCAGCCGCCGTTGATCACCGTGCCCGGGTCGAGACCCTCGTCGATGATCAGCGGCAGCCGGATGGTCGACGAGTCACCGGCCGGCAACGAGACCTGGCAGACGACGATCCGGTCGGAGCTGCCCTCGGCGCATTCGCTCGGCAGGGTGCCGTGGCTCGCCCCGTCCGGGATCATGATCGTCACCGGGTACGGATCGGCGTCGCCGGGCCCGTTGTTGGTCACGGTGATCGGCAGGACGGTGGTCTCGCCCGGCGCCGGGGTCGCGTTCGACACCGCGGCGACCGTGACGCTCACCGTGTAGGCGGTGGCCGACGTGCTGACCAGGATGCCGGAGGCGGTGAGCACGTCGGTCTCGTCGTCGGCCGGCGCCAGGGTGACGCCGGCGGCCCGCCAGACGCTGGTCGAGCCGGCCGACGAGTCGACGGTCACCGACAGCCGCAGGTTGCGGGCCGTGCCGGACACCAGCGCGACCCCGGTGCAGACGACCGTGGCCGAGCTGATCGTGCAGGAATCGGAGCCGAGCGTGGCCGCGGTCACGGTGAAGCCGTCGGGCAGGTCGTCCAGCGGCAGCGTCAGCAACAGATCGTCGTAGTCGGCGGTGGCCGACAGGGTGATCGTTGCGGTGCCGGAGGCGCCGGCCGCGATGATCGTGCCGCCGACGGTGAGCGTGCCGTGTGTGGCGAGCGGCTCGGCGACCGGCGTGGACCCGGTGCCGACGTCCTGGCTGCCACCGCATTTGGTGTCGCCGTCGGCGGAGACGCAGCCGCCCGCCACCTTGTCACCGGTCTTGGCCGTCGACGAGACCTTCAGCGGCAGCGTCCAGGTCAGCGTGTTGCCCGTCTCCAGGCTGTAGGTGCAGCTCAGCTGGGTGGTGGTGACGGCCCGGCAGGCGGTGGCGGTGGCGCCGGTGAGAGTGCCGAAGGTGGCGTTGCTGGGCGCGTTGATCGTGGCGGTGCTGTTGACCGCGTACGACGGCCCGGCGTTGACCCCGCTGACCGTGAGGGTGGTGACCGCGCCCGGCGCCACCTTGGCGGCCGGGCCGGTCACCGTGAACCCGACCTTGGCGATCCGGGCGCCCGACTGGATCAGGTCGGCGTTGCCGCTGACCGTCTCGGTGCCGGAGGCGACGGTGATGCCGGTCGCGGTCCAGACGACGGCGGGCGCCACGTTCGCGGCGACCGTGGTGGCTATCGCGATCGTGGTGGTCGCGCCGGCCGCCAGGGCGACCGAGGTGCACCGGAACTGGGTGGTGGTCACGCTGCAGGCCGAGCCGGTCGGCCCGGTCGCGCCGGTGGCCAGGAAACCGGTGGGCAGCCCGGTGATCGGGATGGTGACGGTCGCGGTGGCGACCGCGGACAACGAGGTGATCCGCACCGAGCCGGTCCCGGCGGCGCCCGGGGTGACCGAGCTCAGCGACCCGGCGATGGTGATCCGGCCGCTGAGCGGGGCGATCAGCCGGAACGAGGTGATCGCGCTGTCCGTACCGGTGCAGGCGCCGTTCCCGTCGGTGTCCACGCAGCCGCCGGTCACCGGGTTGTCCGGGTCGGCGGTCGCGGACACCTTCAGCGGCAGCGCGAACGTGGTGCGGCCGCCGCCGGCGACGGCCAGCGTGCAGGTCACCCGGGTCGAGGTGGCCAGGCTGCAGAAGCTCGCGGTCGTGCCGGTCGGCGCCAGGAAAGTGGTGCCGGTCGGCGCCACGAACGAGTAGCTCAGGCCGGAGGCGGCCGACGTGCCGGTGTTGACCGCGGTGACCTGGATCTGGCCGGTGTCACCGGGATTGAGGGTGCCGTCGGCCGGCGGCTTCGCGGTCACGGTCACCGCGACGTCGGCGGCGCCGACCTTGGCGACCTCGACGGTACGGGTGATCGCCTCGCTCGCCGTGTTGACGATGGCGATGGCCGGCGACCAGGTGGCGGCCGGACTGGCGCTGTCCCGGACCGCGACGGTCAGCACGATCGTCGAGGTGCCGCCGGTGGCCACCCCGAACGTGGTGCAGGTGACGTCGCCGGCGTTCGGGGTGCAGTTGCCGTAGGAGGACGTCGCGGCCGTGACGGTCATGCCGGCCGGCAGCGTGCCGAACGGGATCGTGACGGTGAGGCCGCTCTGTGCCTGGGTGGCGAGGATGCGGACGACCGCGCGGCCGGTGGTGCCGGGGCGGATCGCCGGGTCGCTCGCGGTGACCGAGATCGCCTGGTCCAGCGTCGGGGTCAGCTGCACGTCCGGGATCGGCTTGTCGCTGCTGTCGCAGTCGCCGTCCCGGTCGAGGTCGAGGCAGCCCCCGGAGATCGTGCTGTTCGGGTTGGCGTTGGACGGGATCTGCACCGGCAGCGTCCAGTCCAGCGGGGCGGCGCCGGCGGCCAGGTTGAAGCGGCAGTCGAGCTGGGTGCGCGCGGTGTCGACGGCGGCGCAGTACGTGCTGGTCGGGGCGGTCAGCGTGGCGAACGTGGTGCCGGCCGGCGCGCGCACCCGGGTGACCACCCCGGTCGCGTCGGACGGCCCGGTGTTGGTGACCTTGAGCGCGATGTCCGCGACGTCGCCGGGCTCAAGCGTGCCGGCCGGCGCCGTCATCGTGTAGGCGACGCCGCTGCTCGGCGCGAGGGTGCGGATCACCGCGCCGGTGGTCTGGCTGGTCCCGCCGGCGTTGCTGGTCAGCGTGATCGCGGCCGGGGTCCAGGTGGCGGCGGCCGGCAGCGACGGGTCGGCCTGCGCGGTGAAGGAGATCAGCCGCGCCGTGCCGGCCGTCGCGCCCAGCCCGGTGCAGGTGATGCTGCCGGTGAACGTGCAGGTGCCGGTGCCGGACACGTCCTTCACGTCGGTGAGGGTCAGCTCCGGCCGCGGCATGTCGGCGCTGCCGATGGTGAGCGTCATCCCGGACAACGTGCGGTCGGAGGTGATCTTCAGGTAGCCGGTGCCGGTCTGGCCGGGCACCACGGTGCCGGTCTCGACGGTCAGTTGGGCCTGGTCGCCGAACACCTTGGCCAGCACGAACAGGTTGAACGTGACGTCCTGCGTGTCGCCGCAGGCGCCGTTGAGGTTGACGTCGGCGCAGCCGCCGCTGACCGAGGTGCCGCCGGTGACCGTCGAGCCGACGGTCAGGCCGAGGGTGAACGACTTCGATCCCGTGCCGAGATCGGCGTCGCAGCTGACCAGCCGGTCGGAGATCAGCGTGCAGTAGTCCGAGGCGGGCGCGTCGAGGGCGGCGAACGTGGTGCCGTCCGGCGCGCGGAACTCGGCGCGGGCGTGCGGGAGAGCCGACTTGCCGTTGTTGGTCATGGTCACCGCGAGGTAGCCCGTCGCGCCCGGCAGGACCGAGCCGTCCAGCGGCGAGTCGACGTCCACGACCAGCTCGGTGTCGGCGGCGCCGACGGTGGCCAGCTTGTTGCGCACCACGGCGGTGTCGCTGCCCTCCGTGACCGTGACGGTCGGCGTCCAGGTGGCGCCGGGGCTGGAGGCCGCCGCCGCGGTGAGCTGGACGGACAGCGTCTTGCCGGCGCCGGTGGTGAGGCTGACGGCCGGGCACAGCACGGCGGTGCCGGTGATCGGGCAGGCGGCGCCGGCGATGTCGACGGCGCCCACCGTGAGACCGGACGGAGCCCCGGCGGTGTCGAACGAGACGACCAGGCCGGTCCGGTTGCTGGTCGTGCCGAAGGCGACGGTGGCGGTCTGCGTGGCCGTGCCACCGGGAACGACCGTCACGTCGGTCGCGGTGGCGGAGAGCACGGCGGACAGCGCGGACTTCAGCACGAAGCCGGGGATGGCCACGTCGGTGCCGCTGTCCCCGCAGGACCCGTTGGCGTTGAGGTCCACGCAGCCGCCGGTGACCGGCGTCGAGGTCGAGGCGGTGGACGACACGACGATCGGGAAGGCCCAACTGACCGTTCCGCCGGAGACGGTCACCGTGCAGGACGCGGTGACCGTCGAGATCAGCGTGCAGGCGGCGGCAGTGGTCGCGTCGGTGATGGTGTCGAAGGTCGTGTTGACCGGGGCGCGCACGATGACCGGCTCGTCGGTGGCCGCCCCGGTTGCGGTGATCGACACCGCGATCGAGGTGGACCCGCCGGACAGCACGGTGTTGTCGGCCGGCGAAGTCGCCTGCGCGTGCAGCGTGTAGGACGGCGCAGCGCCGCGGGCGATGATCGCGCCGGCGGTGACGGTGGCGCTGCTCTGGTCCTGGACCCTGATACCGGCGTTCCACACCGTGCTCGAAGTGGCGTTGGCATCGACCGTGACCGGGATGCTGATCGTGGTCACGTAGTTGGATCCGGACTGGTTGGCGGACACACCGACGCCGGTGCACTGGATGTTCGAGCCGACGGTGGCGCAGCTCCCGGCGTCGTCGAGGGTCAGTGCGCCGGGGACGATCATCGCGTCGGACGGCAGCGGAATGGTGACGGTGAGGTTGCTCTGGGTCGCTCCGCTCGCAGTGATCAGCACCTCGGCGGTGCCGGCGCCGATGCCGACGTAGGGGTTGGCCTGGACGGTGACCTGCTTGTCGAACGGCACCGAGACGGTGATGTCCGGGAGCTTCTCGTCGGGCGGCGCGGCCGTGGTCGTACAGGCGCCGTTGTTGTCGCCGTCGAAGCAACCGCCGGCCACCGGCTGGCCCGGGGCGGCGTCCGCCTTGACCTTCAACTTCAGCGTCTGGGGCCCCCAGTTGCCGCCCCCGGTCACGTTGGCGACCGAGCAGGACATAGTGGTGAAGGGACTCGCGGTGGTGCACCCGGCCGGCTGCGGGGTCGCGTCGAACGTGGCGCCGGCCGGAGCGATGAAGCCGAACGTGGTGGCGCCGGAGTCGGACGGCCCGTTGTTGTGCACGGTGACGGTGTAGGTGGAGGTGCCGCCCGGATCGACGGTCGAGGCCGCGCCGAACGTCGGGTCGAGCACGAACTGCCGCCCGCCCGCCGTCGCGATCAGCCGGTTGACCGTGACCGGCGTGCCGCCGCCCTGGTCGGCGCGGATGCCGTTGGCCGTCCAGCTGGTGGTGGGCGCCAGGCCCGCGTCCGCGGTCAGGTGGAGAGTGAGCTGTTCGGAGGCGCCCGCGGCGATCGCCAGGCCGTGGCAGGTGACGTCGGTGGCGCTGATCTGGTCGCAGCTGCCGCTCGACGTCGCGACCGAGGCGACGTGCATGCCGTTCGGCAGGACGCCGAGCGGAACGTCCACATTGATGTTGGACAGCGCGCCGTGGGTCGCGGTGATCCGGACGGTGGCATCGGCCCCGCCGGCCGCGCCGGGCGTGACGGTGGCCGGGTTGGTGCTGATTGCGAGCCGCTGGCCGATCGACGCCGCGAGGGTGATCCCGCCGACCGTCTTGTCCTGCGACCCGGTGCATCCGGGCGCGCCGTCAAGATCGACGCAACCGCCGTTGAGAGTGGCGAAGACGTCGGCGTCAAGCGGCACCGCCACCGGGAACGTGTAGTTCTCGTCCTGACCCGCGGCCACCGTGACATGGCAGGTGGCGAGGGTGGTGAAGGTCAGCGAGCAGTCGGTGGCCGCCTGCCCGGTCAGGGTGTCGAGGGTGGTGCCGGCCGGGGCGCTCACCGTGACGGTCGCGCCGGTGGCGTCGGACGGGCCGCCGTTGTGGATCACCACGTCGACGTTCCCGGTGCCACCGGCCGCGGTCGTCCCGGCGCCCGGGATGTTCACGGTGGCAATGAGCGAGGTCTGGGCCGGCCCGACGACGGCGAGAATTGCCGTGTCGGTGGCCACGCCGCCCGCGCCGGTCCCGTCGTCGGCCTTGATGCCGGTGGCGGTCCAGACCGCGGCGGTCGCCGAGGCGTCCGCGGTGAGCGGCACGGTGATGACGACCGGAGTTCCCGGGGTGGGCAGGTCGACGCCGGTGCAGCGCAGGTCGCCGTTGCCGTCCGCGGCGCAGGTGCCGCCGGGCACGGTGGCCTGGGTCGGATCGACGTTCAGGCCGGTGGGCGTGCCGGACAGCGGCACGGTGACCGTCAGGCCGGTCTCGACCTTGGACGAGATCAGGCTGATCTTGGTGCTTCCGGGGGCGCCACCCGGCGTCACCGTGGCCGGGATGGCGGCGACAACGATCCGCTGCTGGGCCGGGATGCCCACGTTGATCGTCGGGATGCTCGAGTCGGCGGCGGTGCACAGCCCGTTGGCGTCCAGGTCGACGCAGCCGCCGACGAGCGCCTGGCCGGGCAGCGCGATGGACGAGACGTTCAGTGGCAGCGCGTAGTTCGCCGAAGCGAGCGCGGCCAGGCTGACCGTGCAGGTGAGCTTCGTGTTCAGCAGGCCGGCCGTGCAGTTGCTGCCGCCCGGCGGCGTGCCGAAGGTGGCGCCCACCGGCGCGAGGACGTTGAACGTGGCGCCGGTCGCGTCGGACGGCCCCTGGTTCTTGAGCGCTACGTTGAGCGTCGTCGTGCCGCCGGGGAGCAGCGAGCTCGAGCCGAGCGTGACCGCCGTCGTCACCAGTTCCGGCTTGGCCACGCCGACCGCAGCCAGCTGCAGGCTGGTGCTGGTCGGGGTCTCGCCGGTGGCGGACACCGCCACGGTGGCCGGCCAGGCGCCGGCGGTGGCGCCGGCCGGCGCCCGGACGGTGAGCCCGATGTCGCCGGTGGCGCCGTTCGCGACCGAGACGTGGTCGCAGACGATCGCGTTGGCGCCGGCCGTGCAGCTGGAGCCGGCCGGGCCGCTGACCGTGGAGTCGACGGTGAGGCCGCCGGTCAGGCCGGTGGTGGGGATGGTGACGGTCACGTTGGACAGCGGCCCGTGCGCCGCCTTGACGTGCACGGTGGCGGTGGCCTGGCTGCCCGGGGTCACGGTGGCCGCGTCGGCGGTGACGACCGATCGGGAGGCGAACGGCACCTTGAGCGTGAAGGTGGGGATCGCCGGGTCGGTGGTAGTGCAGCCGGGGATGCCGTCGAGGTCGATGCAGCCGCCGCTGACCGGGGTGTCCGGGTCGGCGCCGGAGCTGGTCACCAGCGGGATGGTCAGCTGACCGGTGGTGGCGCCGTTGACGAGATTCTGCGAGCAGGACGCGACGGCCAGACCGGCGCCGGTGCAGATGTTCGGCAGCGTGCCGAACGTGGTGCCGGTCGGCGCGATGAGCCGGAAGGTGGCCGGGGTGGCGTCGGACTGGCCGTTGTTGGTCACCTGCGCCTGCACGTTGACGGTGCCGCCCGGCTCGACCGCGCCGTTCGCCGGCTGAGCGACGGTGGCGCCGAGGGTGTACGAGCCGATCCGGGTGCCGCCGAGCGCCGCGGTGACGCTGGTCTGGTCGCTGCCGGCTGCGACCGTGACGGTGGGCGTCCAGATCTGCAGCGCCGCGGCTCCGGAGGCGGCCGTGATCGGGACGTTGACGGTCGCCGGGGTGTTCGCGGTGAGGTTGACGCCGGTGCAGGTGATGGCGTTGGCGCTCGGCGCACAGGTCGAGCCGGCCGGTCCGGTGACCGTGCCGACGGTGAGGTCGGCGGGCTTGCCGGTCAGCGGGAGGGTCACGGTCAGGCCGGTCTCGGCCTGGGTGGAGGCGAGCTGGATCTTGCCGGTGCCGGTGCCGCCCGGGGTGATCGACGCCGGGACCAGGACGGTGGCGAGCCGGGTCGCGAGCGGGGTGCGCAGGCCGAACGAGGGCAGCGCCGAGTCGGTCGCCCCACCGCAGGCGCTGTCGTTGTCGAGGCTGACGCAGCCGCCGGCGATCGGCGTGGACGGGTTGGCCAGCAGGGACACGTCCAGCGGCAGGGTCAGCGAGGCGGCCGCGCCGGCGGCCAGGGTCACCGAACACTGCAGGGTGGTGAGGGTGGATCGGGTGCAGGCGCTCGCGGTGGCGCCGCTCGGCACGCCGAACGTGGTGTTCTGCGGCGCCACCACGACGAACGGGGCGGCGGTGGCGTTCGACGGGCCCTGGTTGGCGACGTCGACCTTCATGGTGGTCGAGCCGCCGGGGCTGGCCGATCCGTCGGCGGGCGCCTCCGCGTTGACGCTGAGGGTGTAGCGCGGCGCGAGGGTGACGAGCGCGCCGGTGGCGCTGCCGGTGGTGCCGCCACCGGTCGCGGTGACCGGGGTGCCGGAGACAATCCAGCCGGTGGTCGCCCCGGTTCCAGCGGTCACCGGGATCGAGACGATGACCGTGCGGGCGCCGCCCGGGACGATCACGCCGGTGCAGACGACGTCCCCGCTGCTGAGGGCACAGGTGCCGCCGCCGTCGGTGGTGACGGTGCCGAGCGTGTAACCCGAAGGCAACCCGGGAATGATGATCGTGGTCGGGGAGACGTCGGCGGTGCCCGCATTGGTCACCCGTACCGTGGGCGTCACCTGGGCGCCGCCGGGGGTGGCGGTCGCCGGGCGGATGGTGACACCGCCGTTGAGGTTGACGGTCGGCGCGCTGACGGTGAGAAGCCGGCCGCTTCCGGTGACTGTCTTGCCATTGAGATCGGCGGATATGCCGCTGAGGTCCCAGGTGGAGTTGGGGGTCGTGCTGACGGCCGACGACATCCGGATGTCGATGCGGGCCGAACCCTTGGCCGCGATCGGCACCCCGGAACAGGTGATGCTGACGTTGGGGTCGATCACGCAGTCGTTGCCACCGGCGACCTTCGCCGAGACAACCGTGACGCCGCCCGGCGGGGCGTTGCCGAGCGGGATCGTCACGGTCCCGCTCGCGTCGGACGGGCCCTGGTTGGTGACGGACACCGAGCCGGTGCCGGTCGAGCCGGCGACGAGGGTGGCCGGCGCGACCGTGACCGTGCCACCGGTCGTGACCGGGGGCTTCGCCGTGACCAGCGTGCCCGCGCCGGTCGGCGCCTCGATCTTGGTGTTCGGCGACTGCGGCGCCGGCACGCTGACGGCGCTGATGCCGGTCGGCGCCCAGGGTTGAGCCCCGGTGCCGGCCGACGAGACGAGGGTGACCGGCAGGGACACCACGGCGCTGCCGTTGCCGGGCACGGTCACGCCGGTGCAGACGACCGCGGTGGTGTTCTTGGTGCAGGTGCCGCCGCCGGTGGTCATCGTTGGCGTGCCGACGCTGTACTGCGCCGCGTTCGCGGGCAGCGGGATCGTGATCGTCGTGTTGATCGCGGCGACGTCGCCGGTGTTGGTGACGGTGACCGTCGGCGTGCCGGACTCGCCCGGTGCCAGGGTGGTTCCGCTGACCGTGGTCGTACCCAGCGCCACGGTGCCCGCGCAGCTCGCCTTGGCGACGGTCAGTGCGCTGTTCGCGACCAGGCCGAGGGCGCCGTTCAGAAGAGTGACATCCAGCGCCTTGACGGTGTAGGTCAGCACGTTGTTGGCGTACGTCGCGGTCCGCGTCTCGGTGTTGATCGTGGCGATGCCGGGAACGGACACGCCGGTCTGCCCGGCCACGACGACCGTTGGTTGGCCGCCGAGCCGCAGGTTGGCGATCTCCGCGGTCGAGGTGATGTCCTGATTGGTCATCTGGCAGGCGGCCGTGAGCGGGCCGGTGGTGATCCCGTTGCTGCCGAGGATGGAGATACCGGTGGTCTTCGCCTCGGCCTTGCCGCCACCGGAGGCCGGCCCGGCGAGTTCGGAGACGGCACCGAGGCTGAGGATGCTGGAACCCACGATGCCGACGTTCGCGTTCACCAGGCTCGAGGACGCGGTGGGGCCGCCGGTCGTCCAGCTCTTGCCCTGGTTGATCGACCCCAGGTCGAGGTTGATCACGTTCAGCACGCTGATGTTTCCCGAGATGAACTGCGCCGTCGTCGAGATCGCGGCGGCCGCCGCGGACGAGGGCTGCAGCACGAGAGCCAGGAGCACTGCTGCGAGGGCCAGCGCCGCCAGCCGGCGGCCGCGGTTAGGCCGTTGGGTAACCACGAGCTGTATTCAAGTTCACCCGAACGGTGAAAATCCTCCTTTTCCACCACCTACCGACATTTCGGCATTGACTGCTGTTACGGCTGTTTTCGGTGGTGACGAAAGTATGCCTACGGCAACAGTCAGGAAAGCTTCACGTGAAAGGGGATAGACGATCATCGTCACCCGCGTAGGTTCGGCGACGGGCCTACGAAAGGATGAAGTATGTCGATACGTGCCGTACTGGCCGGCGCCGTGGGGACGGCCTTGGTGGTCACGCTCGCGGGGACGGCAGCCGCAGCGGACGAGACCACCGACCCGGTGAGCTATGTGGACCCGTTCATCGGGACCGCGCACGGGGGCAACACCTGGCCGGGCGCAACCATGCCGTTCGGGATGATCGCCTGGAGCCCCACCGGCACCAGCGGCGATCAGACGAACGCACCTGCCGCCAACGGTTACGAATACAACACCACCAAACTGCGTGGCTTCAGCCTCACCCATGTCAACGGGGCTGGTTGCGCCCCAGGAGCGGCCGGTGACGTGCCGATCCTGCCGTACGCCGGAGCAGTCGACTCCTCCCCCACCGCTGACATCAAAGACACCAAGTACATCGGTACCTACAGTCACGCCAACGAATCGGCGACTCCGGGGCGTTACACCGTCACGCTCGACTCGGGCGTCCGCACCGATCTCGCGGTCACCACCCGTGCCGGAATTGCCGACTTCTCCTTTCCCGCCGGAAAAGCCGAAAACCTACTATTTCGTACGTCGAATTCACTCAACGGCAGCGAGGACGCCGAAATCACCATCGACCCGGCCACCCGCACCGTGAATGGATCGGTGCTGACCGGCGGTTTCTGCGGGCGGCGGGGCAACGGCGGCGGGGCGAACAACCCCGACCGGCGCTCCTACTACCGGCTGTATTTCAGCGCGGTCTTCGACCGGGACTTCGCGAGCACCGGCGGCTGGCAGAACTCGACGCTGACCCCGGGCGCTACCACGGCCACCGGCGGCGAGGGCTATCTGACCGGCGCGGACCGGGCCGGCCGGGGATCCGGTGGCTGGGTCGGATTCGACACGACCAGTGATGCGGACGTCCGGATGCGCGTCGGTATCTCGTACACCAGCCTCGGCGGAGCCGTCGCCAACCGTGACGGGGAGATCCCGGCGCAAGCTACGCCGGGTGATGTCGCGCTGCAGGCGCGTCAGGCATGGAGCACCGAGCTGAAGCGGATCGCGGTCACCGGCGGGACGGACGCGCGGACGACCGCTTTCTACACCGCCGTCTATCACAGCCTGATGCAGCCGCAGACGCTCAACGACCTCGACGGCAGGTACCTCGGGGCGGACATGCAGGTGCATGCTCTGCGGGCGGGACAGAAGGCGGCCTACGGGACGTTCTCCGGATGGGATCAGTATCGGGCACAGATCCAGTTGCTCGGTCTGCTGCGGCCCGACGTCGCCGGGGACATGGCGACGTCCATGATGGACTTCGCCGCGCAGAACAACGGGATCTGGGACCGGTGGCTGCATCTGGCGCGCCGACGCACGTGATGACCGGCGATCCGGCCGCGCCGACGCTGGCCACCTGGTATGCGCTCGGGGTCCGGAACTTCTCCTCGGCCGAGGCGCTGGACTCGCTCGTGCGGCAGGCGACCGTGCAGAACGCCGATGCCTTGAACGATGCCGGCTGCCCTGGTCAGTGCACCGGCCAGCGGCCGACGCTGAACACCTACCTGGCCTTGAAGTACGCCGCCAACGACATCTGTCACTGCTGGGGCGGGGCGGCCGAGACGCTGGAGAACTCGCTCGCCGACTTCTCTCTCGCCATGTGGGCGCAGCGGTCCGGCCGTAACGATCTGTATCGGCAGCTCCTGCCGCGCGGTGACTACTGGAAGAACACGTTCAACACCGCGGTCGGCTACCAGGCGGCCCGGAAGGCGGACGGCAGCTGGCAGACCGGGTTCACGCCGTCGACCGACGCCGGGTTCGCGCAGGGGTCGAGCGCCACGTACACCTGGATGGTCCCGCAGGACGTGTCCGGGCTGGCGGCGCTGATGGGCGGCCGGCCCGCCGCCGCGACCCGGCTCGACGGGCTGTTCCACGACGAGAACGGCAACTGGGCGGTGCTCGGCGGGAACGCGCTGCGCTACGACCCGACCAACGAGCCCGGCATTCACGCGCCGTGGCTCTACAACGGACTCGGTCAGCCCTGGAAGACGCAGGCCACGGTGCGGCAGATCGTCGACACCGCGTACGGCGTCGGGCCGTCCGGGCTGCCCGGCAACGACGACCTGGGCACGATGAGCGCGTGGTACGTGTTCGCCGCGATGGGGTTCTTCCCGCAGGTGCCGGGGCGGGCCGAGATGCTGCTCGGGTCGCCGGTCTTCACCCGGGTGGTGCTCACCCGCAGCAACGGGGTCCGGCTCACGATCAACGCCGACTCCACCGAGACGTACGTGCAGAGGGTGACGCTGAACGGCCGCACCCTCGGTAAGTCGTGGCTGCCGGAGTCGTTCGCGCAGCGGGGCGGGACCGTGAACTTCACGCTTGCCGCGACCGCGAACCAGAGCTGGGCCGTCTCCGGCCTCCCCGTGGATCACTAGCTTCTCGGGCCGGCTGGGCTCCGCCTGGCCCCACGGCCTGTTTCCAGGAAGTAGGCCTCTCGCATGCGTAGCGAGGGGCCCATTTCCTGGAAAAGTGGCTTGGCTCACGCCGTCGGCGTCAGCGTCACGTCGTCGAGGACGAAGGACGTCTGGATCTGACTGCCCTCGGCACCGGTGAAGGTGACGGTGGTGCTGCCCGAACCTGAAATCACCACGGATTTCTGGACATATCCGGAAGCGGCGTTCAAGTTCGAGTATGTCGCCAGCGTCGAGCCCTTGGCGGCAACGGTCAATTTGTCGTACACCGTCGTCGTGGTTGTCTCGTCGGTGTCGATGTGCAGCCAGAAGCTCAGCGTCGCGCCGCTGCACCCCGATGGAATCGTCACCGTCTGCGACAGCGTGTCGGTGTGCGTGCTGCCGTAGCCGTCGAGCCAGGCCTTGTAGGAGCCGGCGTGCGCGGCCTGCGACGACGAGTTGGTGATCACGCCCGAGGTGGCGGTCCAGGTGGTCGCCCCCGACTCGAAGCCGGTGTTGCCGAACAGCTGCGTGCTGGTGCACGAGCCGCCAGGAGTCGGCGCGGTGGTCGGGGACGTGGTCGGCGTCGACGTCCCGGTTCCGGCCAGCCACTCGGTGGCGTTCAGGGCCAGCTCCGCATTGCTGCCGGCGGTGTCGTTCCAGCCGTCGTAGAGCGTGTTGCCGGACTGCCCCGTCCCGTCGTCGATCGGCGAGCTGTCGCCCCACACCGCCACCCGCCCCGACCCGAACGTGCTGGTCGTGAAGAACGCCCCGGTGGTGCCGGTCTGACTGGAACTGGTCCGCCACACCAGGCCCTTGACGCTGGAGTTGGCCGTCTTGTTCAGCGTCTGGGTGCTGCCGTCGCGGATGATGCTGCCGGTGACCTGGCCGTACGGCCCGTTGACCACCGGGTCGGTGCTGCTGCTGATCGCGACCGGGTTCTCGCTGGAGATGTCGTTGGTGTCGATGCTGAACCCGAACGGCGACGTGTTGTCCACGCCGTTGTTGGTGAGCAGGTCGTTGGCGATCTCGACCGAGTCGTAACCGTCGTTGTTCCGGTCGCTGCCGGCGTGGTCGACGATCAGGAAGAAACCGCCGCCGGCCTGGATGAACTTCATGATCGCGGTCTTCTCGGCCGTGCTGAGCAGCACGTTCGGCTCCGGCATCACGAAGACGTCGAAGTTGGCGAGGTCGAGCGCGCCGGACCCGCCGTACGTGATGGTGTTCCCGCTCGGCAGGGTCTTGAGGCTGTACTTCCCGGTGCGCTGCAGCCCGACGCCCCACGCCGACAGCGCGCCGGTCCAGGACGTCTCCGAGGTCGGGCTGGAGTTCTGGCTCAGCGGATCGGGCTGGGACGTGCTGATGATCCAGTCGGCGTTGCCCGCCGTCTCGGCCTTGGTGTTGTCGAACAGCACTCGGTAGCTCACCGCGGCCGACGCGGGTGGCGTCGTCACCACGGCGAAGAGGGCCACACCGGCAGCCAGGATGGCGGCGGCCAGCAGAGCCCGGTATCGGACCAGCACGTTGCACCTCCGATAGTCGATATATCGGCGGAAGTCTATGAGTGCCGTCCCGCTCCGCCCACCCCCAGCTGGTGAAACAGGGGAAAACCCTTACCGCGACCGGCGCAGATCCAGCACCGCAAGATCACACCGCGGGTGTAGCGGCCACCGCCACGACCACCCCGGAGTACACCCGCTTGGGCAAGACGAGCTCGGCCCCCGGTCCGGCGGCGGCGAGTGCCGCCGCTTCCGCGACGCTGGGGGTGCCTACGGCGGCGGCGATTCTTTCGCTCTTATGGGGTACGTCGTGAGCACCGAGCTCCGCCGCCACGAACGAAACCAGCTCCCACCCGTGCGTCGCGGCCAGCTCCCGCACGCCGTCCTCGGCCGCCCGCCGATCAAGAGTGGCCAGCACCCGCACGTCACCCCAGTCGGCCCCGGCCTCGGCGAGCGCCCGTCCGACCGCGTCGGCGAGCTCCGGCATCGGCTTCCCTGCCCGAGCCCCCAGCCCGACGACCAGGCTCACCGCGGTGTGGAAGCCGCCGCCACCACGTTGCTGGCCAGTGACGGGGCGCCGGCCCAGTGCAGGTGCAGGTAGGAGGCGTGCACGGCGGGGGTGGCGAAGCCCTCCGGGTCGGCGCCGCGCCACTGCCAGGCGGCGCCGCCCGCGGGCGACAGCAGCAGGCCGGATCGAGGATGGACGGTCGTGCGGTGGAACTCGTGGCCGGTCACCCGGGTGCCGGCCGGGGCGAGCGGGCTGTCCGACAGGGCGACGGCGTCGCGGTAACCCAGGGTCAGGGTGGGGGTCATCGCGGCGTCGGCGTCGAGGACGCCGCACATCGGGGCGTCGTCGAGGGTGCGGCACAGCCAGAGCAGGCCGGCGCACTCGGCCACGATCGGGCCGCCGACCGCGGCCAGCGACGCCACGGCCAGGCGCAGGGGCTCGTTGGCGGAGAGCTCCGCCGCGTACACCTCGGGGAAGCCGCCACCGACCACCAGGCCGCGCGTTCCGGCCGGCAGTTTTTCGTCCCGCAGCGGATCGACCGTCACCACGTCGGCGCCCGCCGCCGTCAGCAGCTCCGGCGTCTCCGCGTAGGAGAACGAGAAGGCCGGCCCACCGGCGATCGCGATCACCGGCCGGACGCCTCTCGCACCCTGCGGCCCGCTCAAATCCAAGCCGGCCGTCTCGAGCGCGCTCTCGGGGCTCCACGGCGTCACCGACAGAGCCGGCGCGGAACGCGCGATCACGGCTACCTCGTCGAGGTCGACCGACGCGGCGACCAGTGCGGCCAGGGCGTCCACCGAGGCCCGTGCCTCGGCCCGGCGTTCGGCGGCCGGCACCAGACCCAGGTGGCGGGAGGGTGCGGCCACCGCGTCGGCCCGGCGCAGCGCGCCCAGCACCGGCGTGCCGACCTCCTCGCACGCCTCGCGCAGCAGCGACTCGTGCCGGTCCGAGCCGACCCGGTTGAGGATCACCCCGGCCAGCCGCACGCTGCCGAAGCTGCGGAAACCGTGCACCAGCGCGGCGATCGACCGGCCCTGGGCAGCCGCGTCGACGACCAGGATCACCGGCGCGCTCAGCAGCTCGGCGACCTGGGCGGTCGAACCGGTGTCGCCGGCGCCGGTGCGGCCGTCGTAGAGGCCCATCACGCCCTCGACGACGGCCAGCTCCGCGCCGGCCGAACCGTGCGCGAACAGCGGCGCGATCCGGTGCTCGCCGGCCAGCACCGGATCGAGGTTGCGGCCGGGGCGACCGGCGGCGAGGGCGTGGTAGCCGGGGTCGATGTAGTCGGGACCGACCTTGAACGGCGCGACCGTCATCCCGCGCCGGGCGTAGGCCGCCAGCAGCCCGGTGGCCACGGTCGTCTTGCCGTGACCCGACGCGGGCGCGCCGATCACGACCCGGGGGATCATCACCACTCGATGCCCTGCTGTCCCTTGCGGCCGGCGTCCATCGGATGCTTCACCTTCGTCATCTCGGTCACCAGGTCGGCCGCGTCCAGCAGGGCCGGCGCCGCGTCCCGCCCGGTGATCACCACATGCTGCGTGCCGGGCCGGTCGGTGAGGGTGGCCACCACGTCGTCCACGTCGACCCAGCCCCACTTCATCGGGTAGGTGAACTCGTCGAGCACATAGAACCGGTAGGTCTCCGCGGCGATGTCCCGCTTGATCTGCGCCCAGCCCTCGACGGCCTCGGCGGCGTGGTCGCGCTCGGTGCCGGCCCGCTGGATCCACGACCAGCCCTCGCCCATCTTGTGCCAGGTCACCGGCGCTCCGCCGGGCATCTGGCCGAGCGCCTTGAGCGCCGACTCCTCGCCGACCCGCCACTTCTCCGACTTGACGAACTGGAACACCCCGACCGGCCACCCGGCGCTCCATGCCCGCAGCGCCATCCCGAACGCGGCCGTCGACTTCCCCTTGCCATGCCCGGTGTGCACGGCAAGCACGGCCTGCCGGCGACGCTGCCGGGTGGTGAGCCCATCGTTCGGTACGACGTCGACCTTCCCCTGCGGCATCAGGCAGCCCTCCCCGGGGCCGTGGCGGCGCCGGCTTCGAGTTGGTCGAGGGGCATCAGGTCGGCGTCGAGCGCGGTGGCCAGCCGCCGGGCCAGGCCGAGGCGCACCGGACCGGACTCGCAGTCGACGACCACCGTCGCGACGCCGGCCAGGGCGGGCGCCATCAGCACCGGGTCCGGCCCGCTGGTGGCGCGGCCGTCGGTGACGATGATCAGCAGCGGCCGCCGGCGCGGATCGCGGCGGCGCTCGGTGGCGATGGTGGCGGCGGCGGTGCGGAGCCCGGCCGCGAGCGGCGTGCGGCCGCCGGTCTTCAGGGCGGCGAGCCGCATCACCCCGACCTCGTGGCTGGAGGTCGGCGGCAGCACCTGCTCGGCGTCGTGCCCGCGGAACGTGATCATCCCGACCCGGTCCCGCCGCTGGTAGGCGTCGCGCAGCAGCGACAGCACCGCGGTCTTGACCACGGTCATCCGGCGGCGCGCGGCCATCGACCCGGAGGCGTCCACCACGAACAGGACGAGGTTGGCCTCACGTCCGACGTGGACGGCCTCCCGCAGATCACGGGGCTGAACAAGCCGCCCACCGGCCTGCGCGAACCGGTCGCCGCGGTGCAGCGCGGCCCGCAGGGTGGCGGGCAGATGCGGCGCCCCGCCGAGCTTGCCGACCGGAACCCGGGAGCCGATCACCCGGCCGCGGCGGGCGATCGACGGCGACCGGCGACCGGCATGCCCGCCGGTGCCACGAGCAGCGATCTTGAGCGTACGGGTGCGATAGGCGTTCCCGGCCGCAGCGGCCGGCGCCATCCCGGCACCCGATTTGTCCCCTGCGTCCGGGGTATCAAGGCCGGCGTCGGAGGGAGGCTGACCGGGCGCGCCACCATCCGGCCCGGACGAGGGGGGCGGAGGCGGTCCTCCATCCGGCCCGGACGAGGGCGGCGGAGGCGATCCCCCACCATCCGGCTCCGGGTCGTCATCCTCGGAAGGCGGCGACGGCGGCGGCTCGGCCTGCGACAGCGCATCTTCCAGGCGTTCCTCATCGGTCCCCGGCGGATCGAGCGGATCCTTGCGCCGCCGGTGCGGCAGCGCCAGCCGAGCCGCGTCCCGCACGTCATCAGCGGTGACGACATCCCGCCCGTGCCAGGCCGCGAGCGCCACCGAGCACCGGGCCACCACGATGTCGGCCCGCATCCCGTCGACGCCGTAGGCGAGGCACACCCGGGCGATCCGATCGAGCTCGCCATCCGGCAGCACCACCCGCGGAAGGTGCTGACGGGCGGCCACGATCCGGGCCGCCAGCGCCAGCTCGTCGCCGGCGAAGCGAGCCGCGAACGCGTCCGGATCGGCCTCGTAGGCCAGCCGGCGGCGCACGACCTCGGCGCGGTCCCCCGCGTCCCGGGGCGCGCTGACCGTGACGACCAGCCCGAACCGGTCGAGCAGCTGCGGCCGGGGCTCGCCCTCCTCCGGGTTCATCGTGCCGACGAGCAGGAACCGGGCGGCGTGTTTGACCGACACCCCGTCCCGCTCGACGTGCGCCCGCCCCATCGCGGCCGCGTCGAGCAGCAGGTCGACGAGGTGATCGGGGAGCAGGTTGACCTCGTCGACGTACAGAATCCCGCGGTGTGCCGCCGCGAGCAGTCCCGGCTCGTACGCCTTGACCCCGTCGGCCAGCGCCCGCTGAATGTCCAGCGTGCCCACCACCCGGTCCTCGGTGGCGCCGACCGGGAGCTCGACGAGGGCGGCCGGGCGGGAGTGCGCCGGCGAGTCGGGCGCGTGTGGCCCGTCCGGGCAGAGCGGGTCGGGCGCGCCCGGGTCGCAGGCGAAGCGGCAACCGCGAACCACGTCGACCGGCGGGAGCAGGGACGCGAGAGCGCGTACGACAGTGCTCTTGGCAGTGCCTTTTTCGCCTCGGACGAGAACCCCGCCGACGTGCGGCGAGACGGAGTTGAGCAGCAGGGCGAGCCGAAGATCGGCGAGCCCGACCACGGCGGAGAACGGGTACGGCGTCACAAAGATCCCTTCTGCGCGGGTGTCCACGCCCACGCGCCGGTGACACGAGCGGACGGAGTCTCTGACTCCCGGATAGGGATCGCTACCCGGTCACAATGGCGGGACCGTCCCGGATTTCCACCGGGTTCCTCCGCTACCGCTCGACCGTCATGCTTTCTCACCGCTGTGTGCGGCGTCAACGCGGCCGTCGGTGACGGGAATCGCAGGCGTCGGCGGCGGGGCGAGCCGATCGAGCTCTTTGACGGTGTCGAGCATGGCGAGCGCGGACTTCTCGATGAGGGGCCGCAGCCGGGCATAGAGGGCGGCGTTCGCCGGATCGGGCACGGTCGGTTCGCCGATCGGGATGAGCGCGGCCGCATGGTCGAGGTCGGGCAGTTGGCCGACGGCATGCCAGCCGAGCAGGCAGGCGCCGAGGGCGGTGCCCTCCGGAGTGTCGGCGACCGCGACCGGCAGATCGAGGGTGGCGGCGAGCACCCCGATCCACAGCTCGGACGCCACCGCGCCGCCGGTGGCCCGGACCTGCGTGACCGGGAAGTCGAACGAGTCCTTGACCAGCGCCAGCTGCTGGCAGACCCCTTCGACCGCGGAGCGCACGAGGTGGGCCCGCCCGTGCTCGCGGCGCAGCCCGAGGTAGGCGCCCCGCAGCCCCGACCGCCACCACGGCGCCCGCTCGCCGAGCAGGTAGGGCAGGCACAGCAGTCCGTCGCTGCCGGGCGGCGCGCTCTGCGCCTCCATCAGCAGGGCGGCGTCGCGCTCGTCGGCGTCCTCCCCTTCGGCGCCGGGCCGTTCGAATCCGGCCGCGAAGCTCTGCCCGGCCCACCGCACGACGGATCCGGCGTTGTTGACCGCCCCGCCGATGACCCACCGGTCCTCGGTGAGCGCGTAGCAGAACAGCCGGCCGTTCTCGTCGGAGGTGGGCCGGTCGACGACCGTGCGCAGGGCGCCGGAGGTGCCGAGCGAGATGGCCGCCACTCCGGCCGGGGTGGCGCCGACACCGAGGTTGGCGAGCGGCCCGTCGGCCGCCCCGATGATCAGCGGGGTGCCGTCCGGGAGCCCGGCGAGCCCGGCCTTGAGCCGCAGGACGGTCGTGGTGGGCACGACCTCGGCGAGCTGCCCGGCACTGACGCCGGCGATCTGGAGCGCCTCGGCATCCCAGCCCCGGGCGTGGATGTCGTAGAGACCGGTGCCGGACGCCAGCGACAGGTCGAGCAGGAACGGCTCGTCGGTGAGGGCGGCCAGGATCAGCTCCTTGACCCCGCCCCACCGCGGGGTGTCCCGCAGCGTGGCCGGGTCGTTGTCGCGCCACCAGGCCAGCTTGGTCAGCGGCGACATCGGGTGCACCGGCGTGCCGGTGCGGGCCTGCAGTGAACGGGACCGCCCGGCCGCGAGGATCCGGTCGCACTGGTCACCGGAGCGGGCGTCGGCCCAGGTGACCAGCGGCCCGAGCGGATTGCCGCTCTTGTCGAGCGGCACCAGCGCGTGCAGGAACGCGCTGAGGCTGACCGCGACGACCCGGTCGCCGTTCTCCCGGCAGGCCGCGGCCACGTCGGTGAGGGCCTTCACGGCGGCGTCGCGCAGTTGCCCGGGGTCGAGCTCGGCGCGGCCCGGGCCCGGCACCAGCAGGGGGTAGTGGACGGAGGTGTGGGCACGCAGCGTGCCGTCGATGGTGGCAGCGATGCCCTTGGTGGCGGTGGTCCCGGTGTCGATGCCGATCACGACGTCCGTCATGCCTTCAACGTATCCGTCAGACGACCGTCACAAACGGTTGACCGCCGCGCGGCGTCACCTCCACCTCGTCGGCCACGGCGGGCAGCAGCACCACGTCTCCGGTCACCGGGAGCCAGGGTCCGCCGGCCGCGCGATAGCGGAACGTGGCGTTGAGGTAGCCGACCACGACTCCCTGCGGAAACGCCAGCCGCACGTGCAGCAGCAGGCCCGGCGGCCGGACGAAGCCCGCGTAGCGCGGGGTGCCGCTGCCGACGAAGAAGAAGACCCGGGCGCCGTCGTCGCCGGGCACGGTCTGCACGACCAGGGCCCGCCCGTCCGGTAGCGTGCCGCGGACGTGCCACGAGGTCAGGTCCGGGTTGAGCTGGTAGCCGTAGGTGTCGGCGTACTTCGCCAGGGCGGTCACGTCCCAGCCGCCGAGAGCGGTGGCGCCGGCCAGGACCCGGTCGATCCGTTGCGGCACCTGCGAGGTCGTGGCCGGCTGCATCTCGCCGAGATTGGCGATCTCCACCCGCTTCGTGCCGTAGCGCATCGCGATCCCCACCCGTCCGAGCTGCGGAAAGACCCGCCGGACCGACACACCCCCGTCCGAGACGACCGGCTGCCAGGTCCGCAGCAGCTGCCCCACCGCGTCGAAGCTGAAATCCTCGGACAGCTCCACCGGCTGCCCGAGGTCCGCGACCACGAGCACGTCCCGTAACCGTCCGAGCAGCAGCGCCGACGGTTCGACCGCCCCCCGCGCCACCAGTTGCCCGGACCCCACCGCGCGCAGCTCCCCACCGGCCGTCTCGACCCAGCCGAGCAGGTCCTGCCGCTCCCCGCCGTCGAACCGGACGGGTTGGCTGAGCAATGCCGCCGGACCGGCCGGCGTGTTGCCGGCCCACCGGACCCGGGCTCTGCCCTCGGTCCCGAACATCCCCGCGACCCCGTCCCAGGCATCGCGTGCCCGCCCCAGGAACGCCTGGTCCTGCCCGAGGTCCCCGGCCGCCGGCGGTTCCGGCTCGACCGCGCTCGTCCCGCGCCACACCGCGAACGGCACGGCCGCCAACCCGGCCACTCCGGCCGCGAGCACGGCCCGCCGCCGGACGACCCGCCGCCGCCCCCCGTTGCGGACCCGAGCGAGCAGATCCGCCGGCGGCGCCAGATCGGAGGTGGCCCGCACCAGAACTTCCCGGATGTCGGAGTCGGTCATCGCTAGTCCCCCTCCTTGACCAGAATCGGCCCGAGAACCGCCCGGAGCTTGTCGAGCCCCCGCGCCGCATTGCTCTTGACGGTGCCTGCGCTGCAGTCGAGCGCCGCGGCCACCTCGTCGACCGGCAGATCCTCGAGATATCGCAGCACCACGACGGCCCGCTGCCGGGGAGGCAACCCGCGCAGCGCGCCGATCACCGCATCGCGAACGACCACCCCGTCGCTGTGATCCGGGAGCCCGACCTCGATGTCGCCGAGCGCCGCCTCCGGCCGCCGGCCGCGCCGTCGCCACCGGTTGATCGACCGATTGACCAGGATCCGCCGCGCATAGGCATCCGGTCCGCCGCGAATGCGCCGCCACCGCACGTACATCTGCTCGAGAACTTCCTGCAGGAGATCCTCGGCCGCATGCCGATCCCCGGTGAGCAGGTAGGCAACCCGCAACAGCGCAGCCGACCGGCTACGCACGAACTCATCGAACTCGCGGTCCGCCAATGCCCCTCCCCCGTCGGTCACCCTCCCAGACACCGGGAGACCGAGGCAGGTTGCATCAACGGCAAACCATTCAGAGGTACGGCATTGACCGGTCCCGTGGCCGTCGAGGCGACCTGGGCGGCCGGTCACGGCCGTTGCGCCACCATCGCGTTGGCGGCGGGTCAGGCTACTTTCGCCGGGCTGTAGAGCTTCTCGAACTCGCCCGCCGGCATCGGCCGCCCGAACAGGTAACCCTGGGCGAAGTGGTAACCGGCCGCGCGCAGGCGGGCGGCCTGCGCCTCGGTCTCGACGCCCTCGGCGACCGCCTCGATGCCGAAGTCGTCGGTGAAGCCGATCAGGTTGCGCACCACGATCGCCCCGGCGTGGTCGGCCGCCGCGCCGCTGACGAACGACTTGTCCACCTTGAGGACGTCCACCGGCAGATCGAGGAGCAGGCTCAGCGAGGAGTGCCCGGTCCCGAAGTCGTCGAGGGCCACCCGCAACCCCAGCTCGCGCAGCGCGGTCAGCTGCTCGGCGGCGCTACCGGTGTTCAGCACGGCCGTCTCGGTGACCTCGATCAGCAGGCGGGCCGGGTCGGCCCCGGTCTCGGCGAGGATCTCCCGGACCGTCGCCACGAAGCCGGGCTCGGCCAGCTGCCGCGCCGACACGTTGACGCTGATCTTCTCCGGCGCGGCGTCACCGAGCCGCCGCTGCCAGTCCGCCGCCTGCCGGCACGCGAACTCGAGCACCCAGCGCCCCAGCCCGAGGATGGCGCCGTTCCGTTCGGCGAGCGGGATGAACACGTCCGGCGGCACCAGGCCGCGCTCCGGGTGCTGCCACCGCATCAGGACCTCGGCGCCGACCGGCCGCCCGGTGGACAGGTCGGTGATCGGCTGGAACAGCGCGAAGATCTCGCCGCGCTCCAGCGCCTGGCGCAGTTCGCCGGACAACCGGGCCGACTCGTCCGCGGCCCGGTCCATCGCCGGGTCGAACCACTGCCACCGGTCCCCGCCGGCCGCCTTGGCGCTGTACATCGCCACGTCGGCGCGGCGCAGCAGCTCATCCGGGTCGTCGCCGGCGCGGCTGCGGGTGACGCCGATGCTCACCGCGGTGGCGAGGATGTTGCCGGCCAGATCGGCCGGCCGCCCCAGCTCGGTGACCAGCTGGTCGAGAAGATCGTCGCCGACCGCGGCCAGGACCACCGCGAATTCGTCGCCGCCGAGCCGCCCCACCGTGCCGAGGTCGCCGACCAGGTCGGTCAGCCGGCGGCTGGTCTCGACGATCAGCCGGTCGCCGACCTGGTGGCCGAGCCGGTCGTTGACGACCTTGAAGTCGTCCAGGTCGAGCAGCAGCACGTGGAAGTCGCCACCCTCGTCGAGCAGTTCACGGGTGCGCTGCTCGAGGAGGGCGCGGTTGGCCACCCCGGTGAGGCTGTCGTGGGTGGCCTGCCGGGTCAGCTCCTCCCGGTGGCTCTCGACGGTGGCCATCAGCCGGTTGTTGTCGCGCAGCGCGATGATCTGCCGGCCGATCGCCAGGAACGTCAGCGCCACCACGATCGCCTGCATGAACCGGGTCTCGCCCGGGCTGCGGGTGCTGGTCGTCAGCAGCATGCCGTCGGTGACCGCGACCGCGAAGTAGGGCACGACACTGATCCGCCTGCCGCGACGCCGGTTGCGGGCCGGTGTGTCGCCGGCCCGCCACTGACGGACCGCGGCGAGATGGATGGCGACCGCGGCGATCGGCACCGCTACCAGGCTGCTGGACAGGTACGGCTTGTCGATCAGGAACGGCGACATGCTGCCGACGGTCGCGGAGACGGCGGCGCCGACCGCGAGGACGTAGGTGGACCGCCGGTCCAGCCGGCCGGCGCCGGCGAACGCCACCTTCATGAAGGTGACCATGGACAGCGTGGTGAGCAGCGCGATGGCCAGCATCCCGCCGGCCGAGCCGGTCTGCCGCTCCCACGTGTGGTGGTCGCGCAGCGAGAACCGCCAGACGAACGCCGCCACGGTGATGAGCACGACGCAGGCGTCGATGCCGAACCGGATCCAGTCGCTACGGCTGCGATGCCACGAGGGCAGGCGCAGCAGCGACCACATGACCAGCACCAGGACGCCCAGATAGAAGACCAGGGCGACCGGCCCGACCCGCTGCGACGGCGCCGCACCGGCGGTGGCGTCGGCCGCGTTCGCCACGATCCCGGCGGTGAACAGCGCGCAGGCGATGGTCAGGTGGCGCCAGAAGCGGCGGGTGCTCGGGTCCAGGTCGGGCCGGCGGCTCACCGCCCAGCAGGCGCGCCCCGCGAGGATCGCGGTGACCGGCAACGGCAGCCACCCGACGACCGGGTGCGCCCACGGGTGGAAGAGGCCACCGATCAGCCACGCGGTGCTGAGCGCCAGGGCGATACCCGACACCACCAGCGAACTCAGCCTGCGCTGCAATGCAAACTCCCTCCGGCGGATCCTCTGGAAGATCAGGTCGGCTCCCGCGCCGCCGACCTGAGCAAAACGGCCGGCGCGCGACGTCCCGCTCAGTTCCCCGCCCCGCCTGCCGAACCGAGTCTTGAGCGGTCGGAACGCACGGAGGAGCCACCGGATGCAACCCGAGCAGCCGCCGTCGCCCTGGGCGGCCGCGGGCACACCGCAGTACAGCCCACCCGACCCCACCGGCTGGCCCACCCCGACCGCCCCACCCCCACCCGGCACCGCCGGCTGGCCGGCCCCGAACGGCGCCCCCGGCTGGCCGGCCCCGAACGGTGGTGCCGGCTGGCCACCTCAGGGGGCCGCGCCGTGGCAGCCGGGATATCCACCGCCGGCCCGCCCCGGCAATCACAAACCGCTGATCATCGGCCTGATCGCCGTCCTGGTGATCGGGCTGGGCGCGGGCGCGATCGGCACCAACGCCTGGGCGAAGCACTCCATCTGCGCGGCGATGGAGAACGACACGATCACCGGCAGCTCGTCCGCCGGCAGCTCCTCCGGCGGCCTCAGCCAGTCCGACCTGGCCGAGATGCGCCACGTCGCCGAACAGCTGCGCGGCCGCGCCCGCCTGCTGATCTTCGACGGCACCCTGCGCACCGCGGTCAAGGGCCTGGCCGACGACGTCGACAACATCGCGAACCTGCTCGGCTCGTCGAGCAGCACCGAAGACGCCTTGCTGGGCGGCGGCTTCGCCGAGCTGATGATGGTCGCCGCCTCGGTGAACGGCCACGCCCGCCAGGCCCAGCGCGCCTGCGGCCTACCGGCCAGAGGCATCTTCAACGACTAGAGCCAACGCCGCTCAGTTAGGGCGGGGTGGTGCTCGTCAAGGGTCTGGGCTGACGATGTTGATGCTGGTGGTGGCTTGGTAGCTGTACCGGTCGATG